>NZ_JBIAUC010000008.1:0-360552 GCF_042892355.1 Streptomyces sp. NPDC001796 | reverse complement strand
CCCCTGCACGTCCGGGAGTGGACGTGCGGCGAATGTGGCACCGTGCACGACCGCGACCACAACGCAGCCCGCAACGTCCTCTTCGAAGGACGCCGCATCGTCGCCGCCGGACGGGCGCAGACGCCAAACGCCTGTGGAGCGCCGGTAAGACGGGCACCCGTGCCCGCACAGCGCGGTGAAGCAGGAAGCCCCCGGAAGGGTCAGACGACCCAGGCCGGAATCCCTGGACTTTAGGCCAGGGAGCACGTCAAGGCCCACCGGAACCTCCACGGTCCGGTGCCACGGCAACGCGACCGCCCTCACCACGGTGGCCCTTCCGGACTCGTCGCGGGCCTGGAAGCTGATGTCGGCGGTGCCCTCGCCGGTCACCTCGTACGTGACCGAGGCGGTGGGAAGACGTTTGCCCGCGGTTCCGTCGCCCTTGCCGTTGTCGAGGACGCCGTACAGGACCAGCCCGAGGCAGGCCGCCGGCGCCGCTCCACCCACGACCATCGCGATACGAAGCGAGGACCGCTCCGCCTCGGCGGTCTCCTCCGACGACCCGGCAAGGAGCGCCGAAGTTCCTCCGCGAACCGTTGGTGCGGTTCCTGGCCGCGTCCCGTGACCACCCGTCGCGGTGGCATCCTCCACGAAGCGTGTGAGGGCAAGGCATGCCCTGGGTCGCCGAGTTGAGCGAATGCCCACGCACGTGCACGGAGGTGAAAAGGTTGTGCGCCGGCTGTGGGCTTCCGTGTGGCATTCGCCACGTCGGTGACCTGTGATGTTCCGGAGTCGGCATGCGCTTGACCAGCAGGAGGGGACCGTTTGGCGTTCCCCTGACCCGAGCGAAGGGGCGGGGTCCCATGGGCCAGTCGGACAAGCGCATTCCGTCCGCGAAGGAGATGCGGCGGTACGCGGCCGCATTCGTCGCGCGCGTCACCGCCGGCAACCGGCTGCCGCTGGACTACTCCGTGGCCAGCCTGCGAGTCGTCGACTTCATGGTCGACGGCCTGCGCAAGGGCGGGGCCGACCGGGAGCGGGCGTCCGGGGCGCTGTTCGGTCTCGGCGCGTACGTCGGTGAGGTTCTGGTGCGCCGCGCGGGGGCGGTGTGGGTGGACTTCGACGCCGAGCAGAGCGCCTTCTTCCGGCAGTCGGTCGGCGTACGCATGCCGGACGGACGGGTCTGGAACCCGCTCGGCAAGGTCTTCAACCGCTTCGAACTGGGCGGTCCCGAGGAGTCCCTGCAGCTCTTCTACCTGACGTTGCACGGCAGAGCGCGGAGAACGGCGGACGCGACGTGCTGACCGGCGGCCGTGCGCACATGGTTCGGACGGCACGTCCGCGCAGCGAGTCCGAAAGAGTATGGGCGTCTTCGGGTACCTGCTGCGAGGATGAACCGTCTTCGGCAGCGAAGGGCAGGCACGCATGGACCGTCCCAAGGCTCTTGTTCCGCTCCGCTACGTCGCGATCGGCGGCCGGGGCCCGGAGGACGTCGTCGTCGACCGACGCGGGCGGGTGCTCACCGGTGTCGAGGACGGCCGCATCCTGGCCCTCGACGGACTCGCGGATCCTGCTCGTAGCCGCGTCGAGGTGATCGCCGAGACCGGCGGCCGCCCGCTCGGGCTGGAAGTCCTCCCGGACGGCGACCTGTTGGTGTGCGACGCGCACCGCGGGCTTGTGCGGATCCACCTCGAGGACGGCACCGTACGCGTCCTCGCCGACTCGGCGGCGGGGGAGCCGCTGCGGTTCTGCAGCAACGTCGTCGCCCTGTCCGACGGCACGTTGTACTTCACCGTGTCCAGCCGCCGCCACCCCTTCGAGCAGTGGATCGGCGACATCGTCGAGCACACCGGAACGGGACGGCTGTTGCGGCTCGCCCCCGGCGCCGACGCTCCCGAGGTGCTCCTGGACGGGCTCCAGTTCGCCAACGGCCTCGCGCCCGCCCAGGACGAGTCCTTCCTCGTCGTCGCCGAGACCGGAGCCCGACGCCTCAGCCGCTACTGGCTCACCGGACCGCGCTCCGGCCGCGCCGAGCCATTCCTCGAGGACCTCCCGGGAATGCCGGACAACCTCTGGCGCGAAGGGCCCGAAGGTCCGATCTGGGTGGCCCTCGCCGGACCGCACGTCCCCGCCCTCGACCTGCTGCACCGTGCCGCCCCGCCCGTGCGCCGCGCCGCCGCCCGGCTCGCGGTGCGGGCCCCGTACCGCCCGGCGGCCATGGCCGGTGTCCTCGCCGTCGATGACGACGGCCGCATCCGGCGCCACCTCGTCCGCCATCGCTCCGGCTTCCGCATGTCCACCAGCGCCTGTGTCGCCGGCGGCCGGCTGGTCCTCGGCAGTGTCTGGGAACACGGCATCGCCGTGTGCGAGCTGCCCGACGGCACCGGCTGACCCGCGTGTGCGCGGCCGCCGTGCCCGGCGGTAATCTGTACCCCGGCCGCGATCATGTCCCGCGGCGCGGCGGTGGGGCCCGCCGTACCAGAACCGCGGCAGTGCCGCCGCCAACGGTCCCTACTTGCGATGAGCGTGCCCGTCCGGCAGGGCCCCGGCGAGTAGGAGAAGTACGTCCATGTCAGTCCCGCACCCCAAGAGCGCCGACGCCACCGGTGCCGCACCGCCCGAGCCCGCGCGGCGGCCGTCCCCCTGGCACGGGCAGGGACCCGTCGTCGCGGTCGTCGCCCTCGGCGGCGGCATCGGCGCCACGGCCCGCTACGGCGCCTCGCTGCTGTGGCCCGCGCGGACCGGGGGATTCCCCTGGACCACCTTCGGTGTGAACCTCGTCGGCTGTGCCGTGATCGGCGTCTTCATGGTCGTGATCACCGATGTGTGGGCGGCCCACCGGCTGGTGCGGCCCTTCTTCGGCACCGGCGTGCTCGGCGGCTTCACCACCTTCTCGACGTACGCCGTCGACATCCAGAGGCTGGTCGACGCGGGCCATCCGCGCACCGCACTCGCGTATCTGTTCGCGACGCTCCTCGGGGCCCTCGCCTCGGTCTGGCTCACGATGACGGCCGTCCGTCGCGTCCTGGCGTGGCGGCAGCGATGAACGACACCACCGACCGGCGCCCGCGGAGGCGGCCATGACACGACTGACCGGCAGGGCCCTCAGGCTGACCGTCTTCATCGGCGAGCACGACACATGGCACCACAAGCCCCTCTACAGCGAGATCGTGCACCGGGCGCATGCCGCGGGTCTCGCGGGCGCGAGCGTCTTCCGCGGTATCGAGGGCTTCGGCGCCTCCTCGCTGATCCACACCTCGAGGCTGCTGTCGCTCAGCGAGGACCTGCCCGTCGCCGTCGTGATCGTCGACACGGAGGAGCACGTCCGTGCCTTCCTTCCCCAACTCGACGAACTCGTCACCGAAGGACTCGTGACGCTCGACGACTGCGAAGTCATCCGGTACGCCGGACGTGGTGAAACCGGTCGCGGGGAAGCCGGTCGCGGCGAAACCGGACGACGGGAAAGGTGAGAACTCGTTGTGAATTGGCTGCTGGTGGTCCTCGGTGCCGTGGTCGGCGCACCCCTGCGTTACCTCACCGACCGTGCGGTGCAGCTCAAGCACGACACGGTCTTTCCCCGGGGCACCCTGGTGGTCAACGTCACGGGCTGCCTCATCCTGGGCCTGCTGACCGGTGCCGCCGCGGCCGGCCATGCCTCGCCGCACCTGCAGCTCCTGCTCGGCACGGGCCTGTGCGGGGCGCTGACCACCTACTCGACGTTCTCGTACGAGACACTGCGGCTGACCGAGACCGGCGCGGGGTTCTACGCTGCCGCCAACGTCGTCGCTAGCGTGACGGCGGGCCTCGGTGCGGCTTTTGCCGGGGTTTCGCTCGCCCAGGCCCTGTGGACCTAGTCGGCGGCCGTCACCCGCGCGTAGTACAACTTCCCCAGCACCACCGTCTACAGCACTGTCGACCAACTCCTCAGAACTGGATCCCATGAGCGTCATCAACGTCGGTCAGGCCGCCGTCCTCGGAGTCGTCGAGGGATTGACCGAATTCCTCCCCGTGTCCTCGACCGGCCATCTCAAGATCACCGAGGGGCTGATGGGGATCCCCGTCGACGACCAGGCCGTCGTCGGCTTCTCGGCCGTCATCCAGGTCGGCGCGATCGCGGCCGTGCTCCTGTACTTCCTCAAGGACATCGTGCGGATCGTCTCGGCATGGTTCCGGGGCCTGTTCAACAAGCAGGAGCGGTACCACCACGACTACAAGTTCGCCTGGTGGGTGATCGCCGCGACCGTCCCGATCGTCGTGGTCGGCCTGGCCGCCAAGCCGCTCATCGACGGGCCGCTCGCCTCGCTGTGGGTGGTGGCCGGCTCGCTGATCGTCGGCAGTGGCGTGATGTGGTGCGCGGACCAGATGGGCCGGCACAAGCGCGGTGAGGACGACACCTCGTTCAAGGACGCGATGCTGGTCGGCAGCTCGCAGATCCTCGCCCTGCTCTTCCCGGGCTTCTCCCGCTCCGGCGCCACCATGTCCACGGCGCTCATCCTCGACCTCGACCGGGTGGCCGCCACCCGCCTCTCCTTCTTCCTCGGAATCCCCGCCCTCACCGGCGCGGGCCTGTACGAACTGAAGGACGCCCTGGGTGCGGGTGTGGGCGCCGCGCCGCTCGCCGTCGGTACGGTCGTGTCGTTCGTGGTCGCCTACGCCTCGATCGCGTGGCTGTTGAAGTTCGTCGCCAAGCACTCCTTCAACGCCTTCGTGATCTACCGGATCGTGGTGGGTGTGGCGCTCCTCGGCCTGCTCGCCACCGGCACGCTCAGCTGACCGAAGCCGTCCTGGAACGCCGCACCAGCTGATCACCGCTGATCATCGGGGGTCGGGAAGCCGATATTCAGGCACCCCGGCCCCCTGAATGTTTCCTTACTCCGCCCCTTGACAGTCCCGTCCCGTTACCCGGAGGATCAACCCCCGTGAACCTGTCAGACAGCCAGACAGGTGGTCCGGGGCCGCGGCGCGTCAGCGCGATGGAAGCGGTCCTCACCCACCTCCGCGGCGCCATCGAGCGCGGCGAGTACGCGATCGGTGACAAGCTCCCCTCCGAGGCCGAGCTGTGCCGCACCCTCGAGGTCAGCCGCCCCGTGCTGCGCGAGGCCCTGCGGGCCCTGCAGACCATGGGGCTGACCGTCTCGCGGACCGGGAAGGGCACCTTCGTCGTCGCCAACGCCGTCGAGGACCCGACCTTCGGCGACTACGCGGCGAGCGACCTGCTGGAGGTGCGCCGCCACATCGAGATCCCGGTCGCCGGGTACGCGGCGCTGCGCCGCACCCCCGAGAACCTGGACCACCTGGCCCATCTGCTGGACCGGATGGAGCGGGAGACGGACACCACCGCGTGGGTCGCGATGGACACCCTCTTCCACCTCGCCGTGGCCGAAGCCGCCCAGAACCCGGTCTTCCGCCGGGTCATCGAGGAGATCCGCGACGCACTGGCGCGTCAGTCGGCCTTCCTCAACGAGCTGGGCGGCCGGCGCGAGCAGTCCAACCGGGAGCACCGGGCGATCGTCGAGGCGCTGGCCGACGGTTCCGAAGACGACGCGGTGGCGGCCATGGCCCACCACATCGACCGCGTCGAGACGACCCTCACCGACATCCTGCGCCCCCGGCGCACGGATCTCCCCACGGAAGGCGGACCAGAGGCGTGAGCGAACAGCACCTCAAAGAAGAGACGCGCCCATCGTCCGGTCACGTCGACGCCGGAGACGCGGGCTACCGCAAGTCCCTGAAATCCCGGCACGTCAACATGATCGCCATCGGCGGGGCCATCGGCACCGGCCTCTTCCTCGGCGCCGGCGGCCGCCTCGCCGACGCCGGCCCCTCCCTCTTCGTCGCGTACGCGATCTGCGGCGTCTTCGCCTTCCTGGTGGTGCGCGCGCTCGGCGAACTCGTCCTGTACCGGCCGTCGTCCGGCGCCTTCGTGTCGTACGCCCGTGAGTTCCTGGGCGAGAAGGGCGCGTACACCGCGGGCTGGATGTACTTCCTCAACTGGGCGACCACCGGTATCGCCGACATCACGGCCGTGGCCACCTACACCCACTACTGGGGCGTGTTCTCCGACATCCCGCAGTGGGTGATCGCGCTCATAGCACTGGCCGTGGTCCTCACGGTGAACCTGATCTCGGTGAAGATCTTCGGCGAACTGGAGTTCTGGTTCGCCATCGTCAAGGTCGGCGCCCTCGTGGTCTTCATGGCGATCGCCATCTTCCTGCTGGTCACCCAGCACAAGGTCGACGGCAGCACCCCCGGCCCGTCCCTGCTCACCGACCACGGCGGCGTCTTCCCCAACGGTGTGCTGCCGATGCTGCTGATCATCCAGGGCGTCGTCTTCGCCTACGCCTCCGTGGAGCTGGTCGGCGTCGCAGCGGGCGAGACCGAGAACCCCGAGAAGATCATGCCGAGGGCGATCAACTCGATCATGTGGCGCGTCGGCCTGTTCTACGTCGGCTCGGTCGTCCTGCTCTCGATGCTGCTGCCCTGGAACAAGTACTCCGCCGGCGAGAGCCCCTTCGTCACGGTCCTGTCCAACATCGGCGTGCCGGCGGCCGGCGGCGTGATGAACCTCGTCGTCCTCACCGCGGCCATGTCCTCGCTCAACTCGGGCCTGTACTCCACCGGCCGCATCCTGCGCTCCATGGCCATGTCGGGCTCGGCGCCCAGGTTCACGAGCGTGATGAGCCGCAGCCAGGTCCCGTACGGCGGCATCCTGCTCACCAGCGGGATCTGTGTCCTCGGCGTCGGCCTCAACTTCGTGGTCCCGGCGGACGCGTTCGAGATCGTGCTCAACTTCGCGGCGATCGGCATCCTGTCCACCTGGGGCATGATCATGCTCTGTCACCTGCTCTTCTGGCGGAAGACCCAGAAGGGCGAACTGTCCCGCCCGAGCTACCGCCTGCCCGGCTCCCCGTGGACCGAGATCGTCACCCTCGGCTTCCTCGCCTCCGTGTTCGTCCTGATGTACGCCGACGGCGGCGCGGGCCGCACCACCGTGCTGTGCCTGCCGCTGATCGTCGCCGCCCTCGCCGGCGGCTGGTACGGCATCCGCGGCCGGGTCGGCCGCAGTAAATCCCCCAAGGTGAATGTGTGAACCACGCAGTGTTGTACGGAAGTCCGGTCGCCGAGGCTCCTGTGATCCGGGAGCCCCTGCACGCACCGATCGCCCACCTCGTCCGGGGTGGCGTCATCGAAGGCATCCACTACGGCTCGGTCGTCGTCCTCGGCGCCGACGGCACGGTGCAGCTGCAACTCGGTGACATCGAGGCCGCCTTCTACCCGCGCTCGGCCCTCAAGCCCGTACAGGCGGTGGCCATGGTGCGCGCCGGACTTCCCCTGGACGGCGAGCTGCTGTCGCTGACCGCAGCCAGCCACTCCGGCGAGGAACGGCACCTGGCCGGCACCCGGCGGATCCTGGAGCTGGCCGGTGTCACCGAGGACGACCTGCGCAACGTCCCGGACCTGCCGTACGACCCGGTCGTTCGCGACGACTGGATCCGCGAGGGCCGCCTGCCCTCCCGGCTCGCCCAGAACTGCTCCGGCAAGCACGCGGCCATGCTGTACACCTGCAAGCTCAACGGCTGGCCGCTGGAGGACCATCTCGATCCGGCCCACCCCCTCCAGCAGGCCATCGCCGAGATCGTCGAGGACCTCACCGGCCAGGCGATCGCCCGGGTGACCGTCGACGGCTGCGGCGCGCCGCTGTTCTCCGTCTCGCTGCACGGGCTCGCCCGTGCCGCGGCCCGCATCACGACCGCGCCGGCCGGCACCCCGGAGGCACGGGTGGCGGACGCCATGCGCGAGCACGCCGAGATGGCCTCGGGATCCGGGCGCGACGTCGCCGCGCTGATGCGGGCCGTGCCCGGGCTGCTCGCCAAGGACGGATTCGAGGGCGTCCAGGTCGCCGCACTGCCCGACGGCCGTGCCGTCGCCGTCAAGATCGCCGACGGGGCGAACCGGGCACGGATCCCGGTCGCCGCCGCGGCCCTGGCCCGCGCCGGCGTCGACCCGGCGGCGCTCACCGAGTTCGCGGGCGAGCCGCTGCTCGGCGGGGGCGAACCCGTCGGCAGCGTCCGGCCGGTCCGTGCCCTCGACCCCCTCGCCCCCCAGACCCGCGCCTGACCGACTCGTCCACCTCGTTTCGTCCACCTCCGAAAGAGGGCCCGCACAGCCATGACCGCCGCCCACCGCAGCGAACACGACCTGCTCGGCCACCGCGACGTACCCGCCGAGGCGTACTGGGGCATCCACACCCTGCGCGCCAGGGAGAACTTCCCCATCACCGGGACGCCGATCTCCGCCTACCCGCACCTGATCGACGCCCTGGCCGCCGTTAAGGAGGCCGCGGCCCTCGCCAACGAGGAACTCGGCCTGCTGGAGCCGAAGAAGGCCGCCGCCATCGTGGAGGCCTGCCGAGAGATCCGCGACGGCAAGCTGCACGACCAGTTCGTCGTCGACGTCATCCAGGGCGGCGCGGGCACCTCGACCAACATGAACGCCAACGAGGTCGTCGCCAACCGGGCGCTGGAGCTGCTGGGGCACGCCAAGGGCGAGTACCGGCACCTGCACCCCAACGAGGACGTCAACCTCGGCCAGTCCACCAACGACGTCTACCCGACCGCCGTCAAGATCGCGACGGTCTACGCCGTGCGCGGCCTGCTGAAGGCGATGGCCGTGCTCCAGGACGCCTTCGCCCGCAAGGCCGTCGAGTTCCGCGACGTGCTGAAGATGGGCCGCACCCAGCTCCAGGACGCGGTGCCGATGACGCTGGGGCAGGAGTTCTCGGCGTACGCGGTCATGCTGGACGAGGACCGCAGCCGGCTCGCGGAGGCCGTCGAGCTGATCCACGAGATCAACCTCGGCGCCACCGCGATCGGAACCGGGCTCAACGCTCCATCGGGATACGCCGAGTCCGCGCGCCGCCACCTCTCGGAGATCACCGGTCTGCCGCTGGTGACGGCCGCCAACCTGGTCGAGGCCACCCAGGACTGCGGCGCCTTCGTGCAGATGTCCGGTGTGCTGAAGCGGATCGCGGTCAAGCTCTCCAAGAGCTGCAACGACCTGCGCCTGCTGTCGTCGGGGCCGCGCGCGGGCCTCAACGAGATCAACCTGCCGCCGGTGCAGGCCGGTTCGAGCATCATGCCGGGCAAGGTGAACCCGGTGATCCCGGAGGTGGTCAACCAGGTCGCCTTCGAGGTGATCGGCAACGACGTCACCATCACCATGGCCGCCGAGGCGGGACAGCTCCAGCTCAACGCCTTCGAGCCCGTCATCCTGCACTCCCTCTCCGAGAGCATCACGCACCTGGAGCGCGCCTGCCTCACCCTCGCCGAGCGGTGCGTCGCCGGGATCACGGCCAACGAGAGGGAACTGCGGACGGCGGTGGAGAACTCCATCGGCCTGGTCACCGCACTCAACCCGTACATCGGCTACGAGGCGGCCACGGGCATCGCCAAGGAGGCCCTCGCCACCGGGCGCGGCGTCGCCGAACTCGTCCTGGAGAAGGGCCTGTTGCCGGCCGAGAGGCTCCAGGCGCTGCTGCGGCCGGAGGTGGTCGCGGGCAGCGGCTCCCCGGAGGTCTGAGCGTCCCGGTGAGCAGGGAGAAAGCATCCGGCGGGGGGCCGGCCACGGCCGCCGCCCCGCCGGGTGGAGCGGCCCCGAGCGCGTCATAGGATCCAGTGCGTGATCACGAGGTACGTCAGGTGAGCGGTCCGTCGCAGGGGGCGGCACGATGGTGACCATGGCCCCGTCGTTGAACTTCCAGCCCGTGCTGGAACGTATCGCCGAAGAGATGGAGCAGCGCCCCGGTCGCGGCCGGGCCGCCGACTACATACCGGCGCTCGCCGCCCTGGACCCACGCCGCTTCGGCATGGCCGTCGCCGAACTCGACGGCACCGTGTACGGAGTGGGGGAGTGGCGGGAGCCGTTCTCCACCCAGTCCATCACCAAGGTCTTCACCCTCGCCCTCGACCTCGCCCGCGAGGGTGACGCACTGTGGGAGCACGTGGGCCGGGAGCCGTCCGGCAACCCGTTCAACTCGCTGGTCCAGTTGGAGTACGAGAACGGCATCCCGCGCAATCCCTTCATCAACGCGGGCGCCCTCGTCGTCACCGACCGGCTGCACACCCGTACCGGTGACGCGGCCGGCACGCTGCTCGACTTCCTGCGCGCCGAGAGCGGAAACCCCGGACTCTCCTTCGACACGGAGGTCGCCGCCTCCGAGGCCGCGCACGGCGACCGCAACGCCGCCCTCGCCCATTTCATGGCGTCCTACGGCAACATCGGCAACCCCGTGCCGGTGCTGCTCGACCAGTACTTCCGGCAGTGCTCCCTCACCGCGTCCTGCGCGGACCTCGCCCTGGCCACCGGCTTCCTGGCCCGGCACGGCGTCCGCGCGGACGGCACCCGGCTGCTGACCCGCAGCCAGGCCAAGCAGGTCAACGCGGTGATGCTGACCTGCGGCACGTACGACGCGGCCGGGGACTTCGCCTACCGGGTCGGCCTGCCCGGCAAGAGCGGCGTCGGCGGCGGCATCATCGCGGTCGTGCCCGGCCGCTGCACCCTGTGCGTATGGAGCCCCGGCCTCGACGAGCGCGGCAACTCCGTCGCGGGCGTCGCGGCACTCGACCGCTTCACCACGCTGACGGGGTTGTCCGTGTTCTGACCGGGGCTTCCGTGCCCCCGTGTGCCCGTCGATCACGCGGCGGTCACAAGCAGGCCGCCCGCGCGAGAGACGGACGTTGCTTTCCGGCCACCCGGTGTTGACACGCTTCCCGAGTGTTGGCCATGGCTTTCCCCGTCGATCTCCGCCGCTGCCAGGCGCTCGGTCTGGCCGGTACCGCCTTTCTCGCACTGGGCGGTGAGACCGCCGGGGCCCTGCCGGTCGAGGATCTGGTCTCCCCGGAGTCCGGGCGGGCCGCGCTCGGGCTGGTGGGGGTGTACTTCGGTGTCGTCCTGCTGATCGCAGCCTGGGCACTGCTCGGCCGGGTGATCCGCGGCCCCGAACCGCCGACGCCGCGGGCCCTGCTGCTCGTCCTCGCCACCTGGGCGGCGCCGCTGCTGCTCGCCCCGCCGCTGTTCAGCCGGGACGTCTACAGCTATCTCGCCCAGGGCGCCATGGTCCACGCCCATCTCGACGTCTACGCCTACGGGCCCGCCCAGCTCGGCGGTCCGCTGGCGGACGAGGTGGCTCCGGTGTGGCGGGACACCGCGGCCCCCTACGGTCCGGTCTTCCTCGTCCTCGCCTCCGCGCTGTCCGGACTGACCCGAGGCGAACTGCCGGCCGGGCTGCTCGGCATGCGGCTGGTCGCCCTGCTCGGCGTGGCCCTGATGGCGTTCGCGCTGCCACGGCTCGCCAGGCACTGCGGCGCCGACCCGGCCGCCGCGCTGTGGCTCGGCGCCCTCAACCCCCTCGTCCTGCTGCACCTGGTCGCCGGCGCCCACAACGACGCCATCATGCTCGGCCTGCTCGGCATGGGCCTGCTCGCCGCCCGCGGCCGGCTGCACGTCCTCGGCGTCGTCCTGGTCACGCTCGCCGCCCTGGTCAAGGCCCCCGCCGCGCTCGGCCTGCTCGCCGTGATCGCGCTGCGCCGGCACGTCGGCGTCCTCCGGGCGACGGTGACGACCACGGTGGCCGCGCTCGCCACCACCGCCGCGGCCACCGCCGTCGCCGGCACCGGGTACGGCTGGATAGCGGCCCTGAAGACACCCGTCTCCCCGCACAACTGGTCACCCACCAGCATCCTCGGCCGGGTCACGGGCCGTCTGCTCGACGGTCTCGGCAGCGACCTCGCGCCCCTGGCGGAACCGGCCTGGCACGCGGTCGGCGTCGCCGCCACCGCCATCACCGTGCTGGTCATCTGGGTGAAGCTGCGGCCCGCCCCGGTCTACGCGCTCGGCCTGAGCCTCGCCGTCGTCGCCGTCCTCGGCCCGGCCATCCGCCCCTGGTACGCCCTGTGGGGACTGTTCCTCATCGCCGCCGCGGCCCCCAGCACATCGGTACGCCACCGGGTGGCCGCGGCCACCGCCGTCCTCGCGCTCGCCGTGCTGCCGAGCGGCGGCCCGCCCGACCTCGCCCAGGTGGTGCTGGCCGTCTCCGGCGGCATGCTGGCCGTGGTCGTGCTGTGGCAGGCGCACCAGACGGCCCAGGCACCCGTACTGGGACGGACCGCGTGAGACCGCCGCGCACCGAGAAGGGACGGCTCGCCCTCGTCGTCGGCCTCGCCGCCGCCGTGACCGTCTTCACCGCCACCGTGCCGCTGCTGCGCGGCTGGTTCGACCTGCGCGTCTACTACGGGGCCGTGGACGCCTGGACGCACCACGGCGGGCACCTCTACGACTACCGGGTGCCGGGCACGACGTACGGCTTCACCTATCCGCCGTTCGCCGCGCTGTGCATGCTGCCGATGGCGTTCGTCGGCCTGCACACGGCGATCGCGTTCGCCCTGCTGTTCAACCTGGCGGCCATCGCCGCCGTGGTGTGGATCCTCGTCGGCCGGGAGGTGGGCCGCCACGGCTGGTTCGGCTGGGGCCTGGCCGCCTGCGCGCTGGCCCTGTTCGAACCCGTCCGGGACACCTTCAGCTTCGGGCAGGTCAACCTCCTGCTGCTGGCACTGGTGCTCGCCGATGCCTGGCTGCTGTCCACCGGGCGCGGGCGCTGGGCGGGGGCCGGTATCGGACTCGCGGCGGCCGTCAAGCTCACCCCGGTGGTGTTCATCGCCCTGCTGCTGCTCGCCCGCAGATGGCGGGCCGCCGCCGTCGCCACCGCCGTCGCCGGGGCCGCCACCCTGCTCGCGGCGTGGGCGGCGCCGGACGCCTCCCGCTTCTACTGGACCAGCGCCGTCTGGGACACCACTCGCGTCGGCCGCCTCGACTACGTCTCCAACCAGTCCCTGCAGGGCGTCCTCGCCCGGCTCGCGGCACCGGACGATCCGAGCCGGGCCGCCTGGGCGCTGGCCGTCGTCCTGGTCCTCGCGGTGTGGGCGTGGCGCACGCACCGGGCGCTGGACGCCGGGGACTGGCCGGCCGCCTTCGCCCTCACCGGGCTCATCGCCTGCCTGGTGTCCCCGATCACCTGGGTGCACCATCTGGTGTGGCTGCTCCCGTCGTTCGCGGTGCTGGTGCACGCACGCCGGCCACGGACCGCGGCCGCGCTGTACGCGGTGCTGTGCACCAGCGTGGTGTGGCTGTGGTTCGACGACGCGTCCGGGATCGACGGCTTCCTCGGCAGCAACACCTACACCTGGATCACCCTCGGCCTGCTGCTCGGGCTGCCGGTCGGTCAGTCCCGCTTCGGCCGTCTCCCCAGCAGCCGCAGCGCCAGCGCGACCGCCGCGCCCGTCCCCAGACCGACGGCGCCCGCCAGCGTGCCCGCCTCCGGCCAGGCGGACGGGGCGTCCTCCTCGCTGCGGGGGGTCGTCGTCGGCAGCGCGGTGGGACCGGAGCCCGCCACGCCCGACCCCTCGGGCAGCAGCGAGCCGACCGGCGCCACCCGCCCGGCGGCGTCGAAGCCCCAGTCGAGCAGCGAGCGAGCCTCCTCGTAGACCGTGAGCCCGCCGCCCTCCTGAGGATTCATCACCGTCACCACAAGGGTGCGCCCGCCGTGGCGGGCCGCGGCCACGAGGGTGTTGCCCGCGTGGCTGGTGTAGCCGTTCTTGATGCCGATCAGCCCCGGGTAGCGCTCGACACCGTCGGCGCCGGTCAGCAGCCGGTTGGTGTTGCGGATCCCGTACGAGCCGCCGTCGCCGGGGAACGTCGACTCCGCCAGGGAGCAGTACCGGGCGAAGTCCGGATTGTGCAGCCCGGCCCTCCCGAACACCGCGAGGTCGTACGCCGACGACACCTGACCGGGGGCGTCGTAGCCGTCCGGCGAGACCACCTGGGTGTCGAAGGCGCCCAGTTGCCGCGCCTTGGCCTGCATCCGGCGGACCGTGGTCTGCACGCCGCCGTTGAGCGCGGCCAGTACATGCACCGCGTCGTTGCCCGAGTGCAGGAAGACCCCCTTCCACAGGTCGCTCACCCGGTAGGTGAGCCCCTCTTTGACGCCGACGAGGCTGCTGCCGGGCCCGATGTCCGCCAGCTCCCGTTCGGTGACGGTGTGCCGGGTGCCGGCGGGCAGCGCCGGCAGCACGGTGAGCGCGAAGAGCGTCTTGAGGGTGCTCGCGGGCGGCAACGGACGGTGCGCGTCGTGCGCGGCGAGCACGTCACCGGTGTCGGCGTCGGCCACCAGCCACGACAGCGCCGACACAGAGGGGACCTCGGGGGCTCCCGCGCGTGGCCGCACTTGAGTGCCGGGCCCGTACAGGAGCGGCGACTGCGACGCGGCGGGCCCGGGAGCGCCGGCGCCGGTGCCCGTCAGAGCGGCGGCGGGCAGCGGCGCGAGGGCCGACATGCCGACCGCGCCCAGAACGCAGCAGGAGAGGAGGGCGCGAGAGGAGAATCCGATGCTCATACCGGACACCGTAGGAACGGTGAGCGCGCGTCCGCCCGGTCGGCGTGCGCCGAGTGGGCGCATCATGCACCCGGATGCCTGACTCCGGGACGTGTCCGGGCGTCCGGATCAGCCGACCGGCAGCGTGGGCTGGACCTGGCGCAGGAACGCCGCGTTGTCGGGCGTCGCCCGCAACCGCTCCAGCAGGGTCTCCACGGCGGGCTGCCCCTGTGACTGCAGGGCTCGCCGCAGTCCTCGTACGGGCGCCAACTCGCCTGGAGAGAGCAGGAGTTCCTCGCGCCGGGTGCCGGACGCGGCGATGTCGACGGCCGGGTGGGTGCGACGGGCGGCCAGGGCGCGGTCCAGGCGCAGCTCCATGTTGCCGGTGCTCTTCAGCTCCTCGAAGAAGAACTCGTCGGCCCGGGAGCCGGTCTCGACCAGGGCGGTGGCCAGGATGGTGAGGGAGCCGCCCTCCTCGGCCAGCCGGGCAGCGCCGAAGAAGCGCTTCGGGCCGTGCAGAGCGGACGCGTCGACGCCGCCGCTGAGGGTGCGGCCACCGGAGGAGGCCGCGTTGTTGTGGGCCCGGCACAGCCGGGTCAGCGAGTCCAGCAGGACGACGACGTCCTGGCCCTGCTCGACCAGTCGCTTGGCGCGCTCGACGACCAGGTCGGCGAGCGCGATGTGCTGCTTCGGCGTGCGGTCGAACGTGGAGGCGTACACCTCTCCGCGCACCGAGCGCCGCATGTCGGTGACTTCCTCGGGCCGCTCGTCGAGCAGCACGACCATCAGGTGGCACTCGGGGTGGTTGCCGGCGACGGCCGCGGCGATCTGCTGGAGCAGCACGGTCTTGCCGGTCTTGGGCGGGGCCACGATCAGCCCGCGCTGGCCCTTGCCGACGGGTGAGAGAAGGTCCATCACGCGTCCGCCCAGGCCCGACGCCGGGTGCTCGAGCCGCAGCCGCTCACGCGGGTGCAGCGGGGTGAGGTCGCGGAAGTGCGGACGGCCGCGCAGTTCCTCCGGGGGCCGGCCGTTGACCAGCTCGACCTCGGTGAGGGAGCGTCCGGTACGGGCGCCGGCGAGGCTGTCGCCCTTGCGCAGCCCGTGACGGCGGATCAGGGCGGGCGACACGGGGAGGTCGGCGGGCGAGGCGAGGCAGCTCTCGGCCCGCAGATGCCCCTTCCCGGCGGCGTCGATGTCCAGGACTCCGGTGATGGTCTGAGACGTTCGCTCCTGCTGGATCGGATGGTGTTCGAGCGTGGTGGTCATGGAAGGCCTTTCAGGAACGGAAGGAAGGAGGGAAGGAGGGAAGGAGGGGAGAGGGGCCGGGAGGCGGCAGGATCACGCCTCGCCACGGCGAGGAACGGCACCCCGGGTACGGGCGTACAACGCACTGCCTGACAAGGTGGTGTCGGAAAGCCGGTGCGCCGGTCGGCAACGACGGGCGGAACGGCGAACGGGGAGAAACAGGCACCGGCGCCCCGGACGGGGCGTACACAAGTGCTCACCGCACTGTAGCACTCGGCGGTTCTGCCGGGGAGAACACGGACAGAACGCGGTCTGTTCCCCGTTCAGCGGTCTGTTCCGCGCTCAGGTGACATCCGTGTCGTCCTGCGGAAAGCCGTACCGCCCGAGCAGCCGGACGAAGCAGGCGGCGGTCACGATCCGCCACTGCCGCAGCCCGGACGTGGTGCGCACGAAGCACACCACCTGTTCGTGCCCGCCCGGCCCGACCGGCTGCACGAGACGGCCCGACGGCCGTAGCTGCGCGACCAGCGGCTCGGGCACCTCCGGGAACGCGGCCGAGACGATCACCGCGTCGTAGGGGGCGCGGTCCGGCACACCGCCGCTGCCGTCACCGACCCGCAACTCCACGTTCCGCACGCCCTGCCCGGCCAGATTGCCGCGCGCCTGCCGGGCGATGTCCGGCCGCATCTCCACGCTGACCACGTCGCCGGCCAGCCGGGCGAGCAGCGCGGTCTGGAAGCCGAGCCCGGTGCCGACCTCGAGGACGTGCTCGCTTCCGCTCAGCTCAAGGCTCTCGATCATCACGGCGGACAGCGACGGCTGCGTGGTGACCTGCCCCTGCCCGATCGGAACCGGTGTGTCCCGATAGGCGGCGGCCGCCTGAGCGGCGGGGACGAACCGGGCCCGCGGCGTCGTCCGCACGGCCTCCAGCAGTCGCTCGTCCCTGATCCCGGCGGCTCTCAGAGCCCGCACGAGATCTTCGGGACTGCTGGGTACGGAGTGCACGGGTGGCTCACCTCGCCCTCACCGCCAGCGTAGGCGGAACCCATGGGCGCCGTGGAGACCAGGCGTAAGCTGATGCGGATGTTCTCCCCGCACGGTCCCACCCTCCGCGAGCTGACCGTCCAGGCGCTGTCGTCGGTCCAGCGCGGCTATGACCTGCTCGCGCCCAAGTTCGACCACACCCCCTTCCGGACTCCGGGCGCCGTCCTGGACGCCGTCGAAGGGGAGCTGAAGGGGATGGGGCCCTTCGCGCACGGGCTCGACCTGTGCTGCGGTACGGGCGCGGGGACGGAGGTGCTGCGCACGGTCTGCCGTGAGAGGGTCACCGGCGTCGACTTCAGCGCGGGCATGCTGGCCGTCGCACGGGCACGCACACGGGCACGGTCCGACGGGCCGCCGCACGTCGCGTGGGTGCGCGGTGACGCCCGTGCCCTGCCGTTCGGCCCCGTCTTCGACCTGGTGGTGAGCTTCGGCGCGTTCGGCCACTTCCTGCCGCGCGAACTGCCCGGCCTGTTCGCCGAGGTGCACTCCGTGCTGCGGCCGAGCGGACGGTTCGTGTTCCCCGTCGGCGCCCCGCCGTCCCCGGCCTCGCCCTGGTACTGGGCGCTGCTCGGCTTCGACACCGCGATGCGGGTGCGCAACGCCCTGTGGCGGCCGCCGTTCGTCATGTACTACCGGACGTTCCGCTTCGGTGACGTCCGGCGCGAGTTGACCCGCGCCGGATTCACCGTGGAGCACCGGGTGCTGACGGACTTCGGCCACCGGCCCGACGGCAGCCCGCGCTGCCGGCTGATCGTGGCCACCCGGACCTGACCGGACAGGCGCGGGCTTCGCCCGGATCTCTCCGGCGCCCGGATCTCTCCGGCGTCAGAAACGCGCCGGCAGCCAGCGCAGCTTGACCCCCTGCTGGTGGGCGCCGCCGCCCTCGTGGTCGTTGAAGTCGTACACCTCGATCGTCTTCTCCTCGTGCGCCCACGCGTTGAACGCGGCGAACACCGTCGACGGCGGACACGTCTGGTCCTCCAGCGCCGCCGAGAACAGCGCGGGCGCCCGGCCGCGCGCGGCGAAGTGCACGCCGTCGAAGTACGACAGCGTCCGCATCACCTGCTCGGTACGGCCGCGGTGCGTCTTGAGGTAGCCGCCGATCTCGCGGTACGGGTGGCGGTCCGTGAGCGTCGTCGCGCGCGGGAAGTCGCACAGGAACGGCACGTCAGGCGCGACGGCCACCAGGTCCGGTACGAGACCGCCGACCGCGATCGTGATACCGCCGCCCTGGCTGCCGCCGACGGCCGCGGTACGGGAGGCGTCGGTCAGCGGATGCGCGCGGGCCGCCTCCACGGCGCGCACGCCATCCGTGAACACCCGCCGGTAGTAGTAGCTTTCCGGGTCCTCGATCCCACGCGTCATGAACCCGGGGAAGGACGGCGCGCTGCCCACCGGGTCCGGCGTCTCACCGCCGCCCCACCCGCTGCCCTGGCCCCGCGTGTCCATCACGAAGTGCGCGAAACCCGCCGACGCCCACAGGAGATGCTCGTGCGGCAGGGCGCGCCCGCCGCCGTAACCGACGAACTCCACGACCGTCGGCAGCGGGCCCTCGACGGAGACCGGCACGGTCAGCCAGCCCTTCACCGGGTGGCCGCCGAACCCGGCGAACGTCACGTCGTGGACCTGGACCGTCCTCAGTCCCGTCTCGACGGGCTCGAAACGGGCGTCCAGGTCGTGCTCGCGGGCCTCCTGGAGCGTCTTCGTCCAGAACGCGTCGAAGTCCGCGGGCTCGACGGACGCACTGCGGTACTCGCGGAGTTCGTCCAGCGGCAGGTCGAACAGCGCCATGAAGGACCACCTTTGACGTCGGGTGATCGCACCGTACGGTGGCCGTCAGGGACCCGCCAGACCTTCATTTGCCTCCTTGTGAGCGCGGTCAGGCCGTCCGCCGACCCCACTCGGGCCCGGTGCGGGCCCACTCGGCCTCCCACTCCGCCATGCGGTGCCGCTCGGCGACCCGCCTGGTCACGGCGCGGGCCAGCAGTACCGTCCCGGCCATGCCGCCCGCCGCCCACACACCGGCGGTCAGGGCGTGCTGCCACACCGCGCCGTCACTCGGTGGCGGGGCGACCCCGCGATCCCTGGAGTCCAGCCACACCGGGACCCGGTCGCCGCTGCGCGAACCCGCCGGGACCTCGGCGATCGTGGTCAGCGTGCCCTGGCCCGGCTCGTTCCAGCGCACCTTCGCCGGGTAGAGGGGCTGTTTCCCGCCCTGAGTCGCGGGCGCGGCGGCCGGGGCGTTCTCGGCGAGGACCGCGGTCACCTGGTGGCGTTCGGCCTGCTGGGCGACCTGCGTGGCGTGCCCCTGCTGGTACGCCCGCCAGCCCACGGCCGCGCCGACGAGCGGCGCCCCGACGAACAGCAGCACGGCGACGACCAGCGCCGTCCACGCCTCGACGACATCGCAACGGCGGCGCAGCGGATTGCGCTTCCAGCGCCAGCCGCGCACCCGGGTTCGCATCTCGACCTCCTTGCCGCCATGCCCCCGCCGACGGGTCGCTGCGCGGCGGGCGTCGCCACTCGGCGCATGGCCCGGGGTGCCTTCCGTGGCCCGGGGCGGACCGTCCCCGACGGAACGTGTGACACGAAGCGGCTTGTGAAGCGGCTTTTATGCCCATTCTCCCTCTCGGGCGAAGTTCCCGGACCTGTGGCCGCGAAACCCCCCGCCACCGCGGCGACACCCCGCTCCGGTTCGCCGGGACGCCCGCCGGAGCCGGTCGTTGCAGGCGTATGAACTCTCCCGGCGCCCGGGAATAGACGCCCCTGTGATCTTCCTTGCGCTGTAGTGGCCGGGACCGGTGGCTCCTGCGACGGGTGGTCCGGCGACAGCGAAGGAGAGTGAGGCAGGACATGCCCAAGGCGTACGCATACACCCGCTACGGCGGCCCCGAGACGGAGACGTTCATCGACGCGGACCGGCCGAGCCCCGGCCCCGGACAGCTCCTCGTCGCGGTGCGCGCGGCGGGCGTCAACCCCGTCGACTGGAAGCTGCGCTCGGGCTTGAGGAGGCCCGGCGACAGCGGCACGCCCGAGTTCCCGGTCGTGTTCGGCAACGAGGCCGCCGGCATCGTCGAGGAGATCGGGGAGGGTGTGACCGGTTTCGCCGTCGGGGACGCGGTCTTCGGCAACACCGCGGCCGGCGGATACGCCGAATACGCGCTGCTGCCCGCGACGGTGACCGCGCACGTGCCGGGCGGCCTTGCCCTCACGGACGCGGCGGTCCTGCCGGTCGCCGCGGCCACCGCCTACGACGGCATCCGGCAGCTCGGCCTGCCCGCCGGTGCGACCCTGCTGGTCACCGGCGCCGGCGGGGGAGTCGGCGTCGCGGCCGTGCAGATAGCCCGCGCCTTCGGCCTGCGCGTCGTCGGTACCGCGAGCGAGGGCAAGAAGGACTTCGTCGAGCAGCTCGGCGCCGTCCACGTCCCCTCGGGCACGGATCTCGCCGCGCGGGTGCGGGCGGCCGCACCGGACGGCGTCGACGGCGTCTACGACCTGGTCGGCGGCGACGTGCTGGAGGAGACCGCGACCCTGCTGACCGACCGTTCCAAGCTGATCACCGCAGGGGCGGCCCAGCAGGACGTCGAGCGGCTGGGCGGCGCCCGGGTGGAGCGCGCCCGCACCGCCGCGGTGCTCGACGAGGTGGCACGGCTGGTGCTGGCCGGCGACCTGAACCCGTATGTCACACGGACCTTCCCGCTCGAAGCGGCCGGGGAGGCCCTGCGCCTGGTGGAGGACGGGCACGCCCGCGGCAAGGTCGTGATCCAGGTCGCCGCATGAGCGACCACGTGCTCGACAATCCGGCGCTGGCCTCGCTGACCGGTCCGCACGCCCACTTCGCGGAGCGCCGGGGCCGCATCCTGCGCTACCCCGTCGACGTGTCGCCGTGGGTGGGTATGCCGGACGATCCGGACGCCGACGACTGGACCGACCTCGCGGCGCTGGCGGGTCCCGGTGCGGAGGCCCCGCTCCCCGGCTTCCGCGGGGAGGTCCCGGACGGCTGGGAGATCACTTTCGCGCTCGACGGCGTGCAGCTCGTCGACGACGGGATCGCCGCCGCGCCCGACCCGGAGGCCGTACGGCTCACTGCGGCGGACGTACCCGAGATGCTGGACCTGGTGGCGCGCACGCGGCCCGGCCCGTTCCTGCCGCGCACCATCGAACTGGGCACCTACCTGGGCATCCGCCGCGACGGAGCCCTGGTCGCCATGGCGGGCGAACGGCTGCACCCGCCCGGCTGGACCGAGATCAGCGCCGTGTGCACCGATCCGGCGTTCCGCGGGCAGGGCCTGGCCACCCGGCTGGTCCTGGCGGTCGCGCACGGCATCCGCGAGCGTGGCGAGACCCCGTTCCTGCACACCGGCGCGGGCAACACGGGCGCCATCCGCCTCTACGAGTCCCTGGGCTTCCGCCTGCGCCGCACGACGAGGTTCGTGTCGGCGCGGGTCCCCGAGCGGCTGGGGGACGAGCAGGTGGTGGGGATCTGACGGCGGGGCCCACGGGGTTCGCCGCGGGCGGGCCCCTTCCCGTCGCCCGCCGTCAGCCGGCGGCCGGGGCGGGCGGCCCGACCGGTGTGGTGGCGGCCGCCGCGTTGTAGCGCAGCAGGTAGGCCGCGAAGCGTTCCAGGTCCCGCTCCGGCCAGCCCGCGAGCCGCTCCCGGAACGCCTCCCGGCGGCTCTCCGTGACCTGGGCGAGGATCCGCGTGCCCGCCTGGGTCAGCTGCAGCACCTGGACCCGGTGGTCGTCCGGATCCTGCCGCCGCTCGATCAGCCCGGCCCGCTCCAGCGCGGCCACCTGCCGGCTCACCGTGGACTTGTCCAGGGCGTAGTGCGCGGCCAGGTCGGTCGCCCGGCAGCCGCCGCTCTCCTCCAGGTGCCCGAGCAGCGTGTACGAGACCAGGGACAGCTCCGGGTGCATACGGCCGGCCGAGGCCCGGGCGCGCCGGGCGAACACCGTCATCTCGCGCTGAATGGTCTCGACGGCGGCTTCCGCCGCGGACGCGGCGGTGACGCGCTCTGTGTGCACGGGACCTCCCTCGTCGCTCAGTTGTAGAGTACAACTCGGGTCGGCGCGGACGTCTCCGCGAGGACGTCTCCGAGGTCGAAGGGGGCTTTTTGCGAACGCCCCTCCTGCTAGGGTGTCCGTCCTGGCCGCGGACCGTCCCGGCCGGTGTGGCCGAGGAGGTGAGTCCCATCACCGCTGTGTCGGCTCGGGTGCTCTCCCACCTCAGGACGGCGCGGACCACCGCCGCCGGCTGACCGCGAGTGCGCCCTTCGGTCCACCGGAAGGCTTTCCCGGCTCCATGCCATCACTGTCACGTTCCCACGTCGTCTCCGCGCTGCGTTCCGCCGGCTGTGTCTTCGCCGAGGACGAGGCGGAGTTGATCCTGTCCACCGCCCGCACTCGCGACGAGGCCGCCCGTATGGTCGACCGGCGCGTCGCCGGGCTTCCCCTGGAACACGTCCTGGGCTGGGCCGAGTTCCACGGCCTGCGCATCGCGATGGAGCCGGGCGTCTTCGTGCCCCGCCGCCGCACCGAGTTCCTCGTCGAACAGGCCCTCGCCGTCTCTCGCGGCGCCCGTCTCGTCGTCGACCTGTGCTGTGGCTCGGGCGCGGTCGGCGCGGCGCTGGCGGCCGGGCTGGACGGGCCCGAACTCCACGCCGCCGACATCGACCCGGCCGCAGTGCGCTGCGCCCGCCGCAACGTCGCCGCGTACGGCGGCCGGGTCCACGAGGGCGACCTGTTCGCCGCCCTCCCCGACGAACTGCGCGGCCGTGTCGACGTCCTGACCGCCAACGTCCCCTACGTCCCCACGGGCGAGGTCGCACTGCTGCCGTCGGAGGCCCGCGACCACGAGCCGCTGACCGCTCTGGACGGCGGCTTTGACGGCCTGGAGGTGCTGCGCCGGGTCACTGCGCAGGCGTCCGTGTGGCTGGCACCCGGCGGCAGTCTGCTCGTCGAGACGAGCGAACGCCAAGTCCCCTCCGCGATCGAGGCGTTCACCCACGGCGGCCTCGACGTCCGGCTCGCCGTCTCGGAGGAGCTGTACGCCAACGTGCTGATCGGCACCAGGCGCTAACGACTCACCTCGGGTGAGCGCAGGAAGTCCCCGACGATCGCGTTGAAGGCATCGGGCCGCTCCATGTTGGGGTAGTGCCCGGTGCCCTCCACGACCGTGGCCCGGCCGTGCGCGACGGTGCGGACCAGACGCTCGGCCATGCCGATGTGATCGGGCGAGTCGACGCCGCCGTTGACGGCCAGCACGGGTACCTCGATCTTCGCGGCGCGGGCCCAGGTGTCGGTGACGCGCACCGAGTGGTCCGGCTCGTCGCCGGTGTGCTTGGTGATCGTCGCCCGGGCCATCTCCCGCACCCGCCGGTCGACTTCGGGGTCGACGTCCTCGGCCGTGCGCTGCGGGCCGTAGGTGAACCGTGCGAGCGCGTCCACGAAGGCGTCGATGTCACCGGCGCCGAGCGCATGCCAGTACGTGGAGATGGCGGCCTGCGTCCACGGGTCCTGGAAATCGGGCTCACTCGTGCCGACGCCGCTGACGACGAGGGCGCGGACGAGGTCCGGGTGCTCCAGAGCGGTGTCCACGGCGATCGCTCCGCCCATCGACAGCCCGACCAGGGTCGCGGGACCGGTGCCGAGGTGGCGCAGCAGCGCGGCGAGGTCGTCGGTGTGGCGGAACGGCCGGGTCGCGTTCGAGGACGCCCCGTGGCCGCGCGCGTCCGGGGCGATCACCCGGTGGGTCTGAGCGAACACCGGGATCTGGTCGTCCCACATCCGGTGGTCGAGGAAGCCGCCGTGCAGCAGCACCAGTGGTGCCCCCGCCCCCACGTCGCGGTACGCCAGCCGGCCGTCACCGGTCTCGAACGTCCTCAGCGTCTCCATCGTCTCCGTCATGACAACCAAGGTGTCAATTTTCCGAGAGGTTGACAACCCAGGTGTCATAATTCCCGGTGTGACCGATCAGAACGCTCCACTGGCCCCGGATGCCCTCGCCCCCCGTCTCATGGAGGTCTTCTCCCTGGTGGGCCCGCTGTACCGGCGGGTGCAGCGCAAGGTCGAACAGGCGGAAGCGATCGAGGGCGTCTCCGTCGGCGTACGCGCTGTGCTCTCCCTGCTCTGCGGCCACGGGCCCATGACCGTCCCGCAGATGGGGCGCGCGCAGGCGCTCAGCAGGCAGTTCGTGCAGCGGATGGTCAACGAGGCGGCGGCGCGTGGGCTGGTCGAGAGCATCCCGAACCCTGCCCACAAGCGCTCCTCGCTGTTCCGGCTCACCGACGAGGGGCAGGCGCTGATCGACGCCGTCACCGCCCGCGAGTACACCCTGCTGCGGCAGGTGCGCGGCGACCTGACCGAGGCGGATCTGCGGGCGTGTCTGCGCGTGCTGACCCGGATGCTCGACCTCTTCGACGACGTCGACGTGGACTGACGGCTGACTGAGGACTGCCTAGGGCTGCCGCCCGAACTGCCCTCGCGGGTTTGTGCAACTAGTTGCACAAACCTGTCGCCGTCGTCTACAACAGACGCACGACACGCCGCACGGAGGGCCGCCATGAGCCGCTACCCGCACTTGCTGACCCCGCTCGACCTGGGCTTCACCACGCTGCCCAACCGCGTGCTCATGGGCTCGATGCACGTGGGCCTGGAGGAGGCCGAGCACGGCTTCGAGCGCATGGGCGCGTTCTACGCGGAGCGGGCGCGCGGGGGAGTGGGGCTCATCGTCACCGGCGGTATCGCCCCCAACGAGGCCGGACGCCCGTACGAGAGCGGCGCCAAGCTCACCACCGAGGCGGAGGCCGATCAGCACCGCGTCATCACCGACGCCGTGCACCGCGAGGGCGGGCGGATCGCCATGCAGATCCTCCACTTCGGCCGCTACGCCTACCACCAGGACCTCGTCGCGCCCAGTGCCCTCCAGGCGCCGATCAGCCCGTTCGTCCCGCACGCGCTCACCGACACCGAGGTCGAGCAGACCATCGACGACTACGCGCGCGCCGCCCGCCTGGCCCGGCAGGCCGGGTACGACGGCGTCGAGATCATGGGCTCCGAGGGCTACCTCATCAACGAGTTCATCGCCGCGGGCACCAACCGGCGCACCGACCGCTGGGGCGGCTCCTACGAGAACCGGATGCGCTTCCCGGTCGAGATCGTGCGCCGCGTGCGAGAGGCGGTCGGTGAGGACTTCATCGTCGTCTACCGGCTCTCCATGCTGGACCTCGTCCCCGGCGGCTCGTCCCTGGAGGAGGTCGTCACCCTCGCCAAGGCGGTGGAGACCGCCGGAGCCACGATCATCAACACCGGCATCGGCTGGCACGAGGCCCGTATCCCCACCATCGCCACCTCCGTGCCGCGCGGCGCGTACGCCTGGGTGACCAAGAAGGTCATGGGCGCCGTCTCGGTGCCGCTGGTGACGACCAACCGCATCAACACCCCCGAACTCGCCGAGCAGTTGATCGCCGAGGGGTACGCCGACATGGTGTCCCTGGCCCGTCCGATGCTCGCCGACCCCGACTTCGTCGCCAAGGCGGTGGCCGGGCGGCCCGAGACCATCAACACCTGCATCGGCTGCAACCAGGCCTGTCTCGACCACACCTTCAGCGGGCAGATCACCTCCTGCCTGGTCAACCCGCGCGCCTGCCACGAGACCGAACTCGTCCTCTCCCCGACCCGGCTGCGCAAGCGCGTCGCCGTCGTCGGCGCCGGTCCCGCCGGACTCGCCTGTGCCGTCTCCGCCGCCGAACGCGGTCACGACGTCACGCTGTACGAGGCGGCGGGTGAGATCGGCGGCCAGCTCAACGTGGCCCGCAAGGTGCCGGGCAAGCAGGAGTTCGACGAGACCCTGCGCTACTTCCGCACCCAGCTCGACCTGCGCGGCGTGGACGTCCGGCTGAACACCCCTGTCGCCGCCGGTGACCTGTCCGGATACGACGAGATCGTCGTGGCGACCGGTGTCACCCCCCGTACCCCCGACATCCCCGGCGTCGATCACCCCCGCGTCCTCGGCTACCTCGACGTGCTGCGGGACGGCGCGCCCGTCGGTGACCGCGTGGCGATCCTCGGCGCGGGCGGCATCGGGTTCGACGTCGCCGAGTACCTCACCGACGGCGGCGACAAGGCGAGCGAGGACCCGGCGACGTACTTCCGCCACTGGGGCGTCGACATGGACTACCGTGCCCCCGGTGGCCTCGCCGTCCCCGAGCGGCCCGCCCCGCCGCGCACCGTCCACCTCCTCCAGCGCAAGACCTCCAAGGTCGGCGCCGGGCTCGGAAAGACCACCGGCTGGATCCACCGCACCGAGCTGAAGCACCGGGGCGTGACCATGGTGCCGGGCGTCGGCTACGACCGGATCGACGACGCCGGGCTGCACATCACCGTGGACGGGGAGAGCCGCGTCCTGGAGGTCGACACGATCGTCCTGTGCACCGGGCAGGAGCCGCGCCGGGACCTGTACGAGGAGCTTCTCGCCGCGGGTCGCACCCCGCACCTCATCGGCGGTGCCGACGTGGCGGCCGAGCTGGATGCCAAGCGCGCGATCAAGCAGGGCACGGAGCTGGCCGCGGCGCTGTAGGAGCCGGAGCCGTCCCTAGGATGAGGCCATGTCCCTCCCGCACGCGATCCTGACCGCCCTGCTGGAGAAGCCGTCGTCGGGGCTCGAGCTGACCCGTCGGTTCGACCGGTCGATCGGCTACTTCTGGTCGGCCACCCACCAGCAGATCTACCGGGAGCTGGGACGCCTCGAGAGCGACGGCCTGATCCGCGCCCTGCCCGCCGAACAGCCGGCCCGCGGGCAGAAGAAGTCGTACGAGGTCCTGCCGGCCGGCCGCGCCGAGCTCGCCCGCTGGACGGCCGCCTCTCAGGACCCCAAGCCCCACCGGGACGTGCTGCTGCTGCGGCTGCGCGCCGCCGCCGTCGTCGGCACCGAGGGGATGGAGGCGGACCTGCGCCGCCATCTCGACCTGCACCGGCGCCAGTTGGCCGAGTACCGGAAGATCGAGGAGCGTGACTTCGGGCCCGGCCGTGACTCGGTGCGGGACCGCCTCCAGCACCTCGTGCTGCGGGCGGGCATCGACCTGGAGACCTTCTGGATCCAGTGGCTCACCCATGCGCTGGAGGAGTTCAAGGAGCTGCCCGCACCCGAATAGCGGATCCGCCCGCACCCGGACAGCCCAACCGGGTCCCGCGGGCGGGGCGGCGTTGGCAGGGGCGCGCCCGGGCTACGTATGCTGGTGCCCTACGCGGCGTGAACTCGCTTGCCTTCGAGGGCAGTTCGTGCCGACGGCGCGGTCCGCTGTCGTCGCTGTCCCGCGCCGGCGAACGCGGCCGAGGGCCGGGGCCCCGTTCCACCCCGGCCCTCGGCCGCACCATCCCGACGTTTCGGGTGCCCCGTCACTCCTTCCGGTAGGAATACGCCTCCCTGGCCGCCGCCTCCACCGCCGCCAGGTCCGCGCCCGTCGACGCCGTGACCATCGCGGCGACCGCACCCTCGACGAAGGGGGCGTCGACGGCCCGGGTGTTCGGCGGCAGCTCGTCGCCCTCCGCGAGCAGCGCCTTCACGGTGAGGACCGCGCTGCCCAGGTCCATGAGCACGGCGACCCCCGCACCCCGGTCGACGGAGGCCGCCGCGGCGGACACCAGCTCGGAGCTCGTTCCGAACCCGCCGTCCGCCGTGCCGCCCGCAGCGGCGATGGGCGCGGTGGCCCCGCCGCCTGACAGCGCCTTCGCCAGCGCCGCCACCGACTCGGCGACCGCCGGGCTGTGCGAGACGAGGACGATCCCGACCAGTTTCTCCGTGCTCTCACTCACCTGAGGCCTCCACGAGCGCGGCGATCAGCAGGGCGGAGGAGGTGGCGCCGGGATCCTGATGCCCGATGCTGCGTTCACCCAGATAGCTCGCCCGGCCCTTGCGGGCCAGCAAGGGGGTCGTCGCCACGGCGCCCTCCTCGGCGGCGGCCGCCGCCGCCCGGAAGGAGGTGGCGAGCGCGTCCACCGCGGGCACCAGGGCGTCGACCATGGTCTTGTCGCCGGGCGCGGCCCCGCCGAGCGTCATCACCGCGTCCACGCCCGCCCGCACGGCGTCCGTCAGCTGTTGCTCGGACACCTCGGTGGCGTCCCCGAGGGCCTTGCCGGTTCGGCGCAGCAGCGTCCCGTACAGCGGGCCGGAGGCACCGCCGACCGTCGAGATCAGCTGACGGCCCGCGAGCTGGAGAACCGCACCGGGCGTGTCCGGCGCCTCCTTCTCCAGCGTGGCCGTGACCGCGCGGAAGCCGCGCTGCAGGTTGCTGCCGTGGTCGGCGTCGCCGATCGGCGAGTCGAGCGCGGTCAGCCGCTCGGCCTCGCGGTCGACGGACGCGGCGGCCGCCGTCATCCAACGGCGGAAGAAGTCGGCGTCGAGCACTGCATCTCCTTGCCTGATACGAACGTTGACCTCACTCGTCTGCCCCGCGAGCGGCCCGGCGGACAGGTCGCTCACAGGCCCAGCGCAACGCCGGCGTGCTCACCGGCGCGTCCCACAGTCGCAGCAGTTCCTCGTCGATCTGGCACAAGGTGACCGAGGCGCCGGCCATGTCGAGGGAGGTGACATAGTTGCCGACCAGCGTGCGTGCCACCGCGACGCCACGCTCGGACAGCACCCGCTGCACCTCCGCGTTGTAGCCGTACAGCTCCAGCAGCGGGGTGGCGCCCATGCCGTTGACCAGGACCAGCACCGGGTTGCGCGGCCGAAGGTCGTCCAGGACGGCGTTCACCGAGAACTCGGCGATCTCCCGTGCGGTCATCATCGGGCGCCGCTCACGGCCGGGCTCGCCGTGGATGCCGATGCCCAGCTCCAGCTCGCCGGGCGGCAGGTCGAAGGTGGGGGTGCCCTTGGCCGGTGTGGTGCAGGCGCTGAGGGCGACACCGAAGCTGCGGGAGTTCTCGTTGACCTGCCGTGCGATGGACTGCACCCGCTCCAGAGGCTGCCCCTCGTCGGCCGCCGCCCCCGCGATCTTCTCCACGAACAAGGTGGCACCAGTGCCGCGCCGGCCCGCCGTATAGAGGCTGTCGGTGACGGCGACGTCATCGTTCACCAGGACCTTCGCGACCTGGATGCCCTCGTCCTCGGCGAGTTCGGCCGCCATGTCGAAGTTCAGCACGTCGCCGGTGTAGTTCTTCACGATGAACAGGACCCCGGCGCCGCTGTCCACGGCGGCCGCCGCACGCAGCATCTGGTCGGGCACCGGAGAGGTGAACACCTCGCCGGGGCAGGCCGCCGACAGCATGCCGGGGCCCACGAAGCCGCCGTGCAGCGGTTCGTGGCCCGAACCGCCGCCGGAGACGAGCGCGACCTTTCCGGCGACCGGGGCGTCGCGTCGTACGATCACCCGGTTCTCCACATCGACGGTCAGCTCGGGGTGCGCGGCCGCCATGCCCCGCAGCGCGTCGGTGACCACCGTCTCCGGGACATTGATCAACATCTTCATGGGAGCCTCCTGCGTCCACTCGCTGTCGGCAGTATCGATGTTCGGGAGGCGGCGGTCACGTGTGCGGACGTTCTTCAGCGCGTCCGGCCTGTGCGGGCCGCTCGGCATGGACATGACCACTTCCGCAGGTCGAATACCTCGAGAAGTGTGATCTGTCTTACCTTCTTCTCGCATTCCCGGACTGAATACGGACATTCCGGAACCTTGGCTGACCTGCGCAAAGTGCGAGTAAAAGAAATCCCCCTAGAAGAGTCAAATTTCAGGTGACGACCTTCTGTCGAACGGGTCTCCGTTCCTACCCTGAGCCGCCAATTGCGCGTTAATTCCCTGCTCAGATAGTGAGAGGCCCCTTGACATGGTGAACCTTGACCATGCAGCCCCCGACGCCACCCGCGACCGGACCGGTCTGCGGCGTGACGTCGGTCTGATCGGACTGATGTGGGCCTCGGTGGGGTCCATCATCGGCTCCGGCTGGCTCTACGGCGCCAAGAACGCCGTCATGACAGCCGGCCCTGCGGCGACCATCTCGTGGGTGATCGGCGCAGTCGCCATCGTCCTCCTCGCCCTCGTGCACGCCGAGCTCGGCGGCATGTTCCCGGTGGCGGGCGGCACGGCACGCTATCCGCACTACGCCTTCGGTGGCCTGGCCGGCATGTCCTTCGGCTGGTTCTCCTGGCTGCAGGCGGCGACCGTGGCCCCCATCGAGGTCGAGGCCATGATCGGCTACCTCGGGCACTGGCACTTCGCGCAGAGCTTCCAGCACTCCTCCGACGGCACTCTGACGGCCAGCGGTCTCGTCGTCGCCATCTTCCTGATGGCCGTCTTCGTCGCCGTCAACTTCCTCGGCGTCAAGGTCCTCGCGCACACCAACAGCGCCGCCACCTGGTGGAAGATCGCCGTGCCGCTGGCCGCCATCTTCATCGTCGCGGTGGGCAACTTCCACCCGGGCAACTTCACCTCGGAGGGCTTCGCCCCCATGGGCGCCAAGGGTGTGCTGGGCGCCATCAGCACCAGCGGCATCATCTTCGCCCTGCTGGGCTTCGAGCAGGCGATCCAGCTCGCCGGTGAGAGCCGCGACCCCAAGAAGGACCTGCCCCGCGCGACCCTCGGCTCCGTCGCGATCGGCGCGATCATCTACGTCCTGCTCCAGGTCGTGTTCATCGCCGCGCTGCCGCACAGCAGCTTCGCTCACGGCTGGGCCAAGCTCGCCTTCAAGGGCATCGAGGGCCCGTGGGCCGGCCTTGCCACGCTGGTCGGCCTCGGCTGGCTGGCCGTCGTGCTGTACATCGACGCAGTGATCTCACCCGGCGGCACCGGCCTCATCTACACCACCGCCACCTCCCGCGTCTCCTTCGGTCTGTCCAAGAACGGCTACGCGCCGAAGCTGTTCGAGAAGGTCGACGCCCGCGGCGTGCCGTGGTTCGGCCTGATCCTCTCCTTCGTCACCGGCGTCATCTGCTTCCTGCCCTTCCCGAGCTGGCAGAAGCTGGTCGGTTTCATCACCTCGGCGAGTGTCCTGATGTACGCGGGCGCCCCGCTCGCCTACGGCGTCTTCACCGACAAGCTGCCGGACCGCGAGCGCCCCTACCGCCTTCCCGGCGGCAAGGTGATCGCTCCGCTGTCCTTCGTGGTGGCCAACCTGATCATCTTCTGGTCCGGCTGGGACATCCTCTGGCGGCTCGGCGTGGCGATCGTCCTCGGCTACGTGCTGCTCGGCGGCTACGCCCTCTACGCCAACAGCAAGGATCTGCCCGACGCGCCCCGGATGGACTTCAAGGCCGCCCAGTGGCTGCCGGTCTACCTGCTGGGCATCGGCCTGATCTCCTGGCAGGGCACCTTCGGCGGCCAGGGCAACCTCCCGCTGTGGTGGGACATCCTGGTCATCGCCGTCTTCTCCCTGGTCATCTACTTCTGGGCCCGCGCCGTCGCCCCGCGCCCGGAGGAGATCCAGCGCAGCATCGACGAGGTCGTGGTCGTGGACGTGCCCACGCACTGACCCCTCGGATCTCCGTGCAGCGAGGCGGGTGCCGTACTGGATCGTCTTTCCAGTACGGCACCCGCCTCTTCTTGTTCCCCGGGGCGCCGAGCCGCCGTGCGCGAGGCGGCGACCTCACCCGTGATGACGCGTCAGCTCCGCTCCCCCCAGCACCGTCACCCGGGGCGTGCAGGTGAGACGGAAGCCGGTGAAGTCGGCCGTGAACGCGGCGTCGACCAGGTCGCGGGCGTGGATGCCCGCGAAGGCGCCCGTGAACCGCAGCCGGGAGCCGTGGTCGTCGGACAGCCGGCCGAAGTCGAGCGGCGGCCCGACCGGTATACGCGTGCCCGCCCGCAGACACCAGGACCGGGCCTCGGCGCCGTCGACGGTGACGCCCAGCGTGACCGGGTCGCGCACGTCCACGTCGACCAGGGCGACCTGCCGGAGGTCCTGCTCGTCCCGCTCCACCAGGCTGAGCACGGTACGGCCGGCGCCCCGCCACTGCTGGCCCCGCTGCGGTTACTTCATGAACGGCGCGGGCAACGGCTCCATCAAGCACGCAGTCCCGTACCTGTACACCGCCTCCGACGGCTACGCCCTCGGCCAGTGGCAGGAGTCGGGACGCGACCAGGGCCACACCGTGATGGGCATGGGCCGGATGGGCGCCATCTGCGAGATGGCTTGGAACCAGGGCACGGACCTGTACAGCTACGACAGCAGGACGTTCTTCAAGGCGGCCCAGTACGTCGCCAAGTACAACATCGGCCAGGACGTGCCGTTCACCACCTACACCTGGGGCAGCGGCACGACCTGCGCCCAGAACTCGCAGACGGTGATCTCCTCCGCCTCCCGCGGCCAGATCCGCCCGGTGTGGGCGACGCTCCACTTCCGCTACAACCGGCGCCTGTACCTCGACGACAAGTACATCTCGGCGATGTACTACAACCTCGTCGCCCCCGAGGGCGGCGGCGGTGACTACGGCTCCACCAGTGGCGGCTACGACCAGTTCGGCTTCGGCACGCTGACGTACGCCAAGTAGCACTCCGCAGGGCCGCGCGGGCCCGCCGGCATCAGCTCGGCCGACGGGCCCGCGCGGAAAGCCGAAAGCAGTGCGGCTGGGGGTGCGGATGCGGGCCCTGTTCCCTAGCGTGGCAGGGGTCGAAGTCTCCCGCTGGAGGGATCTGTCATGGCCGTGCCCCGGATCGTGATCGTCGGCGGTGGGTTCGCCGGCATGGAGACCGCGCGGCGACTCGAGCGGATTCTGGGGCCCGCCGAGGCGAGCCTCAGGCTGGTCGCGCCCTACAGCCACCAGCTCTATCTGCCCCTGCTGCCGCACGTCGCCTCGGGAATCCTCACTCCGCAGTCGGTCGCGGTCCCGCTGCGCCGGCTGCTGCACCGTACGCTGCTCGTGCCCGGCCAGGCGGTCGGCGTCGATCCCTCCGCCAAGGCCGTGGTCGTGCACAAGATCAACGGTGAGACGACCGTCGAGCACTACGACTACCTGGTGCTGACGCCCGGCAGCGTGACCCGGCAGTTCAACATCCCCGGGGTGGACCGGCACGCGGTGGGCATGAAGACGCTGGCGGAGGCGGCCTGGGTACGCGACCACGTCATCGCCCAGCTCGACCTCGCCGCGGCCAGTTCCGACCCGGTCGAGCGCGAGACCCGGCTGCAGTTCGTGGTCGTCGGCGGCGGCTACGCCGGCACCGAGACCGCCGCCTACCTGCACCACCTCACCACCGCCGCCGTGAAGCGCTATCCGGGCCTGGACCCGTCCCTGGTGAAGTGGCACCTCGTCGACATCGCGCCCAGGCTCATGCCGGAACTCGGCGACCGGCTCGGCGCGAAGGCGCTCGGCATCCTCGAGCGGCGCGGCCTGCACGTCTCACTCGGCGTCTCGGTCGCCGAGGCAACAGCGGACACCGTCACCCTCACCGACGGCCGCAAGCTGCGCTGCCACACCCTGATCTGGACCGCCGGGGTGGCACCCAGCCCGCTGATCGCCACGCTGGACGCCGAGACCGACCGCGGCAGGCTGGTCGTCCGCGACGATCTGGCCGTGCCGGGCCTGGACGGTGTGTTCGCCCTCGGTGACGCGGCCGCGGTGCCCGACCTCGCCAAGGGCCCCGACGCCATCTGCCCGCCGACCGCCCAGCACGCCATGCGCCAGGGCTGGAGGGCCGCGAAGAACGTCGCCGCGGCGCTGCGCGGCGCGCCGCCGACCCCCTACCGGCACCGGGACCTCGGGCTCGTAGTCGACCTCGGCGGCGTCCAGGCCGTGTCCAAACCGCTCGGCGTGGAACTGACCGGTCTGCCCGCGCAGGTCGTGGCGCGCGGCTACCACCTGGGCGCGCTGCGCACGGTTCCGGCCCGCCTGCGCACGCTGACGAACTGGACGCTGAACGCGATGGCGGGCTACGACTTCGTCCGCACCGGCTTCCAGGCCGGGCGCCCGGCCACGCTCAAGGACTTCGAGCGGACCGACGCCTATCTCACGCCCGACCTGATCGCCTCGCACACGGCACCGAAGGCGGTCGACTGACGCGGGACAGCCGCCCACCGACATGGCTCAGGTGCGGTCGCCCTTCGGCTTGCCCCGCTGATCGGGTGTCCCGTGCGGCGGCGGGCTCATGGGCTCCGGCGAGGTCGCCGGAGACACGGGTGAGCCCCCACTGCTCCGGCCGGCCTCGGGACGCAGGCCCGCGGTGTCACCGGACGTCGGCTCGGCGCCCGCGCGCAACTGCTCCAGCCGGGCCGTGAGCAGCTCGGTCACAGGGACACGGCCCGCGTGCTCACGCTCGTACGCGAGCAGCTGCTCCACCTCGTCCGCGTTCAGAGCGCGGATACGGCTCTCCAGGCTGCCGAGCGGCAGCTCGTCGTAGTCGGGCAGCGGCAGGGTGCCGCAGCCGGGCTCAGCCATGGATCTTCACTTCCCTCCGTGCGACGGCCTGACGTGGGACGCGGCTCACTGCGACCGTGCGGCCCGGGTACGCGAGCGGTTCTCCTTGCGTATCGCGCCCAGCAGTTCCGCCTTCGACATCCGGGACCGCCCGTCGATGCCCAGGCGCTGCGCGACGTGGTAGAGGTGCTCCTTCGAGGCGTTCTCGTCGACGCCCTCGCCGCTGCGCCCGCCCTGCTGCCGGGGCCGCGCCGACCGGGGGTCCGAGGGGCCCTTGCGGCCGCCTTCCTTGCGCTCCCAGTGGTCGCCGACCTTCTCGAAGGTGTGCTTGAGCGCGCCGTACGCCACCCGGTGCGCCCGCTCGCCCTCGCCGTAACTCTCGACCGCCGAGTCGTGCGCCTTGATCCAGGTGCGCTGTGCGTCCCGGGAGGAGCGCTCCAGCGTCGACGGCAGTTCCTGTCGTCCGGGCACGGATCCACCTCCTCGTCTTGTCGCTCTCTGTGCCCCACGAGTGCCCTGGGGCCCGCCGGGAAAACGGGCGCAACCGCCGCGAACGCCGGTTTGACGGGGTCGCCACCGGCTACCCGCGCGGTGTGACAGCCACGACTTCGCACACGACTTCGCAGCAGGATCCCATTCGGTTTCTGGAGGATCGCTTCGCGTGCGCACAGGCGTGCACGGAGTGCGCGCGGGCGTGCGCCTTGCGCGCGAGCCTCGCCGAACCGGGCGGCACTCAGAACCAGGAACGTCTGCGGCGCAAGGGCATCATGTGCGCGGAGGTCTGCGACGCGACCTGCCGCGTGCTGTCCGTGCACGGCAGTCAGGACGAGGACGACATCCGCGGCCAGGTGACCTGGTGCCGGGCGGTCTGCCTGGACACCGCGCACGTCTTCGACGCGGACCCGGGTGGCGAGGAGGCGGCGCGGGCCTGTCGCGCGGCTGCCCTGGCCTGTTCCGAGTTCCTGGAGACCCTGGGCTGACGGACCGGGGACCGGCTTGACGGGCCGGCCGCCCGCCGGGCATCCCCCCTCCCTCGGCATTCCCAATTTCTGGAACAGGTTCTACGGTGTGCGCCGTCAGGACCGGCCATGGGGAGCCTGGAGGGCCCGTGCAACTCGACTACACACCCGAGCAGCAGCGACTGCGCAACGAGCTCCGCGGGTACTTCGCGCGGCTGGTGCCCGAGGGCGCCCACGCCCGGCACAGCGACCCGGTGGCGCAGAAGCGGTTCTACCGCGCCACCATCCGCCGTCTCGGCAGTGACGGCTGGCTGGGCGTGGGCTGGCCGAAGGAGTACGGCGGGCGCGGGATGACCGCCATGGAGCAGTTCATCTTCTTCGACGAGGCCGCCCAGGCGGGAGTCCCCCTGCCGCTGATGGCGCTCAACACGGTCGGTCCGACACTCATGCGGTTCGGCACAGACGAGCAGAAGGACTACTTCCTGCCGAGGATCCTCTCCGGAGAGATCGACTTCGCGATCGGCTACAGCGAGCCCGGAGCCGGGACCGACCTCGCCTCGCTGAAGACCCGCGCGGTCCGCGCGGGCGACACATACGTCGTGAACGGGCAGAAGATCTGGACCACCAACGGCGACACCGCCGACTGGGTGTGGCTCGCCGTACGCACCGACCCCGAGGCCCCGCCCCACAAGGGCATCACCATGCTGCTCGTGCCGACCAGTGACCCCGGCTACTCCTGCACCCTCATCCGGACGCTCGCCGGTCACGACACCACCGCCAGCTACTACGAGGACGTCCGTGTCCCCGTCTCCCGTCGCGTGGGCGAGGAGAACGACGGCTGGCGGCTGATCACCAACCAGCTCAACCACGAGCGCGTCACCCTCGCCGCCCACGGCACCATGGCCATCCGCGCCCTGCACGACGTGCAGCGCTGGGCCATGGAGACCAGGCTCACCGACGGCCGCCGGGTGATCGACCTGCCCTGGGTGCGCCGCCGCCTGGCCCTGACGCACACGAAGCTGGACGCGATGAAGCTGCTGAACTGGCAGATGGTGAGCGCCGTGGAGGAGGGCACGCTGACCCCGCAGGACGCCTCCGCGGTCAAGGTCTACGGCTCCGAGGCCCGCCGTGACGCCTACGCGTGGCTGATGGAGGTCGCGGCGGCCGCGGGACCGCTGAAGGAGGGCTCGGCGGGCGCCGCGCTCCACGGCGAGTTGGAGCGCGGCTACCGCGCGGCGGTGATCTTCACCTTCGGCGGCGGGAACAACGAGATCCAGCGAGAGATCATCTCCTGGATCGGCCTCGGCATGCCCCGCGTGCGCAGGTGAGGACCGGTGACGAGGATTATTAGTTGGCACAAAAGAGGGATAGTTGGCACCCGGGGGGCAGCCACTTGGTCCAGCGGTCATCGGAACCAAATCGCCGTGTGAGCACAGACGCTGACGTGCTTGTCAGCCTGCGCGTTTCATTTGCAGCGGTGTGCGGACCATGAGCGGGAACCGTTACAGGCAGGTGGCACGGCAAGGGTGGCCCCAATTCACGCTCGAGTGGTTGCCGCCTGCCGGGCCACGAGTTCTCCCTTGGCGCCGCGTCCGAGGTTCCCCGTGGACGTACACCAGCGGCAGCGGGCGTTCTGGCTGGGACCTTGGAGATGTCGTTCGCGAGTTCGAGGGCGGTGGATGACTGATCCGAGATCGTCGTCGTTCTCGTGCAGGCCGGCGGATGCGAGAAGGAAGTGGGCCACGGCCTCGCCGACGGCGAGTGTTCAGTCCCGCCGGGCCTCAACCCGGCGGGACCGGCTCCTGTGTCGGAGAGTCAGCAGATGCTTTCAGGAGGACAGAGCCTTGACGAGTTCCTCGGCGAGAGGTCCCGAGGACGCCGGGTTCTGGCCCGTGATGAGGTTGCGGTCCGCGACCGTGTAGGACTCCCAGGCAGGCCCCCGCGAATAGTCGGTGGGCAGCTTTTTCAGCTCGTCCTCCAGCAGCCACTTTGCCTTGTCGGCAAAACCGACACCGGCCTCCTCCTCGTTGCAGAAACCCGTTACCCGGTAGTTCGCGAAGGGCGTGTCGCCGTTCGCGTCACGGGTCGCAAGGAAAGCAGCCGGGGCATGACACACGACGCCGAGGGGTTTGCCGGAGGCAAGTGCCTCCCGCAGGAGCGCCCCAGAATCCGGGTCGACCGAAAGGTCTTCCATCGGGCCGTGGCCTCCGGGGTAGTAGACCGCGTCGTAGTCCTCGAGACGCACGTCCTTGAGGGAGATGGGGTGCCGCAGCTCCTCGGCCTTCTCGATGACGGCCTCTTCCCGGAGGGAGTTTTCCTCGCCACCCGCCATACCGGGCCTCAGGCTCATCGTGTCCACAACGGGAATGACGCCCCCTGGAGTTGCCACGGTGACCTCGTGTCCGGCATCGGTGAACACGGTGTAAGGCGCCACGAACTCCTCGGCCCAGTAGCCGGTGGGGTGCCGATGCCCGTCCTTCAAGGTCCAATAGCTTGCGCCGGTCATCACGCACAGGATCTTGGCCATGGGATGCTCCTCTAAAAGACGTTCACCCGGGGAGGGCGCAGCAGTTTGAGACCTGGATAACAAGGATGAGCGGACATCTCGAAATCCGCAACTTGCGACTGATCGGTGCACGCGTATCGTATGTGAGCGTCAAGAAACGGTAATGTAATTATTGCGCCGAAAAATAAGAGGTGCGCGGGCCCCGACAGCAGAATATGTCGGAGGATTGCCATGATCAAACCCTATGGCCCCTACGATTTCATGCCGCCGATCAGGACCTTCCCGTTGACCTCCGATTCCGTGGCCAACGACGAGCAACTGGCCCGCGAGCAGGTGAGCGGCATCCTGGGAGCAGGCGGATCGGACATCTCACCGCAGCTGAGCTGGTCCGGCTTTCCCGAGGAGACCCGGAGTTTCACGGTGGCGATGTTCGACCCCGATGTGCCTACCGCTTCGGGCTTCTGGCACTGGGCTGTGGCCAATAACGGACTTGCGAGAGCGACGTTGTACGGCACCTTTGAGCGGGCCCAGCTTGAAGGCGCATGAGGGTCCGTCAGCAAGCCGACGGACCCTCCGTGCGACCACCTCATTTCACTTCTTCCGCATATAGTCCTCGGCGGCGTCGACAATCAGGTTCTTGACCGCCTGCGGGTGGGAAACGAGGGACACGTGCGAGGAGTTGATCTCCACTGTCTTACGGGCGTTCGCGCGCTTCGCCTCGAACAGCTCCAGGGCCGGGTTGATCGCCTGGTCCTGCCTGCCGACGAGGACGTACACGGGCTTGTTCCGCCAGGCCGCGCCAGTGAGCTTGTCCGCGAACGCCGACAGCGCGATCGGACGCTGGGTGGCTCCCATGAGGTTGCTCTGGCTGGTGGGCAGGTCGGCGGCGAAGACCTGGTGCAGTTTGTCCGGCTGCACGTAGACGTCCGTGCCGGTGGTGCCGTCACCGTTGCTGAAGGGCACCTGCTTCAGGGCCTTGGTGAGCGGGGCGGCCGGGAACTTCGCGGACAGGCTGGAGAAAGACTCTCCCGCGTCCGGCATGATCGCGTTGATGTAGACGAGCGCCTTGACGTTGTCGTTTCCGGCGGCGGCCTGGGAAATCACCTCTCCGCCGTAGGAGTGGCCGACCAGGACGATCGGTCCCTTGACGGACTTCAGGAAACTTGCGAGGTAGGCCGAGTCCTGGGGAATGCCGCGGAGCGGGTTGGCCGGCGCGTCCACCGTGTAGCCGTTCTGCTGGAGCCGCTGCACGACCCCGTTCCAGCTGGACGCGTCGGCGAAGGCGCCGTGGACGAGCACGATGGTGGGCTTCGCCCGGCCGGGATCACCGCTCGGAGCCCCGGCGTGCGCCGTTTCGACTGTCAGTGCGGAGGTGATACCCGATACGGCCAGAAGAGCCGCAGTCCATTGGGCCATGTGTACGGTACGGAGGGACTCGCGGGATATTCGCATGCCGGTCCTTCGGTGCGGGGACGTCGGACGACGCCCGGGATTCCATATTCGATGGCACCTGGCGGTTTGTCCCGGCGCAGGGGCCATTCGAGTGAACTCAGAATCTCGAGGCATCACTCCCGCGGACTGCGGCGGACAAGGATTATTCGCCGAATTTCCGGGATGCCGCCGGCGTCGAGGCCGCTTTATCCCGGTGGTTTCAATTTCGTGGGCGACCTGATTTACGGTGAACGCTTCGGAGCCAGGCGTCGACCATTTTCGAATACGGAGACATATTGGCCAGCGAAAGGTGCAACATATTGTCGGAGAGTGCCAATCCGTTTGCGCTCGGCGCCGTTTGATCAACCCTCGCTGTGCATCTGCCGCCAGGAAGCCTCATCTCGTCGGCGACTGTTGTGACGTCCGGCTCCCAGCCGTGCGCCTCCAGCCATGGGGGCGCCTCCAGCCGTGGGGCGGGGGGCAGGGCCGGCCCGTCCTGGAAGAAGTTCACGATGCGCCCGATGACCGCGGACTCCGTCTCGTCGACCGTAGCCACATCGTCCTGGCGGGGAGTGCTGTCGAAGTATTCGAGTGCCAGGCGGCTGCCGTGGGTACTCAGGCGCGTCACGGTTTCGATCAGACGGTCGGAGTCCTCGGGCGACAGGTACACGAAGAGCCCTCGATGAGCCACATGGTGGGTTGGAGGGGATCGAAGCCACTTGCACCCAGGGGCCCGCAGGTCGGCGGCGACCGGCTGCCGTCCGCCGCGGGGCGCCAGTCGGGCGGCGTCCATGACCGCTTCCTTGAACTGCAGTACGGGTTCGGTGTCCACCTCGTAGACCGTGGTGTCGGCCGGCAGGCCCAGGCGGACGGCTCGCGAGTCGAATCCAGCCGCGACGATGACCACTTGGCGTATCCCTGCCGCAGTGGCGGCGAGAACGCGTTCGTCGTAGAAGCGGGTGCGGACGCCCAGGTAGGTCGCCAGCATGTACCACGCCTCGGTGAGGTCACCGCTGTCCCGGTCGGGCCCGGACCAGCGCCTTGCGAATGGCGCGCCGAGACCAACATGCCGGGACCGACATCACGGGAGATCCGCTAAACGATGTTGAGGTGGTCGAGGAACGGGATCGCGGCGGACGCGTCGCCCGTGATGCGGCAGTGGTCGCGCCAGGGTTTGCGGGTGGTGGCCCAGGCGATGAAGTCGAGGGCGGTGCTGTGGATCCGGGGGGCGGCGGCGTCCGCGCCGGGTGTCACGGTCAGCTGTCCGTCCGGTGCGGTCGCGGGGAGGATCGTGACGGTGGTGGCGCCCGGCCCGGTGAGGTCGAGGACGAGGGGCCGGGTGACGGTGGCGGTGAGTTCGGGCCCCTGCATCTGGGGGAGGCCGGCGAGCATGAACTCGATGGCGGGGGCGACCTGGTCGTCGGTCGCTTCCGGCAGGGTGAACGGGAGCGGGCCGTCCGGGGCGAGCAGGTCGTTGCGCAGGTGGCAGAAGACGTTGAACGCCATGGTGTTCGCCAGGAGATGGCGCGGATACGTCCCGAGTCCGGCCACCTCGACGGGCTCGTCCGCGCCGGGTGGTTCCTGGGCCGCTGCCAGCAGGTCCAACTGCCGGGGGGTGCTGCGCCGCCACTCGTCGAGGACTTCGGCATGGCTCCAGCCACGGCGTTCGTCCACGCGCAGGTCGTGGTAGCGCTCGCGGTTCTTCGGCAGCGAGGGGTCGGGCGGTGGAGGGTCCACCGCCTCGGAGGCGAGGGCCGCGAGGTGGGCCACCACGTCGATGACGCGCCAGCCGGCGCACGCAGACGGCAGCTCCCACTGTCCGTCGTCCAACTGAGGGATGATTTCGGCGAGTTGTGCCGTGCTCGAACGTGCGGCGGCCAGACCGGCATGGGTCATCGTTTCTCCAGCCTCTCTCGAGGCGACGGCCAGGTCAGGATGCCGCCTGGCGGGACATGCGGTAGGTCGCGGCGACGTCCGCGCGGCCGAGTCCGTCGTCGGCCGCGAGGCGGAGGCGTTCGCGTACGACTTCCGCGATGCCCAGGTGCAGGCCGGCGGCACGGGCGGTGTCGGTGATCAGGCCGGCGTCCTTGGCCGCCGCTTCGAGGGGGAAGGAGGGCGTGTCGAGGTCGTCGTCGATCATCTTCGGGCCCTTGCTCTGGACGTACTGGCTGTTGAGGCCGCTGCCGTCCAGGTCGCCTGTTCCGCGAGACGGCGAGACCCGTCCGGGGACACCGTGCACGTCTGCACCCACACCGTGTAGCCGCCCAGGCCCTCGCGAGCCTGGTCCATCACGTCGGCGACGACCATCTCGTTCGCGAGCGCGGTCAGTACGACGTCGGCGCCGCGGCAAGCCTCGGCCGGCGTGTCGCACACGGCGGCTCCGACGGCGGCCAGTGGTTCGGCGGCGGCGCGGTTGCGGTTCCACGCGCGCACGCCCAGTCCCGCCGCCGCGATGTTGCGTGCCATGGCATCCCCCATGGTGCCGGTGCCGAGCACCGCGACCACGGGCCCTCCCTGATCCCTTTCCTGATCAGACGACGCCGTCCGGCTCGTACCACTCATCGGCGGACCTCCATACGCTCGGCGGACAGCGCGCGGCGACAAACGGCGGGCGGCGTGCAGGCCACCGGTTCTCGACAGGCCGCCCGATCCCTGTCCGGTTCAGGCGTCCTGGCCGATCCAGACGGTCTTGGCGTTCATGAACTCCCGCATGCCGAGGTCGGACAACTCACGTCCGTAGCCGCTCCGTTTGACGCCGCCGAAGGGGATCTCGGGGTAGCTGGTCGTGTTGCCGTTGATGAACGCCATGCCCGACTGGATGTCGCGGACGAAGAGTTCGCGTTCGGCCTCGTCCTCGCTCCACAGATTCGACCCGAGGCCGTAGGGGTGCCCGTTGGCCTCCCGCAGGGCCTCCTCCAGGGAGGAGACGGTCCACACCTGTGCCACGGGGCCGAAGACCTCCTCGTGGTACATCCGCATCTCCGGGGTGATGCCGGTCAGTACGGTGGGCGGGTAGAACGAGCCGGGCCCGTCCGGGCGTTCGCCGCCCAGCAGCACCGTCGCGCCCTTGGCGACGGCGTCGTCGACGTAGGACTCCACGTCCCGCCGACCGGACTCGGTGGCCAGCGGGCCGACATCGGTGCCCTCGTCCATGGGGTCGCCCATCACCAGCGCGCCCATCTTCGCCACGAACATCTCGATGAACGCGTCACCTATGTCCTCGTGCACGAAGAAGCGCTTGCCGTTGATGCAGGACTGTCCGTTGTTCAGGGTCCGTGCCTTGACCGCGACATCGGTGGCCAGCTCCAGGTTCGTGGAGGGCATGACGATGAACGGGTCGGAGCCGCCGAGTTCGAGGACCACCTTCTTGATCTCCTCGCCGGCGATGGCGGCCACCGACCGCCCGGCCGGTTCGCTGCCCGTGAGCGTCGCGGCCGCCACCCGCGGGTCGCGCAGCACCTGCTCCACCCTTCTCGCGGAGATCAGCAGGGTCTGGAACACGTCGTCCGGGAAGCCCGCGTCACGGAAGAGCTCCTCCAGGTACAGGGCGCACTGCGGCACGTTCGAGGCGTGCTTGAGCAGACCCACGTTCCCCGCCATCAGCGCAGGCGCGGCGAACCGCATGGCCTGCCACAACGGCAGATTCCACGGCATCACCGCGAGTACGACACCGATCGGCTGGTACGTGACGAACGTCTGCTTCGCGCCCACGCGCCCGCTGTCACCCTCCAGGTCCCGCAGGAACGCAGGGCCCTCGGTGGCGTAGAAACGCAGCCCGTGAATGCACTTGGCCACTTCCTGCTCCGCCGCCCGGAAGGTCTTGCCCATCTCAGTGGTGATCATCCCGCTGACGCTCTCGATCTCCTTCTCCAGACGGTCGGCGGCATGCTGCAGCCACTCCGCCCGCTGCTCGACGCCCGTCAGCCGGTACGAGGCGGCCGCTGCCGCCGCCCTGGCGAGCTTGTCTTCGAGTTCCTCGGGGGTCAGCTCGTCGAAACTCCTGAGGACCTCTCCTGTCAGAGGACTCGTCGTTGCGATAGCCATGGATCCACGGTATGGCCACCCCACAGGGTCGGCAATTCACCCATTTGCCCCTTTATTGCCTCCGGAGGCAGTGCTCATCGTCCAACCAGACACCACCCCCTCGGCGCCGACTCACCCAGCACAACACGGGATGCACCGCAAGCGCAGGCGCGCGACCATGGTGGGGTCCGAAGCGGCGGCCGCGGTGACCGACACCGGGACTGCGTGCTCGCGCCCTCCGGCCCGGGCCGCTTTCCGCCTGCCCACGAAATCGAGGTTCTCATGGCGAACATGCAGGCAGCCCGGATGTACGGATACAAGGAACCCCTTCGGATCGAAGAGGTCCCGGTGCCCGAGCCCGGGCCGGACGAGATACTCCTCAAGGTCGCCGCGACCGGCATGTGCCGAAGCGACTACCAGCTTCTCACCGGCTACTTCGAGGGTCCGTTCCCGGTGGATCTGCCCTACATCCCCGGTCACGAGGTCACGGGCCGGGTGGCGGGACTGGGCAGCGAGGTGCCCACGGCGGTGGGCTACTCGGAGGGCGACATGGTCGTGGTCAACCCCAGCTGGGGGGACGGCACATGCCGGCAGTGCCGCGAAGGCAACGAACAGCTGTGCAGCGGCAACGGCCGGTGGGTGGGCTTCGGTCCTCCGGGCGGCTTCGCCGAGTACATGGCTGTGGAGTGCCGCCACGCGATCCCGGTCTCGGAGGAGGCGGCGAAAGCACCCGAGCTCCTCGCCCCCATGACCGACGCGGGCATGACCCCGTACCGGGGGATGCGCAAACTCCGGGACGCGGGCAAGCTCGGTCCCGGCCGTACCGTCGCGGTCACGGGCATCGGCGGGCTGGGCAGCTACGCGGTCCAGTACGCGAAACTGCTCGGCGGCGGCGCGACCGTGGTGGCGCTCGCGCGGACGGACAGCAAGCTGGACGTGGCGAAGGAGAACGGTGCGGACCACGGGATCAACGTCAGGAACAAGTCCACGGAGGCAATCCAGGACGAACTGGAGCGCCTGACCGGCCGCAGGACGATCCACGCCATCCTCGACTGCGTCGGCAGCGCGCCGTCCATCTCCATGGGCTTCGACCTACTGGGCCCCGAGGGTGCGCTGGCGGCCGTCGGCCTCATGAGTCAGCGCGTCGAGCACCGGCAGTTCCCCTTCGTGGGCACCGAGTTGTCCTACATCGGTTCCTTCTGGGGCAACCACCTGGACCTCGTCGAGGTGCTCTCGCTGGCCGAGGCCGGCCTCATCAAACACAACGTGACCAAGGTCGGGCTGGAGGACATCAACGACAATCTGGACGCCCTGGGTCGTGGCGATGTCATCGGACGCCAGGTCATCGTCTTCGGATGACACCTCGGCGGTCAGACCCGTCAAACGCCGGGCTGCCCGCCACCACGCGTGCCGGGGCCGACAGGAAAACGTTCCCGATTTCACACTCTGACAGGGGCGCCGTCAGGATTCCCGTAGGCCCGCAGATACGCGGCTGGAGTGGCTCCATAGGTTGATTTGAAGTTCCTGATGAAGTGACTGGCGTCAGAAAAATGCCGTCGAGCGGCGATTTCAGAGACCTTGGCTGCGAGGTAGAGAGAGATGCCGGCGGCGGCAGAGTAGACGGCGAGTTTCCCGATGGAGATGTCGGTCCCGTTGACGCCCCAGTCCCCGATGCCCAGAATCGGGCGGCCCGACCGCGTTGCGCCCCGGGCGGCCTTGCCACTCGCAGTTACCCGGGAGGCGATCACCCGACGGGAGTCTCGGGCTGCATCTCGTAGGAGTGCTGGATGGCCGGGTGGCGGGTCCCGAGGCCGTCCGTGACCTTGCGCTCCCACGGAACCGCCTGGAGGCGCTTGGTCTCCTCAAGCATCGACTTGGGCTCCAGGTTGCGGTAGCTGTCGACTTCTCCGGCGGCGACAGCCGTCAGCGTGGCGAAGACCGCTTCAGGGTCGAATTGCGGGCGGGGGAAGGCGAGCTTGGAATAGTCGAAGAGCCTCTGCGACGGGTCGTCCTCCCAGCTTTCCCAGGTCTGGAACATTCGGTCGTTGAAGCCTGTCAGGAAAGGCCCCGGGTTGACTGTGGCGACTTCGATGTTGTATTCCTGCAGCTCGTAGGCCATGGTCTCGGCGATCGCCTCAACCGCGTGCTTCGAGGCAGAGTAGATGCCGGTGAACGGGTTGACGTTCAAGCCTTCCCGCGAGGACATCCAGACGATGCGGCCGGCCCCGCGGTTGATCATCTGCTTGGCGATTCCCTGAGTGAGGAGGAGCGGCCCCGTGACGTTGACCTCGAATTGGTGCCGAATGTTCGACTCGGGAATGTCGACCGTGGAGCCCCCCTCACCGACACCGGCATTGTTCACCAGAATCTCCACACCCCAGTCGAGGGCCTTACGACGGTCTCCGTCGTTGGTCACGTCGAGCTTCTCGACTCGAAGCCTGACCCCGCGCTCAGCCGCCTGCCATTTCAGCGTCTGCACCTGGGCGTAGATCTCCACCCCGGCGATCACGTCGAAGCCCTTCTCGGCGAGGCGCATGGCGGCTTCGAACCCGAAGCCAGTGCCGGCTCCTGTGACAAGGACCTTCTTCAGTGCTGCTCTCGCCATGTCAAGGGTTTCCTTTCAAGTTCCTGGTCCCACAGTCATCGAAGGACTCACAGAGGCCGATGCACGGCGGCTCGGAGCAACAGCTCAGTCTGTGCGGGGTGACTGCGATGGACCATCGAAGCTGTCCGCCGTACACAGCGGCGACCTCGATGCGAAGGTGCGCGGCGAGCCCGCCTCCGGCCCAGATATCAGTCTGCGCCCGCAAACAACTACTAGCAACTCAAAGAAACTCAATCTGTCCAGAATTTATTGAAGTGCCAAAATTCTGCATCTAAGCGTCACTGGTCTCAAAAACTTGCCCAGGCCTCCGAGATGGCTTAGTCCCTCGCGGTACTGGTCCACCCAGCTATGGTGAACCAGCCGGGCCGACTCATGCGCATATGTAGCCGGAGCCAGAACAATGAACCGCTCCGGGTCTGAGACCGCGCCCTGAGCGTATCGAGCAATGGCACGTCCGTCCCCCTACCCTCCTGAGCTTCGTGAGCGTGCGGTGCGCATGGTCGCGGAGATCCGTCCGAAGTACCCAACCGAGTGGGCCCGCGATGGAGGCGGTCGCCGCGAAGCTGGGCATCGGCACGGCGGAGACGGTGCGGAGCTGGCTCCGCAGGGCTGAGGTCGACACCAGTCAGCGACCCCGGGGTGGAGGCGCCGTCCTAGATGACGCGCAGAGTCCTGCGCAGGTCGAGTTCCGGGCTCTGCACCGTTACGAGCCGGCCGGTGGCCAGATCGTCCTCGACGGCCGGTTCGCTGAGGACGGCTGGTGCGGTGCCGGCCAGTGCGGCCGCGCGCACCGCCGTCGTGGTGGGCAGCGCCAGCGCCGGGACGACTTGTGGGGTGCCAGGACCGAGCACCGCGGCCAGAGCAGCGGTGAGGGCGTCCCGGCCTCCGTCGGCTCGGTCACCGACTCGTATGACAACGCGATGGCCGAGGCCCTGAACAGCACCTTCAAGGCCGCAGTCCGATCCCGGCGACGCCCTGGTTTTGGCGAACATCCTGCGCACCGGCATGCACATGCACCGCCGTCTGCCCGCCGACAGCGAACTCGCCCGCACCATCGCCGTGCTCGCCCGCGCTCAGCAAGACGCCGCAGAGATGATCCCGCTGGCAATGTGAAGAATCCCGGTCCCGTCCGGCGACGCCGGACGGGACCGGGGCGTTGACCGCTCCCGATGCCCGGACGGGTTACGGATAGCTGGTCAGGTCGGCCACGTTGGTGCTCGAGTTGGACGGGCCACCGGTGTTGTTGACGACATGGCTGATGGTGCCGGTGCCGCCGAGCGATACGGTCACCATGCTGGTGAAGCGGACATTGGAGTTGTTGGGCGCCTCGATGGCGTGCGCGGCGACGACGCTGGGGTTGACGTTGAAGTAGCAGTAGCTGCCGAGGCCGTATGCCTGGTGGCTGGTGACGGAGTCGGCGACCTTGTAGGCGGCGTAGCCCTGGGTGGAGCCGTTCATCCAGGCGGACTGGTTCGGGGGGTCGTACGGCATCTCGTTCTGGAAGAAGTAGGTGCGGCCGCCGTTGCCGTTCCAGATCACCTGGTACTTCTGGAAGTGCTCCACGAACAGGCCGTACATGGTGACGTTGTCGCCGTTGACGATCAGTCCGGTGTCGGCGGTGTTGCTGGTCCAGCCGACGCCGCTGCCGTGGTCGGCGCGCCAGATCCAAGTGTGATCGCCGATGACGTTGTCGCTGTTGACGATCAGGCTCGTGGTCGCCTTGCCGACGCCGGCGCCGCCGATGCGGAAGTAGACGTCGTGCAGGGACGTCGGGTCGGCCGCGTGGGAGGCGGCGGAGCCGGCCGGCCCGACCTCCAGCAGGGAGGGCGAGTTGGTGGTGCCGGCGTCGAAGAGCAGGCCGGCGATCTTCACGCCGTCGACGTCGGCGACCTTCATCGCGGTGATGCCGTTGTCGGGGACGAAGGTGGCCAGACCCAGGCCCAGGACGACGGTGTCGGCGCGGTTGACCTGGAGAGTCTGGTCGAGGTGGTAGACGCCGGGAGTGACCAGCAGGTTCTTGCCGGCGGCCAGGGCGGCGTTGATCTGCGCGGCGGTGGCACCCGGCTTCACCACGTAGAAGGTGTCCAGCGACATGGAAGTACCGGAGGCCCCGTTCGCCCAGCTGATCCCCGCCGAGTTGGCTCGCGGGGACGGCACGAACACCTTGTACGTGCCGTCGCTGTCAACGTAGAGGAACGGCTTCTCCCGGCTGGTCGGGGTCTGCGCGACCGTGGTGTACGGAGGGCTGGGGAAGCTGGTGGCGGGGACTCCTGTGCTGCCGACGAAGACCATGTTCCAGTTGGACCCGGTCCAGCTGCCGAGCTGGGAGTTGCGGGTCAGCCACTGCTGCTGGGAGCCGGAGTTGACCTGCCCGTCGACCTTGCTGTCCGCGAGGTAGCCGCCGGAGGACCAGCCGCCGTCGTCCAGGGCGAGGTTGCCGCGCAGATGCATCCGCCGGTACGGCGCGGCCTGCGACACGGCCCAACGGTCGCTGCCACTGGTCGGGTTGACGGACAGGTTCTCCGCGCCGCGCCAGAAGTTCTGGGTGGCGTTGCCCTGGAACCAGTCGGCCTCGGCGTGCACCGCACCGTTGATCGTCACCGCGTCGGGCGACAGGCCGAGCCCCAGCGCCTGGGTGTAGAAGCCGACGTTGACGTCGGCGTTGTAGGCGCCCGGCTTGAACAGCACGGCGTAGCGCTGGGAGCCGAACTGGTTGGTCTGCTGCTGCTGGAAGATCGAGTCGAGCTTGCTCTGGATCGTCGAGGAGGACATCGACGGGTCGAAGACGGCGACGTTCGGGCCCAGGTCGGGGTTGGCGGCCGACTGGGTCACCGGGACGACCTGGAAGCGCTGGGCGGCGGTGCCGTTGCAGGTGTACTGCACGAACTGCACGCTGTCCGCGGTCTGCGCCCCGGGGTCGTCCAGGCACTTGCCGCTGTTGCGGTTGACGAAGTGGTAGGCGCCTCCGCCCTCGTCCACCGGCAGCCACTGCTGATTGCTGCCGCCGCCGTAACTCCAGAGATGGACCTGCGCGTTGTCGGCGGTGGAGAGGTCGGCGACGTCCACGACCTGATTGGTGTCGTTGCCGTTGTTGATGCGCACATATCCGTCGCTGGTGGCGGTGAAGCTCCACTGCTGCGCCGTGGTGCCGTTGCACGTGTACTGCTGCACGACGGTGCCGTTGGCGGTGGCGGCCGCCTTGGCATCGAGGCACCTGCCGCTCGCGGCGTTCATGACGGTGGCGAAGCCAGTGGGCAGCACGGTGGTCGCGGCCCGTGCGGGGGCGCCGGTGAGCAGTGACGCGGCCGCGACGGCGACCAGTGCGGCCGCTGTGGATCTGCCGCGGCGTGGTATGGGGAGCATGCATTCTCCTAGCCGGAAACGGGGGATCGGCCGAGGTCAGGACGGCCTGGGGGTTCAGCCGGTGTAGGCGGCGAAGACGCGGGTGTAGTCCCAGTCGGACTGGTTGACGCCGGAGCAGCTGTCGGCGGGGCCGCCGGTGCAGGGCCGGTCGCGGTTGGCGGACCAGAAGGTGAGCCGGGCGAGGTGGTGGGCCTGGGCGTAGGCGAGGATGGTCCTGAAGTCGTTCACCGTGACGGTCTCGTTGTTGTCGGTGATGCCGTTCATGGACGAGATGCCCATGTCCCGGTAGGCCTGGTCGTCGCTGTAGCCGTAGGCGTTCTTCAGCGCGTTCTTCAGGCCCTCGGCGGCCTGAGTGGTGAGGTTGCCCATGTTCTGGCCGGCGCCGCCGAAGTCGAACGGCATGATGGCCCAGGCGTCCACGCTCAGCCCCGAGGCGGCGGCGCGGTTGATGAGGCTGGTGTCGGGGCCGCTCTGCCCGGTGCCCATCGTGATGTACACCTTCAGACCGGGGTTGTTCGCCTTCACGGTCTTCAGCGCGTCCACGGTCCGCTGCTGCACGGTCGCGCTGCTGTAGGCGTCGGCCTCGATGTCGATGTCGATCGCCTTCAGGCCGTAGGCGTTGATCACCTTCTGGTACGCGCCGGCCAGTTCCCCGGCGCTGGAGCAGGAGCTCTCCAGCTTGTTGCCGCTGTAGCCGCCGAAGGACGGGATGACGTCACCGCCGTTCGCCCGCACGGTGTTGACGGTCTGCTGGTCGACGCCGCCGGTCAGCGGGCGACTGCCGTCCCACTGGGGGTTGCAGTAGCCGTTGCTGAGCACGAAGGCGAGTGTGAACCACTTCACGCCGGTGGCCCGCGTGATGGTGGTGGGGTCGGGCGGGCTGCCCCAGCCGTTGTAGAGGTACGGCGCGACGGCCATCGGCGCGGCCGGGGTGCTGCCGCCGGCCGCGGGCGCGGTCCACTTCTGGTTGGCGCCGCCGGTACAGGTCCAGATCTGTATCCGGGTGCCGTTGGCGGAGTTGTTGTCGCTGACGTCCAGGCACTTGTCGGCCTGCGGGTTGACGATGTCGTGGGCGGCGGTGACGGTCCACTTCTGGTTCGCGCCGCCGGTGCAGCTCCACAGCTGCACCTTGGCGCCGTCGGCCGTCGAATTGCCGGTCACGTCGAGGCACTTGCCCAGCGCCCGGATGGTGCCGTCGCTGCCGACGGTCCACTGCTGGGCGATGGTGCCGTTGCAGTCGTAGAGCTGGACGGGCGTGCCGTCGGCGGAGTTGGCCCCGGCGACGTCGAGGCACTTGCCGGCGAGCCCGGTGATGGCGCCGGTGGCGGCCTGGGCGGGGGAAGCGGTGAGCAGGGCGGAGGACAGGGTGAGCGCGGAGACCGACAGGGCGGCGGATGCGGGGAAGTACCTGGCTCTGGCCATGACGGGGCGACCCTTTCGTGGGGGATGGGTGCTCGGGCCGCGTTCGCCTTGCGAACGGGTCGACGCACGGTGTGTGGTCGCCCGGAGAAACTAAAGGTACGGACCAGTTTCGTCAAGGCGTGAAGTAACATACTCAGTAAGGGAGTTGGCGGTGTTGGTCTACTCAGTGCGGCGCACGCGAGATGGGCTTCTCCGTCATCGGGGCCGCTCTGACTGCCCCGGCACGTCCTGTTACGCCTGAGCAACTCTCGCCGGCGCGACCCGGGCTGCGTCCGGCAGGTTCTGCCGGCCCTGGTCCATCTGCTACGACGCCGGGTTCCCGGAGGTCGCCCCGCCACCTGGCGTGGCAGGGCGCCGAGGTCATCGTCACCCCGTCGCCGTCACCACCGCGCTGAACGTCCGGGGCATCAGGACCGCCGAGCGCGTCAACGACCCTCTGATGGTCTTCCAGATGCTGGTCACCGGCATCTTCGTGGCCCTTCGGTGCGCCACGTCTTCCACAAGGGCGGCGCCGGTGCACTGGTGAGCACCGCACCCTTCGCCAACGCCGCGACGACCGTGGGATCTCGGCGGGCGCCGCCATCGCCGCGTATTCCTTCCTCGGTCTCGACGCGGTCACCACGCTCACGGAGGAGACGGTCGCCCCGAAGTGCACAATGCCGCGCGCGCTCCTGCTCACCGCGCTGATCGGCGGCGGCACCATCGGCATGGTCGCCTACCTCCACGAGCGCTACCGCACCCCCGCGCTCAACATCCTCCTGACCGGCGCGGTCGGCCTGATCGCCCTGCGCATGGGCGTGGCCACCTCGACGTCCTTCATCAACTTCGGCGCGTTCACCACCTTCACCTTCGTCAGCGTCTCGCTACTGGCCACGTATGTGCGGCGCCGCGGTGCCGGTGATGTCGTGAACCCGCTGTCGTACGTGGTCGCCCCCGCGATCGTTCTGCCACCTCGACGGCGGGGCGCTCACCCTGAGCCTGATCTGGTTGGGCCTCGGCGTGGTGTACCTGGCCTACCTGACCCGGATGTTCCGCGTCCCGCCGCCGGAGATGTCGTTCATGGAGACCGCGCCGGAAGACGTCAAAGGCACCGCTTCCCTGCAGAACACGCCGTGACGGGGTTCGATCAGCAGTACAGGTTGCTGCCAGGGCTGACGCCCAGGATCGACGAGAACCGCTGGTAGGCGTCGACGCGGCTCTGCACCTGGGCGGGGTTCTTGCCGTCGCACTCCAGGGAACCGTTGATGGAGCGGATTGTCTGCCCGAAGCCGGCCTGGTTCACCATCGCGTTGTGCGGGGTCATGGTGCCGGGGCCGGACTGGGTGTTCCAGTACCACAGGCCGGTCTTCCACGCGACGGAGGCGTCGTTCTGCACCAGCCAGGGGTTGTCGAGGAGGTCGATTCCCAGGGCGTCGCCGGCGGCCTTGTAGTTGAAGTTCCAGCTGAGCTGGAGGGGGCCGCGGCCGTAGTAGGCGGCCTGACCGGCGGGGCAGCCGTACGACTGGCTCCAGTCGCAGTAGGTGGGGTAGTTGGCGGTGTTCTGCTCGACCACGTACACCAACCCCCCGGTCTCATGGCTGACATTGGCGAGGAAGGCAGCGGCCTCCTGCTTCTTCACGGTGTCGCTTCCGGTGTTGGCGAAGGCCGGGTAGGCGCCGAGGGCCTGGACGAGACCGCTGTAGGTGTAGAAGCTGTTCCGGTTCGGGAACATCTGGTTGAACTGGGCCTCGGAGACGACGAATCCGGACGAGTTGCTGCTGCCGCCGCTCGCCGGGGCGTTCCACTTCTGGTTCGCTGCGCCCGTGCAGCTCCAGATCTGCAGACGGGTGCCGTTGGCGCTGCTGTTGTCCCGCACGTCGAGGCACTTGTTCGCCGCCGGGTTGACGATGTCATGGGCCGATGTGACCACCCACTGCTGGTTGGCCCCTCCCGAACAGTCCCACAGCTGGACGGCTGCGCCGTCGGCCGTGCCGCGGTCGACGACGTCCAGGCACTTGCCCAGTGCCCGAAGAGTTCCGTCACCGGGGTTGGACCACTGCTGGGCACCGGTGCCGTTGCAGTCGTAGAGCTGGACGGCGGTGCCGTTCGCGCTGCTGGCGCCGGCCACATCGACGCACTTCCCGGCGAGTCCGGTGATCTGGCCGTCGGCGGCGTGGGCGGGCGCGGTGGTGAAGAGTGCGGCGAGCACGGCGACGACGGCTCCGGCCGTAAGTCGGCCGAAGGCCATGCGTCTGGGGAAGAGCCGTATGAAGTGGGGGGTGGACATAGGAAGATCGCTCCTGAGCCGTGTCGTACGGGTGACGGTGACGGTGACGGGCTGACGGGGTACGGCGCGGGACGCGCCGGGGTCGAGCGCGGCTGCCTTGGCGAGGCGCGGTGAACAGCGCTCTCAGGTCAGGACTCGCTCGATGACTACGATGTGGCCGACGTCGGGATCAAGGCTTCCGCCGAGCCGGGCGAAGGCTCCGTCGGTCAGGTCGAGGCACTTGTGTTCCTGGGGCGTCTGAACGAAGGTGCCCCGGTCGTTGATGCGTACAACCAGCGACCTGCCGTTGGCGACATTGGTGACCTGGACACGGGTGCCGAACGGCAGCTGAGGCCGGCGGCTGGGAGAAGTCGCGGCGGTGTCGGCGTTGTTGTCGAAGAGTTCTCCGTCGGCGGTGAGTGGGCCCGGTGGCTGGGGTCCGTAGTGCGTCGACCAACGCTGGTCGTCTGCCTTCTGGGGGGATGCCTCGGCGGAGGCAGTCTGAAGACAGGCCGAGAGTGCGAGTGCGGCCACGACGAGGCTGCACCGTAACGCGGTGAAACGTGGGGGGAGTGCCGGCCATGGAGGACCATCACAGCCTTTCGGAACAAGGGGGCACGGGGACGACACACCAGCTCAACTGACGTGGGGCGTGGGTGCGTACATGAAGCCCGTCGGCCGGAACCTAGAAGGTCTGTACCAGACACGTCAAGTGGTGAACGGCGAATAGGGCTTGGGATCGGCCAATTGAACGGGTCCCGAAGAGACCGGGCGGTTCTGTACGTGGCCCCGTCTGACAGACGCAGGTATGCCGTGCCCGATCCTGTGAACTCCACTCGTTTCGCCTTCAGTTGTTGACGCCATGGAGAGGCGGGAGTACAAACCCCGAGAGCGCTCTCCACCTCCTGTTCCTCCAGCCCCCCACACCCGCCCACTCGGCATCCGGAGACCCCCGTGCAGACTTCGTCAAGTGCGCTCACGTGCAGACCAGCGACCGCTACCGCGCGCTCCCGCACGGCGGTCGGCCTGGTGATCGCCCTGCTCGCAGCCTGCGTCCTCGCCCTGACACCCTCGCTCGCACGGGCCGACGACCAGCTGCTCTCCCAAGGGCGCCCCGCCACCGCGTCCTCCACCGAGAACGCTTCCTTCCCCGCAACCGCAGCCGTCGACGGCAATCCCGGCACCCGCTGGTCCTCGGCCTTCACCGACCCCCAATGGCTGCAGGTGGACCTCGGCTCCGTCCAGCAGATCAGCCGCGTCACCCTCACCTGGGAGGCCGCCTACGCCAAGGCCTACCAGATACAGACCTCCACCGACGCTGCCAACTGGACGACGGTCTACTCCACCACCTCCGCCACCGGCGGCACCCAGAACCTGACCGTCCCCGGCAGCGGTCGCTACGTACGCGTCTACGGAACGGCAAGGGCGACCCAGTACGGCTACTCCCTCTGGGAGTTCCAGGTCTACGGCCCCGGCGGCGGCACCCCTTCGCCGGACGGCTTCTGGGGCAGCACCAACGACATCCCGCCCGCGCAGAACGCCGTAGAGGTGAAGATACTCAACCGCACCAACGGCAAGTACCCCGACAGCCAGGTCTACTGGAGCTTCAACGGCCAGACGCACTCCATCGCTGAACAGCCCTACCTCGACATGCCGGCCAACTCCGCGGGCCGCATGTACTTCTACCTCGGCTCGCCCAACAGCCCCTACTACGACTTCATCGAGTTCACGGTCGGCAACAACGTCTTCAACGGCAACACCACACGCGTCGACGCCTTCGGCCTCAAACTCGCCATGCGGCTGCACACCAAGGACGGCTACGACGTCGAGGTCGGCGAGAACCGGCAGACCTTCGCCGAGGACCGCGCCACCACCTTCCAGCGCTTCACCGACGCGGTCCCGTCCCAGTTCAAGGTACTGGCCCAGACCCAGGCCCCGTACCGCATCATCTCCCCCGGCAGCGACCCGAGCTTCCGCGCGGGCGGGGCCAACGCCAACTACTTCACCTCCTACGCCCAGTCCGTCGGCGTGAACGCGGCCACCTCCGACATCTTCGGCTGCGCCGCCTCCCTGGCGAGCAACCCCGACATGTGCGCGGCCCTCAACCGTCACGTGGCCACGCTGCCGGCCTCCCAGCAGGCCGACCCGAGCCAGTACTACAAAGCCGCCCCGGCGAACTACTACGCCAAGTTCTGGCACGACAACGCCATCAACAACCTCGCCTACGGCTTCCCCTACGACGACGTGGCGGGGCAGTCCTCCTTCATCTCCCACAGCAACCCGCAGTGGCTGCTGGTCGCCGTCGGCTGGTAACGACCAACGCATGCAGGGGTTGAGCGCGCGGGGCCACCACACCGGAAGGTGTCGCCGACCCCGCGAAGCCCGTCCCGCGCGGCTTCGGCCTCGACCCCGCCTCCGTCGGCTGCAGCTTCGGTAACGGGCCGAAACTGAACGCCACGGGCACCTCCAGCGACACCGACACGCCCGAGGCTCGGATCGCGCGGACGGCAGCCACTCCCGGCACCGGCCGCGGCCGGTCTGACGTCCGGCGCGAAGGTGGAGGTCTCCGGCACCACCTTCAGCCGGCCGGCGTTCCCGTCCGGTCGCCCGACCACCTCTGCGCGGCGGCCCCGATGGCCGCCGGATCGAGCATTCGGATCAGCTCGGCGAAGGATTCGGCGCCGCCGTTGTGCGGAGTGGCGGAGGCGAGGATCAGCGCATCGGTCTGCTCGGCGAGGCGCGAGCGAGACGGTTGCTGCGGGTGCCCTTGTTCACGAGGTTGTGCGACTCGTCGACAACGACCGCGTCCCAGGTGATGTTCTCCAGGTGGTGGGCGTACGTCGCCGACTTGAGGGTGTCGACGGAGACGATGACGCGCTTGAAGTGGGCGAACGGGTTACGGCCTGCCGGGATCTCCTGCTGGATGCGCTGGATGCCGGTGGAGTCCAGGCGCACCAGCGGCGGGGAGAAGCGGGTCCACAGCTCGCGCTGGAACTGCTCCAGCACATGGACGGGCGTGACCACGAGGATGCGCTCGCCGCGTCCCCGCCGGATCAGCTCCGAGAGCGTGATGCCGATCTCCAGCGTCTTACCCAGACCGACCACGTCGGCGATCAGCAGCCGGGCTGCGGATTGCGCATGGACAGCGCCAGCTCGGCGGGACGCAGCTGATGCTGCGGCCGGTCCATGAGGAACGAGCCGGCGAGGGCGATGCCGTGCTCGGTCTGCGGCAGCGCGGTCTTGCGGATGACCGCCTCCAGGTGGAGGCGGGCCTTGGCGGAGGTGTCGTCGGGCACGAGCCGGGTGTTACGCGGATCGAGCACCTCGATCACGTCAAGCCCGGAGTAGAAGATCGCATCCGTGCCACGGACGAACGGGGAAACGCCGCTGACCTCGACCATGAGTCCGTCACGGGACTCCGAGATTACTTCACAAGCCACTGCTCGTGGCGGATGCGCACCTGGGCGCCAGGAGCGAAAATCGGCCTGGCACCGGCCGGGTATGCCGACTGCGCCGGGTCGGCGTCGCGCCCTTCAGGAACCTCGGGCTGCATCGCCGCGGTCACGTGGTGCTCCTCTGTGGACTGTGTGCTCGTGATGCGCGGTGTGGTTGTGGGGGTCGGTCTTTGAGGCGGCCGGGTGCTGAGGCGGACTCTGACGAATCCGAGGCCGGTGTCCTTCGCCAAGTGGGGTGTCCGAGGCTTGACCAAATAAGCGGACAGTGCTCCTGACCGGCTGACGTGGTTTCAGGTTCACTGGTTCGGTCGTTGCCTGGTCGGCGTAGTGTTTTTCCTCGAATTCGATGGGACTGAGGTAGCCGATCCGTTTCTGGATGCGGCGGGGATCATAGGAGCCGTCGATGTGTTCAAAGAGCGCGAGGTTCGTCTGGGCCCGGACGGCGAAGACGAGGCCATGGACGCACTCGGTCTTGATCAGTCAGTGAGTCTTGGGTGAGCGGATAGGTTCATGAGTTGCACCAGATTGGTGTTGGCTTCAATGACCCAGGACGCCGCGTGTTGGCTTCAATGACCCAGACTGCGTGTGGTTATATCGCGACAGTGAAGGTGATGACGATGGCAACTGGCCAGCACGCCCACCGTCATCGGCTATATGGCGGCACGTGCGCAGGCCGTATCGGCGCTGCGAACTCCGCATTGCGGGCAGACGCTTATGGCGGAGACGTGGTAGCAGGCTGATCGAGGGAGGTCCTCAGCGACGGCGCACTCACCCCAGCTCTCACCCTCTATTTCAACTCTGACCCCTCCGATGCGCATGAGTGGCAGGAGGTCAGCCCCGGTCATTCGAGCAGGTGAGACCTCGATGCCGGGTGATGGCGGACATCTACTCCATAGTGGGGAATACGTTTCATGTCAGATAGCAACGAAAATACCCGTGCGGGACGATCGCATGGGAACTTGAGCAGGCGACGCCTTCTTCAAGGGACAGCGGGAGGCGTCGGTGCCGCTCTAGCATCCGCCGGCATCTATGAGCTGATCGACGGCATTGCAAAACCACCGGACCGGCCCGCTGCCGGCGCCGACAGCCCGACCATCCAGGAACAATACATCCTGCAGAACGAGCCAGTGGTCATGGTCGATGGCTCGGGCGTGAAGAGCAGCAATGGCACGATTGCGGTCCGGGTGCCGGCCCTGCACGATCATGTCATTACCGCAAGGCTGAATGTGCCGGCGAACGCTAAGGCGTTGCAGGAGGCGCAGCACCACTTCGAGTCCGCCCTCCTGGATGTGGAACGCCAATTTCCGCCCACCCCCAAAGGAGTGGCAATCACGGTAGCCTGGGGACTTCCCTATTTCCACCACTACATCCCAGCCCTGGGCAAGACGTCGGGCTTCTTCAAGGCGGGAACGCGTTACCCAGAGTATCTGCCGGTCGATCTGATGACTTCCAAGACAGAGGGCCACACCGTATATGCGCTGCAGAAGGCCAGGACCTTCCCCAGCGACCAGCCGCCGCCTGGCTTCGGGCCGGTCCGCTTGGAACAGAATGACGTAGCCGTGCTACTCCGCGGTGACTCGCTCGCCAATGTCAAGGCAGCCCAAAACGTCCTCTTCGGGTCTGGAAGCACCCAGGCGGGCAGCCTGTTCAAGGTGACGAGTATCCGCTACGGCTTCTCCGGGGGCGGTTTCTACGGGCAGCAGGGCCTGCCGAGCAAGCTGGCACTGGCAGCCGGTATCCCTGGTGCGCAGTCGATCCCTCGACAGGCGCAGGGTTTCCTCGGCTTCGCCACCACCCTGGACTCGAATATGGGACCCGGCAACATCGCCAATCTCGAGACCCTGCCCGGCCTCACCGATCAGTGGCCCAACGGCTACTTCAAACAGGGGACCACCATGCATCTCTCGCACCTGTTTCAAGATCTGGTGACCTGGTACGAACGGAAGTTCCCTCAGTACGCGGATCGCGTCCAGGCCATGCTCCAGCCGGGCCTCTCGCCCGCGCCCGCACCGGGCACGCTTGCCCTCCAACCGCCAGGTCAAAGTGAGGCCCAAGTAGCGCAAGGGGTCCAGCGGTACCACGCCTACGGCCACAGTGGGAGCATGTCGCAGGTGGACAGCACCACATCACCGACGACCAGCAACTACGGGAAGGCCTATCCCACCGGGACAACCATCCCCGTGCGCGGCGATTTCGACACACTGGACAATCCATTCCACTACACATCCGATCCGGTGGCAGACCACTACAGCGAGAAGAAAGCCGCCGGGTTGCACTTCATTTCGTTCCAGCCGACGATTGGAATCTTCAATCGGGTTCGACTCGCGATGGATGGCCACTATCCCGATATGACACTCCCTGTCCCACCGCGCAGCCCCCACGCCGGCATCAACTCGGTCCTGCACACGACCCACCGGCAGAACTATCTGGTTCCACCACGTCGCCATCGGTCCTTCCCGCTGGCCGAGTTCCTCTAGGCCGACCGGGCGGTCCAGTACCTCCCAGCCGGCCGCCTCCGCCCCCCGGAGCCTGGAGGCCCGGGGAGGTGACTCGCCACATGGGATCCTCTGGGCTCCTACGGCCAGGGGCTGGGTGCGGGTGGGGGCACCACCGCGGGCCGGTCGTCGCAGGTGATGGTGTTGGGCAGTTCCCACGGCGCGAGCCAGGACCCGTTGCCGCCGCGGTCTGAGACGGAGAACTCCGAACCGGCAGGGGTGAAGTGGAAGGACCCGCAGTTGTTGACGCTCACCGCTCCGACGTTGCGGGCCTGCACGTCCTCGAAACTCGCCGACCCCGCGGCGCGGGCGCTGACCACGGACGTGCCCGTACCGTCGACTCTGATGTGCTTGAAGTGCACGTTGGTGATCGAATACTTGTCCTTGACCGGCCAGTCGGCGATGAACATCACCGCGTTGTAGGTGTTGTCGAGGAAGGAGTCGCCCGCCACCTCGACGTCCGCGCCGATGTCCTTCTCCAGGGCGTAGAACCAGATCGCCCCGAGCCCGATGTTCCAGTTCAGCTCGTAGGTACCGGCACGCACCGTGGTGTTGTCGGTGATCCACAGGTGGCCGGTGAAGGCTTCGGCGCCGAAACGGGAGCCGACCTGGATCCCGCTGCCCTCCCGGACGGGGTCCGCGACGAGGTTGCCGGAGACGGTGTTGTCCGTTCCGCCGTACAGCGCTATCCCGTTGGCCAGCACCGGGGTCTGTACGGTGTTGTGGTCGAAGACGTCGCCCGCGTCCTGCGTCTTCTCCGACCACATGGCCAGCCCGTCGTCGCCGGTGTTCCGGATGAAGTTGTTGGAGACGAGGGAGTCGGTCACCCCGGTGTGGAAGTTGATGCCGTCGGCGATCTGGTCCGCGATCTGGTTGCCGGTGATCCGCAGGTTGCTCATGGGCCCGTCGAACCACATGCCCACCTTGGTGTGGTGGATGTAGAGCCCCTCGATGGTCGAGTCGCTCAGGGCCCCGCCGATGCCGTTCACCTGATCGGTGTCGATCCGCTCGCGCACGTCGCCCTCGATGGCGAAGCCCGACAGGTGCACATGGTGGCTGCCGCCCGCCGAAGCGTCCTTGCCGTAGAAGCCGACGCCGGTGTGGACCGAGCCGTCCGGGGCCGGTGCCGCGAGGGTGACCTGGTGGCCCTTGATGATCGTGTACCAGCTGCCGGCGCCCTCGATCGTGACGTCGTCGACGATGATGTGGCGGCTGACCTGGTACGTCCCCGGAGGGATGTACACCTTCAGGTGTGCTCGCCTGGCGAAGGCGATGGCCTTGTCGACAGCGTCGGCGGAGTCGCGCCGTCCGCTGGGGTCCGCTCCGAAGGCCAGCACGTTGACCGCTGACGGGTCCACCTTCGTCGGAGCGACGAGTTGGGAGTCCATCAGGTCGATCACGGTGGTCGCGGCCTCGCTGCGCTGCGGCACGCGCAGCCGGATGTGTGCACCGGCCGGATAGGTACGGCCGAGCAGCAGCCGCTGCTCGTCGTAGAAGTGGTTCGGCCGGAACGGCTTGGCAATCACCGGGGCCGGGGTGGTGGCGCCTGGGACGCAGCCGCACTCGGTGATCCACCAGTCGGGGTGCAGCAGGTCGGCGGTGGGGTCGTTGGTGAACGGATACTGGTTGTACAGCCAGGCGTACTGCGAGGTCAGCGTCATGGTGCTGCGGTGGCGTCCGTTCACGCTGACGTCGAGCGGGGCGGTGATCCCGCCGCCGGTCGGGGCGTCCGGGACGCTGTAGCGCACAGTGATGGCGTTGGCGGCACGCGGCAGCGTGAACTCGACGTACTGGCCAGGCGCGAGAGTGACCGCACTGCGGCCTGAAGCCTCGGCGGCGAGCGTGTACGCGGTGCGGCCCGGCCCGATGACGGTGCCGTCGGTCGGGGCGTGCTCCGCCTCCTGCTCCAGGAAGCCGAGGTCGGCTCCGCGACCGGCGACCAGGGCAGGGTCGAGCCCGGCACGGGTCACCGCCGCGGCCTGGGTCTCCTGGGCGGCACCGGTCGCCGCGGCCTCGCCGGCCGGCACGACGATGAGGCCGACCGTCGCTGTCACGGCCGATAGGGCTGCGGCGGCTCTTCGCCGCGCGCCGGCACGTCTGCTGGTGCGGTTCACTGCGCCTCGATTCTGTGGTGGAAGGCGATGGATCCTCGCGGGAGCTGTGGGAGTGGGCCGCGCCGCTCACCTTCATGAACGGCGCGGCCCGGGTGCGGTCGGTGCCGCGTCCGGGTCAGGGCAGGCGCAGCCAGACCGCGGTATCGGTGGGCAGCTGCCCGTCCGTCAGCGGTGCGCTGCTCAGCAGGACCTGCCGGTGCGGTGGCAGTGGTGCCGGCTCCGAGCCCAGGTTGACGACGCAGCCGAAGCCGGGGTCGCGGGTGAAGGAGAGGACCTGGGGGCCGCTGGGAAGCCAGGTCATCTGCCCGTCGCCGAGGGCGGTCTCGCTCCGGCGCAGGCGCAGCGCTGTCCGGTACAGGCTCAGCATGCTGTTCCGGTCCGCCTCCTGCTGCTCCGCCGTCATCGCCGACCAGTGCCGAGGCTGGGGCAGCCAGGGCCGAGTGCCCTCGGGGCCGAAGCCGAACGGCGGGGCGTCGCCGCTCCACGGCAGCGGCACGCGGCAGCCGTCCCGGCCGGGGTCGGCTCCTTGGGTGCGGTGGAACATCGGGTCCTCGATGACCGAGTGCGGCAGGTCCTCGACCTCGGGCAGGCCGAGCTCCTCGCCCTGGTAGAGGTAGACGGAGCCGGGCAGGGCCAGGCTGAGCAGCGCTGCCGCCCGGGCGCGCCGGGTGCCCAGTGCGAGGTCGGTGGGGGTGCCGTGCGCCTTGGCCGCGAAGTCGAAGCCTGTGTCGGCACGGCCGTAGCGGGTGACGGTCCGGGTCACGTCGTGGTTGGCCAGCACCCAGGTGGCGGGCGCTCCGACGGGCGTGTGCACGGCCAGCGTGGTCGTGATCGCCTCGCGCAGCCGCGCGGCGTCCCAAGGGCAGGTGAGAAAGCCGAAGTTGAAGGCTGTGTGGAGTTCGTCGGGGCGCAGGTAGCGGGCGAAGCGCTCGGGGTCGGGCAGCCAGACCTCGCCGATCAGGGCGCGCGGCGGGGTGTAGGACTCGGCGACCTTGCGCCAGTCCCTGTACACGTCGTGGATCTCGTCGCGGTCCAGGTAGGGATGCGGGTCCGCGCCGTCCACCAGGTCGGGAAGCGCGGGGTCCTTGATGACCTCGGCGGCGGAGTCGATGCGGACCCCGGCCGCGCCCCGGTCGAACCAGAAGCGCAGCACCTCCTCGTGCTCCCGGCGCACCTCGGGGTGCTGCCAGTTCAGGTCGGGCTGTGCGGAGGCGAAGCGGTGCAGGTACCACTGGCCGTCCGGGACGCGGGTCCAGGCACTGCCGCCGAACTGCGACATCCAGTTGTTGGGGGGAAGTTCGCCCCCCTCGCCCCGGCCCTCGCGGAACCAGAACCGATCGCGCTCCGGGGAGCCGGGGCCTGCGGCGAGCGCGTCCTGGAACCAGCGGTGCCGGTCGGAGACGTGGTTGGGGACGATGTCGACGATGGTGCGGATACCCGACGCCAGTGCCTCGGAGATCAGCTTCTCGGCCTCACCCAGGCTGCCGAAGGCCGGATGGATGGCCCGGTAGTCGGCCACGTCGTAGCCGCCGTCGGCCATCGGTGAGGCGTACCAGGGGGTGAACCAGAGTGCGTCGACACCGAGTTCGGCGAGATACGGCAGCCGGGACCGGACGCCCGCCAGGTCGCCCACCCCGTCGCCGTCCGTGTCGGCGAAGCTGCGCACGTAGATCTGGTAGATCGCGGCGCCACGCCACCACTCGTGGGGTTGGTGCACGGTAGAAGTCTCCTCGGGAGATGGTGTCAGCCCTTGAGGCTGCCGGCGGTGAGCCCGGACATGATGTTGCGTTGGAAAATCAGGAAGAAGATCACCGTCGGCACGGCGGAGATGGCCGAGGCGGCGATCAGCACGTTCTCCGGCACGCCCAGGGAGAGCGAGTAGATGCCGGCGTTGAGCGTCTGCCTGGTCGGGTCGGGCTCGGCCAGCAGCGGCCAGAGGAAGTCCTTCCACACGTTGACCAGGGCGAAGATGGACACCACGCCGATGATCGGCCGGGACATGGGCAGCACGATGGAGAGCAGGGTGCGCAGCGGTCCGGCGCCGTCGATGGCGGCGGAATCGAGCAGTTCCTGGGGCACCGAGTCGAAGAAGCGCTTCAGCAGGTAGATGTTGAAGGCGTTGGCCACCGACGGGAGCCAGATCGCCCAGGGGGAGTTGAGCAGGTTCTGGTGGATCAGCGGCAGGTCCAGCACGGTCAGGTACTGCGGGACGACCAGCACCATGGCCGGGATCATGAGGGTGGCCAGCATCAGGCCGAGGATCGCGTTGCCCAGGGCGGGCCGTAGTTTGGACAGCGAGTAGGCCGCGGCGACGTCCAGGACGAGCTGGAAGGCGAGTGCCCCGAAGGCGTACCAGAGCGTGTTGAGCAGCAGGTGGGCGATGCTGAGGCGAGTCCACGCGTCGCTGTAGTTGGAGGCCTCGATGTGGTGCGGGTAGAAGGTGGGCGGGGTCTGGATGGACTCGGCGGTGCCCTTGAGTCCGCCCGTCACCAGCAGATAGAGGGGGCCGAGGAAGGCCAGCGTGAAGGCGGCGACGATCAGGATCAGCGTCGCGCGGTAGAGCGTGCGGTTGAGCTGGGCCGGATTGACCAGGGTGCGGGTGTCGCTCATGACTCCAGCCTCCGGTTGAGTCGCACGTAGATCACCGAGAACCCGGCGAGCACCAGCAGCAGGAGCAGCCCGAGGGCGCAGGCTGCGCCGTAGTTGGAGAAGTTGAAGGCGTACTGGTAGATCAGGTAGACGACGGTGGTGGTCGAACCCTCCACCCCTTGGCCGCCGTTGGTGAGGATGAAGGGCTCGACGAAGACCTGCATGGTGGCGACGATCTGAAGCATCAGCATCAGTGACAGGACGAGCCGGGTCTGCGGGATCGTCACGTGCCAGACGCGCCGCAGCAGCCCGGCCCCGTCCAGTTCGGCGGCCTCGTAGAGCTCACCGGGTATGTTCTGCAGCGCCGCCAGGTAGATCAGCGTGGCGCTGCCCATGTTCATCCAGGTGGAGGCGATGACGACGGCGAGCATCGCCGTGTCCGGGGACTGCAGCCAGCCGGAGGTGGGCAGGTGCAGCAGCTGCAATGACCGGTTGAACAGCCCGTACTCAGGGTTGTACAGGTACTTGAACAGCAGCAGTGAGGACACCGGCGGGAGCATCACCGGCAGGTACACCAGGATCCTCAGGTAGCCGCGCGCGTGGCGCAGTTCGTTCATCACCACGGCCACGACGAACGGCAGCGCGAAGCCGAGCAGCATGGCCAGGCCGGTGAACTGGGCTGTGTTCCGCCAGGCCGGCCAGAAGCTGGGATCGTGCACGATCTGGTCGAGGTTGTGCAGGCCGACCCAGGTGGTCCTGCCCGCCTTCGCCTTCTGGAAGCTCATGATCACTTCGCGGACCATGGGATACCACTGGAAGCAGGCGAAGCAGAGCACCGCGCCGATCAGGAAGCCGTGTGCGGTGAGGTTGCGCTGTACGGACCTGCGCAGTGCCCCGGCCCGGCCGGCCGCCCTGGTGGGCGGCGCGTCGGTTCCGGAGGATGCGGTCGCGACCGCCATCGTCGATCTCCTTGGGAGGCTGCTTGTCCCGGGGCCTGGCGGCCCTTGCGATTACTGGGCGTTGGCGAGGACCTGGTTGACCTGCTGCTCGGCGGTGTCCAGCAGCTTCTGCAGGTCGGCGTTGGGGTTCGTCAGCGTGGACGCCATCGTGGTGTCGAGGATCTTGTAGATGGCCTGGGCGTTGCCGGGCTCGGTGACGCCTGGGACGTTGGCCTTCACGAAGGGCTCGAAGGCCTTCACCGACATGGTGGCGTTGGCGGCCTTGAGCTGGGCGTCCTTGGCGGCGGTGGCACCCTGGAACAGCTGCGGCTGGGGCAGTCCGACCGCCTGGCCCGAGGACTTGGCGCGGGCGTAGTTGTACTGCTGGCCCTGCCCCTCCGTCAGCCAGAGGTAGCTGAGCAGCTGGATCCCGGCCTTGATCTGCTCGGGGGTGTCCTTGACGTTGAACATGTAGTCGTCGCCGCCGGTGAGGGTGCCGGAGCCGGGTCCGCTCTGGCCGGGGACCGGGCCCATGCCGAAGTCCTCGTAGTGGGCGCCGAGGCTCTGCACCATGTAGGTGATGTCGTCAGGCGCCGCGATGTACATCCCCAGCTTGCCCGCGGCCATCTGCTTCTGGAGGTCGCCCCACTTGTAGAGCTGGGTGCTGCCCATGACGTTGTCGTCGAAGCGCAGCTTGTGCAGGTTCTGTAGCACGGCCAGGCCCTGGGGGTTGTTGAAGGCCGCCTTGGTGCCGTCGTCGCTCACCATCCGGCCGCCCTGGGCGTAGATCTCGGCGGTGAAGTGCCAGCCGCCGTTGTTTCCCGCGCTGTAGTCGCCGTAGCCCGCGATGCCCTTACCCAGGGCGGCGATCTTCTTGGCGTCGGCCGCGACCTCGGCCCAGGTCTGCGGGGGCTGGTCAGGGTTCAGCCCGGCCTTCTGGAAGAGGTTCCGGTTGATGATCACACCCATGGTGTAGTTGGTGCGCGGAATGCCGTAGATCTTCCCGTCGGCCTTCTGGGTGTCCCACACCGAGGACATGATGTCGTCCTTGACCGGCAGGTTCTCGGAGGTGACGTACTTCGTGATGTCGGCCGCCTGGCCGGCGTCCAGGACCTGCTGCTTGTCCGTGAAGTAGGTGTAGAAGACGTTGGGCTCGGTGCCGCCCTTGAGTGCGGCAGTGAACAGTTCAGGGGTCTCGCACGGGAACGTGTCGATGCTCTTCACCGTGATGTTCGGGTGCAGCTTCTCGAAGGCCGCGATGTCGTCGGCCCACTGCTTGCGCTGCGTCGGGCGGCTCTTCGGCGGGGCGCAGTCGATGGAGATGGTGACCTTGCCGTTGGACGGCTTGGCACCGCCGTCGGAGGAGCTGGAACAGGCGGCAGCCGTCAGGGTGAGAGCGCCGGTGATCAGCAGCGCTGCGGATCTGCGCATGGGTAGAAGACCCCTTCATGGGCGGAGTGCGTGGGGATGTGGCGTGCCTCACTTAAGCACCGGCCCCGCCGAAGACGCAATATCTCGACGGTACTTTGCAAGAAGTCAACGTGAAACCGTGATGCGACGAGCCACAAACGACGCAAGGGCCGCACCCTGTGGGGGCACGGCCCTTGTCGCCGCTGCGAGTTGGCGCTCCGTCAGATGCTGGGCTCTCTCCGTGCCAGACCGGTGGATCCGCGCACGACGAGCTCCGGCTCGAAGAGCAGCTCGTCGTGGGTGACCTTGGCGCCGGCCAGCTCTCCCACGAGCAGCTCCACGGCGGCGCGGCCCATCGCCTCGATGGGCTGGCGGATGGTGGTCAGCGGCGGATCGGTGCAGGTCATGAAGGAGGAATCGTCATAGCCGATGATCGACACGTCCCCGGGCACATCGAGCCGGCGTCTGCGGGCAGCGCGCACCGCACCCAGGGCCAGCGGGTCCGAGGCGCAGATGATGCCGGTGACACCGCGCTGCAGCAGGCGCGCAGCCGCGGCCTGCCCACCCTCCAGGGAGAACAGCGCGTGTGCCACGTCCGCCTCCTCGAGCTCCAGTCCGGCTCCCTCCAGTACCGTGCGAGCCGCCGCCAGCTTGCGCCGCGACGGCATGTGATCGGGCGGTCCGAGCACCAGGCCGATCCGCCGGTGGCCCAGCGACAGCAAGTGCCCGGCGCCCTGCTCCACCGCGACCGCGTCGTCGCAACTGACCTGCGGGAAGTCCAGGTCGGGTATGGCGGCGTTCATCAGCACCGTCGGCAGGCCGCGGCGGGACAGCCGCTCGTAGTGCTCGTGCGGGGACTCGGCCTGGGCGTACAGGCCACCGAAGAAGATCACGCCCGAGACCTGCTGCTGGAGCAGCAGTTCCACATACTCGGCTTCGGAGACACCGCCCGCCGTCTGCGTGCACAGCACCGGCGTGAAGCCCTGCTGCGCCAGTGCACTGCTGACCACCTCGGCGAAGGCGGGGAAGATGGGGTTCTGCAGCTCCGGCAGGACCAGCCCGACCAGCCTCGAGCGCTCGCCCCGCAGTTGGGTCGGACGCTCGTAGCCGAGCACGTCCAGGGCGGTCAGCACGGCCTCGCGGGTCTGCTCGGAGACACCGGGCTTGCCGTTGAGCACCCGGCTGACCGTCGCCTCACTGACCCCGACCTTCCTGGCCACCTCGGCAAGTCGTCGTGTCATGGCTCAAGCCTAGGGCATGATCTGCAATCCATTTACGGGATGACGTAAAAACTCGTCATTCTTTGCAGCAAGTGCGTCGGGACAGCCGCGGCAAGAAGGCTCCACCCCGAGCCGCAGGCACCGGTGGCACCGTGTGGATCCCGCCGGGCACGTACAAGATCCCGGGCCACATCGCGGTGAAGAACGTGACGATCGCCGGCGCCGGCTTGTGGTACTCGACGGTCTCCGCTGTGGCGTTTCCCCTCGTCCGGGTATTTACAGGGACTCCACGAATCCGGGGTCAGCTCAAGGGAGGCCGGCCTGCGAAATCGGTCGGCCGCCCGGTCACCGGCCAGGGCGCAGGGAGCGTCCGGGCAATTCAGGGACGTCTTTCATGGCAATACGGCTTCAGCATGTCCGCACGGTCCGTCTGCCCCTGGCAATCGTGGCGATCGCCGGCCTCGCACTCGTGTCCGCGACCGGCGCGTCGGCGTCGAAGCCGACGGCCGGGGCGTCCGCGGCACATGGGGCGACCCAGCCCGTCGTCAGCAGAGAGGAGCGGCAGACCCAGGCCAACAAGAAGCTCGCCCAGGCGCAGGGGCCCGTACTGCTCGATGCGGCGAGGGCGGACAACTACGCGAAGGTGAGGTCGCGGCGGCAGCGGCCAGGATGGCGGGGACGGCCAGGCGTCAGGCGCCGAAGACCTGGAACTCCGAGACCTGCCCGGCCGGCCAGCCGGTGTTGGCGGTGAAGGTGAGTCGTACGTAGCGGGTGGTGGCGGTGGAGGGGAGCGTGAGGGTCGCGGTGTTGCCGGTCGCCGGGTCGAAGGTGTAGCCCGCCGAGGCGAGAAGCTGGGCGAAGGTGCCGCCGTCTGTGCTGCCCTGGACGGAGATGGTCTGTGTACGGGTGGCCCAGGCGGTCGCCGGGGGGAGGCGGAGGACGATCCGTTTGACGCCGGTGGTGGCGCCCAGATCGACCTGGACCCACTGCGGGAAGGCGTAGTTGGCGGACTCCCAGTAGGTGTTGGTGTCGCCGTCGGTCGTGTTGCCCGAGGCGTATGTCTGGGTGTGGCTGCTCTCCGAGGTGGGGCGGTGAAGGGCGAGGTTGGTGGTGCTGGAAGGGGGGTCGGTGGTGACGGTGACCTGGTTGGAGGGCTGCGACACGTTTCCCGCCGCGTCGTAGGCGACGACGTCGAAGGTGTACGCCGTGGACGCGCCGAGTCCGGTCACAGTGAACGACGTGGCGCTGGTGGTGCCCATCTGTGCGCTGGTCGAGCCGGACACCTGCAGGACGCGGTAGCCGGTTACGCCGACGTTGTCGGTCGAGGCGCTCCAGGCCAGCGAGACGGAGTTGCTGGTGTGCCCGGTGATGGTCAGGGCACCCGGCGCGGCGGGCGGTGTGGTGTCGCCGCCTGTGGGGACGATCGGCTGGGTGGGGCGAGTGGCGGTCAGCGCTATCTGGCCCTTGAGCATGCGGCCGCCGTCGCCGGTCAGGCGGAGGTAGTAGTCGGAGGAGCAGGCGGTGCCGTCTTCGTCGAGGGCGAGGAAGCCGGAGTTGGTGGGCACCCATGCCTGTGTCTCGGCGGTCTTGGCGATCTGGTTGCCCTCGTTGTACTCGTCGAACATCGAGATGTAGATGCCCTGCACCCCGGCCCGGACCATGTTGTAGAACTGCCGCCACATGAAGTCGCCGTGCGCTCGCTGCCGGGCGGAAACGTCGCCAGGCAGGACGCAGGGCTGGTAGTCGATGCCGTTGGCGTTGCAGTCGGCCTGGTCGCCGACAGTGTAGGTGTTGTAGGCATTGTCGGCGTCTGTCACATTGCCGATGGCGCCGACCATCCACGGCGAGATCATGTTGAAGGCGTGGTAGACGCCGAGATAGCCGGCCCGTGAGCCCCCGGTGCCCGTCCGCCATTCGCGCGGGACGCCGCCGATGACGTAACAACCCTGGCTCTTGAACCAGTTGATGACGTCAAGGCAGGCGTCGGTGGTGAAGGGATGGTTGCTGTCGTTGAAGCCGAAGCCCCAGATGCAGACGACCGGCTTGCCGTTCTGCTTCGCGTACGCCGAGGACGCGGTGTGCGCGGACATCTTGTTCGTCCAGTCCGTCTTGATCTCGGACTGCATGTTCGTCCATCCGGTCACGTCGTACATGATGTAGAACTTCCGCCCGTACGACTCGGCGGCGCTGCGCACCTTGGTCGCCATGGCGTCGCGGGTGGGGCCCTCGCCGCCGGTGGGGTTGAAGCGTTGCAGTGCCGCGGTGTCGATGCTGTTCTGCTGCATCCACAGGAAGTGGGTGTTCACGGTCTGCTGGTCGTACGAGGAGAACAGCGTGGCCGGCTGGCCGTTGCCGAGATTCGCGTACGCCGTCTGGTAGCCGTGGGCGTACTCGCGCATGTCCGGCCAGCACTTGATGCCGGTGTTGGACGGGGAGGGCGGCTGGCCCCAGTTCTGGCTCCAGTGCCACCAGCCGTTGATGGGCGCGCCGTCACCGGTGCAGGCGAACCAGCCCTGGTAGCCGACACTGATCTTGCCGACCACGTCGCCCGCCGGGCTGGCCGCCGACGCGGTCTCGGCGAGTACGGTCTCGGTGGCTCCCACGGTTCCCATCGCGGTGGCCGCGATCGCGGCCCTTAAGAAGACTCTGCGTGTGACACCCATCTGGACTCCTCTTCGGTGGTCGGTGCCGCCGGGCGCGCTCGCGCCCGGCGGCACCATCGGGTCGGCTCAGGTGTTCCAGACCTGGAACTCCGAGATCTGACCGGCCGGCCAGCCGGTGTTCCCCGTGATGTTCACCCGGACGTATCGCTGGGTGGTCGCGGCGAACGTGATGGTGACCGTGTTGTTGGTGGTGGGGTCGAAGGTGTACGTGGCCGACGACTTTATGGTGGTGAAGGCGGAGCCGTCGGTGCTGCCCGACAGGGACAGCGTCTGGTTACGGGCACCCCAGGCTGCGGGGAGTTGGAGGACGACACGGCTGGCACTTTGCGCGGAACCGAGGTCCACCTGTACCCACTGGGGAAAGGCGTTGTTGGCACTCTCCCAGTAGGTGCCCTGGTTGCCGTCCGTAACGTTCGACGACGCGTACACGTCGGTGTGGCTGGACTCGGTGGTGGCCTTGCCGGCTGCCAGGTTCTTACTCACCGTGCCGGCACCGGTGCCGGTCAGCGCGACCGTGGTCGTACCGTTCGACGCGTTGCTGGCGATGCTGAGGTCGCCGGTGCGAGTGCCGGACGCGGTGGGCATGAACGTGACGTTCACAGTGCAGGACGCGTTCACCGCGATCGACGTCCCGCAGTTGTTGGTCTGCGAGAAGTCGCCCGTGGTGGTGATGCCGGAGACGGTCGCGGCCGCGTTGCCGGTGTTGGTCACCGTGACCGTCTGCGCACTGCTGGCGGTGTTGAGCGCCTGGCTGGGATACGTCAGCGACGTCGGGTTGGCCGACAGGGTCGCCGACGAGGAGCCGCCGCCGCTGGGGAACACCTCGAAGTCCGACAACTGACCGGCGTTCCACCCCGTGTTGGCGGTGATGTTCACCCGCACGTACCTCGCCGTGGCGGCGTTGAACGTGATGGTCGCCGTGTTGTTGTTGGAGTTCGGGTCGAAGGTGTATCCGGCCGAGGCCTTGAGCGTCGAGAAGTTCGAGCCGTCCGTGGACCCCTGCACCGACAGGGTCTGCGTGCGAGCCCCCCACGCCGTCGCCGGCGGGAGCTTGAGCACGATCTTGCCGACGCTGTAGTTCTGGCCGAGATCGACCTGGGCCCATTGCGGGAACGAACCGTTCGCGCTCTCCCAGTACGTCGAGGCGTCCGGGTCGGTGAGGTTCGAGGCGACGTACGGAGCGTTGCTCGAACTCGCCGACGCGGGTCGCCCGGCGGCGACGTTGGTGGTGCTGTCGATGCCGCTGCCGGCCAGCGAGACGGTGGTCGGGCTGTTGTTGGCGTTGCTGGTCACGGTCAGGTTGCCGGTGCGCGCTCCGCCCGCTGTGGGCTTGAACCCGACGCTCACCGTGCAGGACGCACCTACCGCGAGGGTGGAGCAGTTGTTGGTCTGGCTGAAGTCACCGGTCACCGCGACGCCGGAGACGGTCGCCGATGAGGTGCCCGAGTTCGTCACCGTCACCGTCTGCGCGGCGGCCGATGAGCCGACCACCGTACTGGCGAAGGACAGGCTCGCCGGGTCGGTGTTCAGCACCGGGCCCGGCGCGGTGCCCGTACCGGCGAGGCTGACCGTGTTGGTGATCCCGCCCGCGTCGACGGTCAGGGCCCCGCTACGGCTACCGGTCGCCGTCGGGGCGAACTTCACACTGACGGTGCACGAGCCGTTCGCCGCGATCGACGAGCCGCATGTGTTGGTCTGGGTGTAGTCGCCGCTGACGGAGATCGACGAGACGGACGCGGCAGAGCCGGTCGGGTTGGAGATCGTCACGGTCTGCGCCGCACTCGTCGAACCGGTGGGGACCGAACCGAAGTTCAGCGCGCTCGGGGTGGCCGTCACGCCTTCGGACGGGTAGGGCGGGAAGACCGGAGTCGGCCATGCGCCGCAGTACGGCGTACCGCTGATGCCTGAGTTGCCGCCGCCGTCGGTCACCGCGAAGCTGCCGACCGAGCAGCTGTACACCGGGGACGAGAAGCCGACGCCGGTCGCCGTGACATTGGTGAACTTCGCCGCTCCGCCGGTCTGCTCCTGCAGGGCGAAGGTTCCGGTGCCGGCGATGGTCACGTTGTTGAGGTCGACTCCGCTGATGGTGCCCTCGACCCACTGCACAGCCTCGTACGGACTCTGCTGGATCAGCGCGTCGGTCACGTTGATCGGGCCGGTGATCGCACCCTGGCTGCCGTCGAACCACAGTGCGCCCACCCCGAACTGCCAGTTCGGGTCGAGGCTGCCGTCCCGGACCAGGGTGTTGCCGGAGATCGTGGTGGTGCCGACCGGCGTCGAGGAGAAGCGCTGCCCCACGTGGATACCGCCACCCTGGGTGAGACCGCTGTCCACGACACGGTTGCCGCTGACGGTGTTGTCGTGGCCGCCGTAGATCGCGATGCCGTTGGCGAGGATCTGGAGCGACACGGTGTTGTTGGAGATCGTGTCGAAGGCGTCGGCTCCGATGCCGGAGTCCGCCCATGTGGCGATGCCGTCGTCACCGGTGTTGCGGATCTCGCTGTTCGTCACCTTGGAGTTGGTGACGCCGCCGTGGAAGTTGATGCCGTCCGCGGTGGTGTCACGGATGCGCATGCCGCTGAAGGTCAGGCCGTCCATCGGCCCGTCCATCCAGGCACCGACCTTCATGTGGTCGATCCACAGGCTGGAGACGGTCGAGTTGCTCATCGCGCCGCCGATGCCGTTGACCTGGGCGCTGTCATTGCGTTCCTGGACGTTGCCGAAGATCGCGAAGTTCTGCAGATGCACGTTGGTGCTCGGCGAGGGCGCGGAGTTGCCGTAGAAGCCGGGCGCGGTACCGGTGACGGTCGAATACCACATCCCGGCACCTGCGATCGTCACGTTGTTGACGCTGATGTGGCCGGGGATGTTGTACGTGCCCGGCGGTATCCACACCGTGCCGCCGGCGCCTGCCGCACTGATGGCAGCGTTGAACGCGCTGGTGGAGTCGTTCACGCCGCTCGCGTCGGCGCCCTTGGATGTCACCGACACCGACCCCGAGGGCGCGGTCAGCGCCGCGCCCACCTGCTCGAAGTCGGCGAAGTCGATGGTGTACGAGGATGCGGTGTCCTCCGCGTCCACCTGCAGCTTGAAGGTCGTACCGGCCGGATAGGTGGTGGAGAACAGGCGGTGGGCCTCGTCGAAGTAGTGGTGCGGGTTGCTGCCCGGCGTGTTGGTGAACGGGTAGCTGCCGTAGTACCAGCTGTACGCGTTGGTCAGGGTGAAGTTGGGCTGCTTGACGCCGTCGATGTACAGCGACAGCGGAGCGGTGTAGACCGAGCCGTTCGAGGTGTCGGGAATGCTGTACCGGAAGTTGATCGAGTTGGTCGCCACCGGCGTGGTGAAGGTGACGTACTTGCCGGTGCCCTGCAGCGTCGTGGCCTTGCGGTACGACGCCTCGTAGGCCAACTCGCCGCGGGTGAAGCTCGGGCCGTTCACCGTGCCGTTGGTGGGGGAGTTCTCCGCTTGCACCTCGACGTACGGCAGGCTCGCGCCGCTGCCACCAGTGGCGGTCGCGGCCCACGCCGATGGGACGGCCACAGCGAAGACGCTGCCGGCGGCCAGCAACGCGCTGCTGACCACTAAGACGAGGGCTCGCCTCAGATCTCGGATGGAATGGAACACTTATCACTCCTTTCATCACGAAATGCCGGACCTTGCCGCTGCCGCCACCAGAGAGGGAGGGACGGGGAGCAAGCGAGAACGCGAGCGATCGACGCAGTCCAGCGCACAGCAAGACACCTCGAGGACCTCATGGGCTGTGGTCGACGAAGCGGCTCGAAAGGGGGCGGGGGGAGGCAGGGAGATGGTAACGACGCACGGGGAACCGTAATATCCTTGGTATACATGCGCAATAACTAGACAGAACTTTGTAGAACCAAAAACGTTGCCTGCAAGATTCATGTGACGCCTTGAGGCTGCATTCAGCACCGGGCCGCCCAGGGTGGTTCGGACACCACGCGCCACCAACCGTGAGCCCCGTGAGCCCGGACAGCGGGTGTCTGCGTTCGACGTCCGACGACACCCCTTCGGAAGCGAGGCGATGGAACAGGGGCGACCCCTGGATGTTGTTCTGGGCCAGCCCTGCGGCGGTCCACATCGCCGGCGCGACAGGCTCGACGACGGTCCCACCGGCCCTGATCGCCGGGGGCTCGGATCCTTGCCGCGTTCACCGAGGGCATCGAGGACCGTCCGGAGGCCACCTTGGGAACATCAAGGCGGACGTTCTGGCTCACGACGTTCACGGCTTCCGGCCACACCGATTTCGTCGCGGTTGCCAAGAACTGCGACTGGCCCGAACGAGCCGAAACGGCCGCTGTCACCCCGCCGCTGTCACACCGCGGGGATGCAGTCGGCCTGTCGGCACGACCGGTCACCGGTGCCAGTCGCCGGCAACCGCCGTCTGCCGCGTCCAGGCATTGGGCATGACTCTATTGACTTGAGTGGCTCCAGAACTAAGATTGGATAAATAAAAGATTCTGCGATGAAGCGTGCAAACGACTCCGACGGCGAGCCTGCGCACTCTGGAGGCAGTGATGACCAGGAATCGATCGATGCCGACCGGCGCCGGGCACCCGGACGCCCGTCATGCCCCGGCAGCGGACGGGGATCGAGCAGAACGGGAGCCGATGGCCCGAGCTGCCACACGTCTGCGCGACGCGCAGCTTCGGGTGACGGCGCAGCGCATGGCTGTACTCGCCGCTGTCGAGGAGTTGCCCGGGCATCCCGAGGTCGAAGCCATTCGGGCGCGGGCGCAGCAGGTGACGGGTCAACTGTCGCTGCAAGCCACGTACAACGTCCTTCGTGTGCTGACGGAAGCGGGCATGATCCGCTGCACCCAGATCGCAGGCCTTCCGGCACGGTACGAACGCGAACGCAACGACAATCACCACCACTTCGTGTGCCGCCTCTGCGGTGACATCATCGATGTGGAATGCGTGGTCGGTGCGGCACCCTGCCTTGAGGTCAGTCTGCCCGCTTCCTATCGGGTCGACGAAGCTGCAGTCACCTTCTGGGGTACCTGCGAGCGCTGCGCCGCCCAGCGGCGCTGATCGCCTCGCCGACACATGGCCCGGGCGTCCCATGCCACGAGATGCGGCGACACCTGGGCCTCCTCTGCAAGCCGCGCTTGCGGGCGGCAAATCCATGAACGTCGACGGTCGACCGGATCCCGCCGCGCCGGCTGCGGTTCCCGCTGTCCCTCGCTGGCTCCCACGACTGCCGGACCTCGTCGCTTTCTGGCGCGGACTCGCAGCGACACATACGCCCCATGCCGGACTCCCTGTGGCGGAGCGACGTCCAAACGTCGCTCCGCCACAGGCGTACGTCTGGAACTGCGCGCTCTCGGCACCGGTCAGTGCTGGTTTCGTGCGCGGCCTTGCATGGCGGCACGTCGTCTTCATGGGGCGCCCTGAGGGTAATCACAGCGCCTTGGCAAAATTTTTGACTGTCTCCATTGTCTGGAGTCATTCCATAAACTAGAGTGGAGTTCAAGAAGATCCGGAATCCCAGCACCGCAGAGTTCAGCGGTAGAGGAGTAACGGACCCCAGCAGCACCACTGCGCGGTCACATGTCACCAGCGGCGCATCGACGGCGTCCATGAGGTGGGTCGCGCTCGGCGCCTCGCGAACCGGTGTCCAGTCAACACAGGACGATCATCGTGGTTACCTGCATCCGCCCAAGGTCAAAGAGTCCCGCCCTCGGCACCAGCACAGACGTCTTCCAGACCGCAGACAAGCTCGCTCGGGCCGCAGTGGCCGAACTGGCCGACTTCGTCGCCATCGAGGTGTCGGAGCCGATACTGCACGGCGACGTGTCCATACCCCGCCCTCTGCGCAGCGGCACACCGTTTCGACGTGCCGCCTTCCAGTCCAAGCCGGGAACCGACGTCAGGCCCGCGTACGCCGTGGGTGACGTGTCCCGGATCCCGCGTGCGACCCCCTACCGGCAGGCCCTCGTCGATCTGCGCCCTCGCCTCATCGCCCACCTGGTCCGCGACGGGCGGTGGCTGGTGCATGATCCTGCACGCGCACACCGCATCCGGGAGGCACGGGCCCACTCCGCCATGGTGATCCCCCTGATCGTCGGGGACGCCGTTCTCGGCCTGGTGGGCCTGTATCGGCGGGCGGAGTCCGCTCCCTTCGACGTGGACGACCTCCAGGCGGCCGTCAGGTTCGCGGACCGGGCCGCGCTGTGTCTGGACGCGGTCCGTGACCGGATCCAAGGACGTGTCCACGCCCGGTTCCTGCAGCGAAAGCTGCTTCCTGAGACGCTTCCGTCCTTCGGAGCGATCGAGGCTGCCGAAGGGGAGCTTCCGGAGGAGGGCTCGGGCGGCGAGTGGTTCGACATCATCCCACTGTCCGGTGCACGCGCGGCCCTGGTGGTGGGAGCCGCACGAGGGTGGGGCGTCGATGCCGCGGTCGGCATGAGCCAGTTGAGAGCGATGATCATCACGCTGGCCATGGAGGACCTGGCGCCGGACGAGATACTCGCGCGCCTCGACGACATGGCGATCCGCCTGGGGGAACACCTGATCTCGGGCCGGCTCCCGTCCGATGTGAAATATGCGGGCGCCAGTTGCCTCTTGGTGGTGTACGACCCCGTCACCGGGCGCTGCACCTCGTCCCGGGCCGGCGGTTCGCAGCTGGTGATCATCCACCCCGACGGTGTTGTCGGCGCGCCGGGCTTGCCCTCCCACCCGGCTCTGGGTACCGATGGGCATCCTTACGAGAGTGCCGAGGTCGACGTACCCCCAGGTACCGTCCTGCTCCTCAAGAGCGGTGGCATCGACGATGCCCACCCCGACGGCGACGCGGCCACGGAACACCTCCATGAGGTGGTGAACCGGTCCGGCCTCGACGTGCGGAAGATCATCGAGAGCGCCCGTCGCGATGTGGACCCGGGCCATGAACCGGCCCTGCTCGTGGCCCGTGCACAGGCCATGGACGCGAGGAACGTGGCAAGTCTGGCCGTACCGTCCGACCCCGCGGCCGTCGCCGCTGCCCGTGCCTGGACCCGCCGGCAGTTGGCGACATGGATGCTCGACGAACTCGCTTCCACCACCGCCTTGATCGTCAGTGAACTCGTGACCAATGCCCTCCGCTACGCGACCGGGCCGACAGAACTGCGCCTGATCAACGACGGTCACACACTCATCTGCGAAGTCTCCGACACCAACGGTGCCGTTCCCCGTCTGCACAAGGCCCGCCCGAGCGACGAGGGCGGCCGCGGGCTGTCCATCGTCTCCGAGCTCACACAGCACCAAGGGACGCGCCTCACCGCTCGCGGCAAGACCGTGTGGACCCAACAGTCCCACTCGACGTGAGGAGCTGAAGACATGGCTGTACAGGCAGAAAGGCCCATCCCGTCCCGCTGGAGCAAACTCCCATCACTCGCACGGGTGATCATCCCGAAACGACTTCCTGAGCGAATGCGGGAGAGGAGCGGCGCCTGGTCCATGCTCGCCGCCCCTCTGCTGGTGATCGCGCTGGACACGACCGCGGATCTGCTCACACCCAGCCTGCAGTTCAACCGGTTGCTCGGCGTGGCGCCGGCGCTGGCCGCCGCCATGTGGCCCGTGGCCGGCACGCTGGTCATCGGACTGCTGGCCCTGATAGCCGGCATCGCCCTCGCCGCCGGCCACCACGATCTCGGTCAGACACCCAGTGTGTTCACTGTCGTGGCGATCACGGCCATCACGCTGGCCGCTGCATACGCCAGTCGGGTACGGCAGCACCGGGAGCGCACCCTCGCTGCGGTCCGCAGCGTGGCGGAAACCGCACAGCACGCGCTGCGGCCCCCGATCCCACGCCACCTCGGGCACGTCGACATCGAGACGGTCTACCAGGCCGCTGCCGCGCATGCCCGCATCGGCGGCGACTTCTACGAGGCGCGCCGGACCCCGCACGGCGTACGGCTGATCATCGGCGATGTACGCGGCAAGGGACTTCCCGCCGTCGAAGCCGCGTCAACGATGCTCAACTCCTTCCGGGCTCACGTGCGGGATGCGCCCGATCTGCCCTTTCTGGCACACAGGTTGGAAACAAGCATGCACGAACACGTCGAAGAAGTCCTGTCCGAGGACGCGCTCGAGCGCTTCGTCACCATCGTGCTCGTCGAGATCCCCGCAGACGAGCCCATCGCCCGCCTCGTCAACTGCGGACATCCTCCGCCGCTGCTGCTCCACAACGGCGAGGCGCGCGAGGTGGAGCCCAGCGCACCCTCGCCGCCCATCAACATGGCTGCCCTTCTGGGCGACCACTACCAGCTCGACACCATCCCCTTCGGCCCGGGCGACCGCCTGCTGCTCTACACCGACGGCATCAGCGAAAGCCGCGACCTGATGGGCACCTTCTACCCCCTCGCCCAACGCATCCGCCGATGGGCCTCGGCCCCACCCCGCCAACTCCTCCACCACCTCCACCACGACATCAACGCCTACGTTCCCGGCACCCGCGACGACGACGTCGCCGCGCTCGTCGCTCACCGCGTCACACCGGGCGAACGGCGACATCTTCGCCACGTCTGACACGTTGGCACGGGCCCGGTGGCCGCGAAACCAGGCAGACACACCGACAACGCAAACGAAGCGGAAGGTAGAGGGCAGTCATGTCCGATGCCGGTTTCCTCAACGATCCATGCCAGCGGAGGCACAAGGTGACCACACAAGACGGAGGGCGTCCCCCTCTCACCACCGAGACCGGTGCGCCCGTCGCGGACAATCAGAACTCCGAGGCGGCCGGCCGCGGCGGGCCGCTGCTCGTCCAGGATCAGCAACTGTTCGAGAAGCTGGCCCGCTTCAACCGGGAGCGCATCCCGGAGCGGATCGTGCACGCGCGCGGCGCCGGGGCGTACGGCACATTCAGCGTCACAGCCGACGTGACGACGTACACCAGGGCCGCGTTCCTCTCGGAGATCGGCAAGCAGACCGAGGTTTTCGTCCGCTTCTCGACGGTGGCGGGCAGCCTCGGCTCGGCGGACGCGGTCCGGGACCCGCGCGGCTTCGCGATCAAGTTCTACACCGAGGAGGGCAATTACGACCTCATCGGCAACAACACCCCGATCTTCTTCATCAAGGATCCGAGCAAGTTCCCGGACTTCATCCACACCCAGAAGCGCGACCCCCACACCGGCTCACAAGAGCCGGACAACGTATGGGACTTCTGGGGCCTGAGCCCGGAGTCGACCCATCAGGTCACCTGGCTCTTCGGTGATCGCGGCATCCCCGCCTCGTACCGCCACATGAACGGCTACAGCTCGCACACCTACCAGTGGAACAACCGGGCCGGCCGGGCGTTCTGGGTCAAGTACCACTTCAAGACCGACCAGGGCATCAGGAACCTCGACCCCGCCGAGGCCGAGATCCTCGCGGGGAAGGACCCCGACAGTCACCAGCGCGACCTGCGCGAGGCGATCGAGCGCGGCGAGTACCCGAGCTGGACGGTCCAGGTCCAGATCATGCCTGCGGCAGACGCGACCACCTACCGCTTCAACCCCTTCGACCTCACCAAGGTCTGGCCGCACGAGGACTACCCGCCCATCGAGATCGGCAGGCTGGAGCTCAACCGCAATCCGCGGAACATCTTCGCCGAAGTCGAGCAGTCGGCCTTCTCACCCGCGCACTTCGTGCCGGGCATCGGTCCCTCCCCGGACAAGATGCTCCAGGGCCGCCTCTTCGCGTACGGCGACGCCCACCGCTACCGCGTCGGCATCAACGCCGACCAACTGCCGGTGAACCGCCCGCACGCCACCGAGGCCCGAACCTACGGCCGCGACGGGGCCTTGTACGACGGCCGGCACAGCGGCTCGAAGAACTACGAGCCGAACAGCTTCGACGGCCCGGTCCAGACCGACCGGCCGCTGTGGGCCGCCACCGCGGTCTCCGGACTCACCGGCAACCACGCCGCACCGGCACACGCCCAGGACGACGACTTCGCCCAGGCGGGCCACCTCTACCGACTGATGTCGCAGGAGGAGAAGGAGCGCCTGATCAACAACCTGGCCATCGCCTTGGCCGGCGTCTCCGCCGACCGTGACGACATCGTCGAGCGGGCGATCGACAACTTCCGCCGTGCCGATTCCGACTTCGGCAGCCGCCTGGAAGCGGGCGTGAAGGAACGACGCCGATGAGCCGGCCTTCCCCGGCCCACTACCACCGCAATCACCTGAACCCCTCATAGGAGGCAGAAATGACGTGCTACGAGTGCACCCAAGCGGGGCGGGATGACAACGCCGCCATCGGTGTATGTTCCCTTTGCGGTCTGGCCGTGTGCGCCAACCACGCGACGATCACCCCGGCTCCCGGCAAGCGCGTGATCGGCCTCGTCGTCGTGACGCGCCGCCTTGCCTGCACGACATGTTGCGGGACGCAGTCGGTCGCCTGAGAGCCGGCGCGGAGGCGCGGGCGGAGCGGTGACCTGGGCGCCTTCGCGCAGGGAGCCGTCAACGATGCGACGTTGCTGTTGGACCTGGACGGGGTGTCCGTCATCCGGGTCGAGCTGCTTGCGGACGGTACCCCGCCGGGTCCTGACCGCATGGATCGCCAAGGAGAACCTGCGCACCCTCCTCGCCCTGGCCCGCGCCGGCGCCGACCGCCACAAGTCGGCCAGCCCGCAGGAAGTTCCTGACCAGGTGCGTCGGATTCCGACAACCCCGAAGTCCGCGCCCTCGCCGCCACCGTCGACCGCTGGTGGCCCGAGAGCGCCGCGTTCATTGACACGGGTCACAGCAACGCCAGGAGCGAGGGCGTCAATCGTGTGATCAAGCTCGTCGCTCGTACCGCGTTCGGGTTCCGCAACGCCGACAGCCAGCGTCTACGGCCTGGCCGCACCGACGTCACCAGAGCAGCAATAGGGCGGCAGCGAGTGCGACGGTCAGTACGGCGCCTGCAGTCAGTGGTCCTCCGGTTCGGCTGGCGGTGAGAAGTCGTTCGTGCCTGATATCGGCTGCGGCGTTCCGGTAGCGCACTGCGGAGTAAGCCAGCCCAGCCGCTCCGACAGCCATCAGTAGAGCGCCTGCGGCCAGTGAACGGGTACGGCTGTCGTCGACGAACTTGGCCACGGCCAGCCCTAGCGCCATCACGTTTGCCGATGTGCGCAGCCATGCGAGGTAGGTGCGCTCGTTCGCCAGATGATCTCGGGCGTGGGATGGATCTGTGTCGTCCCCGGGGCGTTCCTTACCCATCACTCGCTCTCCTGCTGGAGGCCGCGGCGATGCGCATTCTGTCGCGGTCGCCGAAACCGAGCGGGATCGAAGGTGCCGCTTGGAAGAACTTCGAGCATAGTGGCGATATGGGCATATGGGGTAAACGGGGCGATATGATCGTGCACCAGGCCGAGCCCTACAACGCTGAACCACCTCCTGGCGCGCTCGTGGACCTGGTCACCCCTCTGGACACCTTCTATGGCCGCAACCATGCCCCGATCCCCCGCGTGGACGGGGCGAGCTGGCGGCTACGGGTGGACGGCACGGTCGACCGCCCGCTGGAATTGTCGCTGGACGAACTACGGCGTCGCTTCCCCGAACGGAAAGTGCTTGCCACCTTGCAGTGCGCGGGCAACCGTCGCGCCGACCTCATGGAGTTCCGCGACATACCCGGCCAGGTCCCCTGGGGCCCGGGAGCCATCTCCACGGCATGGTGGACCGGTGTGAGCTTGGCCGATGTACTGACCGAGGCAGGGCTGCAGGCGGAAGCGGCCCACATCGCCTTCACCGGTGCCGATGTGTCACAGGACACCGACCCACCACAGCCCTTTGGCGCCTCCATACCGGTGGCCAAGGCCACCTCCAGCGAGGTGCTCCTGGCCTGGGCGATGAACGATCAGGCTCTTCCTGTCGCGCACGGCGCTCCGCTGCGCGCCGTCGTCCCGGGCTACATCGGCGCCCGCAGCGTCAAATGGCTCCAGCGCATCACCGCACAGACCGAGCCGTCCGACAACTACTTCCAGTGGGAATACAGCCTCCTGCCTCCCGAGGCCGGCCCCGACGAGGCAGGACCGGGCGACGGCATCACGCTTGGGCCGGTCGTCATTCACATCGCCATCCTGCGGCCCGGCAAAGGGGCCCAGCTGCGGTCCGGACCTACCGAGGTCACCGGCGTTGCCTTCGCCGGCGACGACCGCACGGTGAAGCGCGTGGACGTGTCCGCGGACGGCGGCACCACGTGGGTCCACGCCGATCTGAACGCACCGGACAACCCATGGACGTGGCAGCACTGGCGCGCCACGCTCACCCTCCCGGCCGGGGAGACGGAAGTCCTCGCCCGCGCCTGGGACTCCGCCGCAGCCGTACAGCCCGAGTCTCCAGCGACGGTCTGGAACCCAAAGGGCTACGCCAACAACGCCTGGGGCCGCCTCCACCTCACTTGCGACCGCTGAAAGCCGGGCGGCCGGGCCGCAGATCCCGACGGCACGCCGGCGGACCCGCGGACAGGCGTCGCAGCCCCCGAGGGCTGCCCAACGTCGCCGGCGGGGCGTCGGCCGATGCCGGAGCCTGGGGGCAGGCCGACGACCGCACACGCACGCGGAGAACGGGTGGTGTGAGTCCGGTGAGGTCAGGAGGCAGAACGGCGGGGGATGCCGGCGCCGGTTGCCGGCTCCGGGCCGGATGCGGGCCTGCGTGTCCGCCGAGGTTGATCGCAGCGGGTGATGTGAGCGATCAGGTCCCGTGCTACTCCGCTCGGCGGTGCGGTCATCGCCGGCGTCGGCGCCGCGCTCGGCGCCGCCGGCTGACCCCGCTCGCAGCGCTGTCGGTCACTTCTCGATGTCCAGCACCGCCATCATGCCCCCGTCCTCGTGGTTGAGGATATGGCAGTGCAGGACGGTCTTGCCGGTGTAGTCCTTGAAGCGGATCCGGATGACGAGCCGCCCGTGGGCGGGGACGTTCGCGACATCCTGCAGGCCGTGGCTCTGGTGCGCACGGCCGTTGATGCTCATCAACTGGAAGTGATTGGTGTGCACATGGAAGGAGTGTTCCTCGTTGCTTTCGTTGACCACAGTCCACTCCTCGACTGTGTTCAGCTTGGCCCGCAGGTCCACCCGGTTCGGATCGAACTGCTTGCCGTTGATGTAGAACTTGGTGCCGGCCTCGTTCTCGGAGAACACGACAGTGCGCCGCACGGCGATCTCCTCGTGGGCCAGATCCACGGTCGGCGCGAAGGAAGAGGTGGGCAGCGTCGCCGGTCGCGCGGAAGGCCCTGCGGAGACCAGGGTGGCCAAGGTCGCCTGCGGGAAGGAATTGCCGCCCGGCCCGGTCTGGTACGGGAGCGTCTCCAACTCGGTGCGGCCGGCCGGACCGCCCTGCACCAGCACGTCGAAGCGTGCCCCAGCCGCGAGGAGCAGCGAGTCGGCCGTCCAGATGCGGTCGACAGGTGTGCCGTCATGCGCGATCACATGGAACTTCTGGCCCCGCAGGCGGACCTTGTAATAGATGTTGGCGCTGATGTTGGCCAGCCGCCACAACTGGGTCTCACCCGGCCGGATGCCGATAACCGGATTCAGCTGGCCGTTGACCGTGCGATGGGTCGGCGCACCGATGTGCAGACCCTGGGTCTTGATCGCATCGCCCTGGACCTGGAAGTCCTTGAGCGCGATGACGTGATCGGTGATGTGGCGCAGATCCGCCGGAAGGTACTGCTGCAGGCCGTCGACGATGATGATGCCCGACATGCCACCGGCGACCTGCGGCGCGGAAGTGTGGTGAGGGTGCGGGTGGTACCAGTAGGTACCGGCGCGCAGCGTCTTGGGGAACCGGTAGGAATAGCGGAACGTCTCGCCCGGATGGATGTGCAGGAAGATGTTGTCGGCGTCGCCGCTCGGTGACACATGGAGACCGTGCACATGCAGGTTGGTCTCCTCGTTGAGCGTGTTCTTGTAGGCCAGCTCCATCTTGTCCCCCGGCCGGATCCGCAGCGTGGGCGGCATGTAGCTGCCGTTGTAGGTGAGTGCCCAAAACGCGTGGCCGCCGAGGTTCACGCGCCGTCTCTCCACGACGATGTCCGCCCGCAGCAGCCCGTTGTGGCTGACCAGTTGCGCCGGTTCCCGCAGCGGAGCACCCGCGGCGAACGAGGGCTCCGGCGACGGCGACGACCGGGACGGGGCGCTCGTGCAGCCGCTCATCAGGGCGCCGAAGGCAAGGATCAGCGCCATGGTGATGAGAGGAAGCGTGCAACGGGATCGCATGACGTCTCCGGTGATGGGCATCCAGGGCTCGCCTGGCTGGCCACCACGAAAGCCCATGGGGAAGCCATCCGCGCTCCCGGCTGACCCGTTCTGACCCGTTCGGGCGACGCTCTGCACCCCGATGCCACCAGGAATGCGATGACACAGACCTCCGCAACAGCGACCACCACGTCCGCACCATGTTTGCTCGCACCAGATCCGATCTCCTTCGGGGTCGCCCACGACCGAGCCGGGGCAGTCGGATCGCCCCCGATCCCCGCCCAGGTGCCGTCGCGCTACCGGGCAGCCGTCGGGGGCGGGCCGCGCCCCAGGCGACGGCGTACACGAGGCCGCAGGGCGCCGACTTCTTCGAAACCGCCCAGGCCTACGGGTTCGGCCGCTCTGAGCGGCCGCTCGAAGTGGCAGTGACATTCGAACTGGCTCGGCCCGGAGTCGGCCGTGAGGTGCAGCCGCTTCTCGTTGTGAAGGCCTTCGCCCAGCACAAGCGAGTCTTCCCCTTCCCCGCCACCCACTGCATCGACGAGGACGACCGCGGTGGCCGCAAGGATGGTGCTCGTCCTCACGGTGGCACCACTGCTGATGGCGGGGGCTCGTCCGGCTCCCCGGCGCCCCAGAACAGCGGGCAGGAGACTCAGGGTCAGGGGAGCGCCAATCCCTCTGATCCGCGTGACGCCAGAGCAGCCGGCTGGAGCGTCGGCCTGCTGAGCGGGAAGCACATCATCTTCGCGGCCGGCGGTCTGCTGATGATTCTGGGAACGTTGGCGTTGGCCTGGCTTCGTCGGCGTCGTTCTGCCGAGTGAGACTCGGCCGGAAGAGGAAGCGGCACCTGGCGGCGGTCCCGTCGGCCGACACATCGGTCAGGAGCGATTGGGTCGGTGTTTCGGCCCGCGAGGCGGCGTTCCCTTGAGGTCACCCCCATCCTGACCGGGGTCAAAAGGGCCGGTCTGGTCCGACCCGGCAGCCTGTGAGGCGATCGCGCGTCCTGCTCGCCGACCTCGGCATCCCGGCCACCGCATGATCCGGATCAGGCGCTGATCAGTGAGGACGGGGTGATCGGTTTCGTCCTTGACAGGGCTTGTCCTTGTCCGTTGTCCGCAGCCGAACGGACGTGAGGTCCTGCCTACCCGGAACCTGTGATCGGCTCAGAGACTGCCCGGGCGGACCAGGCCGGTCCTCTTCACCCCGGTCAGGATGGGGGTGACCTCGGTGGTGGTGATGTGTGTGAGGGCGCCGATGACGTCGCTCATGAAGTGGTAGAGCGCGTCGAGGTCGGCTGCAGCGACGGCCACGAGGAGGTTGGCCGAGCCGGTGGTGGCGGAAGCGAAGCGGACCTGTGGGTGGCGGCTGAGCTGCTGGCCCGTCTCCTCCAGGCCGCCGGGGGCGACGGTGATCCACAGAAGTGCCTCGGTCCGGACGCCCAGCCGGGCGAGATCGACTTCGGTCGCGAGCCTGAGGACCTGGCCGCCCACCAGTGCCTCTACCCGGCGGCGAGCGGTGAGGGCGGTGGTGTCGGCGCGGCGGGCGAGGTCGGTGTAGGAGGCTCGGCCGTCCTCGGTCAGTGCGGTGATCAGCTGGTGGTCGAGGGGCTGGAGGACGGGGCGGGTGGGTGCCGCGGGGATGTCGGGCCGCAGGCTGGTCAGTTCGGTCTGCGTCAGCAGGCCGCCGCTCCAGTCGAAGGCGGCCGGGAAGACCCGGAGCAGGACGTGTGAGGTCCAGGACTGGACCGCGGGGGTGGCGGGCAGGTCGCGTAGCAGCAGGTTGTTGCGGGCGTCCGGTCCGTCCAGGAACAGGATGGTGCAGATCTCGTCGCCGCCGCCGAGGACGTCGACCCAGATGGTGTCGGGGCGGCGGGCGAGGGTGGCGGCGATGGCGCTGATCCGGTTGGGCCGGCAGCGGATGCGCAGGGCCAGCGGAATCAGCTCGGGGAAGTGCACGGGATTGCGTACGGCCGTGGCCCGCAGCGTCCCATCGCCGAACAGCGGTGCCGCCCTGCGTACGACAGTGCGCTCCGAGATGCCCAGGACCCGGCCGACCGTGCGCCACGAGGCACGCGGAGCGGCCAGCATCGCGGCGGCGATCCGACTGTCCGTTTCATTCAACAGATGGCGCACTCTCTCCATAGATCAAGATCTTATGTCCTTTTTTCTCGATTCAGATGGTCATTTCTGGCTCAGATTCTCACCTCGGCCTAGAAACGTCTCAGAGCAATCGAGACGAGAGAGCAGGTGAGCACGATGGCCGCAGGTATCGAGCACGCGGTGGTGGACACCGACCGGGGCAAGGTCAGGGGAGTCGCGGAGGGCGAGGCGGTTTCCTTCCGGGGTATTCCGTACGCCGCGTCGCCGGTCGGAGAGCTGCGGTTCGCGCCGCCGCGGCCGCACCCGGGCTGGACGGACGTGCGGGACGCGGCCAAGGCCGGCCCGTCCGTGCCGCAGGCGGCCTCCCGGCTGGAGAAGGTGCAGGGGCAGCGCGTGCCGGACTGGAACGAGGACGGCAGCCTGACCGTCAACGTCTTCACTCCGCGCCGGGCGCTGGAGGACGGCGCCGCCCGCCCGGTGCTGGTCTGGTGGCACGGCGGCGGCTTCACCAGCGGTTCCGGCGGCTGGGACTGGTACGACGGCGGCCGCCTCGCCGTACTGGGCGACATCGTGGTCGTCACCGCCAACTACCGGGTGGGGCCGCTGGGTTACCTCTACCTGCCCGAGATCGGCGCGGCCAATCTCGGTCCCCAGGACCAGGCCGCCGTGCTGTCCTGGGTGCAGAACAACATCGCCTTCTTCGGCGGCGACCCGCGTACGGTCACAGTCGGCGGGCAGTCCGCCGGAGCGTACTCGGCCCTGTCGCTCGCGCTCGACCCGGCGACGAACGGATCCGTCACCCGGGTGCTGCTGCAGAGCGGTCCCTTCGGCCTGAACCCGCAGGATCCGCACCAGGCCGCCGAGAACGCCGACGCCTACCTGCGCCTGCTGGGTATCCCGGCCGGCACGGACACCGCGAAGGCCCTGCGCGCCCTGCCGGCCGAGCAGTTGCTGGACGCCTACGGCCGCCTGTCCGCCCAGCTCGCGGCTCCGGGCAACGCGGCTCCGCCGATGTATCCGGTCCTCGGTGCCCCCGGCATGCCCCGCACCCGGCAACAGGCACTCGCCGAAGGCGCTCTGGAGGGCAAGCCGCTGCTGATCGGCACCACCCGCGACGAAGCGACGGCCTTCTTCGCCTTCGATCCCCGCATCCAGAACCTCACCACCGAAACCGCCCTGGACGTCCTCACCGCCCAGGTCGGCCGACAGACCGCCCTGGACGTCTACCAGCAGCACGCCGCCCGCCTCCCGCAGGCGACACCGGCGCAGATCTTCACCTCGGTGCAGACCGACGGCCTCTTCCGCGACGGCTCGCTGGAGATCGCCGACCATCACGCGGCCGGCGGCAACACCACCTACGTCTACCAGTTCGACTACGCCCCCGCCGAGGACCCGTACGCCCTGGGCGCCACCCACTGCGCCGAACTGCCCTTCCTCTTCAACACCTTCGACGCCTACCCCGGCAGTCCCGTCCTCGCCGGCGCCGCCGAGGCCCAGCGCGCCCTGGGCCTCGAATTCGCGACCGCCGTCGCCGAGTTCGTCACCACCGGAACGACCAGCGACTGGCTTCCCTACGCCCCCGCGACCGCGGCCCGTATCCGCCACTTCGGCTGAGAGAGGAGACCGTCATGAAGCACATCTTCCGCAAGCCGACCATGCCTCACTGGGCCGAGTTCCTCACCTTGCTGGTCACCATCTACTCCTCGGACCGGCTGTACTCCCTGACCATCGCCGACCGCTTCGCGAACTGGAACCAGTGGGTGCGCCCATTCCCCTTCACTCTGGCCTCCATCGCGCTGCTCGTCTTCTTCGTGATGCCGGGCGCCGGCCGGCTCTGGAAGACCCTGTACGCGAAGGCCCTGCACACGGCCGCCGCCCACTGAACCCCGCCGATGGCCGGCGCCCCGCACCCGTGGGACGCCGGCCATCGCGTCTTCACAGCGGTAAGAACTCAGGCGTCTATGTTCACCACCGCTGCCACACCGCACTCGGCGGCCAACCGCCGATCAGCCGCGTCAACAACGCTTCAGGTCAATACAGCTAGCTGCGCGGCCGGGGCGTGAACCCGGCCTTCTCGTAGGCGGTGTCGATGAGCCGCATCGTCGCCAGTGCCTCGTCCGCGTCGAGGGAAGCGAGAGGGGGGTACCCCCGGTCGGAGTCCGTGGGAGGCAGCGGTTGTTCGTCCCGCACCCGGGCCGCGAACGCCTCGAGCTGGTAGGTGTACGAGGACCTGCGTCCCAGCTCCTCCGTCCGTTCGCCGCCGTCCGTGCGCACCACGACCCGGTCGTCCTGGTGCGGCAGTACGAAGTCGAGCGCTGTGGCCTCACCCCGGGTGCCGACCAGCCGGCACGTCGCCTGCCAGGTGCCGTGCACCATGGAACTGCGCGCGGTTCCGGTGGCGCCGCCGGGGAAGGCCAGCTCCGCGTCCAGCCAGGCGTCGACGCCCGGAGCCTGCGGCCGTTCCCCACCGCGCGCCGAGACCACCTCGGGGGCGCCGCCGGCCCACGGAGCGAGCATCCGCTGGGCATGCAGGGCGTAGCAGCCCAGGTCCATCACGGCGCCGCCGGCCAGCGCGAGTGACCAGCGCACGTCGTCGTCCGGCGGCGGGGGCATGGCCACCACGGTCTCCACGTGCCGCAGGTGGCCGAGTTCCCCGGAGGCGAGCAGTTCGTGCAGCCGCCGGGTGACCGGGTGGAAGAGGTAGTGGAAGCCCTCCATGAACACCGTGCCCGCCGTCGACGCGGCGTCGCGCACCTCGGCCGCCTCCTCGGCGTTGCTCGCGGACGGCTTCTCGGTCAGCACATGCTTGCCCGCCTTCAGCGCCGCCAGGTTCCAGGGGCCGTGCAGGCCGTTGGCGAGCGGGTTGTAGACGACGTCGACCTCGGGGTCGGCGACGAGATCGGCGTACGAGCCGACGACCCGCTCCACGCAGTGGGCGTCGGCGAACGCCTGCGCCCGGGCCCGGTCACGGGCGGCCACCGCGACGAGACGGTGTCCGCCCGCGCGGGCCGGGGCCACGAGCGCGAACTCGGTGATGCGGGCCGCTCCCAGCAGCCCGATCCGCAGCGATTCGCCCATGCCTCACTTCACCTCGTCCATGCCGTGGCGCACCTCGTCCATCCGCACCGGTCGGTGCTCCGCCAGCGACAACGTGCAGGCTTCGGCGACCCAGCTCGCCTCGATGGCGTCGGCCACCGTACACGGTGAGGGCCTCGTGCCCGCCACCACCTCGGTGAACGCGGCGAGTTCGGCGCGGTAGGCGTCCGCGAAGCGGTCCATGAAGAAGTGGTGCGGGGCACCGCCCGGGAAGATGGCGCCCGGTTCGACGGACCGCAGCGGCAGCTTGTCCTCCAGGCCCACGGCGATGCTGTCCTTCATGCCGTGCAGCTCCAGGCGTACGTCGTAGCCGCGCGCGTTGTGCCGGGAGTTGGAGATCACCGCCAGGGTGCCGTCGTCCAGAGTGAGGAGCGCGGAGGCGGTGTCGACGTCGCCGGCGGCCGCGATGTACTCCGCGCCGCGGTTGCCGCCGGCCGCGTACACCTCGGTGACCTCTCGCCCGGTCACCCAGCGCACGATGTCGAAGTCGTGCACGGAGCAGTCGCGGAAGATGCCCCCGGAGACCGCGATGTAAGCCTCCGGCGGCGGCGCCGGGTCCAGGGTGGTGGAACGCACGGTGTGCAGCGGGCCGAGTTCACCGGCGAGGACCGCCTCGCGCGCGGCGGCACAGCCCGCGTCGAAACGCCGGTTGTAGCCGATGTGCACCTCGACGCCGCTGTCCCGCACGGCGCGCAGCACGCTCAGGCTCTCCTCGACGGTCTTCGCCACCGGCTTCTCGCAGAAGACGGGGACGCCCGCCTCGACGGCGGCGAGGATCAGCGCCGGGTGGGCGTCCGTGGCGGCGGCGATCACGACGCCGTCGACCCCGGCGGCGAAGAGCGCCTCGGGAGAGTCGACCGCCCTCGCCCCGAAGCGCTCCGCCGCCGACGCGGTGGCAGCGGCCACGGGATCGGTGACCACCAGGGAGTCCACCGCGTCCAGTGCGGCGAGGGTGGCGGCGTGGAAGGCGCCGATCCGGCCGAGGCCCAGGATGCCGATGGGCATGGGAAGTTGCTCCAATGAACGAGGGGTGACGTGGGTGTCATGGGTGGAAGGTGACGGGGTGAGAATTCAGTCGAGTCCGCCGAAGACGATCTGGTCCCAGTCGATCACCGAACCGGTCACCACGCCGCTGCGGTCGGAGAGCAGGAAGACGGCGAAGTCGGCGATCTCGTCGACCTGCCCGAGCCTGCCCATGGGCACGGTCTCGGCCGCCTTCTCACGCCAGTCGTCCCCGGCGCCGTGGAAGGCGCGCTGGATCGCGTCCTCGCCCTCGGTGTCCGTCCAGCCGATGTTCAGTCCGTTGATCCGGATGCGGTCCCAGCGGTGCGCGTGCGCGGCGTTGCGGGTGAGCCCCACCAGACCGGCCTTGGCGGCGACGTACGGGGCGAGGAACGGCTGCCCGCCGTGGGCAGAGGAAGTGATGATGTTGACGATGGTGCCGGGCGCCCCGCGGTCCACCATGTTCCGCACGGCCGCCTGCATCGCGAAGAACGGCGCCCGCAGGTTGATCGCGACGTGCGCGTCGAAGAGTTCCGGCGTGGTGTCCAGCAGCGAACCCCGCGAGGTCAGCCCGGCCGCGTTCACCAGGCAGTCGATCCTGCCGCACAGGTCCACGACCTGTTCCACGCTGCCGCGCGCCTCGGCAGGATCCGCCAGGTCCGCCCGTACGAAGACGGCGCCGGTCTCCTTCGCGAACTCCTCGCCGGCGTCGGCCCGGCGCCCGGTGAAGACCACTCGCGCCCCTTCACGCAGGGCCGCCCGGACGATACCGGCGCCGACACCCTGGCTCCCGCCGTTGACGAGGACGACCTTGTCCCGAAGCAATCCCATGTGATTTCCCGTCAGATCCGGCGGCGCTCGGCGCCCGCCCGCAGTTCCTGCCGCAGCCGCTCCGGGCTCCATTCCTCGGCCACGGCCCGCCACACCGTGTCCGCCTGCGAAGGCGGTGCCAGCCCGTCGACCGGCGGGTCCAGGTCCAGATTGGTCGGGAACGGATAGCCCTCGGCGCAGGCGGCGACCACCCGGCGCAGCCAGTCCTCGTCGGCACCCTCGGCCTTGCGCCTCAGCAGCACCGGATAGACCGCGTTCGACACCGCCTCACGGTCGACGGTCTCCATGGCGCGGCCGAAGGCGGAGGAGATCTGCAACAGGTTCGCCATCCGCCGGATGTCCGCCGACCTGTTGTGCCCGGCGGCGTGGAAGAGCGCGGGGTTGAAGAAGACCGCGTCGCCCTTCTGAAGGGGCAGCTGGACGTGGTGCTCCTCGAAGTACGCGACGAACTCCGGCCGCCGCCAGGCCAGATAGCCGGGCTCGTACTTCTGCGAGTGCGGCAGATACAGCGTGGGTCCCGACTCCACGGGCATGTCGCAGTGCGCCACCGCGCCCTGCAGGGTCAGCACGGGGGAGAGCCGGTGGACGTGGGCCGGGTAGCGGGCCGCCTGCTCCTGGCGCAGGAACCCGAGGTGGTAGTCGCGGTGCACGCTCTGCGCCGCGCCGCCCGGGTTGACCTGGTTGATCTGCGAGGTGATCTGGTAGCCGGGGCCGAGCCAGGCCCCGGCGATCAGCGCCAGCATGTCGTTGCCGTAGTAGTCGGCGAACGTCACCGGGTCGTGGGCGGCCATCTTGTCGAGCGCGTTCCACACCCGGTCGTTGGCGCCGGGCTTGGCGAAGTGGTCACCGCGGGCGGTGCCCGCCGCGCGCTCCCGCTCGATCAACGCGGCGAAGACGGCGCTCGCACGGTCCACCACATCGAGGTCGGGGAACGCGCGCCTGAGCACCACGATCCCGGGACCGTCCAGCAGGGCACGCACCCACTCCGTCCGTACCTGCTCCGCCCCGGCGGCCCGCAGCCGGTCGCTGTCGTACACGAGGACGTTCTGCTCGACCCCGTCGGCGAGCGGGTATTCGGCCGGATCGGTGCGCTCGTCGACCAGGGAACGGAAGGCGTCGAGGTCGCAGTCCTCCTCGCGCAGCCAGATCCCGGGTCCCGCGGTGGTGAGAGACATCGCGGAGTCCTTTCGCAGTGGCGTCGTTGCGGCCAGTCTTGTGAACCCGGGCCCCTCAATCAACAATCAGGAGACCATCAAAAAACCATCATCACAGCCGTCCACCTGCCTCCAGCACCTCCTCCACTTCCGGGAACAGCCATGGGACACCCGTACACGGTCCGCGAGATCGCCCGTCAGGCCGGACTGAGCCAGGCCACCGTCGACCGCGTCCTCAACCACCGGGGCGGAGTACGGGAGAGCACGGCGCGCGAGGTGCACCAGGCGATCAGGGACCTGGACCGGCAGCGGACACAGGTCCGCATCGGCGGCCGCACTTTCATGATCGACATAGTGATGCAGACCCCGGCACGGTTCTCCACCGCGGTGCGCGACGCCCTGGAGGCCGAACTGCCCTCCCTGCACCCGGCGGTCGTCCGCTCCCGCTTCCACTTCCGCGAGACCTGCCCGCCCGCGGAGCTCGTCCGCGTTCTCGACCGGATCGCCCGGCGCGGCACCCAGGGCGTGATCCTGAAGGCCCCGGACCTGCCCGAGATCACGGACGCCGTCGGCCGGCTGGTGGCGGCCGGGATCCCCGTGGTCACCCTGGTGACGGACCTGCCGGGCAGTGCACGCCGCGCCTACGTCGGCATCGACAACCGCGCCGCGGGAGCCACCGCCGCGTACCTCCTCGACCAGTGGCTGGGGGACCGCCCGGGCCATGTGCTGGTCACCATCAGCCGGGGCTTCTTCCGCGGCGAGGAGGAACGTGAGATGGGCTTCCGCGGCACGCTCCGGATGACCTGCCCCGACCGCACCGTGGTCGAGGTCACCGACAGCGACGGCCTGGACGCCACCCAGCGGGACCTGGTCCTGGCCGCGCTGGAACAGGACCCGGACATCAACGCCGTCTACTCCATCGGCGGCGGCAACGCGGCCACCGTGGAAGCCTTCGCGGCACTCGGCCGAGCCCCGGCCGTCTTCATCGCGCACGACCTCGACCAGGACAACACGCGCCTGCTGCGGGAACGCCGCATCTCCGCCGTCCTCCACCACGACCTGCGCCAGGACATGCGCCACGCCTGCCAGTCGGTCATGCGGGCGCACGGCGCGCTCCCCGAGGAACCCCTTCCTCCCTCGCCGATCCAGGTGGTCACGCCGTTCAACCTGCCGCCCCGGGTGGTGACGGAGGGGTGATCGGGCCGGGCGGACCCCAGAACTGGCATCGGGCACCATAAACCTCAAAGATCACGTAACATCCAGATCGGAAATCGACCAACTGTCGCAGTCACCCGCCCAGTTGGAGACTTACTCCACGCCTCGACCAAGGGTGACCGCGCAAGGGGGAAGGAAGAAAACCGATGAAGTCATCCGGTCTCCGGCGACGCCTCGCCGGGACAGCGGCCACCGCTGTCATGGTCGGTGCGGGCGTCCTGGCGGGCGCGCCTTCGGCGGCTGCGAAGGCCAACCTGCTGGCCATCGACAAGGTGTCGTTCCACGCTCCGGGCCTGCAGGTGAAGGTCACCTACTCCTGCGACGTCGGCATGGACCACGAGCTCGTGGCCAACGCGACGGCGCTCGGCCGGGGCGGCCACGACGAGTCGATCGCCGCGGGCACCATCAAGAAGGACAAGCTCGTCTGCGACTACGACAGTCACATCGCGCAGGTCACACTGCGCCCGGCCGCGGGTTCGCACTTCGCGAAGGGAGACAAGGTGCAGGTCACCGTCTTCTACTTCGACACTGACGGGTTCAGCTACGCCCGCCAGGAGACCGTCGCCGTTCTGTGACGCGGCATTCGCCCCGGCGGGCGGCACACCGGCCGTTCGGGAGACCGATTCGGCCTGTCGCCCGCCGGGGCGGTTCGCACGGCCGGAGGCTCCTTGGCAGGACAGCAGCGCCGAGCACGAATCCGTACCGTCGGTGGACTCTATGCCCTGGGGCCGAGCTCCCGCAGGAGGGCCTGCGCCGCCGTGCGCTGCTCGGCGGCCCCCGCCGGGTCCGTCTGGTCGAGCACGGCCGCGATGCCTTCGTGGGCCAGCACCTCCTCGTACCGGTTTCCCAGCTTCGGGGCCAGCTCCAGCGCCTGCCGGTGCAGTCGTAGGGCCTCCTCGGTCAGGCCCGCGAGCAGGCAGGTCTCGGCATAGCCGTTGAGGAAGTGGATCTTCCAGTGTTCCTCGAACAGCTCGTCGAGCAGCGCGAACGCCTCCCGGTGTCCGGCCAGTGCCTCCTCGTACCGGCCCATCTGCCGCAGCGCCACGCCCAGGCAGTTCAGGCACCACGCCTGGTTGTGAAGGTGCCCGTCGTCGCGGGCCACCGCCAGCGCGTGACGCAGATGCTCCACCGCCTCGTCGGGTTCCTCGCGGGCGATGGCCACCCCGAGCGTGATCCGGGCCGTCAGAGCGGGCGGCCACGCGGGGTCGGTGTGGGGGATGCCCAGCACCTCCCGGGCCCGCCGCGCCGCCTCCTCACGGTGCCCCAGCTGCAGCATCGCCCAGGCCTCCGACGCGGCCGCTTCGGCCGCGCCCGTCGGGCAACCGGCCTGCTCGTACAACTTCCCCGCCAACCGGAAGAGTTCGAGCGGCTCCTCGACGTGCCCGGCGTCCCAGCTCAGACAGCCGCGGCGCATGGCCAGCTCGGCCTCCGCCCGCGCGTCCCCCGCCTCGGACAACCGGAGCGCGGCCGCATCGTACGCGGCGGCGGCTTCGGCCATCCGGCCCGCGTTGTACCGCGCGAAGCCCAGATCGCTGTGCGCCTCGGCCAGCCGCAGCGGATCGCCCAGTCGCTCGGCGGCAGCCAGCGATCGCTCGAAGAGGACGTTGAGATGCGTCGTGCCGCAGCGGCGTGCGAAGTAGGCCCGCAGGAAGCGTGGCAGCTCGCACACGTGCACGTCGGCCCCGACGGCGGCCGCCGTCTCGAAGACGGCGATGAGGTTTCCGTACTCGGTGACGAGCCAGGCGAAGGCCGCGTTCTTGTCCGGGAACCGCGGCAGTTCGGCCGGAGGCGGGCCCGCGGCGGCCGCCCGGCCGGGGGACACGAACGGCATGGCGGCGTCGGCGGCGGCCGCGGCGTGCACGTAGTAGCCGAGCACCCGGCCCAATGCCCGCTCCCGCTCGGCCGCCGAGTCCTCTTCCGCCGCGGCCCGGCGCGCGTGCTGGTGCACCAGGTCGTGCAGCCGGTAGCGGCCCGCCGTCGGCTGCTGGACCAGGTGCGCGTCGAGCAGGTCCTCCAGCATCGCCTGGGCGCTGCGCAGCGGCACGTCCGCCAGGGCCGCCACCACGTACTCGTCGAAGGACTCCCCGGGCAGCAGGCCCAGCATCCGGAACAGGCGGGCCTGGGAACGGTTCAGCTGCCGCACCGACATGGCGAAGGCCGCGCCGAACGCGGCGTCGAACTCGCTCACCCCCTGCGCCATCCGCTCGAGAAGGATGCCCACGGTCCAGCCCGGCCGGTGCCGCAGCCGTGCCGCCGCCAGCCGCAGGGCCAGCGGCAGATGGCCGCACAGCCGCAGCACCTCGGCGGTGGACTCCGGTTCGCGGGCCAGCCTGCCCTCGGGGCCGACGGGGTCGCCGCTGGCCCGGGCCAGCAGCTCCGCGCTCTCCTGCGGGCTCAGCACGTCGAGCGAGACGGGCGGCGCCTCGTCCAGGCCGAGGAGCCGGTTGCGGCTCGTGATCAGGGCGACGGAGGGGCCGGCGCCGGGCAGCAGCGGGCGGACCTGGTCGGCGTCGGCCGCGTTGTCGAGGACCACGACGACCCGTCGGCGGGCCAGTTCCGACCGCCAGCAGGCGGCCAGTTGCTCGATCCCCTCCTGCGGCACCTTCTCGGACGGGACGTCGAGCGCGCCGAGCAGCATCCTCAGCGCCGAATCCGGGTCGAGCGGGGGCCGGCCCTCGGTGAACCCGTGCAGGTCCACATAGAGCTGGGCGTCCGGGAAGTCGGCGGCGAGCCGGTGCGCGGCGTGCACCGCCAGACAGGTCTTGCCGACGCCCGCCATGCCGTCGACGGAGACCACCCGATGGCTGTCCACCGCGGCGAGCACGGCGGCGAGCCGGGCCTCCCGTCCGGTGAAGTCGGGCACGTCGCGAGGCAGATCGTTCCGGGGCAGCGGCCGGACCTGGCGGCTGCTCCTCGGGGGCGCCGGCAACGGGTTCGAAATCCGTTCCCACAGCGGACGCAGGGGCCGGGGGTCGCGCTTGACGAGGCGGCAGAGGGCGACCACCGCGGGCCAGGGCGGCACGGTCTGCCCGTTGAGGTAGCGCGACAGCGACGACGAGCTGAGGCCGGTGTCCCGCGCGAGGGCCCGCACGCCGAGCCCGGACAGTTCCTGCAGCAGGCGCAGCCGGGCCGCCAGCTCCTCCTGTGGGTCGGCCTTCGCCGTCCGTGCTTGCGCGTCCAACCGTTCCCCCCGCTTCCCGTCCCGCTCGGGCAGAAGTCTCCCGAGCCAAGTCGCCGCTGGTCAAGGTTGTTTCAGCTGTCCCACGGTGTCCCAACGCCGTGGCCGGAGAAAGCCGGCCCGGCTGTCATGGAGTCACGCCCCGACGACAGCGGGGCAGCGGCCCGGAAGAGGAGAACACCGAGATGCAGTCCCGTATGCAGAACCCCGCCGTCGTCCTGTCCGGCGCGATGCAGCCCATCCAGGAGATCCTCAAGGCCGTGCAGACCGGTGGCGCGGACGCGCAGACGCTGGAACTGGTGCATCTGCGGGTCAGCCAGATCAACGGCTGCAGCGCCTGCGTCGTCGGCGGCGCCAGGACGGCCCGCAAGGCCGGGGTGAGCGACGAGCGGCTGGACGCGGTCGCCGCCTGGCGGGAGGCCCCGTACTTCACCGAGGAGGAGCGGGCGGCGCTCGCGCTGGCCGAGGCCGCGACGCGGCTGGCCGATCGTCCCGACGCGGTCAGCGACGAGGTCTGGGACACGGCCGCCACCTACTTCGACGAGAAGCAGCTCGCGGCGATCGTCCTGATGATCGGCGTCACCAACCTGTTCAACCGGCTCAACGCCACCACCCGTCAGATCGCCGGCGCGTGGGGCTGACGCCCGGCGCCACCGGCAAAGGCGAGCCGGCGAGCGATCTCAACACCGATACTGCGTACATCCATGATCCACACACCCGTGGGAGACCCGCTGTGAAGGACGCACAGAAGCCCGCCAAGAGCACCACCGCGACCGACACGACGTCCGAGGGATTCACGGACGAGGAGCGAGCCGCGATGAAGGAGCGCGCCAAGGAGCTGAAGGCGCCCGCGCGCCGCGGGTCGAAGGCCGCCAAGGCGGCGGAGGACGAGGCGGCCGTGCTGGCGAAGATCGCCGGGATGCAGGAGTCGGACCGGGTCATGGCCGAACGGATCCACGCCGTCGTCAAGGAGAGCGCTCCGGAACTCGCCCCGAAGCTCTGGTACGGGATGCCCGCGTACGCCCTGGACGGCAAGGTCGTCTGCTTCTTCCAGAGCGCGGAGAAATTCAAGTCCCGCTATGCGACGTTCGGCTTCAGTGACAAGGCCAACCTCGACGACGGCAGCATGTGGCCGGCTTCCTACGCCCTGAAGGAGCTGACCTCCGCCGACGAGGCGAGGATCGGCGCGCTCGTGAAGCAGGCGGTGAACTGAGGCCTGGGGCCTGTCGTCCGGATCAGGTCGGCCGTGCTGACGTGTCAGCACGGCAGGCCCGGTCGCCGAGCCCGCGTACCGCGGTGGGACGGTGGGTTGATGGAGCCCGCAAGGCGAGGTCACACTGGCCGGGTGGACGCGGATCCGGGGTTCTACGGGCCCTCCTCGGTGACCTGGCAGATGCACGCCGACCCCATGATGTGGGTCGCCGGGATCCGCGCGCTCTACCTCCAGGCCCTGCACCCGCCCACCGTGCGCGGCGTCGTGCAGAACTCGGACTTCCGCCGCGACGCCTGGGGCCGGCTGATGCGCACCGCCGACTTCGTCGGGACGACGACGTACGGCACCACCGAGGCCGCCGAGCGGCTGGCGGCGCGGGTGCGGAAGATCCACGGCATGCTCGGTGCCACGGACCCCGACACAGGCGAGCGGTACGCGGTCGACGAGCCCGGGTTGCTGCTGTGGGTGCACTGCGCCGAGATCGACTCCTACCTCCACGTCCTGCGCCGCTCGGGGTTCCGGCTCACCGAGGCACAGGCCGACCGGTACATCGGCGAGAACCGGGCCGCCGCCGCCCTGGTCGGACTCGACCCCGAGCAAGTGCCTGCGGACCAGGTCGAGTTGGCCGCGTACTTCGAGAAGGTGCGACCCGAACTAGCCGCCGGGCCCGAGGCCCGCGAGGTGGACGACTTCCTGCGGCGCCCGCCGGTCCACCCGCTGCTGGTCCCGGCGCGCGCCCTGCTGTGGCGGCGTGTGGCGAACCTGGCGTACGCCGCCCTGCCCTCGTACGCCCACGAACTCTACGGCCGCCCGGCCCCGAGCCCCGCGGCGGTCACCCGGCGGCTGCGCCTGACCGGCACCCTGCTGCGCCGCATCCCCGCACGGGTGCGCTGGCAACTGCCCCCGAAGCACGTTCTGCGCGCCATGGCCCGGCTCGGCCCCGCCGCACGGCCCGCGCCGTACAAGGTGGGCGGGCACGTCGACTGATCCGGCGCCGCCCGGCCCGTCTCTGGCCGATCCGGATCTTCGCGTGCTACGAAGAAGCATGCCTGCACGCGAAGGACACGAGGGAAACCAGAGACACGAGCGATTCGACGCCGTGATCGTCGGCGGCGGCCACAACGGCCTCGTGGCCGCCGCCTATCTGGCCCGGGCCGGGCGATCCGTGCTCGTGCTGGAGCGGCTGGACCACACCGGCGGCGCCGCAGTGTCCACGCGCCCGTTCGCCGGGGTCGACGCACGGCTGTCGCGCTACTCCTACCTGGTCAGCCTGCTGCCCCGGAAGATCGTGCGGGACCTGGGGCTGGACTTCCGCGTGCGGGCGCGCACCGTCTCCTCGTACACCCCCGTCGAGCGCAACGGGCGCCCCACCGGGCTGCTCGTCGGCGGTGGCGAGCGGCGCACCCGGGAGGCGTTCGCCCGGCTCACCGGCTCCGACCGCGAGTTCGAGGCATGGCGGCGCTTCTACGGCATGACCGGGCGGGTGGCCCAGCGGGTGTTCCCGACGCTCACCCAGCCGCTGCCCACCCGTGACGACCTGCGCCGCCGCATCGACGACGAGGATGCGTGGCGGGCGCTGTTCGAGGAGCCGATCGGCGCGGCGATCGAGGACCGCTTCACCGACGACCTGGTCCGCGGAGTCGTCCTCACCGACGCGCTCATCGGCACCTTCGCCGACGCCCACGACACCTCCCTGAAGCAGAACCGCTGCTTCCTCTACCACGTCATCGGCGGCGGCACCGGCGCGTGGGACGTCCCCGTCGGCGGCATGGGCGCCCTCACCGACGCGCTCGCCGCCGCCGCGCGCGCCGCGGGGGCGGTCGTCGCCACCGGTCGAGAGGTGGTACGGGTCGACACCGACGGGCGCGCCGCCGAGGTCACCTACCGCAGCGCGGACGGGGAGGGCACCGTCTTGGCCCGACACGTCCTGGTGAACGCCTCCCCGCAGGAGCTGGCCCGGCTCACCGGCGACACCCCGCCGGCCCCGGCCGAGGGGGCCCAGCTGAAGGTGAACATGCTGCTCACCCGGCTGCCCGCGCTCCGCGACACCGCCGTCGACCCGCGCGAGGCGTTCTCCGGCACCTTCCACATCGCCGAGGGATACGAGCAACTGGCCACCGCCCACGCCCAGGCCGCCGCCGGCTCACTGCCCGCGGCGCCACCGTCCGAGATCTACTGCCACTCACTCACCGACCCCACCATCCTCGGCCCCGACCTCGTCGAGCGCGGCTGGCAGACCCTCACCCTCTTCGGCCTCCACACCCCTGCCCGGCTCTTCGAGGAGGACAACGACGCCGTACGCGAGGAGCTGCTGAAGTCGACGCTGGCGCAGCTGGACGCCCACCTCGCAGAGCCGGTCGAGAACTGCCTGGCCACCGACGCGGACGGGCGCCCCTGCATCGAGGCCAGGTCCCCGCTCGACCTGGAGCACGACCTGCGGCTGCCGGGTGGCAACATCTTCCACCGCGAACTTGCCTGGCCGTACGCCCAGGAGGGCACCGGCCGCTGGGGCGTGGAGACCCGGCACGCGAACGTCCTGCTGTGCGGCGCGGGGGCGGTGCGCGGCGGCGGGGTGAGCGGCGTGCCCGGGCACAACGCGGCGATGGCGGTGCTCGAGGACCTGGGGGAGCCGCTGCCGGACGGTGCCCGGGCGTGACGGGATCCGGCCACGGGGACGGCGCCCCCACCTTCACCGAGCAGGCCCGGCGCCGGCAGCTCATCGAGTGCACCAGCGACCTGGTCTCGGCCCGGGGCGGCGCCGATCCCCAGGAGGCGGCTGACCCCTGGTCCGCCCCCGGCCGTCGGCGGCGGGCGAACGCCCGTGCGTACTCGGGGAGTACGCCGACGCCGCCGACGTAACCCGCCACCGACCGCAGTGCCGGGACCCGCCGGACGATCCGCAGGGGCAGCGGCAGCTGGTCCGCGCGCAGGGTGCCCTCCAGGCCGGGCCGCAGCAGCAGGTCGTATGACCGATCGGTTGGGAAATGGCCGATCCGAAAATCTGACGGCCCATCAGGAAAACTCTTCCGTCCTCTCGGCCGCTGCGGCATCCTGCGCCCATGCAGACGGAGCTGAGCAAGCAACTCGGAATCGAGCACGCCCTCTTCGGGTTCACGCCGTTTCCCGCCGTCGCCGCGGCGATCAGCCGGGTCGGCGGCTTCGGCGTGCTCGGCGCGGTCCGCTACACCGCCCCGGACGACCTCAAGCGCGACCTCGACTGGGTGGACGCGCACGTCGACGGCCGCCCCTACGGACTGGACGTCGTCATGCCCGCCAAGAAGGTGGAGGGCGCGACGGAGGCCGATGTCGAGGCGCTGATCCCGGAAGGGCACCGGCAGTTCGTCAGGGACACGCTGGCCGAGTACGGGGTGCCAGAACTCGCCGAGGGCGACGCGTCCGGGTGGCGGATCACCGGCTGGATGGAACAGGTCGCCCGCAGCCAGCTCGATGTCGCGTTCGAATACCCGATCAGGCTGCTGGCCAATGCTCTCGGCTCCCCGCCCCCCGACGTCGTCGAACGCGCCCACGCGCAGGGCGTACCGGTCGCCGCGCTCGCCGGCAGCGCCCGGCACGCCCGCAAGCACCAGGAGGCGGGCATCGACATCGTGGTCGCGCAGGGGTACGAGGCCGGTGGCCACACCGGTGAGATCGCCTCCATGGTGCTCACGCCCGAAGTGGTCGACGCCGTCGACCCGTTGCCCGTGCTGGCCGCCGGCGGCATCGGCAGCGGGCAGCAGGTCGCCGCCGCCCTGGCGCTGGGTGCGCAGGGCGTCTGGCTCGGCTCGATCTGGCTGACCACCACGGAGGCCGAACTTCCCTCGCCCGTCCTCGTCCGCAAGCTGCTGGCCGCCGGCTCGGGCGACACCGTCCGCTCCCGGGCGCTGACCGGCAAACCTGCCCGGCAGTTGCGTACCGCGTGGACCGACGTCTGGGACGACCCGGACGGCCCGGGCGCCCTTCCCATGCCGCTGCAGGGCCTGCTGGTCGCCGAGGCGATCACCCGCATCCAGAAGTACGAGGTGGACCGGCTGCTCGGCACGCCCGTCGGCCAGATCGTCGGCCGCATGACCGGCGAACGCAGCGTCCAGGCCGTCGTCGACGACCTCACCCGGGGCTTCGAGAAGGCCGTCGACCGCATCAACCGGATCGCCGGAAGGAGCCAGCAGTGAGCCAGTCCGCCAACGGTTTCTGGGCCCATGCAGCGGCCGATCCCGAGCGCGTCGTCCTCGTCGCCCCCGACGGGGAGGAGTGGACCGCCGGGCGGCTGCTCGCCGACGCCAACCGGCTGGTGCACGGGCTGCGCGCGGCGGGGCTGCGGACCGGTGACTCCTTCGCCGTCGTCCTGCCCAACGGTGTCGCGTTGCTCACCACGTACCTGGCCGCCACCCAGGCCGGGCTCTACCTCGTCCCCGTCAACCACCACCTCGTCGGGCCGGAGATCGCCTGGATCGTCTCCGACTCCGGTGCCAAGGCGATCGTCGCGCACGAGCGTTACGCGGACGCGGCACGCGCCGCCGCCGACGAGGCCGGACTGCCGGCCACCCACCGGTACTCCGTCGGCGAGGCCGAGGGCTTCCGGCCGTACGCCGAACTCCTCGACGGGCAACCCGGGTCGGCGCCGAACGAGCGCACCCTCGGCTGGGTCATGAACTACACCTCGGGCACCACGGGCCGCCCCCGCGGCATCCGCCGCCCACTGCCCGGAAAACCGCCCGAGGTGGCCTACCTCGGCGGTTTCCTCGGCATCTTCGGTATCAAGCCCTACGACGACAACGTCCACCTCGTCTGCTCACCGCTCTACCACACGGCCGTGCTCCAGTTCGCGGGTGCGTCCCTGCACATCGGACACCGGCTGGTCGTGATGGACAAGTGGACGCCCGAGGAGATGCTCCGCCTCATCGACGCCCACCGGTGCACGCACACGCACATGGTGCCGACCCAGTTCCACCGGCTTCTCGCCCTGCCCGACGAGGTGAGGGCCCGCTACGACGTCTCGTCCATGCGTCACGCCATCCACGGCGCCGCCCCCTGCCCGGACCATGTGAAGCGGGCGATGATCAAGTGGTGGGGCATGTGCGTGGAGGAGTACTACGCGGCGAGCGAGGGAGGCGGCGCGTTCGCGACCGCCGAGGACTGGCTGAAGAAGCCCGGCACGGTCGGCAAGGCATGGCCCATCAGCGAACTCGCGATCTTCGACGACGACGGCAACCGGCTGCCGCCCGGCGAACTCGGCACCGTCTACATGAAGATGAGCACCGGCGGCTTCTCGTACCACAAGGACGAGGCCAAGACACGCAACAACCGCATCGGCGACTTCTTCACCGTCGGGGACCTCGGCGTGCTCGACGAGGACGGGTATCTCTTCCTGCGCGACCGCAAGATCGACCTGATCATCTCCGGCGGGGTCAACGTCTACCCCGCCGAGATCGAGGCCGCGCTGCTCACCCACCCCGCCGTCGCCGACGCGGCCGTCTTCGGCATCCCGGACGACGACTGGGGCGAGGAAGTCAAGGCGGTCGTCGAACCCGCCCCCGGTCATGAGCCCGGCCCGGCACTCGCCACGGACATCCTCGACCACTGCGCACGGCAACTCGCCGGCTACAAGCGGCCCAAGAGCGTCGACTTCGTCAGGACGATGCCCCGCGACCCCAACGGCAAGCTGTACAAACGACGGCTGCGCGAACCGTACTGGGAGGGCCGTACCCGCCCCGTGTGACGGCTGCTTGACCTGCCCCGCGTGCCCGGCGAGGATCGCGCCAGGGCCGGACACGAAGGAGCGGGACATGACGGCGGGACGAAGCGTCACGGTCGACGGCACGCTGCGGCGCAGCGCCCGGCGCACGCCGGCGAGGGTGGCGATCCGCTACGGCGACCGGTCGTGGACCTACGCGGAACTCGACGACGCCGTCTCACGCGCCGCCCGCGTCCTGCGGGAGGCCGGGCTCGCCCCCGGCGACCGGGTCGGCGCGCTGGGCCACAATTCCGACGCCTATCTGATCGCCTTCCTGGCCTGCGCCCGCGCCGGGCTGGTGCACGTACCGGTGAACCAGAACCTGACCGGCGACGACCTGGCGTACATCGTCGACCAGTCCGGCTGTTCCCTCGTCCTCGCGGACCCCGACCTCGCGGGGAACCTCCCGCAGGGCGCACGGCGGCTGCCGCTGCGCGACGCGGACGACTCGCTGCTCGCGCGGCTGGCCGCGGCCGAGCCGTACGACGGCGAGGAACCGCGCGCCGAGGACCTGGTGCAACTGCTGTACACGTCGGGCACCACCGCGCTGCCCAAGGGCGCGATGATGACGCACCGCGCCCTGGTGCACGAGTACCTGAGCGCGATCACCGCCCTCGACCTGAGCGCGGGCGACCGGCCGGTGCACGCCCTGCCGCTCTACCACTCGGCGCAGATGCACGTCTTCCTGCTGCCCTACCTCGCCGTCGGCGCGGAGAACGTCATCCTGGACGCGCCCGACGGCGACCGGCTCTTCGACCTGGTCGAGGCGGGCCGCGCCGACAGCCTGTTCGCGCCGCCCACGGTCTGGATCGCACTGGCGAACCGCCCCGACTTCGCCACCCGCGACCTCAGCGGCCTGCGCAAGGCCTACTACGGCGCCTCGATCATGCCGGTGCCCGTCCTGGAGCGCCTCAAGGAGCGGCTGCCGAAGCTCGCGTTCCACAACTGCTTCGGGCAGAGCGAGATCGGCCCGCTCGCCATGGTCCTCGGGCCCTACGAGCACAAGGGACGCATGGACTCGTGCGGGCGTCCGGTGCTGTTCGTGGAGGCGAAGCTCGTCGACGAGTCCGGCAAGGACGTGCCCGACGGGGAACAGGGAGAGATCGTCTACCGGTCACCGCAGCTGTGCGAGGGCTACTGGGAGAAGCCGGAGGAGAGCGCCGAGGCGTTCCGCGACGGCTGGTTCCACTCCGGGGACCTCGCCGTGCGGGATGCCGACGGGTACTTCACCATCGTCGACCGGGTGAAGGACGTCATCAACTCCGGTGGCGTACTGGTCGCTTCACGGCAGGTCGAGGACGCCCTGTACAGCCACGAGCGGGTCGCCGAGACCGCGGTGATCGGGCTGCCGGACGAGCGGTGGATCGAGGCGGTCACCGCGGTCGTCGTACCGCGCGGCGAGGTGACCGAGGCCGAACTGATCGACCACGTGCGCGAGAAACTGCCGCACTTCAAGGCGCCCAAGCGGGTGCTGTTCGTGGACGAGCTGCCGCGCAACGCGAGCGGGAAGATCCTGAAGCGGGAGCTGCGCGACCGGTTCGCGCGCTGACGGGGGTCAGCGCGGCCGCAGGTCCACGATCCGCCTGATCTTGCCCACCGACCGCTCCAGGGACTCCGGTTCGACGATCTCGACGCGCACCGAGACACCGATGCCGTCCTTCACGGCCGCCGCGATGGCGAGCGCCGCCGCCTCACGCTGCTCCGGGGTGGCGTCGGGCCGGGCCTCGGCCCGCACGGTCAGCGCGTCGAGCCGGCCCTCGCGGGTCAGCCGGAGCTGGAAGTGCGGCGCCACGCCCGGGGTGCGCAGCACGATCTCCTCGACCTGCGTGGGGAAGAGGTTGACCCCGCGCAGGATGACCATGTCGTCGCTGCGCCCGGTGATCTTCTCGATGCGCCGGAAGACCCGCGCCGTGCCGGGCAGCAGCCGGGTGAGGTCCCGCGTCCGGTACCGGATCACGGGCATGGCCTCCTTGGTGAGGGAGGTGAAGACCAGCTCGCCCTCCTCACCGTCCGGCAGTACTTCGCCGGTGATCGGATCGACGATCTCCGGGTAGAAGTGGTCCTCCCACACGTGCAGGCCGTCCTTCGTCTCGACGCACTCCTGAGCCACACCCGGGCCGACGACCTCCGACAGCCCGTAGATGTCCACCGCGTCGATCGCGAACCTTTCCTCGATCTCGCGCCGCATCTCCTCGGTCCACGGCTCGGCTCCGAAGATGCCGACGCGCAGGGAGGTGGTGCGCGGGTCGACGCCCTGGCGCTCGAACTCGTCCAGCAGGGTGAGCATGTACGAGGGGGTGACCATGATGACCCCGGGCCGGAGGTCCTGGATCAGTTGCACCTGCCGGGCCGTCATGCCACCGGAGGCGGGGATCACCGTGCAGCCGAGACGCTCGGCGCCGTAGTGCGCGCCGAGGCCGCCGGTGAACAGGCCGTAGCCGTACGCCACATGCACCGTGTCACCGGGCCGGCCGCCCGCCGCGCGGATGGACCGGGCCACCATGTCGGCCCACATCGACAGGTCGTTGTCGGTGTACCCGACGACCGTGGGCCGTCCTGTGGTGCCGCTGGAGGCGTGGATGCGGCGGACCCGCTCCCTGGGGACGGCGAACATGCCGTACGGGTAGTGCTCTCTGAGGTCCGCCTTCACGGTGAAGGGGAACCGGGCGAGATCCGCGAGCGTACGGCAGTCCTCCGGCCGCACCCCTGCCTTGTCGAAGGACTCCCGGTAGAAGGGAACGTGCTCGTAGGCATGTCGCAGCGAGGCCCGCAGCCGCTCGAGTTGAAGGGCCCGCAGCGCCTGGGCGTCGAGCCGTTCCCCCGCGTCCAGCAGGCCCTGAGCGTGCGCCATGGGGACGCCTCCCTAGCAATCAAGAGCAATCGTCTGCAACCGGTCGACCGATCATTCGGTAGATGTCGAGGATCAGTAATCCAGGCCGCCCGGCCGGAGGCAAGGGCCTGCCCGGAACTTTCTTGCGGCGAAACCCGCCCTGCCGCGAAGATCAGGTACATGCCGACCTTTGACGCGTTCGACGGGACCCGACTCGCCTACCACCTGTGGGGAGAGGGAGAGCCGCTCGTCGTGCTGCCCGGTGGGCCGATGCGGGCCTCCGCGTACCTCGGGGACCTCGGCGGGCTCGCCGACCGGCGGCGGCTGGTGCTGCTCGATCTGCGCGGGACCGGGCACTCGGCCGTGCCGGCGGACCCGGACACCTACCGCTGCGACCGGCTCGTCGACGACGTGGAGGCGCTGCGCGAGCACCTCGGCCTGGAACGCATGGACATCCTCGCGCACTCGGCGGGCGGCAGCCTGGCGCTGCTCCACGCAGCCCGGTTCCCGGAGCGCGTCGCCCGGCTCGCCCTGGTCACCGTCACACCCTGGGCGCTCGGGATGCCCGCCACGGCCGAGGACCGGCTCGAGGCGGCACGGCTGCGCGAGGGCGAGCCCTGGTTCGAGGAGGCCTTCCCCGCGTTCGAGGCCTGGCTGAAGGGAGACGGCGAGTTCGACCCGGTCTTCATACCCTTCTTCTACGGGCGGTGGGACGCTGCGGCGCGGGAGCACGTCGCGGACCGGGCCGGTCAGGCCAATGACGCGGCGGCCGAGGTCTTCCTCTCCGACGCGGCCTTCGACCCGCCCGCCACTCTGGCCGCGCTCGCCCGCCTCACCGCGCCCGTCCTCGTGTACGCGGGCGAACTCGACGGCGGTCCCCGCCCCGAACTCGCCCGTCGCGTCACCGAGCTCTTCCCGCGCGCCGAGTTCACGGTCCAGCCGGGCGCCGGGCACTACCCGTGGCTGGACGACCCCGAGCACTTCACCGAGCGCGTGGACGCCTTCTTCGCGGGCTGAGCGGGCCTGAGCCGGTGGCCTCGGGCGTCAGCCGCCCATGGGGGTCAGACGGGCCGCCGCCCGGGCCCGGGCGGCCTCCAGGACCGCCAGGAGAACCGCCTTGCTCGAGTTGCGGTCCCGTACGTCGCACAGGAGCACCGGTGTCGACGCGTCCAGGTCCAGCGCCGCCCGGACCTGCTCGGCCGTGCAGTCCCGCCGCCCGTCGAAGCAGTTGATTCCCACCGCGAAAGGGATCTCCCGCGCCTCGAAGAAGTCGATCGAGGCGAACGAGGCGTCCAGACGGCGGGTGTCGGCGAGGACCACCGCCGCCAGCGCGCCAGTCGCCAGGTCGTCCCACATGAACCAGAACCGGTCCTGCCCGGGCGTGCCGAACAGGTAAAGCACCAGCTCCGGCGCGATGGTGATCCGGCCGAAGTCCATGGCGACCGTCGTGGACGACTTGCCCTCCACCCCGGTCAGGTCGTCCACCCCGAGGCTCGCTTCGGTCATGCGCTCCTCTGTCTCCAGCGGGGGCACCTCGCTCACCGAGCCCACCATGGTGGTCTTGCCCACGCCGAAACCGCCCGCGATGAGGATCTTCAGCGCGGTGGGCATGACCGGCTCAGAGCTGACGGATACCATCCATCACCCTTTCGATGATTTCCACACTCGGCTGCTCGTCCTGCCCGGGCGGCGACTGGACGATGATGAGCGAGGCGTTGAGCAGATCCCCGCACAGGATCTTCACCACGCTCACCGGCAGGTCCAGATGCGCGGCGATCTCGGCGACCGCCACCGCGCGGTCCCGGCACAGCTCGAGGATCTGGACCGACTCCGGCTCCAGGTACTCGTACTCGAACTCAGCCTCGGACCGCGAGACGACGAGCGTGATCAGTGTGAACGTGTGCTGACTGTGGCGGGTGCGCCCGCCCGTGATGGCGTACGGCCGTAAATGACGCCCGGCCTCCGCACCGTCGAGCCACCGCGGTTCACGCATCCTGAATAAGACCACCGGACGATGTCTGGACGCGAGGTGCGGCGCTCATGTACTGGCCTACCTGCTTGACGAGCGTGCCCATCTCGAAGGCCATCATCCCCACATCCACTTCCTCCGAGGCGATCGCGGCCAGCCGTGCGCCCCTGCCCGCGGCCGTGACGAACAGGAACGCCCTCTCCATCTGGATGACCGTCTGCTGGACCTCCCCGCCGTGGAAGTGGCGCGCGGCGCCCCGGGCCAGGCTGTGCATGCCCGAACCCACCGCCGACAGGTGCTCGGCGTCGTCGCGGCGCAGGTCCTTCGACTTGCCGATGAGGAGGCCGTCCCCGGACAGCACGATGGCACAGCGGATCTCCGGGATCCGGTCCACCAGGCCGTCGAGGAGCCAGTCCAGCTGCGGCCCGGGATGTACCTGCTCAGTCATTGCTCAACGTTCCCTCACAGTCGATTGGCACCGGGGTCCCTCGAATCCTGCGGCCGGCCCTCCGCGCCGGCCGACCCGTCCGGATCGGACATCCGGGCCCGCTTCAGCCCCTGCTGAATGGCGATCATCGCGCGCGCCGACGCTTCCGGGGAGACGACGCCGTTGTCCTCTTCGCCCTCGGGCCGGCCCTGGGTTTGTGCTGCCTCCCTGCGCAACTGCTGCGCGAGGCTGGCTCCCCGGGTCCGCTGCGGCAGCACCGGGGGTGTCGTCAGCGGGCGCGCCGCATCGGGTGCGGACGCCTGCCCGGCGGGTGCGGTGCGCCCCGCGCCGGGCTCACGTCCGAGCGGGGGCCCGGCTTGCGGTCGGTGCTGACCCGACGGCGGCCCGGCTTGGGGCCGGTGCTGACCCGGCGGGGGTCCGGCCTGGGGCCGGTCCTGCTCCGCCGGTGGCCCGGCCTGCGGCCGGCCGTACCCGGTCGACGGCCCGGAGTACCGGGCCGACTGCCCCGGGTACTCGGCCGACGGCCCGCTGTACCCGGCGTACTCGGCCGACGGCCCGGTGTACCCGGGTGCGGCCTCGGGGGCCGCCGCACCTGGGGCCGGGGCCGCCTGCTGGGGCATGCCCCACCGGTCCGGCTCGGAAGGGGGTACCGGGTGTTCCGACACGGGCGGCAACAGACCTGCACCTCCGTACTCGGGAAAGCCGCTGTGATCCGCGATGCGGGAGTGCGTGAGCACGTCCGCTCCCACGACCGCCGGCGCGGTCACGCTTCCGGTGACTCCCACGGCCGCGCCCGCGAGCGCCCTGTCCTCGGCCCGGGGCTCGCTCTGCAGCGCGTTGCCGGCCGCCGCGGCCGCCGACCTGAGCTGGTCGATGACCGGCGACTGGAGATCCTCCAGCAGCTCCGAGGGCAGCAGGACGACGACGAGCGTGCCGCCGTAGACGGAGTCGCGCAGCTCCACCTTGATCTTGTGCCGCTCGGCGAGCCGGGCGACCACGAAATGGCCGAGACGCGGGTCCTCGCCCAGGGACGTCATGTCCAGCTGGGGCGGATGGGCGAGCAGCTCGTTGGCGTACGCCATCTTGTCGGACGGCATGCCGAGTCCGTGGTCCTCGACATGGATGGCCAGCCCCTTGGCCACCTTGGTGGCGCTGACGAACACCTGGGTGTCCGGCGGGGAGAAGCTCGTGCCGTTCTCGATCAACTCGGCGAGCAGGTGCGTGACGTCCGCGACGGCCCGGCCCGCCAGGGCGACACGCCGCTCCGCGGGCAGGTTCTTCACCTTCACGCGCGTGTACTGCTCGGTCTCCGCGACCGCACTGCGCATGACGTCGGTGATGGAGACCGGCGCGGTCATCCGGCGGCTCGGCGGGGAACCGCTGAGGATCACCAGGTTCTCCGCGTGCCGTCGCACGCGGGTCGCGAGGTGGTCGACCTTGAAGATGTCCTTCAGCAGGTCGGAGTCCTCGTGCTTGCGCTCCAGGTCGTCCAGGAGCGAGATCAGACGGTGGATCAGGATCTGGGTACGCCGGATGAGCTGCGCGAAGACCTTCTCGGTGCCCTCGCGGCCCCTCGACTGACGCATCGCGGTGTCCGCGGCGACCCGGCCCAGCCGGTCGATGGCCCCGGCCAGCCGTTCCAGCTCGTCGCCGGCCTGGCGATCCTGCGGGCCCAGGACGGCAGGGTCCACGTGCTCGCCGCGCTCGATACGGGCCAGCAACTGGGGGAGTGCACGGGACAGTTCCTCGGCCCGCGCCTCGAGTTCGGACACCCGGCCGAGCGTGGCGCGGCGGGCGCGCAGCGCGAGCACCGTGCCGCCGGCCAGTGCGGCCAGGGTGGCGGCGGTGCCCAGGAGCATGCCCAGCAGCAGCTCGTCGGCCCGGTCCGAGGCGTCGTCCGCGAGCCCCCGCACGGAGTCCGCGCCCAGCGACTGCAGATCGCCCAGGACACCGTTCGCGGTGTCCGACCATGTCGAGGCCTTGGAAGGCAGCGTCGTGCCCGGGGCGGACGCCACCGCGTCGCCGAGCGTGCCCAGCGTCGTCCACTGCGCGCCGTCGGTGATCTGCGTGTAGCCGGCGGCCGCCCCTGCGGGCAGGTCACGGGCGGTCAGGCCCGCGCTGAACTCCCGCTGGAGCGCCAGGTATTCCGCGAACTGGGCGCGGGTCGTCGCCGGTATGCGCCCGGAGGGCAGGACACCGGACAGCAGGGCGTCCTGGCGCGAGAGCATCTCCGTGATCTGCACCAGGGAGACCGTGGCGGAGCCGCCCCGCGCCAGGTCGCCGTTGTCACTGCGGACGGCGGCGGTCACCAGCGACACGCCCTGGGTGATGCTGTCGGTGAAGTACTGGAAGGCGTCGGCGGCGGACAAGGTGCGGGCGTCGATCGCCTGGCGGCGGTCGGACAGCGCGGCCAGCGCGTCGTCGAGCGGCTTCGCCAGGCGCCGCAGCGTCGAGGTGTCCAGGCCGGAGGAGCCGCGGTAGGCGGTGAGGGCCGCGTCGGTCCTCTTGCGGGCGGCCTCCAGGTCACTGCGCGCGGCGCCGGCGCGGCTCGCCTGCCAGACGGCGGTCAGACGGCGCTCGTTCTGGAGCGCGGAGAGCACCGCCTGGGCAGGCCGGGCGGCCGACGTGTCGTGGTCCGCGTCGGCCTGCAACTGGACGTGCTCGTCGACGAGACCGGCCGCCGTGTACCCCCACAGTCCGGTCAGGCAGACGGCGGGCACGACGAAGGGCAGGACGAACGAGAATCGGAGAGATCTGCGCGGGGCGGACCGATGACGCGTCCGCCGGTCGCGGGTGCCTGGCATCTGATTCCTCGTACGGCAGCGAAGCACTGGTTCGGTTGGGACGGTTCGAGTGCCGGATTGTGCCCGGCGCGGCGACTTGACCTCACCGTCATCGGAGTCGGCGATCAGGCTGAACCGTATCAGGATCATGCAGCAGCGTCAGCTTCCGCTTAGGGCAACTAACGGCTTTCATACGTGAGTTGCCAGGCGCGTTCGCGGAATTGGCTGCTGTCGCCGTTCGGGCGGACGCGGGGGGACATATCACAGCAGAGCGAGAAGCTTGGGAGTATAGAGGGCGCCCGCTGTCTCGATTCCGGCCACCATGTCGAAATAGATCGCCGTCAGTTCCGGATCCGTCTGCACGGCACGCAGCAGGGACAGCCGCTGTTCGTGCGGTGTGAGTTGGGCCACGCCGAGAGTGGACTCGTAGCCCGGAGTGAGTAGTTCGTCCCGTTCCTTGGCGAAATCCTCGAGGGCGGCGTCGAGTCCGGCCGGGTCGCCGTCGAGCCGGCCCTCCAGCCTGCGGGCCAGGGCATCGGCCTGGAGGAAGGCGTCGCTGATGCCGCGCGCGGTGATGGAGTCCTTGTGGTGCCCCGCGTCGCCCACCAGGACCCAGCCGGGCCCGGCGGCCTGCCGGAAGAAGTTCTGCTGGTCACCGGTGCCGCGCAGCCGCTCCAGGGGCTCCTTGCCCGCGAGCCGCTCGTACAGGCCGGGCGCGGTGGTGCGGATCTGTTCCAGGTAGGCCCGCCGGGCGTCGGTGCGTACCTCCTCGAAGCGGGACTGCGGGAAGTAGGCGAGGACCAGCGTCGCCGCATCGTTGGTGGCCACGGCCGCCACCCAGCTGCCCGGTCGCTCGTAGAGCTCCAGGGTGGCCGGGACGTCCGCCCAGTACGTGTAGTACGCGCAGGTCAGCCGGGGATGCTCCACGGTGTACGGCGCCTGTGCGAGCCCGGCGACGGTGGAACGCATGCCGTCCGCGCCGATCACGAGGTGTGCGCGTTCGGTGAAGGAATCCATCCCGGATCCACCTTCCACCCCCACGACCCGCCCGCTGAAGTCGCGCAGCAGTCCGGTCACCCGACAGTGGTGGCGCACCTCGACGCCCGCTGCGGCCGCCGCCTCCACCAGGAGGGCGTCCAGGACGTGGCGCCGCGGCGCGAACGCCGCCCGCTGCCCTTCCACACCCCGGGCGCACCCTTCGAGGCGGATGTCGGCGACCTCGTAGACCACCTGGTCCAGGGGTGGGCACCCCGAGGCGCGCAGCGCGTCCAGCAGCCCCCAGCGGGCGAGCGCCGCCACCCCGGGCTGGTGGATGAGATGGGTGGAGAGGGTGTCCGTGCCGGAGGGCGCCTTGTCGAGCAGGAGTACCCGGTACCCCGCGCGGGCGAGCAGCATGGCGGTGGGCGCACCGGCGCAACGGGCGCCTACCACGATGGCGTCGTACATCTGGGTTGCCTCACAACAGACGTCGGGGAGGGGGTGTTGTGGTGCCGTGACCCGCACGGGCGTCGTTCAGCGGGAGCGTCCGAGGTCGTCGAGCAGGGCCCGCCGGTCGATCTTGCCATTGGCGTTCAGCGGCAGTTGATCGAGGACGGCGATCCGGCGGGGCAGCATGTACGGCGGCAGCCGCTCGGTCAGGGCGGCGAACAGCCCGTCGGACGTGCAGCCGTCGCCGCTGACCGCGGCATGGAGCTCCGGCTCGCCGTCGGACGCGGGCACCGCGAGGACGACCGCGTCCCGTACCCCCGGCTGCTGCCGCACCATGGCCTCGATCTCCCCGAGTTCGATGCGGTGCCCGCGGACCTTCACCTGCTGGTCGGTGCGCCCGAGGTGGACCAGCCGCCCGTCGCGCATCGCCACCCGGTCCCCGGTGCGGTACCAGTGCCGGTCGGTGAGCGGCCCGTCGTCGCCGGGCCGTCCGTCAGGGTCCAGGAAACGTCCGGCGTTGTTCGCCGGGTCCAGGTAGCCCGGGAACCGCAGCGGCCCGCGCACGCACAGCTCGCCGCTGTCCGCGGGGCGGCCGTCCTCGTCGATCAGCAGCAGGTCGAGGACCGGATAACCGGTGCCGATCGGGGCGGTGCCGTTCGGGGTGTCGGGCCACTGCGCCGGGTCGTCCGGGAACCGGTACGCCGTGCAGGAGATGGTGAGTTCGGTCGGCCCGTACAGCACCTCCAGACGGCTGCCGGGTGCGGCGGCCCGCCACTGACGGGCCGCTTCCAGGGTGAGCGGTTCGCCGCCGAAGACGCTCCACCGCAGGGTGGGCATGCTGCCGGGTTTCAGGGTGCCGAGGCGGGAGGCGAAGGAGACCAGCGACGGAACGGAGAACCAGTGGGTCAGGCGCAGGGAGCCGACGGTCTTCACCGGGGACAGCAGCTGGCTGCGGCGCGGCACCACGAGGGTGCCGCCGCCCGCCCAGGCGACGAACAGATCGTGCACGGAGCCGTCGAAGGTCAGCTCGAAGCACTGCGACAGCCGGCTGCCGGGTGCGATGTCGTACCGCGGCGCGACCTGGGCGAGATAGGTCGCGATGTTGCGGTGCGGGATCGGTACGCCCTTGGGGGTGCCGGTCGACCCGGACGTGAAGATGATGTACGCGATGTCGTCGGGGCCGGTTGCCGGATACGGCAGTTCGGGCGCGGGCTCCTTCGACAGGGCCGCCAGTTCGTCGGGCCCCACGACGAGGGCGGGCACCCCCTGGTCGGTGCCCGCCCCGGCGGTGTCGGCCAGCACGACCTCCACCTCTGCGGCCTTCACGATCTCGGCCGTGCGGGCCGGGGGGTGCTCGGGGTTGAGGGGGACGACGGTGGCGCCGGCCCGCAGGATCGCGAGATACCCGGCGTAAGCGGTCACCGAACGGCTCGCCAGCAGGCCCACGCGGCGCGGCGGGGTGCCGCCCGTCGCGATGACCAGCCGGGCGGCCAGCCGCTCCGCCAGGTCGCGCAGCTGCGCATAGGTGAGCCGGTCCTCGTCCACCTCCAGCGCGACGGCGTCCTCGCCGTAGGTGTCGGCGGAACGGGCGAACCAGGCGTACGCGGTCTCCGGGTGGCTCATCGGGCGGCCGCCTCCAGGTCGCGCGTCCACCGGCGCAGCTCACCCACGGTGCGCAGCCTGCCGAACTCCTCGGGGTCGACCTCCTGGCTGGACCGCTTGGTGAGCTCGACGATGATCCGCAGCTTGGCCAGGGAGTCGATGCCGATGTCGGTGAGCGTGGACGTGTCGTCGAAGCCGGTGCGGGCGTGCTCGCGCAGCACCCAGGACGCCAGGTCGCCACCGTCGTCGTCGTGCTCCTCGCCCGGCCAGTACCGCTTGGTCTGCCACGGGTACGTGGGCAGCGGGACGAAGCGGCCCGGGTCGCCGAACACCGCCCCCCAGTCCACGTCCTCGCCCCTCCGGTAGCGCTCGGCGACGGCCGACAGCGGTCTGCCGCCCAGCCCCGGCGAGCCGGTCAGCGCGGCCACCAGCTCCTCGTGGCTCGCCCCGACGACCGCGAGCCGGTGCTCGTGATGCTGCCGACGGGTGGCCGCGCTGTAGCAGATGTCCCGCACGGAGTACGCGGCCCCCGCGCCGCCCGGCGAGAGATGGTCGGCGTACGACCGGGCGAGGGCCTCCAGGGCGGCGGGGCTGCGCGCGGAGAGCACGAGGACGTACGGCGTGGGGCGTGCGGCGCCTGTGAGCGCCGGGCCCCGCGCGCTGCGGGGCGCGGCGGGCGCTTCGGCGGGGGCGGGGCTGCGGATCACCACGTGTGCGTTGAGCGCCGAGGAGCCCTGCCCGGAGACACCGGCGACGGCCGGCCGGCCCTTCTCGGGAAGGTCGACGAGCCCGGTCGGCACCACCAGCGGCAGCTCGTCCCACGCCACCTCGGGGTTCGGCCTCGACAGGTGCAGGCTGGCGGGCACCTGCCCGTGCTCCAGGCAGAGCACCGCCTTGATCAGCCCGGCCAGGCCGCCGGCGGCCTCCGCGTGCCCTATGTTCGTCTTGACCGAGCCGACGAGCAGCGGCCGGTCGGCCGGGCGCCCCTCGCCCAGGACCCGGCCCAGCGCGGTCAGTTCCAGGGGGTCGAACGAGGGCGAGCCGGAGCCGTGCGCCTCGACGTAGTCCACGTCCGCGGGATCGATCCCGGCGTCCTCGTACGCCCAGCGCAGCACGTCGATCTGACCCTGGAGCGAGGGGTTGAGCACCGAGTCGCTGGTGCGGCCGTCGTTGCCGACGGCGCTGCCCTGGATGACGGCGCGGATGCGGTCGCCGTCGGCCACAGCGTCCGCCAGGCGCTTGAGGACGACGACCGCCACAGCGTCGCTCGGCGCGTGGCCGTCGGCGTTCGCGTCACCGAACTTGCTGCGCCCGTCGGCGGCCATGCCGCCGGCCTGTGTCATCACCAGGCCCTCGTCCGGGCGCAGTTTGAGGTTCACGCCCGCGGCCAGGGCCAGAGGGGTCTCCCGGGAGCGCAGGCTCTGCACGGCCTGGTGGACGGCGACCAGGGAGGAGGAGCAAGCCGTGTCCACGACGACGCTGGGCCCGCGGAAGTCGAAGGTGTGGGAGATCCGGGCGGGCAGCAGTGAGCGGAAGTTGTTCAACTGCGAGGCGGTGGCGCCGTGCGGACCTTGGCGCAGCGCCAACTCCAGGTAGTCGGCACGGGCGTTGCCCACGAACACACCGGTCCGGCTGCCCGCCAGCAGGTCGGGCCGCTGCCCCGCGTCCTCCAGCGCCTCCCAGGCCGTCATCAGCAACAGCCGCTGCTGCGGGTCGAGTTCCACCGCCTCCGTGGCGGACATCCCGAAGAACTCGGCGTCGAAGTGGGCGATGCCGTCCACGTAGCCCGCGCGGCGGCTGGCTATGCGGCCCGGCCCGGGGACGGGGGAGTGGAGGGCGTCCACGTCATAACGTTCGGGAGGAGTCTCACTGGTGGCGTCCGTACCGTCCCTCAGGAGGGCCCAGAGCTCGTCGGCTCCCGATGCGCCGGGAAGCCGGCAGGCCACGCCGATCACCGCCACCGCCCGGGCGTCCGCGTCCGACCTGTTCATGACGTTACTCCTTCGATGTTCGCCACTGTCCGTGGGAGATGGCGCAGTTGACCTTGCCGCACGGCCTTGCGGCTGTCGACGCGGCATCACGGCATTACCGAGGGCGGCACGGTGGACGCAACGTGGCGTCCGACACGCCGCCCTACCGCCAGGCCCCCGTCTCCGGGCGGAAGGGACGGTCCGCTCAGGAGCCCGGCACGCCGTCGTACCGGGCTCGTCCGTCGGACGGGAGAGGTTCTCGAGCAGGTCGGCTCCCCCTGGGGCCTGTAGCGGGACAGCCCCACGTCGGGGCGGGACAACGGGTCGTCAGGAGCGGCATGGATCTTGGCGGGAAACCGCGCATGGCGCCCTGGCCGAAACGGCGCAGTCGCTCTCTTTTGTGACGGGCGGTCCGTAGCTCGAACCGTACTTGCCCCACGCTGCCGTGCCCTCTCTCGCAGGTGCATCGCACGAACCCATTACACACGGGCCGCACCAGCGGCGACATGTCCCGTCCGTCACAGCCCGCGGAAAACCGAACCAAAGTTCGATCATCGCGTGGGAGTTCGGATGGAATGCGCCGACGTCGAAAACCAGCCCGCCGCACGATTGTCGTACGCCGGATCGTTTCCGCTCGATGGACGCTCAAGGAATGGCGGGAAGTGATCGCCGTAGGTTGAAACCTGGAAATATTTGGACAGAATCATGGTTTGGGTATCTGCACGCCCCCAGGCGGGCGCGGTGGTCGCGAAGGCACTCCGGCCAAGTCCCCCGGGCCTGCGGGGCGTTGTGCGTGAGTCAAGTGATACGGAAATCAGCGGGTGGGGCGACCCGCGGAAGCCGGGATTCTGCTTTCATCTGATCCCATGGATCCCCTCTCTCCTGACCAGGCCCGGCTCGCGGGTGAGCAACGGAAGCTACGACTGCAGGTTCTCGGCCTCAACACCGTCGAGGCGGAGGCCACGTTCGACCGTGTCGCGAGGCTGGCGGCCAGTTTCACCCAGTCACCTCTGGCCATGGTCAACTTCATCAACGACGAGCGGCAGATGTTCCGCGGCATGTACGTGCCCACCGCGTCGCCCGACGACAAGGTGAACCCCGACGGCGGTGGGATCGCCTTCGACCTCAGCAACCTCTCCCGGGAGGCCCCCGGCGACTACGGCTTCTGCCCCCATGTGGTGGCCCAGGGGTCCCAACTGGCCCTGGACGACGTCTTCGACTACCCCCGCTTCAAGGGCAACCCCCTCGTCAACGACCTGGGCGTACGCTCCTACCTCGGCACCCCGCTGCGCGACAACACGGGCATGATCCTGGGCACCGTGTGCGTCGCCGACTTCAAGCCCCGGGCCTGGGACCGCGGCCTGCGCGAGGGCATGCAGGAACTCAGCCAGACCCTGCTGTCGGACTTCAAACTGCGGGACAGCCTGCTGGCCCAGCAGCAGGAGCTGTTCGCCGTGTTCGACGGCGCGCCCTTCCCCATCATGCTCACCGAGGGCCCCAACCACCTGCTGCGCTACGCCAACGGCAAGCAGGGCGCCGCCTTCGGCATGGTCCCGCAGTTCAGCCCCGGCCGGATGGTGCTGCCCGGCCTGGAGGCCATAGGCGTCTTCAACGCGATGGACGACGCCTACCGCACCGGGCAGCCCACCACACTGTCCCAGGTCTCCCTCACCACGTACGACGATCCACGGCCGCAGGAGTTCACCTTCCTGTGCACCCCGGTGCGTACGTCGCCCGGGGCGCCGATCAGCGGTGTCCTGACGGTGGCGATGCAGAGCACCGGACAGAGCTACCCGGGCTCCGAGCAGCAGGCCTTCGCCGCCAACGTCCAGGAGCGCTTCGAGCGGCTCGGCGCCATGCCGGACCACCGGGAGAGCGCCGGCTACCGCGCCTGACCACCCTCTGCGCCGGTCGCCCAGGGCTCGGGTTCCTGAACTGCCCGAGCCCTGCCGGCCGCGGCCTTGGGACAGCGTTCCTTGCCCCCGTCACCGGCGGGCGGAGCGGTCCGCCGTCACCGCCACATCCCTGGCCCAGCGGTAGTCCGCCTTGCCGCTGGGCGAGCGCCGGATGGCCTCCGTGACGACCAGCTGGCGCGGGATCTTGTAGCCCGCGAGCCGTGTCCGGCAGTGGGCCTGGATGTCCTCCAGCGAGGGACGCGCCGCGCCCCGGCGCAGCTGCACCACCGCCGCCACATGGTTGCCCCACATCGCGTCCGGCACCCCGGCCACCAGTGCGTCGTACACGTCCGGATGTGACTTGAGTGCCTGTTCGACCTCCTCCGGGTACACCTTCTCGCCGCCGGTGTTGATGCACTGCGAGCCGCGCCCCAGGACGGTGACGACGCCCTCCTCGTCGACCGTCGCCATGTCGCCGAGCAGCACCCAACGCTCGCCTTCCTTCTCGAAGAACGTCTCCGCCGTTTTCCCCGGGTCGTTGTAGTACCCGAGCGGTACGTGCCCGCGCTGCGCGATGCGGCCCACCTCACCGGCCGCCACCGGCTCGTGGGTGACCGGGTCCACGACCCGCGTACGGGAGTTGACCCGGATGCGGAAGCCCCGGTCCGGGCCGGAGTCGGGGGTCGCGGTGCCGTTGAAGCCGGACTCCGAGGAACCGAAGTTGTTCAGCAGCACGGCGTTCGGGACGAGCGCCTGGAACTGCGCGCGGACGGTCTCCGACATGATCGCGCCGGACGACGACACGCTGAACAGCGACGAGCAGTCGGTGCCCTTCATCGGCCCGCTCAGCGCGTCGATCAGCGGCCGCAGCATCGCGTCGCCCACCAGGGACACACTGGTGACCTTCTCCTTCTCGATCGTCCGCAGCACTTCCTCCGGAACGAACTTGCGATGCAGCACGACGCGCTGGCCGAAGTGGAACCCGATGAACGCCGTGAGGGTGGACGTGCCGTGCATCAGCGGCGGAGTGGGGAAGAACGTGATGCCCTCGCCGCCGGCCGCGACCCGCTCGGCCAGCTCCTCCGGCTTGCCGACCGGCTCGCCGGTCGGGGCGCCGCCGCCCAGGCCGGAGAAGAACAGGTCCTCCTGCCGCCACATCACGCCCTTGGGCATGCCGGTCGTGCCGCCGGTGTAGATGATGACCTGGTCGTCGCCCGAGCGGGCCGGGAAGCCCCGCTCGGGCGACCCGGCGGCCTCGGCGCCGGCGAAGTCCACCGCGGACAGCGCGACCGCGTCCGGCGCGGGGGTGCCCACCCGCACCAGGTGCCGCAGCTTCTCCGCCCCGGGCAGCGCCGCCGCGACCCGGTCGGTGAACTCCGCGTCGAAGACCACCGCCACCAGGTCCGCGTCCCGGTAGAGGTACAGCAACTCGTCTTCGACGTATCGGTAGTTGACGTTGACCGGCACGATCCGGGCCTTGAGGCAGCCCAGCACCGTCTGCAGGTACTCCACGCCGTTGTACAGGTGCAGCCCCAGGTGTTCCCCCGGACGTATCCCCGCGTCCAGCAGATGGTGCCCGATGCGGTTTGCCGCCCGATCCAGCTGCGCGTAGGTGAGACGGCGCTCCGCACCCGTGCCCGGGTGGTCGACGTACACGAGCGCCTCGCGGTCCGCAGCCACGTCGACGACCGACTCGAACAGGTCGGCAAGGTTGTACTCCACCGTTCCTCCTGAGCTCGGTCCCGCACGGCGAAGAAGGGCGCATCCGTCGGTTCGCCGGTCATCAGAGCAAAGCCCGGCGCAACTGTGAAGGGTCCTCGGGAAGGAAATCTGACTGAGTGTCAGAAAACTCTTGTTCTTGCTCCACCCCTCCTGCAACCTGTTCTCGTCCAGTGGACGGGAGGAAGCGAATGGGCGGGACGGAACACCTCACCGTGCAGCGCGATGGCGCCACACTGGTGCTCACGCTCAACAGGCCCGAGGCCAGGAACGCGCTCTCGTTGCCGATGCTGGTGGGGCTCTACGACGGGTGGGTCGAGGCAGACGAGGACGACACCGTCCGTTCGATCGTGCTCACCGGCGCCGGCGGCTCCTTCTGCGCGGGGATGGATCTCAAGGCCCTGGCCGGAAAGGGCATGGAAGGGCACGGGTACCGCGAGCGGCTCGACGCCGACCCCGATCTGCACTGGAAGGCGATGCTGCGCCACCACCGCCCACGCAAACCGGTGATCGCCGCCGTCGAGGGGCCTTGCGTGGCCGGCGGCACCGAGATCCTCCAGGGCACCGACATCCGCGTGGCGGCCGAGTCCGCGACCTTCGGCCTGTTCGAGGTCCGGCGCGCACTGTTCCCGATCGGCGGCTCCACGGTCCGCCTCCAGCGGCAGATCCCGCGCACCCACGCCCTGGAGATGCTGCTCACCGGGCGACCCTACTCCGCGCACGAGGCCGCCGCCATCGGACTCGTCGGCCATGTCGTGCCCGACGGCGCCGCCCTCACCAAGGCACTGGAGATCGCCGAACTGATCAACGGCTGCGGCCCGCTGGCGGTCGAGGCCGTCAAGGCGTCCGTGTACGAGACCGCCGAGATGACGGAGACCGAGGGGCTCGCCGCCGAACTCGAGCGCGGTTGGCCCGTCTTCGACACCGCGGACGCCAGGGAAGGCGCCCGCGCCTTCGCGCAGAAACGCCCACCCGTCTACAAGCGCGCCTGACCCACCGAAGGAGTCCGCAAGGATGCCCGGAGTCCTCAAAGCCCCCCTCGTCGTCGAGTTCCCCTTCACCCGCTCCCTCGGCCCCGTCCAGAGCGCCTTCCTCACCGGCCTGCGCGAACGCGTCGTCCTCGGGGTGAGGACCCGCGACGGCCGCACCCTCGTCCCGCCCGTCGAGTACGACCCCCTCACCGCCGAGGAGATCCACGACCTCGTAGAGGTCGCCCCCACCGGCACGGTCACGACCTGGGCCTGGAACCACGAGCCCCGCCGCGGCCAGCCCCTTTCCAGCCCCTTCGCCTGGGTGCTCGTGAAGCTCGACGGCGCCGACACCGCCCTGCTGCACGCCCTCGACACCCCCGGACCCGGGTCCGTCCGCACCGGCCTGCGCGTCCGGATCCGCTGGGCCGAGGAACGCTCCGGCACCATCACGGACATCGCCTGCTTCGAGCCGTACGACGGCGACCCGGGCCGACCGGCAGGACACGACGGCGAGTTCGCGGACGCGATCACCGGCATCGTCGCCCCCGCCCGCCTCGACTACACCTACTCGCCGGGCCGCGCCCAGTCCGCCTACATAGCGGCCCTCGCCGGACACCGCACCGTCGGTGAGCGCTGCCCGAAGTGCCGCAAGGTGTACGTACCGCCGCGCGGCGCCTGTCCCACCTGTGGTGTCGCCACACAGGAACAGGTTGAAGTGGGTCCTCGTGGCACGGTCACCACCTTCTGCATCGTCAACATCAAGGCGAAGAACCTCGACATCGAGTTGCCGTACGTCTACGCGCACATCGCCCTGGACGGCGCCGGCCTCGCGCTGCACGGCCGTATCGGGGGCATCCCCTACGACCAGGTCCGTATGGGACTGCGGGTCGAGCCGGTGTGGACCGAAGGGGCGCGCCACCCCGACCACTACCGGCCCACCGGGGAACCCGACGCCGACTACGACTCGTACAAGGAGCTGTTGTGACCCGCGAGATCGCCGTCGTCGCCTTCGCCCAGACCGACCACCGGCGCACCAGCGACGAACTCTCCGAGGTGGAGATGCTCATGCCGGTCCTGCACCAGGTGCTGGAGCGGACCGGCCTGAAGACCGCCGACATCGGCTTCACCTGCTCCGGTTCCAGCGACTACCTGGCCGGCCGGGCCTTCTCCTTCACCCTCGCCCTGGACGGAGTGGGCGCCTGGCCGCCGATCTCCGAGTCGCACGTCGAGATGGACGGCGCCTGGGCGCTGTACGAGGCGTGGACGAAGCTGCTCACCGGCGACGCCGACACCGCGCTCGTCTACTCCTACGGCAAGTCCTCACCCGGCTCCGTACGGGACGTGCTGACCCGGCAGCTCGACCCCTACTACGTCGCCCCCCTGTGGCCCGACTCCGTGGCCCTGGCCGCCCTCCAGGCGCAGGCCCTCATCGACGCGGGCGAGACCGACGAGCCGGCCCTCGCCGCCGTCGCCGCCCGCAACCGCGCGGCCGCCGGCACCAACTCGCGTGCCCAACTCCGGGGTCCGGTACCGCAGGGCGACTACGTCGTACGGCCGTTGCGCACCGGGGACTGCCCGCCGATCGGTGACGGAGCCGCCGCCGTGGTCCTCGCGGCGGGGGAGCGGGCGCGGGAGCTGTGCGTACGGCCCGCCTGGATCCGGGGCATCGACCACCGGATCGAGACGCACGGGCTCGGCGTGCGCGACCTGACGGACTCGCCGTCCACGCGGCTCGCCGCCGAGAAGGCCGGCGCCTTCGAACGGCCCGTCGACACCGCAGAGTTGCACGCCCCGTTCACCTCCCAGGAGGTGATCCTGCGCAAGGCGCTCCGCCTCGACGACGGCGTCGCGGTCAACCCCTCCGGCGGCGCCCTCGCCGCCCACCCGGTGATGGCAGCCGGACTCATCCGCGTCGGCGAGGCCGCCGCCCGCATCCACCGTGGCGAGTCCGACCGCGCCCTGGCCCACGCCACCTCGGGACCGTGTCTGCAACAGAACCTGGTCGCCGTACTCGAAGGGGATCCCCGATGAGCAAGGAACCCGTGGCCGTCGTAGGGATCGGCCAGACCAGGCACGTGGCGGCGCGCGGGGACGTGTCGATCGCGGGACTGGTGAGGGAGGCCGCCCGACGTGCCCTGGAGGATGCCGAGTTGACGTGGGCGGACGTCGAGGCCGTCGTCATCGGGAAGGCGCCCGACTTCTTCGAGGGCGTGATGATGCCGGAGCTCTACCTCGCCGACGCCCTCGGCGCCGTCGGCAAGCCCATGCTGCGGGTGCACACGGCCGGTTCGGTCGGGGGCTCCACCGCGCTCGTCGCCGCCAACCTGGTCGCGGCCCGTGTCCACCGCACCGTGCTGACCCTGGCCTTCGAGAAGCAGTCCGAGTCCAACGCCATGTGGGGCCTGTCGCTCCCGATCCCCTTCCAGCAGCCGCTGCTGGCCGGCGCGGGCGGCTTCTTCGCGCCGCACGTACGGGCGTACATACGGCGCAGCGGCGCCCCCGACACCATCGGCTCGCTGGTCGCGTACAAGGACCGGCGCAACGCTCTCAAGAACCCGTACGCGCATCTGCACGAGCACGACATCACGCTCGAGAAGGTGCAGTCCTCGCCCATGCTGTGGGACCCCATCCGCTACTCCGAGACCTGCCCCTCCTCCGACGGCGCCTGCGCGATGGTGCTCACCGACCGCACGGGGGCGGCCCGTTCGCCCCGGCCGCCCGCGTGGATGCTCGGCGGCGCCATGCGCAGCGAGCCGACCCTCTTCGCGGGCAAGGACTTCGTCTCACCCCGAGCCGGAAAGGACTGCGCCGCCGACGTCTACCGGCAGGCCGGGATCGCCGACCCGCGCCGGGACATCGACGCGGCCGAGATCTATGTGCCGTTCTCCTGGTACGAACCGATGTGGCTGGAGAACCTGGGCTTCGCCGACGAGGGCGAGGGCTGGAAGCTCACCGAGGCCGGGGTGACAGAACTCGACGGAGACCTCCCCGTCAACATGTCGGGCGGGGTGCTGTCCACCAACCCCATCGGCGCCTCCGGCATGATCCGCTTCGCGGAGGCGGCCCTCCAGGTGCGCGGGCAGGCCGGGGAACACCAGGTGGACGGGGCCCGCCGGGTGCTCGGCCACGCCTATGGCGGCGGGTCGCAGTTCTTCTCCATGTGGCTGGTCGGCGACCGGCCGCCGAACTCGTGAACGCATCCCCCTCACGTGCCCTGTCGGCCGTGCGATGCGATCGCTAGGCTGGCCGCGGACGACGAACCGGGAGGAGCACGGACGTGGCCGAGAGCACCATCCAGCAGTACCCGCCGGCGGGCTGGGACAAGCCGGAGCTGGACCTCAGCAACGCCGAGTGGCAGTCCAGCAGCCGAGGGCTCGGCGATGTCCAGATCGCCTTCGTGGAGGGCTTCATCGCGATGCGCAACAGCGGCCGCCCCGAGAGTCCTTCCCTGATCTTCACCCCCGCGGAGTGGGGTGCGTTCGTGTCGGGAGCACGGGAGGGGGAGTTCGACCTCACCTGAGTCCTCGCCCGCCGAGTCCTCGCCCGTTGCCGAATCTCCGGACACGCGGGCGGTGAACCCGCCCCCCGGGCCGCCCTCTGCGTCAGGCTGAGGGAACACAGCCGCGTCCCGGAGGCGAGGATTCCATGAGCACCGAGCCGGTCATCGCGGCCGTCGACGGATCGGACGACAGCCTGCGGGCCCTGGACTGGGCACTGACTGCCGCACAGTTGTGCGAGGCGCCGCTGCGCGTGGTCCATGTGCGGCAGTACGGCCCCTGGGCGCAGCCCGGCGCCCTGGTCGCCGGACCCCCGGCGCCGGCCGAGGACCCGGTGCTCGAGGAGGCCAGGGCACGTCTGGACGACAGGACCGACCGTCCGTTCACCGATTACCTGGCGGTGGACGGCTTCCCGGCCGCGGTCCTGCCCGAACTCGGAGCCGACGCCCAGCTGATGGTGCTCGGCTCACGGGGCCGCGGCGGCTTCGCCGCCCTGTTGCTCGGCTCCACGAGCCTGGCCGCCGCACGCGACAGCTCCTGCCCGGTGGTCGTGGTGCCGCGCCCGGGCCGCGAGGTGCACGAAGGGCCGCCGGTCGCGCCCGGTCGGCGCGTGGTCGTCGGTCTGCACGTCGACAGCCCCGCCGAGGCCACGCTCACCTTCGCGTTCGCGGAGGCGGCCCGCCGCGACGCCCGGCTGCATGTGATCGCCACCCACCCCTGGCCGCCGTTGGAGATCTGGCCGGCGCCCGGCGAACTCATGCCTCCGGCCGTCGACGAGGACGCCGTCGAGGAGGAGATCCGGACCTTGGCCGCGAGCCTCCTGGGCCCCCACCACGCACAGCACCCGGACGTGCCGACCGACCTCACCACGCCCCCCGGTCACGCGGCGGGCCACCTCGTCGCGGCGTCGCGTGGGGCCGAACTGGTCGTGGTGGGCCGCCACCGCCGCCGCCTCCTCGCCCCCGCCCGCATGCTCGGCTCGGTGACCCAGGCGGTCCTGCTCCACGCGGCGTGCCCCGTCGCGGTGATCCCACCCACGGTGGAGCCGACCGGATGAACGGGCGAACACGCCGCGACCCACCCGGCCCAATGGCGTGATCATGCCGGAGGTGGAAGCCATGGCACTGAATGCCGACGACCGGATGGCCGTCACCGAGCTGCTCGCGCGGCGCGTGCCGCTCGGCGGAGTGTGATCGACCCAAGCGCGGCGCGCATGATCGCCTCACGCTCGGGGGAGTGTGATCGGCCTCGCCAGGGAGCGGGCCCGGTTTCGCGGTCGGGCACGTACCATGGCGGCATGTCCTTCCTCCGCCGCCGCAGTGCCACCCCCGCCGGGCCCGACTTCGACGTACTGGCCATGGACCCGGGTGACTGGCCGGGAAATCTCGGTGCCGGCCTGCTGCCCGCGCCCGACGGCAGCTGTCAGGGCGTCTTCCTGCGCTACGACCTCTTCGGCGGCCGCGGTCCCGCGATGATCATCGGTAATCTGCCGGAGGGCTCACCGGCCCGCGACGTCGCCGAGGGCGAGGTCCCCTTCGAGGTGGCCCAGCTCCTGCTCGCGCTGGAGAACGACGAGGAGGTCACCGTCGTCGGCAGCGAGGACATCCCGGTGATGCAGGGTGACAACCTCCTCATCGTGCGCCGCCTCAAGCTCTCCGAGGGCCGGATCTCCTGCGTCCAGTTCGACCGCAGCGACGGCGTCCTGGTGACCATCGCCGCCTGGGACCGCCCCATCACCGACGACCTGTACGCGCTGCTGAAGCCCCTGCCCGCGGAGCTGTTCCAGCAGGGCTGACACGCCCGAAGGCACCAATGGGCCGGGACCACCCGTGGTCCCGGCCCTTCCTTTCGTGCTACCGCACCGACGCCACCACCCGCACGTCCGCCGCCCGGACGAACGCCACCCGGTGGCCGAACTGGATCTCGTAGTACTGGTCCTCGCCGGCCACCACCCGGTGCGAGTCGGTGGTGAAGGTGGTCGAGTAGTAGTACTCACCCGGCACCACGCCGCCGGTCGCATACCGCTGGCCCGCCGGCAGCCGGTACGGCAGGGGCGAGACCGACTGCACGGGCACCCCCTCCGGGTACGCCTCCTTCTCGGGGTAGGCGCGGCCGTACACGGGGACGTCCGGGAGACCGTCCCTGGGCGTGACCACGAACCCGGACGCGTTCACCGCCGTGGGCTGCTTCTCCGGGTTCCTGAACCAGGCCTTCCGGCCCAGGTACCAGATCGCGGTCCAGTCCCCGTCCCGGTCCGCGACCGCGTACCGCTGACCCGTGGAGGCCCGCGAGCCGACGTCGTTCACGTCGATCGTCGAGTCGCCGCCCTTGGGGTACAGGCCGATGTCCTTGATCAGCGGCGCGGACTCGTCCGGCGCGCTGTACAGCCGGACCTCGCTGGAGCCGTGCGCCGCGCAGGGCTCGCCCGCGGTGGTGCACCCCGTGTACGGCGGCTGGTTCGCGGGGTAGTCCGGCAGGATGGTCACCAGCTCGCCCTTCGGGCCGGCCGTGGCGTGGAACGGCCTGCCCAGCAGCTCGAAGTAGTGCCGCCAGTCCCAGTAGGGGCCCGGGTCCGTGTGCATCTGCGGGATGTAAGACGAGGTCGGGCCCGGAACGTTGTCGTGGCCGAGGATGTGCTGACGGTCCAGCGGGATGCCGTACTGCCCGGCGAGGTACCTCACCAGCCGCGCCGACGAGCGGTACATCGCCTCCGTGTACCAGGCGTCCGGCGAGGCGAGGAACCCCTCGTGCTCGATGCCGACCGATGCGGCGTTGACGTACCAGTTGCCCGCGTGCCAGGCGACGTCCTTGGCCTTCACGTGCTGGGCGATCAGTCCGTCCGTGGAGCGCACGGTGTAGTTCCACGACACATAGGTCGGGTCCTGGATCAGCTTGAGGACGCCGTCCCACTGACCTTCCGTGTCGTGGATGACGATGTACCTGATGCGTTGCGAGGCCGGCCGGTCCGCCAGGTCGTGGTTGCCGTAGTCGTTGTCGCCGAACTGCGCGTACGGCGCCGGGATCCACTCGCAGGACACGGTCCTCGGGCACTCGGTCCCGTCCGCGTCGGCCGCGCGGAGCCCGGCGCGCCCCAGCTGTGCGGTGTCGGGTGCGAGGCCCGGCTCCGCGGCGAGCCGCACGCTCTCACCGGTGTCCGTGGTGCGCTGCTCGCCGTCGCGAAGCACCGCGAAGACGTCGTTCGCGTACGCGGCCGCCGTGGCGCTGTCGTCCGCGCCGGAGAACTCCGCCACCGCCCCGTACCAGTCGGCCGGGTCGGCGCTCAGCGGCTCGCCTAGGTGTTCCTGCGCGGCGGCGAGCAGGGCGGCTCCGCCGGCGATGTTCGCCGCCGGGTCGGTGCGCAGCCGCTCGGCCGACAGGCCGGTGAGCGTGGCGGCCCGGGGCAGTGTCCTCAGCCGGGCCGGAAGTTGCGCGTCGGCCGGCACCCGCGTGCTGGGCAGCAGCGCGGGACGGGCCTGGTCGCCGCGCGCGTCGTCCGCGCCCTCGCTGTGGTGCGCCGCCTCGGTGGCGATCGCGGTGCGGGCGTCCGTCAGATGCATCGGGCCGTAGCCGCCCGCGACGCTCGGCGCGCCGCCGTGCGTGTCCCACCGGGACTGGAGATAGGAGACGCCGAGCAGCACGTTCCGCGGTACGTGGTACCGGGCGGACGCGGCGGCGAACGCGCTCTGCAGGCCGGCAGGCGTGTCCTGCCCGGGGGCCGGGGCGGCACCCAGCAGCGGCAGCAGCAGCGCCGCCGAGGCGGCGGCGCCCACGGTCCTGGAGGCGCGTCTGTGCCCGGCGGGGGCATGGGGGTCGGTGGTGGATCCTCGCAATGCAGCCTCCTGGGACGGTCGGGCGCTCTGGGGCGTGCGGGCGCCGAACGTCCGTCAGTGGTACTCGGTGACCAACAGTCCGTCAATCATGCCTGCATCAGGGCTAATTGCCACTTCAGCAGCGGTTGCCGGGAGTTTCGCGGCGGCGGTGACAGGGCCTGCGGGGCGCCACTGGCGTGGACCAATGAGCCGAACGGAGGACCGCCGAGGGTCCCTGGCCGGCCGGACACGACGAAGGTCCGCGGTGCGCCACTTTCGTGACCGCTCCGCGGACCCACGTCCCCGTCAGCGAGTGCCGACCGCCGCTCGTACGGCCCGCCGGGCCATCTGGCAGTCGTCGTGCAGCCGCCGCAGCAGCAGCCGCTGCTCCTCGCCGGACGGCGCAGCGCCCGGGTGGGCCACTCCCGGTGCCGCCGGGGCCGTGTCGTGCATCGAACGCTGCACGGCCGTCTCGTACGTGCGGATCTCACGGGTCAGGACGAGCATCAGGTTCACCAGGAACGCGTCGCGCGACGCCGGTCCCGCCGACTGCGCGATCTGGCTGATCTGACGCCGCGCCACGGGGGCGTCGCCGAGGACGGCCCACAGCGTCGCCAGGTCGTACCCGGGCAGGTACCAGCCCGCGTGCTCCCAGTCCAGCAGCACCGGGCCGGCCGGCGAGAGCAGTACGTTCGACAGCAGGGCGTCGCCGTGGCAGAACTGGCCCATGCCCTGTCGGCCCGCCACGTGGGCGATGCCGTGCAGCAACTTCTGCAGATCTCCCATGTCCCGGTCCGTGAGCAGCCCCAGATCATGGAAGCGCGAGATCCGCTCCGCGTAGTCCAGCGGGGCGCCGAACGTGCCCGCCGGGGGACGCCACGCGTTCAGCCGGCAGATCGCGCCCAGTGCCGCCCGGATGTCCGCGCGCGGCGGCGCCTCCACCGGATGCCGCTGCAGCGCGGCCACCCGGCCGGGCATCCGCTCGATGACCAGGGTGCAGTTGTCGGGGTCCGCCGCGATCAGTCGAGGCGCCCGCACCGGAGGGCGGTGCCGGACGAACGACCGGTACGCCGCTATCTCGTGCCTGAAGCGCTCGGACCAGATGGGGGAGTGGTCCAGTAAACACTTGGCCACGGCCGTACTGCGACCCGTGGTGCCGACGAGGAGCACCGAGCGCCCGCTTCGGCGCAGTACCTGCACCGGGGTGAACTCCGGGCAGATGCGGTGCACCGAGGCGATCGCCGTGCGCAGTTGCGCGCCCTGGGGGCCGGACAAGTCGATTCTCCCGCTGAGCGGCTGGGTGCCGAGGCCCGGAACGCGCCGTGTCCTGCCGGCACCGAGCACGGGGGCCGCCGGTCGCGCGGGCTCGAGATAGGGGCCGCCGGCTCCCGGGCGGGGACGCAGCGGCCGGGGCGGTGCGGACACGGAGGACGATGCTGCGTACATGGGTGAGACAGATCCCTTCGTGTGCCTGCGAATTCCGCGCCCGCCCGGCCCGGCCGCCGCCGGCGCACCCTGGGGAATGTCCCTGCGGCGACCGGGTCGGGGTGGCGCGTTCCTACCTGACACCCGATGGGCCGTGGCACACCATCTGGCGCACCCTGGCGAACCCTGGCGAATAGTCCCGCTGCAACTGACAGCGGGCTACTGTCAACTCAGCCGAGAACCTGGGGGCTTGATGTGAGCGGACAACCCAACACCCGCCTCGCGGACCTGTTCGGCCTGGCCGGCTGGTCCAAGGGGGAACTCGCGAGGATGGTCAACCGGAAGGCGGCGGCCATGGGCCACCCCCAGCTGGCGACCGACACCTCCCGGGTGCGGCGTTGGATCGACGTGGGAGAGATCCCGCGGGATCCCGTGCCGCGGGTGCTGGCGGCGCTGTTCACCGAGCGACTCGGCCGTGTCGTGACCATCGAGGACCTCGGTCTGGTCCGGCACGGGCGCGCGGGGAGACGGCGTGACGAAGGGAGTGCGAAGCACCCCGACGGAGTGCCATGGGCGCCCGAGCGGACGGCTGCGGTCCTCACCGAATTCACGGGAATGGACCTCATGCTCAACCGACGCGGCTTGGTGGGCGCGGGTGCCGCGCTCGCCGCAGGATCCGCACTCAGCAGCGCCATGCACGACTGGCTGCGCACCGATCCGGCCCTGGCGGCCGACGCCCCCCGCTACGACGACCCCCTGCACGCCGACCCCGCCGGGTTCGACCGCTACGAGGCCGCCCCCATCGGGTCGCAGGAGGTCGAGGAGCTGGAACGCTCGGTGGAGGTGTTCCGGGCCTGGGACGCGGCCCGCGGCGGCGGCCTGCAGCGCAAGGCGGTCGTGGGACAGCTCAACGAGGTGGGAGGCATGCTCGCCTACCGCCACCCCGATCATCTGCAGCGCCGCCTGTGGGGCGTCGCCGCCAACCTCGCCGTTCTCGCGGGCTGGATGTCGCACGACATCGGCCTGGAGCCCACGGCACAGAAGTACTTCGTCATCGCCGCGCACGCGGCCCGCGAGGGCGGCGACCGGCCCCGCGCCGGGGAGGCGCTCTCCCGCGCCGCCCGGCAGATGGTGCACCTCGGCCGTCCCGACGACGCCCTGGATCTGATGCAGCTCGCCAGGTCGGGCTCCGGTGACGAGGTGCTGCCGCGCACCAAGGCCATGCTCTGCACCATCGAGGCCTGGGCGCAGGCGTCGATGGGCAAGGGGCAGGCGATGCGGCGCACGCTCGGCGAGGCGGAGGACCTGTTCGTCTCCGACAAGGGGGACGTGCCCCCGCCGAGCTGGATGCAGATGTTCGACGAGGCGGACCTGCACGGGATGCAGGCCCTGGCCTACCGCACCCTCGCCGAACACGAGCCCGGCGCGGCCCTCATCGCGCAGCGCCACGCCAAGGAGGCGCTGGAGCTGCGCGGAGCCGGCCGGGACCGGTCGAAGATCTTCGACCACATCTCCATGGCGTCCGCGTGCTTCATCGCCGACGATCCCGAACAGGCCGACCGCTACGCCCGCCTGGCCCTGACGTCCATGGGGGCGAACTCCTCCCAGCGCACCTGGGACCGGCTGCGTGAGATGTACCGGCTCACCGCGCAGTACTCGAGCTATCCGAAGATCCAGGACCTGCGTGAGGAGATCGAGCAGGCGCTCCCGAAGGGCGTGTCCAAGCCGAGAGGCGGCAACTGGGCGCAGGCATAAGGGGGCTGTGCGTCGGTGCCGACACCAGGGCGGAGCCGTCCTGCCCCGTCTCCCTGACCGTCAGGGGACCACCCTGGCGACGAGCACGCACGCGTCGTCCTCGCGCCCGCTCTCGCCGAACTCCTCCACGACGGTCCGTACGCAGTCCTGGGCCGTGCGGTCCGCGCAGAGGCGCGGAGCCAGGTCGAGCAGCCTCTGCACGGCCTCCGTGCCGGTGTGCCGTGGGACCAGCCCATCGGTGTGCAGGAGCAGCAGGTCGCCTTCCCGAAGCGTCTCCTCGGCCTGCCCGTAGGCTGCTCGGGGCCTCGCCCCGAGCAGGACGCCCTCGGGTCCGGCCAGCACGCGTCCCGTCCCGTCGCGGAACAGCAGCGGGGCGGGGTGCCCCGCCTGCGCCCAGCTCAGGGTGCGGGTGGCGGCCCGGTAGCGGCAGCACACCGCGCTGCCCAGGGCCGGCTGGTCGGAGCCGTCCAGGAGCTGGTTGAGCCAGCCCAGGAGCCGGCCGGGCGCGGTGCCGGCCATGGCCAAGCCCCGGAGGGCACCGATCAGGGTCGCCATGCCCGAGGCCACGGTCATGCCGTGTCCGGTGAGGTCGCCGGCGCCGAGCAGTGTGTCCCCGTCGGGCAGGTCGAACGCTTCGTACCAGTGGCCGCCGATCGGCGCGCTCGCGGACGCGGGAAGGTGGCGGGCGGCCACGTCCAGGGCGCCGGTGCCCTGTCGCGGGAGGCGTAGCGAGCCGCGCCGCGGCGGCAGCACGGCCTCCTGGAGCTCGGCCGCGAGCCGGTGTTCGGTCCGGGCCCGGTGGCGCTGCATCGCGTCGCCGGTCTCGCGCACCGTCCGTTGGCTGCGGCGCAGTTCGCTCACGTCCCGCAGCACGGCCCACATCGAGGCGGTGCTGCCGTCGGCGGCGAGCACGGGCTCGCCCATCATGTGCACCGTGCGGACCCCGCAGTCGGGGCGACGGATCCGGAACTCGCCGTCGATGGGCTTTCCGTCGACCAGGCAGTCCGTCACCATCGCCGTCAGCAGCGGCCGGTCCTCGTCGTGCACCAGCGAAGGCAGTTCGTCGAGGGTGAGCGCGGGGGACGAGGGTTCACGGCCGAGGATCTGGTACAGCTCGCCCGACCAACTCGCCTCGTCGGTCAGCAGGTTCCACTCCGCGCTGCCTACCCGGCTGAGCAGGGACCCGACGGGCGGCACGGCGGGACGTCCGGAGGGAACGGGGGGCGGGCCGTCGCGCAACTGCGCCAAGTGGGCGTCCAGGTCGCTGAGTTGGTGCAGTGCGAGGTCGCACAGCGCCCGCTGCCACCGGCCCTCGGGGTCCGTACCGTCCTCGGGCGCCTCTCGCCGTACGGCGTCCACCTCGCCGCGCAGCCGCCGGGTCTGCGAGATGAGCGCGTCGACCGAGTCACGGCCGGGCGGTGGGGGGGCGGGGCGGTCCGCGGAGAGATGGGGTGGCATGACGCGCTCCGATGCGGGGACGGTTCGACCAGGTCCGGCGGAAGGACCGTTACGACTGTGGCACAGCCGACGACGGGGCGTAAGGGATTTGGCAACACCCGATACGGTGGTGCTTCTGGCATATGCCAAAGGCCCTGCGGAAGAAGTGGTCGGAGCCGGTGACGGGCCGCCCCGGACGGGCAAGTCGTAGGGGCAGTACGTCAGTTGACGTTCGGGGTACAGACGTCAGATCGTGCACGTGTACGAGTTATGGATGCGTGTGCGGGTCCGCTGAGGCTGTCAGCGGTCATCGCCTCCATACAGCTCCGGGCGCGGTGCCAGGGTGACCGCCTCCCGTTCGCCCCTCCCCAGCGCCCGCACGCCCGCCTCGGCGACCACGGAGGCCGCATAGCCGTCCCACGCGGAGGGCCCGGTGACCCGCCCCTGCCGGGTGGCGTCGACCCATGCCTGTACCTCCCGGTCGTAGGCGTCGGCGAACCGGACGAGATAGTCCTGCGCGACCTCCTCGCGCGCGCCGTCCGCGGTCGTGACGACCATGGAGTGCCCCTCGCCGATGCGGGCGCTGCCGCCCTCGCAGACGGCCTCGCAGCGCACCTGGTAGCCGAAGCCGGTGTTCACGAAGATCTCCACATCGACGAGGGCGCCCCCCGACGTCTCCAACAGCACGAACTGCGGGTCGAGCAGGCCGTCCGGAGCGTTCGATGACGACCGGGGACGCAGCACGGTCACCGCGGTCGGCTCCTGGCCCAGCAGCCAGCGGGCCGCGTCGATCTCGTGCGAGACGGAGCTGTCGATCAGCATGGCGGTGGTGAAACCGGGAGGCGAGGAGACGTTGCGGTGCGTGCAGTGCAGCATCAGCGTCCTCCCCAGCCGGCCGCTGTCCAGCAGCGACTTCAGGCGCAGGTACTCGGCGTCGTACCGGCGCATGAACCCCACCTGTGTGAGGCGCCGGCCGAGCCGGGACTCCGCCTCCACCACCCGCAGCGCCCCGGCCGCGTCCGGCACCAGCGGCTTCTCGCACAGCACCGGCAGTCCGCGCGCGAAGGCCGCCAGCAGCGACTCCTCATGGGCCGGGCCGGGGGAGGCGATCAGCACGGCCCGGACGCCGGGCGCGTCCAGCGCGGCCTCGGGTTCGGTGTGCACCAGAACGCCTTCGACACCGGCCGTGGCCTCCTCGGCGCGGTCCTTCTCGGGATCCGCCACGGCCACCACCCTCGCTCCGCTCACCACGCGGTCCAGCCGGCGTATGTGGTCGGCGCCCATGTGCCCCGCACCCAGTACCGCCACACCCAGCAGATCGCCCATGTGCCCCCGCCCTCCCTCTCCGCGGACCGTCCCCGGCAGGGTAGACCGTGGTGAGACGGCCTCGGCAGAGGCCCCGGCAGGGGAAGTGAGCGGCTCAGTAGCGGAGAACCCCGGCGATCCCCTGCGCGTCGCCCAGGGCACCGTCCGGGACGAAGCGGACGTCGGCGCCGGTGTCCAGGCAGCGCTCCACGATCTCGTCCACGATGTCCTCGCGGGCGTCCAGGTCGCCGCTCTCGGCGGGCACCAGATGGTCGCCGCCGTCGGCACGGACCGTGATGCGGTAGTTCTCCTCCACCGCGAGGAGACGGATGCGTCCGTCGGAGGCGTTCTGCCAGACCTCGTCGACGCCGGCGGCGAACGCCTTGCGGCCGCGGGCCGACTCCAGCTCACGGCCGACCGTCTCGACGGTCCTGTGCTCCTCGGCGGCGATCACCGGCCGGACGGCCTGCCACACGGCGTCGGGGGTGCCGTGGGCGAGACCGCCGTGGCGGACATGGACCGCGTCCTTCGTGACGGTGCCGAGCTCGTCCAGAACGGACAGCGCGGCCTGCTCGCCGGCGACGTAGAGCGGGCGCGGATACCGGCGCAGGATCCTGCTCATCGCGGTGTCGGCCTCACGCAGGAAGCGGCGGGTCGTCTCGTCGCGGGACGTGCTCGGCATGTCGCCGACCTGCATCTGGCGCTCGGCGTCGAAGTTCTCCCGGCTCCGGGTCAGCGGGAAGCCGCCGACGCGCTCCTCCGCGACGTGGCCGGCACCGCCGTTCCACAGCGTCACCCTGTCTGCCGAGACCGTGAGCACCCAGAACGGCCGCTCGGCGACCTGCGCGGCCACCAGGTTGCGGGTCAGGAAGGTGTCCGAGAGGACCACGCGCTCGGGCACCGCGCGGGCCAGCGACCACACCTGGTGCTCGCCCGGCGCGGCGAAGATCACCAGGCCGTCCTCGGCATGTGCGAGGTCGACCTCGGCGAGTGCCCGGTCGAGCTGGTCCGCGACGTCGATACGGCGTTCCCTGGGGACCGCCGGGTCGGCCTCGAGTTGCTTCCTGGCGTCGGCCAGCGCATTACGCAGCCGTACCCGGTCCTCCGCGTGCTCGGTCGCGCGGCGGTGCGTCGGCGTCAGCACCGACACCGCGGGGTACGGCCGTGGCCGGCGCAGTTCCGCGAGGGTCGTGGGACTGAGGGCATGCTCCATATGAGCACCTTAGGACCGATTCGCTTGTCGGGCATTCGGGGCAACTGTGTGCAAAGTGATTACTGTGACATCCGCCTGGGCGGCGGCGCCGTCCGTGAGCGGACGGCGCCGGGAGGAAGAGGGATGTTGGGAAATTCTTTGCCCGTGGCCGAGACCTGACGGCCGCGCCCTCCGACAAGGCCCATCGGCGCGTACACGAGACGTAAAACCCGGCCGAAACGGTGGGGGGAGCGAGCCCGGCCGGGTCACGGACGCGTTGACCGCCCGCGTGACATCACACACGCTCGACATATAGCTGCTTAATACAACTGGTTTGTCGGGGCGATGCTCGGCCCTTGCGTGGCCGCAGGTGAACGCGGTGTCCCGGCGATCGGACGCGGGAGGCGACACATGTGTGGCATCACCGGGTGGGTTTCCTACGATCGCGATCTGCGGACCGAGACCGCGACATTGGATGCGATGACGCGGACCATGGCCTGCCGCGGCCCCGACGACAGCGGCACCTGGATCGGCGGTGCCGCCGCCCTGGGCCACCGCAGGCTCGCGATCATCGACCTGCCCGGCGGACGCCAGCCGATGACCGCAAAGACCCCGGAGGGCACCGTCGCGCTCGTGTACTCCGGGGAGACCTACAACTTCACCGAGCTGCGCCGTGAACTGAGCGCCCTGGGCCACCGCTTCACCACCGACTCGGACACCGAGGTCGTTCTGCGCGCCTACCTCGAGTGGGGCGACGCGCTCGCCGAGCGTCTCAACGGCATGTACGCCTTCGCCCTCTGGGACGGCCGCCGCGACACACTCGTGATGATCCGCGACCGCATGGGCATCAAGCCCTTCTACTACCACCCGACCCCCGACGGCGTCCTCTTCGGCTCCGAGCCCAAGGCGATCCTCGCCAACCCGCTGGCCCCCGCCCGGATCCGCCTCGACGGACTGCGAGAGCTGCTGGCGCTGGTCAAGACGCCCGGGCACGCCATCTGGGACGGCATGCGCGAGGTGGAGCCCGGCACCGTCGTCACCGTCGACCGGCAGGGCGCACACCGGCGCGTCTACTGGCGATTGGAGACCCGGCCGCACTCCGACGACCGCGACACCACCGTCGCCACCGTCCGGGCGCTGCTCGAGGACATCGTGCGCCGCCAGCTCGTCGCCGACGTGCCGCGCTGCACCCTGCTGTCGGGCGGCCTGGACTCCTCCGCGATGACCGCGCTGGCCGCGCGGCAACTGGCCCTGCACGGCGAGAAGGTGCGCAGCTTCGCCGTGGACTTCGTCGGACAGGCCGACCACTTCGTCGCCGACGAACTGCGCGCCACCCCCGACGCGCCGTTCGTGCACGACGTGGCCCGCGCCTGCGCCACCGACCACCAGGACATCGTGCTCGACGCCCAGGCCCTCGCCGACCTCGACGTACGCGCCAAGGTCATCCGCGCCCGCGACCTGCCGATGGGTCTCGGCGACATGGACACCTCGCTCTACCTGCTGTTTCAGGCGATCCGCGAGCAGTCCACCGTCGCGCTGTCCGGGGAGTCCGCCGACGAGGTCTTCGGCGGCTACCAGCAGTTCTTCGACGAGGAGGCACGCCGCGCCGACACCTTCCCCTGGCTGGTCCGCCACGGCCGGGACCGGGGCGAGGACGCCGACGTCCTGCGCCCCGACCTCACCGGGGCACTGGACCTCGAGGCGTACATCGCCGACGGCTACCGCACGGCCGTCGCGGACATCGCGCGCCTGGAGGGCGAGAGCGACTTCGAGTACCGGATGCGGCAGATCTGCCATCTGCACCTGACCCGCTTCGTGCGGGTCCTGCTCGACCGCAAGGACCGTACGAGCATGGCGGTCGGCCTGGAGGTGCGGGTGCCGTTCTGCGACCACCGGCTCGTCGAGTACGTCTACAACACGCCCTGGACGCTGAAGTCCTTCGACGGACGCGAGAAGAGCCTGCTGCGGGAGGCGGCCGCGGACCTGATCCCGAAGTCCGTGTACGACAGGGTCAAGAGCCCCTACCCCTCCACCCAGGACCCCAAGTACGCCCTCGCCCTCCAGGAACACGCCAAGGACCTCCTCGGCCGCCCCTCCCACCCCGTCTTCGACCTGGTCGACCACGAACGGCTGCGCCGGGCCGCCCACCGCGACACCCCGCAGATCACCCAGGCCTCGCGCCACGGCCTGGAACGGGCCCTGGACCTGGCCCTCTGGCTGGACCTGTACACCCCGGAGCTCTCCCTCGCCTGAGCCCGCTCAGCCGGCGGCTCCAGGCCGCAGGAGCCGCCGTTCGGCGGCGGATCCCCGCCAGCATGGTGCCTCCTGGGACGCCCCGGTCGCGGATCCGGCGGCGACCCATTGACCACCGCGAGCGGGGCCTGTGGAGCGCGCCCGCGGACAGGCGGAAAGGGCGGACCTGCCGCACGTTGCGCCGCCCGCGACGGCCTTCCGCCGGTTCGACAACCGTGCCACTCGATGGGGTGAAAGGCAGATAAGCCATAACTCGGATGGTTCGTCTGCGTTTTACGGGGTGCGGGCGAGTGCTCGCGACCATGTCTGGAAGGCAGGGAACCTATGAATCGGGTTACCCGGAATGGTTTGATCGCCGTGGCCGCCGCCTCGGGGGCGATGGCCGTGGCGCTGCCGGCGCACGCGGACTCCGCGGCGGACGGCACCGCGGCGGGTTCGCCCGGGCTGATCTCCGGCAGCACCCTCCAGGTCCCGGTGCACGTGCCGGTCAATGTGTGCGGCAACACCGTGGACGTCGTGGGGCTGCTGAACCCGGCGGCGGGAAACGCCTGCGAGAACCGGGGTGCGCGCCAGTCCGGCGCAGGGCGGGGAGCGGTGTCCGGGGGCGGCGGTGCCACCGCGCACACCGGCGGAAAGGATTCCTCGGGCGTGCTCGGGGGCAACGGCCTGCAACTCCCGGTCGACATCCCCGTGAACGTCACCGGCAACTCGGTCAGTGTGGCCGGGGCCGGCAACGCGTCGGTGGGCAACACCTCAACGAACACCTCGAGCACGGCCCGCCCCGCCGCACCGCCGAAGGCGCACACCCCCGTACGGACGGCGCCCCCGGTGCAGCAGGCCGGGGTCACCCTCGCGCACACGGGCGCGGACGTGACCCTGCCCGCACTGGCGGGAAGCGGGGCCCTGCTGCTCGGCGGGACGCTGCTGTACCGGCGCTTTCGGTCGTCAGCGACCCGCTAGCGCCGCCACGGACGGCCTTCGCCCCGTCGCGAGGGCCGACCAGGAGCACGCACCGGACACCGCTGCTTGACGGGCGAACTCTGCCTGCGGGTCACCAGCCGACCCGAGCACATCAGCGGAACGCCCCGCCGCACCGACTGGCGGCGGGGCCTTCGGCACCGTGGTGTCAGCCTGGGCCGGTTGCGACCGGGCCGCCCCGAAGGAGCGGCGTACCGCACGCCGCCGCGCCACCCTCCGCCATGGAACACGGCGCCGCGGTGGACGCCCTCACGGGTGAACCCGGCCATCCCGGCCTTCTGTCTCAACTCCCTTCGGGGGACGCGGAATTGGCTGAGGCAGGTGCCGACGTGCCTACGGTGGCGCAGGTCTTCGGCATCGGGAAGGATGCTCGCGGCGCGGCCGGTCCGTCCGCCGCGCCCGACCCCCCATGGAAGGGAGCGCGACGATGAGCTCTGCGGGTCCCGACGACCTGGTCGTCACCCGGGCCACGCTCGACGACTGGCCGGTGATCAGCGGCTGGGCCGCGGACGAGGGCTGGAACCCCGGTCTGTCCGACGGCACCGCCTTCTTCGCCCAGGACCCCGACGGCTTCTTCATCGGCCGGCTCGGCGGGGAGCCCGTCTCGGCGGTCTCCGTCGTCACCTACGGCGCCGACTACGCCTTCCTGGGCTGCTACCTCGTACGGCCGGACCTGCGCGGTCGTGGCCTGGGACTGACCACCTGGAAGACGGGGCTGGCCCACGCCGGCGACCGTACGGTCGGCCTCGACGGCGTGGTCGCCCAGCAGGACAACTACCGCCGCTCCGGCTTCGAACCGGCCCACCGCACCGTACGGTTCACCGGAGCCGCCCCCGCCGGGGAGCCCGTGCCCGGAGTGCGCCCGGCCGAGAAGGACGACTTCGACGCCATCGCGGCGTACGACAGCGCCTGCTGCCCCGCCGACCGCCCCGGCTTCCTGAAACGCTGGCTCACCACCCCCGGCCACCGGGTGTTCGTCCGTCCCGGCGACGGCCGCCTCGCCGGTTACGCGGTGATCCGGCCCGCCCGCGACGCGCTGCGCATCGGCCCCCTCTTCGCCGACAGCGCCGAGGACGCCGACGCCCTCTTCGCCGCGCTGACCACCGAAGCAGCGGGACGGGAGATCGCCGTCGACGTCCCCGAACCCAACACGGCGGCCGTCTCCCTCGCCGAACGCGCGGGCCTCGCCCCGTCGTTCGAAACAGCGCGCATGTACACGGGACCGGTCAGGTCCTTCGCCCAGGAGCGTGTGTACGGGGTGACCACTCTGGAGCTCGGCTAGTGCCCCGACAGGCATGGTTCGCCCGGCGCCGGTGGAAGCGCCGCCGCAAGGGGGCCGAACGCCCCGGGGCGCGATGTAGCGCCCTGGGCGACATCGACCGGCGCACAGCTACTCGTCCGCCTTCGAGCACACCTTCGGCGTCATTCCGACACCGCTCGCGAAGGCGCTGGACGTCACACTCGCCTGGTACGGGGAACGGCCGACGTCCCGGTGACCGCACGCGACGGGGCCGATCGGGCGTGACACCGGCCCGATCGGCCCGTTGATGAGGTATGGCTCGGCGTCCCGGGGTGCGTACCCCGGGACGAACCGTTCAGTGAGGGACCGTTCAGCGATGAGCTGTCTTCGCCCGGTCCAGCGCCGCGATGCCGAGTGCCGCCAGAGCGATCTGGATGAGCCACTCGATCCAGTCCACTCCCTTGGTGTCGGCCACGCCGACCGCGGCGGCGATCCCGGCGCCGATGAAAGCTGCCACGATGCCGACGACGATCGTCCACAGGATGCCGATGTGCTGGCGCCCGGGGACGACGAGCCGCCCCAGGACGCCGATGATGAGCCCGATGACAATGGCACTGATGATGCCCGAGATCTCCATCTCCGCCCCTCTTTGTGAAGCGTCTGTCGTACGACGTGTGCCCGCTCTGCGCGGCAACACTCCTTCTCGCTTCAATCGCGGGTCAATGGAGGGTCAATCCTCGACCTGTCAGGAGGGCGTTCTCCTGGCCACGCCCCGTCCTGCCATGTACCGTTCAACAGTCCGTCGCACGGGTGGCGTATGAAGGAACTCTACGCGCGCAGACCGCGGCGGAATCTCTACGCGCGCAGACTGGCACCCGCACCGCTCCTCTCCCCAACTCCCCATGGAGGTTCGCCGGATGCTCGGACTCACCAGGCCCCGCCACAGACTCGCCACGGTCCTCGCCGTGTGCGGCCTGCTCGCCACCGGGACCGCCGTCCAGGCCACCACGGCCGCGACCGAGGCCCACGCGGCCACCCCGCACCGCGTCCTGTTCGACAACGCGCACGCGGAGACCGCCGGCAACGCCGACTGGATCATCTCCACCAGCCAGCCCGACCCGCTCGGCCAGGACTCCACGCCGTCCGCCGAGACGGACTGGACCGGAGCCCTCTCCTCCTGGGGCGTCGCCCTCCAGAAGACCGGAAATTACAGCCTCAAGACCCTGCCGTCGGGCTCCAGCCTCAGTTACGGCGGCTCCTCCTCGCTGGACCTGAAGAACTTCGACACCCTCGTCCTGCCCGAACCGAACACCCTCTTCACCACCGCCGAGAAGACGGCGATCATGAACTTCGTCAAGAACGGCGGCGGACTGTTCATGATCTCCGACCACACCGGCGCCGACCGCAACAACGACGGCTACGACGCGGTCGAGATCCTCAACGACCTGATGACCAACAACAGCGTCGACTCCACCGACCCGTTCGGCTTCTCCATCGACTCGCTGAACATCACCTCCGGCTACCCGGCCGCGATCAGCGACAGCACCGACCCGGTGCTGCACGGCTCCTTCGGCACCGTCACCAAGAGCCTCATCGCCAACGGCACCACCGCCACCCTCAAGCCCTCCGACAACTCCTCCGTCAAGGGCCTGCTCTACCGCAGCGGCTACTCGGGCAACACCGGCGCCTTCTTCCTGACGTCCGCCTTCGGCAGCGGTCGTGTCGCCTTCTGGGGCGACAGCTCACCCATCGACGACGGCACCGGCCAGTCCGGCAACACGCTGTACGACGGCTGGAACGACTCCGGCGCCACCAACGCCGCCCTGGCCCTGAACGCCACCGAATGGCTCTCCGGAGCGAGCGGCAGCAGCGGCGGCGGAAGCGGCGGCGGAGGCTCGACCTCCTGCACCGCCGCCCAGCTCCTCGGCAACAACGGCTTCGAGTCCGGCAGCACCGCCTGGACCGCCAGCAGTGGCGTCATCACCAACTCCAGCAGCGAGTCGCCCCGTACGGGCTCGTACTACGCCTGGCTGGACGGCTACGGCTCCGCGCACACCGACACCCTCTCCCAGACGGTGACCGTCCCGTCCGCCTGCACCTCCGCCACCCTGAGCTTCTACCTGCACATCGACACGGCGGAGACCACCACCAGCACGGCGTACGACACGCTCAAGGTCCAGCTCCTGAACGGTTCCGGTACGGTCCTGAGCACCCTGGCGACGTACTCCAACCTCAACGCCGCCGGCGGCTACACCCAGCGCAGCTTCAACCTGGCGAGCTACGCCGGACAGACCGTCACCCTGAAGTTCACCGGCACCGAGGGCTCCAGCCTGCAGACGTCGTTCGTCCTCGACGACACGGCGCTCGACGTGAGCTGAACCCGCACGGGGGTGGGTCTCTCCCGAGGGCCCACCCCCGTCTACCGCGGCGGGGCGCCGCTGACCGTCCGGAGTTGGTCAGGAGGTGGCGGACCTGCGCTCGAACACCACGTCCCGGGCCCTGCCGAGCGCCGTCGCCAGCGCGCCGAGCAGCACCGCGTCCTCGCCCAGCCCACTCGGGGCGATCTTCGGGCGCAGCGGAGTGAGGGAGCGCAGCGTCTCCCGCACGGGACGCAACAGCAGGCCGACGCTGTGGCCCACACCGCCGCCGAGCACCACCGGGTCGGGGTCGAGCACCGCGGCGGCCGCCGCGACCGTGTGGGCGATCCGCTCGCCCTCCAGGCGCACGGCCTCGGTCGCGGCGGGATGACCCTGCCGGGCCGCGTCGAACACCGACTTCGCCGTGAGCTGCCCCGTCATGCCGAACGCCCGCGCGGACTCCACGACGGCGACGCCCGACACCGCGTCCTCCAGTGTCTGCGGCTTCTGCCGTCCCGGCCACGGCAGGAACCCGATCTCCCCCGCTCCGCCGTGCGCACCCGTGAACAGCCGTCCCTCGCTGACGACCCCCATGCCGAGCCCGGTCCCGATGAGGATGTACGCGAACAGGCGGCTGCCCGCGCCGACGCCGTACGTGTACTCGCCGAGCGCGGCCAGGTTGGCGTCGTTGTGCACCTCTCCACCCCGGAACAGGGTCGGCCCCCGGTGGCGTGATCACGGCCCGGTGGCAGGTCACCTCGCCTCGAAGGCGGAGTCACACCCACCCGGTTGCGGCCAGCACCTCCCGCGCGATGTCGACGACGTCACGCCCGTCGGTGGCCAACCGCACGGTGTCGACGGGCGCCCGAGCGTCCAGCAGTCGCGCCTTGTACGCGCTGGTGCGCAACTCCTGCTCCAGCTCCGACCCCAGTTCACGGCCCTTCAGCCGGAGGGCGATCGTGTCGTCGGCCGCGGTCAGCAGCACACGGACGAGCCGCGCCCGCGGGCCCATCGCCCGCCGGAACATGCCCGCGGACTCGTCGAGCACGCTGACCGTGTTGGTGTAGACGAGCCGCCGATGTCCGAGCGAGGCGTAGTTCCGCCACACGGCGGTGAGGTTGCGTTCGGTGATCCCGGCGCGGTGGGGATCACCGTCCGGCGCCGGGTGCACCTGTCCCATGAAGTCGCCGTCGATCACGGCGTGGGCGACTCCGGCGGCCCTCAGCCGTGCCGAGACCTCCCAGCCCACCGTCGTCTTGCCGACACCGGCGCGTCCACCGATGAGCAGCGCCTCCGCGTGATCCATCGCCCTCACTCCCCGGCTGCCGCGAGGAACGGGCTCGGGTGTCGCACGGCGCGCACCGCCCTGCGGAGCACCGTCACCGGATCACCTTCGTGGTAGGGCCGCTCCGAGGACTCGATGCCGTCGAGGAACTCCTGATAGCGGATGGCGTACATGAGATGGGCGAGCGGCTCGGCGAGACGGAGGGCGCGGGACGGGGCGCTTCCCGGCGCGTGCGCCGCCCAGGCGGCGGTCCAGGCCCGGGCCGCCGCAGGCCGGGCCGCCTCGGGGAGGTGGTCGATGGCGCGCAGGCCGTCCACCACCGGATTGCCCCAGTAGGCGTCCGCGAAGTCCAGAACGACCGGACGGCCGCCGTCACTGCGCCAGTTGCCCGGATGGAAGTCGCCGTGCACCACCGTGTCGGGCAGACCGCAGTCCTCCAGCTGCCGCCAGCGGTCCGCCAGGTCCCGCACGGCCTGCCTCTCCCCACCGTCCAGCTCCGCCCCGGCCGGCCCGTCGAGCAGCGCCTGCCCCCGGGCCGCGAGCACCGGGGTGCGCCAGTCCCGCAGCACGACGGGGCGGCTGCGCGCGAGCGCGGCCTGGGCCGCCACGAACCGTTGCATCGCCGCCGTCGCCGTATCGGCGGACGCCCCCCAGCAGTCCTTGCCGGGCACGTGCTCCATCAGTATCCGCCGCTCGCCCCGGCCGACGACCGTCGGCGCCAGCCCGGCGTCCACCCGCGCGAACGCGTCGGCGACGGCCGCCTCGTCGGCGGCGAAGCGCGGCGTCGCCTTGAGCCAGACGGGCCCGGACGCGGTGGGCAGCCGGAACAACCCTGCCAGATTCCAGGTCCGTCGCTGCTCGACGCGGCCCGTGACGGGGCGGCCCGCCGCCCGGAGCGTGCCGAGGCCCCAGTCGAGCAGTTCCCGCAGGCCGTCCACACGCGCCCACGGCATTCGCAGTGCCGCGTCCGCCACCAACAGGCCCTTCGGAGCGGCCCGTTGAGCGAGCAGCCCGGCCGCCGGGCGCTCCCACGCCTCCACGTGGTAGGTCGCGTGGCCGTCCCGTCCGCCTTCACCGCCGTCCACCGTCAGCAGCCGCAGCACCATCACCGGGACCCGGAGCAACTCCTCCAGCCGCCCGACGACCTGCTCGACCTCCGACCACCAGGGAACGTCCACGGGAAACGGTCCCGTGACGCCGAGGACGTCCTCGCCGGACGTCACCCACGCACTGACGGTTCGACCCATGGCGCCAGTGTGCGGCTCGCGAGGGGACCCGGGCGAACGGTTATTCCGCTGGGTCATGAGGCCGGTCCGCGGCTGCGCCCTCGACCACGACTCCGGTGTCCGGGCCGTGCCGACGATCAACGGCGAGATGATCATCCATGAGCCCGAGGCACACATGGCCCGGCTCAGGCCGTAAGTCCGCGGGCCCGTCTGAAGCGGGCCAGGCCGTCGGACAGGTCGACGATCGGATCCGGGTAGGCTCCGCACGCGGCCCGTTCCCGGCCCCGCAGGCGCCATGGTTCATGCACCGCCGGCCCGTGGAGCCCGGCGAGTTCGGGGACCCAGCGGCGCACGTACGCGCCGTCAGGGTCGTGCCGCCTGGCCTGGACGAGGGGGTTCAGGACCCGGTTGGGCCGGGTGTCGGTGCCCGTTCCGGCCATCCACTGCCAGTTCAGCTGGTTGTTGGCGACATCGCCGTCGACCAGCAGCCGCAGGAAGTGGCGCGCTCCCACACGCCAGTCGACGTACAGCGTCTTGGTGAGGAAACTCGCGGCCAGCAGCCGGGCCCGGCCCGGCATCCACCCCTCGTGCCGCAGCTGCCGCATCGCCGCGTCGATGGCCGGATAGCCCGTACGGCCCTCCCGCCACGCCTCGACGTCCGCGCGCGCCGCGCGCTCGGACCGCCAGCGGTCCCCTCGCGTCCGGTAGTCGGCGGTGGCCGCGTCCGGCCGCGCTGCGAGCACCTGACGGTGGAAGTCGCGCCACGCCAGCTGTCGTACGAAGGCATCGGCGCCCGGGCCGCCCGCCTGCCGCACCCGGTGGACGACCTCGACGGGGGAGAGGGTGCCGAAGTGCAGATGCGGTGACAGACGGGAGGTGGCGTCGCCCGCCAGGTCGTCCTGCCGGTCCCCGTAAGCGGCGAGGCCGCCGCGCAGCCACGCCGTGAGCCGCTTCCTGGCCTCCGTCTCGCCACCGGCGGGCAGCCCTGCCGAGACCGCAGCACGACCTTCGCGTACGGGCAGTTCCTCCGATCCGGCGGTGTCCGGCACCCGCACGGCACGCGGCGCGCCCGACGTGTCGCGCAGCCGCTGCCCGGTCCACCGCCGGAAGTACGGGGTGAAGACGGCGAAGTGGTCGGAGGCGGCCGGGGCCACCGTACCCGGCGGCACGACCGCGTTGACGGTGTCGTGCACCCACAGCCGGCACCCCTGGGCCGCCAGCTCCCGGCGCAGCCGCGCCTCGCGTCTCTGCGCGTAGGCGCTGACGTCCGCCGCCAGATGAACGTCGGCCGCGTCCGTCTCGGTGACCACCCGGCACACCTCGTCGACCACGTCCCCGGACCGGACGACGAGACGCCCGCCCCGGGCGCGCAGCCCCGCGTCGAGGTCGCGCAGGCAGTCGGCGAGGAACGCCAGCCGGTTGGGAACGGCGAATCCGGCGGCAGCCACTCCCCGGTCCCGCACGAAGAGCGGCACCACCTGTCCGGGGCGGGTCAGGGCGGCCCGCAGCGGCGGGTGGTCGTGCAGACGCAGGTCGGAGGTGAACAGGACGACCGAGACGTGCATGACGTGAACTCCGGGGGAGAGGGTGCCGGCCGCGGTCCGCTCGCCGTCGGCGCGGGCATCACGGGGCGGGCCGGGGCTGGGCCGGACCGGTGCGCGGCGTCCGGGCGGCGGCCCGCGCGATGCCTCGCGCCATGCCTCCGAACACGAGGGAGTGGAAGGGGGAGACTCCCCACCAGTAGGCGTGACCGAGCAGCCCGTGCGGATGGAACAGGGCCCGCTGGCGGTACCGGGTCCGCCCGTGCTCGTCCTGTTCGGCGTACAGCTCCAGCCAGGCGAGGCCCGGCAGCCGCATCTCCGCCCGCAGGCGCAGCAGATGCCCGGGTTCGATCTCCTCCACCCGCCAGAAGTCCAGCGAGTCCCCGACCCGCAACCGCTGCGCGTCGCGTCGTCCCCGGCGCAGCCCGACCCCTCCGACCAGCCGGTCGAGCCAGCCCCGTGCCGCCCAGGCCAGAGGGAAGGAATACCAGCCGTTCTCGCCGCCGATGCCCTCGACGACGCGCCACAGGGCCTCGTGCGAGGCGTCGACGACGAGTTCGCGCCGGTCCGTGTAGAGGCTGCCGCCCGCCCAGCCGGGATCGGTCGGCAGCGGGTCGCTCGGCGCCCCCGGCGGCGAGGCGGACGACCAGCGCGTGGTGACCTGCGCGTCGCGCACGCGCCGCAGGGCCAGCCGGACCGCCTCGTCGAAACCGATCGGACCTGACGCGGGGGCGGGAACGTAGCGCTCGATGTCGCGGTCGCGGCAGACGACCTCATGGCGCAGCGACTCGGTGAGCGGCCGTGCGATCGACGGGGGAACGGGAGTCACCAGGCCGATCCAGAGACTCGAAAGGCGCGGGGTGAGGACGGGAACGGAGACGATGCGCCGGCGCGGAAGGCCCGCGAGAGCCGAGTACCTGAGCATCATGTCCCGGTACGTCAGCACCTCCGGCCCTCCGATGTCGAAGGCGCGGCTGATGTCGTGCGGCATCGTCGCGCTGCCGACCAGGAACCGCAGTACGTCCCGCACCGCGATCGGCTGGATCCGGGTGCCGACCCAGCGCGGGGTGACCATGACGGGCAGGCGCTCGGTGAGATAGCGCAGCATCTCGAAGGAGGCCGACCCCGAGCCGATGATGACGGCGGCCCGCAGTACCGTGGTCGGAACGCCGGAGCCCAGCAGGATGCGGCCGACCTCGGCGCGCGACCGCAGGTGCGGGGACAGCTCGCGCTCGGGCACGTCCGCCGGGGTGAGACCGCCCAGATAGACGATGCGCCGCACACCCGCGGCCCGGGCCTGCTCCCCGAAGATCCGCGCAGCGGTGCGATCCGTCTCCTCGAAGCCGCGGCCCGTGCCCAGTGCGTGCACCAGGTAGTACGCGACGTCCATACCGCGCAGCGCGTCGGCGACGGGCCGGGCCCGCATGACGTCTCCGGCCACCACCTCGACCTCGGCCGCCCACGGGTGGCCGCTCACCTTCTCCGGGGAACGGGCCAGGCAGCGCACCTGGTGCCCAGCCGCCAGCAGTTCCGGGACGAGGCGGCCGCCGATGTATCCCGTGGCGCCGGTCACCAGGCAGCGCAGCCCCGGCCCGGCACGGCCTCCGTTCATCCGCCTCGCTCCCTCTTGTCGGAGTTCTTTCAGCGATCACTTCCACAGAACGAGTGCTTCCGGACGCGGCGAAGGGATGTTTTGCGCGAGGGAGACATATCGGCGTCCCTTCCGGGCAGGCGAAATGCAGGAAGTTGTCGGTACGAGTCGATGATCGATGCTGGAGGTGTCGACCCCCATGGGCGCGAAGGTGCTGGAGCGGTTTCCTGCCGGAGCTCCGCGCGGATCGTGGCCGGCGGAGGAGTACGCGGCGCGGCGCCGCGCCGACGGTGAGCCCGCCAAAGTGGTCATGGACCTGAAGTCGGACGCGTTCCTCGTGGTGGTCCCGGGCAGGGACCGCGACGAGAACTGAGCGGACGCGTCACCCGGGGCGGGACACCCCCGAACCCGGCGACGCCGCAAGGCCCGGCGACGGACCGCCTGCGGTCGGCATCCCGTCCCGGGCCTGCACCGGCGCGACTTCCGGAGCAGGCCCCAGTTCCCGCCCCTTGCGGACGAACGCCTCGTACAGCTCCTGAGCGGCCCTCGGCACCGACTCCGCCCGGCGCCGCCGCAGCATCAGCAGCACTCGGGTGGTGGTGTCGTCGGCGAGCGGCCGGCAGGTGATCAGGCCCTGGCGTTCCAGTGGGTCCCCGATCACACTGAAGTCGGGCAGCACCGTCGCGCCGAGCCCCTGCGCCACCATCAGCTTGCCCAGCTCCGCGCCGTCCGTCGAGTAGGAGAAGGACGAAGCCCGTTCCCCGAGGAGCCGGTGCACGTACCGGTGCATCACGTAGCCGGAGCGCATGGCGATGAACGGCTCGGTCAGCAGGTCCGCGACCGGAACGGCCGGCAGGGCCGCCAGTGGGTTGTCCGGGCGCAGGCACACCACCGGCCGCCCTCGGAGCAGTTCCAGGCTGTCGAATCCGGCCGGCATGTCGTCGCCGTCGAGGTGGTTCACCAGACCCAGGTCGAAGCCGCCCTCCAGCAGGCCCCGATGGATGTCGGTCTGCTGCGCGGCGACCACCTCCACTTGCGTCAGCGGATGCCTGGCGCGGAACTCCCGCATCACCGGGATGAGCAGCGGCACGGTCGCCGCGTTCACCGTGCCGAGTCGCACTGTCCGGCTGATGCGGTGCTGCTCGCCCGCCGCTGTCCGCAACCGGTCCACCGCGTCCAGCACATTGACGATGTGCGGCAGCAGTTCCCGTCCCTCGGCGCTCATCGTGGCACCGGACCGCTTTCGCTCCAGCAGGTCGACGCCGAGTTCGCGCTCCAGATTCCGCACCGTCTCGCTCAACGCGGGCTGCGACAGGCGCAGTTCCTCGGCCGCCCGGCGCAGCGAACCCAATCGGACCACGGCCGTGATGTATTCGAGCTGTTCCGTTCGCATCGCCGCAGAATGCGGGTTCCACCGGAAGTCGTTCAAGGGTTTCCCTGTCACACCTTCGTGAAATTCAATGGTCCGCGATGCGAGAACGGTCGGGTTTTCCTTGACTGCCGCATCCGGCTGCTGCCACGATCGATGGCATGACGATGCGACTGGACCTCACGCGGCGGCGCCACGTCGATCTGGCGCGCGTCTCCAGCGCCTCCTGTTGCCCCGCGGCCTGATCCGCCTCCGGATCCGCCGCACCCGCTTCCTCCCGCACCGCACCTGCCCGACGGGCCGAGGTGCGCGGTGCTTTTCCCTCAGGGCCTGAATTCGGGGCACTGCCATGCCGTGAATTCGGGGTTCCCGCCCATTCCGCGGACCATCCGCGACACCGCGACCATCCGCAACAGGAGTTCCGCATGCCCGCAGCGCCCGTGAAATTCGCCTATTGGGTCCCCAACGTCAGCGGGGGACTCGTCACCAGCACGATCGAGCAGCGCACCGACTGGGGTTACGACTACAACCGCGAACTCGCGGTCCTGGCCGAGAACAACGGCTTCGAGTACGCGCTCAGCCAGGTGCGCTACATGGCCAGCTACGGCGCCGAGTACCAGCACGAGTCGACCAGTTTCAGCCTCGCTCTGCTGCTGGCCACCCAGCGGCTGAAGGTCATCGCCGCCGTCCACCCCGGCCTGTGGCACCCGGGCGTTCTCGCCAAGCTCGGCGCCACCGCAGACCACCTCTCGGGCGGACGGTTCGCCGTGAACGTCGTCTCCGGCTGGTTCAAGGGCGAGTTCACCGCGCTCGGCGAGCCCTGGCTGGAGCACGACGAACGCTACCGCCGCTCCGAGGAGTTCATCACCGCCCTGCGGAAGATCTGGACCGAGGACCACGCCGAACTCGCCGGCGACTTCTACCGGTTGCGCGACTTCTCTCTCAAGCCCAAGCCCCTCAACACCCCCGAGCGCCGGCACCCGGAGATCTTCCAGGGCGGCAACTCCACCGCCGCCCGGCAGATGGCCGGCCGGGTCTCCGACTGGTACTTCTCCAACGGCAGGGACTTCGACGGGGTCGTCGAGCAGATCGGCGACGTGCGGGCTGCCGCCGCTCAAGTTGGCCGGAGGGTACCGAAGTTCGGGCTGAACGGCTTCCTCATCGCCCGCGACACCGAGGCCGAGGCACACAGCACTCTGCGCGAGATCGTCGCCAAGGCCGACACCGAGGCCGTCGAGGGTTTCGGCGCCGCGGTGAAGCAGGCCGGGCAGTCCACTGCCGACGGCAAGGGCATGTGGCAGGACTCCGCCTTCGAGGACCTGGTCCAGTACAACGACGGCTTCCGAACAGGCCTCATCGGCACTCCGGAACAGATCGCCGAGCGCATCGTCGCCTACAAGAAGCTCGGCGTGGACCTCTTCCTGCTCGGATTCCTGCACTACCACGAGGAGGTCGAGTACTTCGGCAAGCGCGTGCTGCCCCTCGTGCGCGAACTCGAGGCCGAACTGCCCGAGAGCGATTCCGCCTCCGTGACCGTCCGAGCCTGACCGCCCCCGTCTTCCGCACGCACAGCGAGAAAGAGGTCATCGCAGCGTGAGCACCGCCACACCCACCGACTGGACCACCCGCCCCGCCCCGACCACCGCCCAGGAGTGGATCGCCCGCGCCGCCGAGGTCGCCGCCGTCCTCGCCACCGACGCCGCCGAACGCGACCGCGCCGGCGCCACCCCCTACGCCGAGGTCCGCCTGCTGAAGGACTCCGGCCTGGTCACCCTGCTAGGCCCCACCGAGCACGGTGGCGCGGGCCAGTACTGGCCCACCGCCTACCGTGTCGTCCGCGAGGTCGCCAAGGCCGACGGCTCCATCGGCCAGCTCCTCGGCTACCACTACCTGTGGTTCTGGGCCGCCCGTCTGGTCGGCACCCGCGAGCAGTGGGAGCACGTCGAGGCCGAGGCCAGCCGCAACCGCTGGTTCTTCGGCGGCGCCGTCAATCCCCGCGACAAGGACGTGGTCGTCACCGAGGACGGCGACGACCTCGTCTTCACGGGTCGCAAGTCCTTCTCCACCGGCAGCAAGGTCTCCGACGTCACCGTCCTTGAGGGCGTCCTGGAGGGCACCGACCAGCACGTCTTCGCGATCGTGCCCTCCGCCAGCGAGGGTCTGACCTTCCACGACGACTGGGACAACATCGGCCAGCGGCTCACCGAGAGCGGCAGCGTCACCCTGGACGGGGTGCGCACGCCGTGGTCCTCTGCGGCCGGTTACGTGGACAAGGAGTTCCGGCCGCGCGTCTACAACACGCTCAACGTCCCCACCATCCAGCTCGTCTTCGTCAACTTCTACCTCGGCATCGCTGCCGGCGCGCTGGAGACGGCCGCCGCCTACACCCGCACCAAGGCGCGGTCCTGGCTGCACGGCGGCCACGGACGCGCGGTCGACGAGCCGCACGTCGTCGACACCTACGGCGACCTCACCGCGAAGCTGTGGGCGGTCGAGGCGCTCGCCGACGCCGTCGCCGCAGAGGGTCAGAAGCTGCACGACGACCCCGACGCCGTCACCGAACAGGCCCGCGGCGAGTTCGAGGTGCGGGTGGCGGCGGTCAAGGCGCGCGCCACCGACGTCGCGCTGGAGATCTCCAGCCGCATCTTCGAGGTCACCGGTGCCCGGTCCACGTCCACCGCCGAGGGCCTGGACCGCTTCTGGCGCAACGTCCGTACACACACGCTGCACGACCCCGTCGCCTACAAGCGGCGCGAGGTCGGCCGTTGGGTCCTCGAAGGCGAACTGCCCGAGCCCACCTGGTACTCCTGACCGCTCGACCGACGGGGCGCCTCCCGCACGGTGGCGCCCCCTCTCGACAAAGCCTCCCGAAAGAGGACCCCATGGCCACCGTCCTGTCCGTCTCCGGCAGCCCCTCCGTCTCCTCGCGCACCAACCGCCTGCTGCGCCATCTGGACCAGCGCCTGACCGCGCAGGGCCACGAGGTGGTCCCGCTCGACGTGCGTACCATTGCCGCCGAGGCCCTGCTCGGCGCGGACTTCCGCCACCCCGCCATCGTCGAGGCGACCGAGCTGTTCGCCCGCGCCGACGGAGTCGTCGTCGGCACCCCCGTCTACAAGGCCTCCTACTCCGGTGTCCTCAAGGCACTGCTCGACCTGCTCCCGCAGTACGCGCTCACCGGCAAGACCGTGCTGCCCCTGGCCACCGGCGGCAGCACCGCCCATGTCCTGGCCATCGACTACGCCCTCCGGCCAGTCCTCAACTCCATGGGGGCAGCCCATATCGTCCAGGGCTGGTTCACCCTCGACAAGGACATCACCGTCCAGGAGGACGGCTCCCTCGTCATCGCGCCGGCCGCCACCGAGGCGCTCCTGCAGGTGGTCGACCAGTTCTCGGCGGCCCTCGGGCACACTCCTGTCCTGGCGGCGGCGGGATGACCACCGCCCATGTGATCGCCGACGACTCCGAGGCCCTCGCCGTGGCAGCCGCCCTGGCCGACGACTTCCGGGCCGGGGCGTCCCAGCGCGACGCCGACCGCACCCTGCCGCGTGAGGAGCTGGACAGGCTCTCCGCGTCCGGGCTGCTGGCCGTCACCGTGCCCGCCGAGCACGGTGGCACCGACGTCACCGCGGGGACCCTCGCGGAGATCTTCCGGCTGCTCGCCACGGCCGACGGCAGCCTCGCCCAGATCCCGCAGAGCCACTTCGCCTACGTCAACGTGATCCGCCGCCAGGGGACACCGCAGCAGCAGAAGTTCTTCTTCGCCGAGCTGCTCGCCGGCCGCCGCTTCGGCAACGCCCAGTCCGAGGCGGGTACGAAGCACGTCCAGGACATCCGCACCCGCCTGGAGCCCCTGCCCGACGGCTCGTACCTTCTGAACGGCGTCAAGCACTACTCCACAGGCGCCCTGTTCGCCGACTGGATCCCCGTGCTGGCCCGAGACGACAACGGCCACCTGCAGGTCGCCTTCGTACCGAGCGACGCCCCCGGGCTGACGGTGATCGACGACTGGGACGGCATGGGTCAGCGTACGACCGCCAGCGGCACCGTCCGCCTGGTGGGCGTGCCGGTGCCCGCCGACCGGGTCTTCCCGCACCACCTCACCTTTCGGGGACCCCAACTCCACGGCGCGTTCGCGCAGTTGCTGCATGCGGCCATCGATGCGGGGATCGCGGCCGGCGCCCTGGCCGAGGCCGCCGAGTTCGTACGGACGAAGAGTCGCCCCTGGTTCGAGAGCGGGGCCGAGACCGCCGTCGAGGACCCGCTGCTGATCCAGCGGTTCGGCGAACTCGCCCTCCAGGTGCGGACCGCGGAGGCACTGCTGCGCGAGGCGGCCCGCGCGGCGGACAGGGCCCGCGCCGGCCTCACCGACGACTCGGCGGCCGAGGCGTCGATCGCCGTGGCCGCCGCGAAGGTGCGGGCCGCGCAGGCCGCCGTGGAGGTGGCGGGCGCCCTGTTCGAGGTGGCCGGCACCCGCTCGGCACTGAACTCCCTCAATCTCCACCGGCACTGGCGCGACGCCCGCACCCACACCCTGCACGACCCGGCCCGCTGGAAGATCCAGCACATCGGCCGGTACGTGCTGAACGGCACGCGGCCGCCCCGCCACGGCCTGCTCTGACGAACACTCGCTGATCGGAGACCCACGTGTCCCTCACCTTCCACTGGTTCCTGCCCACCAACGGCGACAGCCGCCATGTGGTCGGCGGCGGCCACGGCACCCCGGCGACCGTCTCCGGGCGGGACCGGCCGCCGACGGTCGCCTACCTCACCCAGATCGCCCGCGCCGCCGAGGACCTCGGCTTCGTCGGAGCGCTCACCCCGACCGGCGCCTGGTGCGAGGACGCGTGGCTGACCACCGCGATGGTCAGCCAGAACACCGAGCGCCTGAAGTTCCTGGTCGCCTTCCGCCCCGGCTTCGTCTCGCCGACCCTCGCCGCGCAGATGGCCTCCACCTTCCAGCGGCAAACGGGTGGACGGCTCCTCCTCAACGTCGTCACCGGCGGCGAGAGCCACGAGCAGCGCGCCTACGGGGACTTCCTGGACAAGGACGCCCGCTACCGGCGCACCGGCGAGTTCCTGCAGATCGTGCGCGGGTTGTGGGAGGGCAAGACCGTCGACCTGCACGGCGAGCACCTCCAGGTCGAGGACGCCAAGCTGGCCCGGGTGCCCGACCCGGTACCCGAGGTCTACTTCGGCGGGTCGTCGCCCGTCGCGGGGGAGATCGCGGCCCGGCACGTCGACGTCTACCTCACGTGGGGGGAGCCGCCGGCGCAGGTCGCCGAAAAAGTCGCCTGGATCAGGTCGCTCGCCGCGAAGGAGGGCCGGACCCTGCGGTTCGGCATCCGGCTGCACGTGATCAGCCGCGACACCTCCGAGCAGGCGTGGGCCGAGGCCGACCGGCTGCTCGACGGCTTCGACCCCGAGACCGTGGCGTCCGTCCAGGCCGGGCTCGCCCGCAGCGAGTCCGAGGGGCAGCGGCGGATGCTCGCGCTGCACGGCGGGAGCAGGGACGGCCTGGAGATCCACCCCAACCTGTGGGCGGGGATCGGACTGGTGCGCGGCGGCGCCGGAACGGCGCTGGTCGGCAGCCACCAGGAGGTCGCCGAACGGATCAAGGAGTACGCCGCGCTGGGCATCGAGGAGTTCGTGCTGTCCGGCTATCCGCATCTGGAGGAGGCGTACTGGTTCGGGGAGGGGGTGTTGCCGAGGCTGGCGGCGGAAGGGCTGTGGCGGCATCCGTCCGGGGCTCGGGACGCCCTCACGTCACAGGTGCCCTTCGCGAGCTGAACCCAGGGCCGCCAGGTGGTCGAGGTGCGCCCGGCGCGACTCCGCCGTCTGGCCCTGCACCAGCAGGAACATCCCCTCGCGGGCGAGCCGTTGGGCCGTGCTCGTCAGCATCATCGCGCGGCCCCCGCCGGTCACCACCGCCGCCGTGGTGGCCGCGCGCAGCACCTCGTACGCCTGCGTCCTGAGCGCCAGCCGCTCCTGCAGGCGTTCGTGCGGGGCCGCCTGGTCGGCCAGGGCGTAGGCCCGGCCCCTCACCTCGCCGAGCCGGGCCCGCAGGGGCGCTGCGGTGTCGTCGTCCAGCAGACCGAGCGCCGCCTGAGCCACACCGAACACCGCCGGTGAGGTGTTCACCGTCTTCGGTCGGTCGGCGGCCGCCCACCGCTCGTACGGAGTCCGCAGCGCCACCGCATCCTCCGGCAGCCACAGCCCGTCCAGTTCCAGCGAGACCGTGCGCGCCGCGGTGAGCGCCGCCAGCCGCAACGGCGCCGACGCCCGCAGCCCCGGCTGGTCGCCCGCCTCGGTGAAGGCGAACAGCGCCTCGCCGGCGTCGGTCACCCCGGCGAGCAGCATCACGTCGTTCAGGCCCCACCCGGTGTACCAGGGCACGGTCCCGTCGAACCGCCAGCCGCCCCGCTCCCGCCTGACCCGCACCGGGACGCGCGGATGCGACCGCAGATGGGCGTACGCCACCCCCGACAGCAGCTCCCCGCGCGCCAGTGGGCCGAGCAGCCGCTCCCGCACGGGCAGTTCGCTCTGCGCCAGCGTCAGCACCGGTGTGTGGTGCTGGGTCTGCACGAACCACGTCGAGCAGCACGCCCCCGCCAGGATCTCGGCGGTCTCCCGGGCCACCGCGGCGGGTGCGCCCGAGCCGCCGTACTCCACCGGTGCGCTCACCCCGAGCAACCCCGACCGCTTGACGGCCTCGATATGGCTCAGGGGCACGCCCTCCTGGTCGACACGCTCCGCCTGCGGTGCCAGGACGTCGGCGGCGAGCTGTCGGGCACGGGCGACGAGAGGGTGCGCTGTGGTGGTCATGAGGAAGATTGTCCGACGCGTGCGCGCCGGGTTTGCGTACGACGCCGCGCAGCGCCGCCGAGTCACGCGGGCACAGGTCCTCGGATTTCACCGGGTGGACGTCTCCCCTCCTGACGACCGGCCATCTGTCGTGATGTCATGCACCTGACTACATGCACCTGGCCACCTGACCAACTGGCCACCTGCCCTCGACCGAAGGGTCACCTCATGCGAACCCCCCACGCCCTGCTCGCGACGGCCACCGTGCTGGCCGCCGCGACCGTGGCCTCTCCGTCCCACGCGGCCGCCGCGCTTCCCGCCACCGGTGCCTACTACGTCCAGAGCGCCACGACCGGGCTCAACGCGGCCGACCACGGGGGAGCCGTCGAACAGCACAACCCCAAGGGCAACGAGGACCACCAGCAGTGGAACCTCAGAGCGAGCGGATCCTCGTACGTCCTGGAAAGCACCGACACCGCGGGGAGCTGCCTCGGCCGCTCGGGCGACCAGGCCCGCACCTTGGCCTGCGCGAGCGCCGACGCGGCCTGGGACATCACACAGGCAGGAGACGATCAGTACGCACTCAAGGCGCCCGGGACCGACCGCTATCTGACCGTGGCCGCCAAGGCCTCCGGCGCCGACTACCCCGCCCAGCTCGCCATCGGCTCCGCGAGCGGCCTCGCCTCCTGGTACCTCACCCCGGTCACCTCGCCCACCAGCCCGATGCCGCCCGCCGATCAGCGCACCCTCGACCAGGTCACCTTCCTCACCGCGCACAACGCCTACGCCAACGGAGTCGACGGCGGCTTCGCCCCGCCCTTCGTCAACCTCGTACCCAACCAGACGCGCGGGATCAACCAGCAACTCGCCGACGGCGTCCGCGGCTTCATGCTGGACATCCACCAGACCCCCGACGGAGCGATCCTCTGCCACAACAGCTGCACCCTGGTCAGCAGTCCGGTCTCCCTGTGGGTGGACGTCCAGCGGATGGTGGACTTCCTCAAGGCCCAACCCGATCAGTTCATCACCGTCTTCCTCGAGGACTACGTCGACCCGGGCGTCCTGCGCGGTGAACTGGCCCGGGTGAGCGGCCTGTCCGACGTGCTCTACCGGCCCGACCGGACCGGAGTGAAGCAGAACGGCTGGCCGAAGGTGGCCGACCTGATCGCCGCCGACCACCGACTGCTGATCTTCACCGACCACAGCCGCGCCTCGGACGAGGCGGCCGGGCTCACCCGTGACAGCTTCGGCGTGATGTACCAGAAGGACTGGACCGTCGAGAACTACTGGTCCATGGGCTCGGGCATCGGCTCCTCCGACTGGTCCTGCTACAGCCGCTGGTACGACGCGAACACGAACATCCCGCTGACCCGCACCGAACCCGGCTTCCGTCCGCTGTTCGTCATGAACCACTTCCGTGACGCGACGATCACGTCCACGGCGCGCACGGACAACACCAAACTCACCGACCGCGCCCAGCGGTTCTGCCAGCCGGCCGCCCGCAAGAAGCCCAACTACCTGGCCGTGGACCGCTACGACCTCGGCGACCCGGCCGCCGCCGTCAGCACCCTGAACACGTACACGTATCCCTAAAGGGCGTGCGCCGGACCCCCGGGGTATGTGCATGATCCACCCATGACCTCACAGACGATCACCGCGGATGTCGCGGGCACCTGGAAACTCGGCGACCTGCCCGTCCACCGCATCGGCTTCGGCGCGATGCGGCTGACGGGCAGTGCCGCCTTCCACCTCGGAACGCCGAGCGACCGCGAGCAGTCGATCGCCGTGGTGCGCAAGGCGATCGAGCTCGGTGTCAACCACATCGACACGGCCGCCTTCTACTTCTCGTCGCTGCGCTCAGCGAACGAGATCATCAACAGCGCGCTGGCGCCGTACGCGGACGACCTGGTCATCGCCACGAAGGTGGGCCCGTTCCGCGACTACTCGGGGGAGTGGGGTACATGGGCCCGCCCGGACCAGCTGCGCGGCCATGTCGAGGAGAACCTGCGCCAGCTCGGCCGCGACCACCTGGACATGGTCTACCTGCGCAGGTCGCAGCAGCGGTGGGACTCGATCGCCGAGCATTTCGGCGCTCTCGCCGAGCTGCGTGAGGCGGGCCTGATCCGCCATCTGGGCATCTCCGGAGTCGAACCCCGCCACCTGGCGGAGGCACAGGCGATCGCGCCGGTGGTGAGCGTACAGAACAAGTACGGGCTTCACGAGTTCGATCCGGACACGGACGAACTCCTGCGGATCTGCGGCGAACAGGGCATCGCCTTCGTTCCGTTCTTCGCCATCGCGGGCAAGGGCGCCGAGCGTGGCCCGTCCGGTGACCAGGTGGACGAGGTCGACGCCATCGCGCGGGCCCACGGCGCCACACCCGCCCAGGTCCGTCTGGCGTGGACGCTCCAGCAGGGTGCGCACGTCCTGGCCATCCCGGGCACCGGCAACCCCGACCACCTGGTGGAGAACGTGGCGGCGGGCGCGCTGCGCCTGACCTCTGAGGAGATGTCCCGTCTCGACGCGCTGCACCGAGAGGGAGAGTGAACGTCGGTACTCTGCTGGGCCGTTGTCGTTCGTCGAGCGGGAGCCGGGGCCCTGGTGACAAGCGGGCGACGGCATCGCATCCTGTGCTCATGCCAGAGCATCAGCACTCTTTCGACGGGAAGAACCGGGACCTGACCATCGCAGACCTCAAGGAGTTCATCGAGACCGCCGGCAAGTGCGGCGCAGCCGACAAGCGCACGGTGTACGTGGAGACTTCGGGCCGCAAGCTCCGGAGGATCTGGATCGACTTGTCGTCCACCAACTGATCGGCGCAGACCCCGCCCCGGCCATGCCGCCGGGGCACCGCGCCGGCGGCAGGAGCGGCCGGCGGGGGAGTGCCGTCGCCGTCCGCCGTCTCACGGCGCCGAGGACCGCACCGGCTGCGTGGCGTCGGCGAACGTCCGCGGAGCCAGCCGGGCGGCGGCGTAGGTGCACAGGCTCAGCCAGCACAGGGCGAGCAGCCAGCCGCCCAGGACGTCGGAGAACCAGTGCACCCCCAGATACACACGGGTCAGGCCGACCGAGGCGCCCCAGGTGAGCACGACGGCCATGAAACCCGCTCTGCCGCGCGGGGCACGGACGAGGATCGCGAGCGCCAGCAGCCCGGCGGTGAGCGCGGCCGTCGTCGTATGGCCCGAGGGGAACGACCAGCCCGAGGCGTGCGTGACCCAGTCCGCGCGCTCCGGGCGCGGACGCGCGGCCAGCGACATCACCCCGTACCGCACGGTCTGGCCCGCGGCCAGGCAGGCGACACAGGCAGCGGCGGCGAGAACGCCGCGGCGCGCCGTGCGGCCCATCACGACACCTGCCACGGCGGCCAGGAGGTAGGGAGTGAATCCCGTTCCCGTGTACGTCACCGCGCGCGCCACGGCGACCGCGATGGGCGGACGGTGGGCGAGCGACCAGTGCAGCAGGTCCGTGTCGCCGAACAGCGGGGCGCCGCCGCGCCCGGTCACGGTCAGCGCCAGCAGCACGAACGCCGCCAGGGCGCCGAGCGCCGTGGAACCGGCGAGGTCGGCCGTGTCCGCCCGCCTCACGACCGCGGCCCGGGTGCGGGGGTCGGGTACAGCGGCGGGGTGCGCGGTACGGCGCCCATGGGAGTGAGCCCCTCTCATAATGGACGTGCGGACCCGGCTCGGCCGGACCCGCGAAGACTACACTTCTGTAGACGGTCTACAGGGATGTAGACGAAAACCGGGGTGAGGAAGGTTCCATGGCCGAAGCGAAGGACGAGCGCCGCCCGGCGGGCGAGCTGGAAGCGAGCGTCATGGCCGCCCTGTGGGCCGCGGACGCCCCCCGGACCCCGGGCCAGGTGCAGCAGAGCCTCGGTGCCGGCCTCGCCCGTACGACGGTCACGACGATCCTGTCCCGGCTGCACGAGAAGGGCGTCGTCGACCGCCGCCGCCAGGGCCGCGGCTACGCCTATTTCCCCGTCCAGGACGCCCACGGGCTCACCGCCCGGCGCATGCACACCGAACTGGACCGGGACAGCGACCGGCATACCGTGCTGGCCCGCTTCGTCGCCCAGCTCAGCGAAGACGACGAGCGCGTCCTGCGGGACCTGCTGGAATCCGGTGAGCAGTGACCTTCCTGCTGCTCCTGCCGCTCGCACTGCCGTTCGTGATGCCCCCGCTGGCGCGGCGCGCCCTGGACCGGCTCGCGCCCCGGGCCGCACTGTGGGTGGTGACCTGCTGCACGGTCGTCCTCGCGTGCTGCTCCCTGACCGCGCTGGGCGCCTTCGTGCTCACCGGGCTGCTGAAGCTGCCGCTGTTCGCCGCGCTCGGTGAACTGGTTCGCCCGCTGCGCGCCGGATCGGACCTGTTCGTCGTGCCGGCGGCGGCGTTCTCGGTCGGTGGGCTCGCCGTGTGCCTGTGGACCCTGTGCCGTACCGTGCTGCGGCAGGCCCGGGCGTTCCGCGCCGCCACCAGCGAGGCGGACCGTCGCACCACCGCGGGCGACCTGTGCGTGATCGACTCCCCGCGCCCGGACGCGTACGCGCTGCCCGGGCGGCCGCACCGGATCGTCGTCACCACCGGGATGCTGCGCAGCCTCGACCCCGACGAGCGCGAGGCGCTCTTCGCCCATGAGCGCGCCCACAACGCGGCCGGGCACCACTACTTCCTCGCGGTCGCCGAACTGGCCGCGCTCTGTCACCCCGGGCTGCGGTCCGTGGCGCCGGTCATCCGGCTCGCGGTCGAGCGCGCCGCCGACGAGGCCGCCGCCGCCGTGGTCGGCGACCGGCGGCTGACCGCCCGGGCGATCGGCCGCGCCGCCCTCGCCACCCGTACCGCCCCCGACGAACGGCCCGCCTTCGCGCCCGCCGCGACCGCCGGGCCCGTGCCCCAACGGGTCGCCGCCCTCCTGACCGCCCCGCGCACCCCGCAGCGGGCCGCCCGCTGGATCGCCGCGCTCCTCGTCGCCTGCGCCGCCGTGTCCGCCTGTGCCTCGGCGACCGGCGTCATGGGTTTCCACCACGAAGTCGAGGTCGCCCAGGGCGAAGAGGCGCGCTGAAACCGCGCCGCTGCTGAGTGCACCGCGGGTGGCGCAGCCCACACCGGCGCGCTCGGCGGCATGCCGTACGCTACGTGTTACGTATAACGCCAAACGCCCTGTGGTCCCGCGCCGCACGCCGCACCCGGAAGGCCCCATGAGACGCATCGCCCTGGTCACCCTCGTCGTCGACGACTACGACACCGCGATCCGCTTCTACACCGACGCCCTGGGGTTCCGGCTCGTGGCCGACGAGCCACGCGGCGACGGGTCCCGATGGGTCGTGGTCGATCCCGGAGCAGAAGGCCACGGCACGGGGCTGCTGCTCGCCCGGGCCAAGGACGAGGCACAGCGCGGCCGGGTCGGTGACCAGACCGGCGGGCGCGTGGGCTTCTTCCTGCACACCGACGACTTCGCCCGCGACCACGCCCGGATGACCGCCGCCGGCGTCACCTTCGTGGAGGAGCCGCGACACGAGCCGTACGGCACGGTCGCCGTCTTCCAGGACCTGTACGGCAACCGCTGGGACCTGCTCCAGCCCGCCGAGTAGTCCCCCCGGCCGATCCCCCTGAAGAACAACCCGTCGAGGAACCACCGCACATGACCGCCCCGCGCATCGACACCGACACTCTCCGCCGCCTGCCCAAGGCCGTCCTGCACGACCACCTCGACGGCGGCCTGCGCCCCGCGACCGTCGTCGAGCTCGCCCGGGAGGTCGGGCACACCCTGCCCACCACCGACCCCGGAGAACTGGCCGCCTGGTACTACGACGCCGCCAACTCCGGCGACCTGGTGCGCTACATAGCCACCTTCGAGCACACCCTCGCGGTGATGCAGAACCGCGAGGGCCTGCTGCGCACCGCCGAGGAGTACGTCCTCGACCTCGCCGGGGACGGCGTCGTCTACGGCGAGGTGCGCTACGCCCCCGAGCTGATGGTCAAGGGCGGGCTGACCCTGAACGAGGTCGTCGAGACCGTCCAGGAGGGGCTCGCGGCCGGCATGGCGAAGGCGGCGGCCGCCGGTACCCCGGTGCGCGTCGGCACGCTGCTGTGCGGCATGCGCATGTTCGACCGGACCCGTGAGATCGCCGACCTGGCCGTCGCCTACCGGGACGCCGGTGTCCTCGGCTTCGACATCGCCGGCGCCGAGGACGGCTTCCCGCCCGCCGACCACCTGGCCGCCTTCGAGCACCTGCGCCGCGAGAGCGTCCCCTTCACCATCCACGCCGGCGAGGCGCACGGCCTGCCCAGCATCCACCAGGCCCTGCAGGTCTGCGGCGCCCAGCGCATCGGCCACGGCGTCCGCATCACGGAGGACATCGTGGACGGAAAGCTCGGCCGCCTGGCCGGCTGGGTGCGCGACCGCCGTGTCGCCCTGGAGATGTGCCCGACCTCCAACCTCCAGACCGGCGCCGCCACCTCGATCGCCGAGCACCCCATCACCGCCCTGAAGGACCTCGGTTTCCGGGTCACCCTCAACACCGACAACCGTCTGGTCTCCGGCACGACGATGACCCGGGAGATGTCCCTGCTGGTCGAAGAGGCGGGCTGGACCCTCGAGGACCTGCGCACCGTCACGGTGAACGCGATCAAGAGCGCGTTCATCCCGTTCGACGAGCGCAACGCCCTCATCCGGGACGTGGTCCTGCCCGGTTACGAGGCCGCGCTCTGAAGCAGCCCCCGTACGTAGGCGGCCTGTCCGACGTGCTGCAGATCGTCGGACAGGACGCTCACCAGCCGTACGCCGAGACTGACCGGCGGGTCCCAGCGTTCGTCGACGATGCGCTCGAGGTCCTTGGCGGCCAGCTCCCGCAGGGCCTGAACCGTCTGCTCGTGCACGGCGTCGTAGTACCCGGTCAGCAGGTCACCGGTGTCGACCCGGACCTTGGCGACCTTCGCGGGGCTGTGCCCGTACCCGGTGTCGTGGCGCGGCAGATCGAGGCCGAAACGCTTCTCCCAGCCCTGTGACAGCCACACCTGGTCGCGGTCGAAGGCGTCGGCGACATGGTCGTCCTGGACGCGGGTGAGGTGCCAGACGAGCCAGGCGACGGAGTTGGTGTCGGCGGTTGGCCGGGCGTTGAGGTCGTCCGGATCCAGGCCGTCGACGGCGGCGTGGACTTCTTCCTGGATGCGGCCGTAACCGTCGATGAGGATGTCCTTGGCATGCATGGCTCCACCATCGCGCATCGCCGCCCGTCATGCGTGCGCAGCCGGCTCGCGTCCCCGTCACGGAGGTGGTGACGCCAGGCCCTCGACATCGAGCAGGGTGATCAGCGCCCGGGCCGCCGGCCCGGTGGCCCGCTCGGGTGGCAGCAGGGCGACGGTCTCGTACTCCGGCCCGGCCGCGGTCTTGAGGGGGAGCGCGGTCAGCGAGGGACGCTTGTGCCGGAAGTGCCGGGGTACGACGGCGATGCCCAGGTTCTCGTCGACCAGGTCGAGGAGGCTGTGCACGTCGTTGACCTCCAGGGCCACCGTGCGCCGTATGCCCGCCGCGGAGAACGCCGCGTCGGTGGTGCGGCGCGGCCCCCAGTCCGGATGGAAGTCCACGAAGACCTCCCCGCCCAGATCCTCAGGCGTGAGCACCGCTCCGCGCGACGCCAGACGGTGGTCCGGATGACACAGCACCGTCATCGACTCGCTGGTCAGCGACACGGACCGCAGCTGGTCGGTGTCCGCCTGCGGGCGGTAGGCGAAGGCCAGGTCCAGCCGTCCGGCGGCGACCTCCTCGGCCAGCACGCCCGAACCCGCCTGCCGCAGCCGGATCTCCACATCCGGGTGACGCCGCCGGAACGCCGCGAGCAGCCCGGCCACATGCACTCCCGGGATGCACTGCTCGGTGCCGAGCGCCAGCGTGCCGCGCAGGACGCCCTGCACCGCGGCCACCGCCTCGTGCGCCGCCCTGACCTGTGCCAGGATCCGCTCAGCCTCGCCGAGCAGGGCGCGCCCGGCCTCCGTCAGGGTCACCCGGCGGGTGGTGCGCACGAACAGCGGGGCCCGCAGCTCCCGCTCCAGCGCCCGGATCGACGCCGACAGGCCCGACTGGGACACCATGAGGCGTTCCGCTGCCCGGGTGAAGTGCTGGTCCTCGGCGACCGCGACGAAGTGCTGGAGGTGGCGCAGTTCCATGATTGAGAAGCGTATCCGCTGAATTCCATCGGATTCTTCTGTTGGACCACTGCCCGCAGGCAGGGCGAGAGTGGTGACCGGTTCCCCGGAACCGCTCACCCGTGCGCCAACCCCACTGGAGTCGCGTTGTACACCGCCCATCCCGACCGCTACGAGGCCATGCCCTACCGCCGCACCGGACGCAGCGGCCTGCAGCTGCCCGCGCTGTCGCTCGGCCTGTGGCACAACTTCGGCCCGGACCGCCCGGTCGCCACCCAACGCGCCATCCTGCGCCGCGCCTTCGACCTCGGTGTCACGCACTTCGACCTGGCCAACAACTACGGCCCGCCGCCCGGCGCCGCCGAGTCCGCGCTCGGCGAGGCGCTGAAGGCGGACTTCGCGCCGTACCGCGACGAGCTGGTCATCTCCACCAAGGCCGGGTATCTGATGTGGCCCGGGCCGTACGGCGAGTGGGGCTCGCGCAAGTACCTGCTGTCGTCGCTCGACCAGAGCCTGAAGCGGCTGGACCTGGACTACGTCGACATCTTCTACTCGCACCGCCCGGACCCCGACACTCCGCTGGAGGAGACGATGGGCGCCCTGCACTCGGCGGTCCAGCAGGGCAAGGCGCTCTACGTCGGCGTCTCGAACTACTCCCCGGAGCAGACCCGTGAGGCCGCCCGCATCCTCGGCGAGCTGGGCACCCCGCTGCTGATCCACCAGCCCCGCTACTCGATGCTGGACCGCCGTCCCGAGGACGACGGGCTGCTGGACACCCTGGACGAACTCCAGGTCGGTTCCATCGCCTACTCGCCGCTGGAGCAGGGCCTGCTCACCGCCCGCTACCTCGACGGCATCCCGGAGGACTCGCGCGCGGCGAGCGACAGCCCGTTCCTCGACTCCGACGCGGTCACCGAGGAGCTGGTGGGCAGGCTGCGCGCCCTCGACGACATCGCCAAGTCCCGCGGCCAGTCCCTGGCCCAGATGGCCCTGGCCTGGGTGCTGCGCGGCGGCCGGGTCACGTCCGCCCTGGTCGGCGCGAGCAGCCCGCAGCAGCTGGAGGACAGTGTCGCGGCGATCGGCAACCTCGACTTCGACGCGGAGGAACTGGCGCGGATCGACGCGCTCGTCCAACAGTGAGGTGACCACGAGGCGCCCGGCGGCAGGTGTCACCCTGCCGCCGCGGCCACACGGCCGTCCGGCGATCAAGCCGTGGGGTTCCCCTAGCTCCCGGAGCCGGGCGCCGGCCTCCGGCCGAGCACGTGTCCGAGGACTCCCGGGGCGCGGCGCCAGGCCCGCCCGGAGGCCTCGTCTCCTCGGGCAACTGCCGCTGAGCGTCGACGCCGGGTACCCCCGCATCCCGTTTCCCAATCGCCCCGGTGCCGCGGCAGCCCCTGCGGTTGAGGGGCCGTTCCGCATGTCCAAGACTGGGAAGGTACGGGCAATCGACTACGGCGGGCGACGCGGCCGTGTCGGCCGCGGACGGGTGGTTCACCGTGACGATCTCACCCTTCGGGTCAGGAGACCCGTTCTCCGAACTCTTCAACCGCTTCTTCGGCATGAGCCCGGCGACCTCACCGCCGGCCGTCCAACGCGTCCCCATCGGACGACTCCTCAGCGACTCCGCGCACGAGTTGCTCGCCACCGCCGGCACACGGGCGGCCGAGGACGGGTCCGATCTCGACACCGTCCATCTGCTGTGGGCCGCGACCCAGGTGCCGGCCGCGCGCCAGGCGCTGGAGCAGGCGGGCGCCGATCCTGACAAGCTCGCCGGCGACCTGCGGGAATCCCTGCCCTCCGGGACCGGCACCGGTGAGCCCGCGCTGACACCGGCGGCCAAACGCGCCCTGCTCGCGGCGCACGCCCGCTCCCAGGCGGCCGGCGCCTCCTACATCGGCCCCGAGCACATCCTCGCCGCGCTCCTGGACGATCCGCGCTCCCCGCTGGGCCGGACCCTGAGGGCCGAGGGAGCCACGCCGGGCGCACTCGGCGGCGCGCCCCGGCAGGGACGGGACACGGGCGGGCACCCCGACACACCGACGCTCGACGAGTACGGGCGCGACCTCACCGACGAGGCACGCGCCGGACACCTCGACCCGGTGGTCGGCCGGGCGGCCGAGATCGAGCAGACCATCGAGGTCCTCTCCCGCCGCACGAAGAACAACCCGGTGCTGATCGGCGACCCGGGCGTCGGCAAGACCGCGATCGTCGAAGGGCTGGCCCAGCGCATCGTCGCGGGGGAGGTCCCCAAGGCGCTGAAGGACCGCCGCGTGGTCGCCCTCGACCTCGCCGGGCTCGTGGCCGGGTCGCAGTACCGGGGCCAGTTCGAGGAGCGGCTGAAGAAGGTCATCGACGAGGTCACGGGAGCCGAGAAGAGCGTCGTCCTCTTCATCGACGAACTGCACACGGTCGTAGGCGCCGGCGGCACCGGCGAGGGCTCCATGGACGCGGGCAACATCCTCAAGCCCGCCCTCGCCCGCGGCGACCTCAGTGTGGTGGGCGCCACCACGATCGACGAGTACCGCAAGCACATCGAGAAGGACGCCGCGCTGGAGCGCCGCTTCCAGCCCGTCATGGTGCCCGAACCCACCGTCGAGGAGACGGTGGAGATCCTGCGCGGGCTGCGCGACGCCTACGAGGCCCACCACCAGGTCCGGTACACCGACGAGGCGCTGGACGCCGCGGCGGCCCTCTCCGACCGCTACATCAGCGACCGCTTCCTGCCCGACAAGGCCATCGACCTCATGGACCAGGCCGGGGCCCGGGTCGGACTGCGCAGCGTGGGGGACTCCGCGGAGGCCGCGGACCTCGAGGACCGGCTCACCCGGCTGCGCCGGGAGAAGGACGAGGCGGTCAGCACCGAGGACTTCGAGCGCGCGAGCCGACTCAAGCGGGAGATCACGGAGTTGGAGGGCCGGCTGGCCTCGATCGGCGAGGGTGGAGCACCCACGCCCAGCGTCACCCCCGACGACATCGCCGAAGTCCTCTCCGCCCGCACCGGTATTCCGGTCTCCCAGCTCACCGAGACCGAACGCGACCGGCTGATGAAGCTGGAGGAGGTCCTGCACGAGCGGGTCGTCGGCCAGGACGACGCGGTCACGGCCGTGGCCCAGGCCGTGCGCCGCGGCCGGGCCGGCATGGGCGACCCCAACCGGCCCACCGGCAGCTTCCTCTTCCTCGGCCCCACCGGCGTCGGCAAGACGGAACTCGCCAAGGCGCTCGCGGACCTGCTCTTCGGCGACCCGGACCGCATGATCCGCTTCGACATGAGCGAGTTCCAGGAGAAGCACACCGTCTCCCGGCTCATCGGCTCCCCGCCCGGCTACGTCGGCTACGAGGAGGCCGGCCAGCTCACCGAGGCGGTGCGCCGCAAGCCGTACAGCGTCGTGCTGTTCGACGAGGTGGAGAAGGCCCACCGCGACGTGTTCAACCTGCTGCTGCAGGTCCTGGACGACGGACGGCTCACCGACGCGCAGGGACGCACGGTCGACTTCCGCAACACCGTCGTCATCATGACCAGCAACATCGCCTCCAAGCACATCCTCGACCACCATGGCGACATCGACGAGATCAGGGACGACCTGATGGCGGAACTCCAGGCGCACTTCCGCCCGGAGTTCCTCAACCGGATCGACGAGGTCATCGTCTTCCACGCCCTGGGCCGCCGGGACCTGGTGCGGATCGTCGACCTGCTCCTGGACGGCAGCCGGCGCCGGCTGCACGCCCAGCAGATCGGCCTGGAGGTCACGGAGACGGCCAAGGAGTGGCTGGCGAACCGCGGCTACCAGCCGGAGTACGGGGCGCGGCCGCTGCGCCGCACCATCCAGACCGAACTCGACAACCGGCTGTCGAACATGCTGCTCGACGGCACGCTCAACCCGGGTGACACCGTCGTCGTCGACGTCGTGGACGGTGAACTGAGCCTGAGCCTCCAGGCGAAGGCGGCGGCCCAGGAACAGGGAGCGCCGGGCGGCAGCCTGCAGGACACCGAGGAGGAGCCTCCGAGCTGGCCCGGACCCATTTCCTAGCGCCGCGAGCCCGGCCTGATCCAAACGAAAGACCCCTAACCCGCCGCGCCCTCGGGGACGCGGTCCAGGAACCCGTGCACGCTGCGGATGCGCCCCTCGCCGTCCAGGGTGATCACGTCGGAGCCGGCGACGGGCGCCGAACCGTCCGCGTCGCTCACCAACTCCCAGGAGAAGCGGGCGAGGTCGTGGTGCCCGTCGACCGCGCCCGTGAGCCGGAAGGAGAACCCCGGGAACTGGGTGTGCGCGCCCGCGATCACGGCCGCGATCTGCTCGTGGCCGCTGACGTCGCCCAGCGGGTCGGTGTAGGTTCCGTCCGCGGCCCAGGCGGCGGCGACCGCCTTGGCCAGCGCCTGGTCGTCACGGGTGTTCCACGCCTCGAAGTAGCGGGCGACGGCGGACTCGTAGCGGTTGTTCTCTGCGGTCATGGCGATCAGCCTCCATCGAGGTCACATGCGCTGGTCAGGGGCCGGATCCCGGGGGGTGCCCGGTGGGATCCGACACCGCAACCATGCCCGGGCACACGTGGGGGCGTCGATTACCTCCCGGGTAAGCGTGAGCACACCGGGCGGAGGTGGCTCGTTTGCGCCAGAAGCGGCCGTGAATATGCCAGGAGACTGGCTGAAATCGCATGGTGACAGAGGGTCAGGAGTGGCGATACTCGAAGGAGCGGGTGACCCGGGTCACGATAGAAAGCGCTACCGCGCGGACAGCGGGACGCCCACGTGCACAGCGAGCGAACGCAAGGCACCACGGGCCGATCCGGCACCGAGCACCGCACGGGGGGAGCGATCGTGCACGACGAGTTCCTGTGCCATGTCACGGCATACGGCATCTGCGGAGGGAAACGGGTCGGCGTCCCCCTCGGCACCTACCGCGCACCGACCCTGGCCCTCGCCCTGTGGTGGATGCGCGACCGTGCCTCCTGGATCGCCGAACGGCTCGACCCGGACCCCGACAGCCCGCTGTTCCCGCCGAACTCCATCGTCCCCGTCGCCGACACGGTCCCGGACGTGCCGGCCGTCCTGCGCGCCTGGTGCAAGGACGTCGGGCAGCAGGAGAGGGTGGCGGAGGAGCTGGCGGCCGGACGGCTGGTCCGTGTCGCCGTCAGTGACGACACCACCGAGTACGAACTGCTCACCGAGTCCGTGGACGCGCTGCGGATGCAGCGGTTCGTGCCCGCGCTGTCCACCCCGGTGGCCTGACCGAAGGCCGGGGCGCCGCGTCACGGAACCTCGCCGCGTCGCCGCACCCCCTGGGCGAGCAGCCCGCCCGCGAAACCGGTCGCAAGTCCCCACACCATGGCGAGGCCCAGCGCCGTCCCCGGCCGGGGTCTCAGGAACAACACGCCGGACAGCCCGCCGCCGAGGTCGCCGACCCCGATGAGCGACAGGCCGTAGTGCGCCGATACCCGGCACAGCAGGCAGACGGCGAGAACCGCCGCCACCAGCGCGACCGCCATGTGCACGGCGTGCCGCCACGGCCGCATCCACGCCGGTGAGCGGGCCGCCAGCACGAACCCGGCGGCGATCAGCAGCACGGCGTCCACGGCCACGAGCCACCACACCCGGCCGTCGTACCGGGCGAGCGCACGAAGGTTCAGCGTCGAGATGTCCGGAGTCCGCAGCACCTCGTCGAGCAGATGCGGCACGGGCAGCCCGAACGGCCCGTCCACCCGGCCGTGCCAGGTTGCGCCCATGCCGAGGGTGAGCACCGGCCACACCAGGTTGGGCAGGCCCAGCAGGACCAGCGCGAACGTCTCGGCGGGATGCCCGCGGGCCGCCGCCGCCACCAGCGCCACGACGGCGCCCAGGGCGACGCAGGCGAGCAGCAGGGCCACCATGGCGTAGGCGGCGGGCCGCACCGACTCCTGGAAGCGCAACAGCCGGGCCGGCAGCGGCGCACCTCGTGACACCAGCAGGGCGAGGACGAGCACGCCCGCCAGCCAAAGCAGACCGAACAGCACGGTCGGCCACAGGTCCGTGACGAAGCCGATCCTCGGGGAGATCCCGAACAGGCTGCCGATGTCGCCGATGGTTCCGGTGCCGAGCGGGACCGCGAAGGTCTGGCGGGCCGCCAGGGCGAGGCCGACGAGTGCCGCCAGCCACAGCACGGCGATCCGCCCGGCCCAGCCCGCCAGTTCACGCCCGCTCGCGACGGCCCGCTGCCGCAGCGGGCGCAGGAATCCCGTGGCGAGCACCAGCCCCCCGGCCAGCGTCACCGACAGCGGCATCACCGTCAGCCCCGCCCGTGTGCCGGCCAGCACGCCGGCGTCGCCCGCCAGCCTCACACTGCCGCCGACCGCGACGACGACCACGGCCACGACCACGCGGGGGAACCCGCCCTCCGGGATGTCGCTGCCGCCGGCCGCCCACAGCCCGAGCGCGGCGAGCGCGCCCATGACGACCAGCCCGGCCAGCACGGTGACGCCGGCACGCACCCATCCGTGCGGTACGAGTGCCGGGCCGCCGGTGCGGGTGGCGGCCCGGCCGGGCGGGCTCGTGGCGCTCACACTGCCACGCTAGGCAGCCCCACGGCGCCTCGCACGGCCACGCCACTTCCTCCCCGAGCGCATCGGTCTCCTCCCCGAGCGCGTCGACGGCCGCATCGGTCGACGGCAGGGCCGCGGCACCCGTCAACTTCCGCCACCAGCCCGGCCGCACGGCCGGGCGGCTTCACCCAGGGCAGAACGGCGCTCCCTTCCCGTGGCGCCCCGGATCCCTAGGCTGAAGGGGTGAGCACTCATGCGCCGAACGAAGCCCGCGTCATCCCCCTGCGCCCGCAGACCGCGCCGCCCCGCTCCGGTGGGGCGCCCCGCACCCCGCAGCGACCGGCGGGGGCCCCGCAGCCACCCGCGCCCAAGGAGCCCCTGTGGCGTGACCTCGTCGGTGATGTGCTGCGGCGCGAGCGGCTCGCCCAGGAGCGCACGTTGAAGGACGTCGCGGAGGCGGCCCGGATCTCGATGCCGTACCTGTCCGAACTGGAACGAGGCCGCAAGGAGGCCTCCTCCGAGGTTCTCGCGGCCGCCGCCCAGGCCCTGGGGCTCGGCCTCGCCGACCTGCTCTCGCTCGCCCAGGACGAGTTGGCCCGGTACGCCCGGAGCGGGGTGGGCAGGGGCCGCAGGTCGCCGACGGCGCAGTACGACGGCCTCTGCCTCGCCGCCTGACCGGACCGAGGGCCGGCACGGCGGGGGCGCGCCCTGCCGTACCGGCCTCCGGCTCCGGCCGCTCCGGGCTCAGACGAACGCGAGCCGTCGGCTCAGCACCTCGTCGGCGAGCCCGTAGGCGACGGCCTCCTCGGCGGTGAACACCTTGTCCCGGTCCATGTCGGCGCGCAGCGTCGCCACGTCGTGGTGGGTGTGACGGGACAGGACCTCCTCCACCTGGGAGCGGATGCGGACCATTTCCTTGGCCGCGAGGCTGAGGTCGGAGACCGTGCCCTGCCGTCCGCCGCTGGCCGGCTGGCCGAGCAGCACCCGCGCGTGCCGGAGCACGAACCGCCGTCCGGGATCTCCGCCCGCCAGCAGCACCGCTGCCGTGGAGGCCGCCTGGCCGACGCAGAACGTGGAGATCGGCGACTGCACGAACGTCATCGTGTCGTAGATCGCCATCAGGGAAGTGAACGATCCTCCGGGCGAGTTGAGGTAGATCGAGATCTCGTGCTCGGGATTCGACGACTCCAGGTGCAGGAGTTGCGCGATGACCACATTGGCGACCCCGTCGTCGATCTCGGTACCGAGGAAGATGATCCGCTCGTTGAGCAGCCGGCTGAAGACGTCGTAGGACCGCTCACCCTGCGCGGTCCGCTCGATGACGTACGGAACCGTGTACGACCCCATGTCACAGCCCCATCCGTCGGCGCGACGCGGCCGGGCGGACGTCGGCGAGCGACTCCACCACCCGGTCCACCATTCCGTACTCCCTGGCCTGCTCGGCCGTGAACCAGCGGTCCCGATCGCCGTCCCGAGCGATCGTCTCCTCGCTCTGCCCGGTGTGCTCGGCGGTGATCCGCTCGATGGCCTTCTTGGTGAACTGAAGGTTCTCCGCCTGGATCTCGATGTCCGCGGCGGTGCCGCCGATGCCCGCCGACGGCTGGTGCATCATGATCCGTGCGTTCGGCAGCGCGAACCGCTTGCCCCGCGTCCCGACGGTGAGCAGGAACTGCCCCATGCTCGCCGCGAACCCCATCACCAGCGTCGAGACGTCGTTCGGGATGAGCCGCATCGTGTCGTAGATCGCGAGCCCCGCGGTGACCGATCCGCCGGGGCTGTTGATGTACAGGCTGATGTCGGTACGCGGATCCTCCGCCGACAGCAGGAGCAGCTGCGCGCACACCCGGTTGGCCGACACCTCGTCGACCTGAGTGCCGAGGAAGACGATCCGCTGGGCGAGCAGCTGTGCGGCGAGGTGGTCGTCGAAGCGGCTGGGCGTGGTGTCGCCCTCCTCCGCCCGCGGCGCGAGCGTGGTGAGTGGAGTCATCGGGTCTCCTTGTCGGTGGCGTGGATGCCGTCGACTCCACTCTTGACCTCGGGAGATCCCCCGATGCGGTTTCTCTGCCCGCCGCAGATTCGCCGTGGGCAGAGGCCACGGCTCAGCTGTGCTCGCGCAGCTGCCGGAAGAACGCCCGTACGTCCTCCACCAGCAGGTCCGGCTCCTCCATGGCCGCGAAGTGCCCGCCCCGGTCGAACTCCGTCCAGCGCACCATGTTCTCCGTACGCTCCGCCCTGTGCCGCAGCGGGATCTGGATCTCGGCGGGGAAGACCGCCAGTGCGGTCGGCGCGGTCGACGGTTCGGCCGGCGCGGCGGCCCGGCCCGTGGTGTGCGCCCGCTCGTAGTAGATCCGGGACGACGAACCGGCGGTCCCGGTCAGCCAGTACAGCATCACGTTGGTCAGCAGCAGGTCCCGGTCGACGGCCTCCTCGGGCAGCTTCTCGGAGTCCGTCCACTCGCGGAACTTCTCCACGATCCAGGCGAGTTGGCCGACGGGCGAGTCGGTGAGCGCGTACGCCAGCGTCTGCGGCCGGGTGGCGTGCAGCATCGCGTAGCCCGCGCCCTCGCGCAGCCACGCGTCCCACCGGCGCCACGAGGTGAGCGTGCGCTCCCGCTCCTCGGGGCTCAGCGCGGCCAGCTCCTCGGCGGTGGGCTCGGTGGTCTGCTGCGCACCGGGAAGCAGGTTCAGATGGACACCGATCACCCGCTCCGGGTGGGCACGTCCCAGCTCGCGCGAGATCGCCGAGCCCCAGTCACCACCCTGTGCTCCGAATCGCCGATGGCCGAGCCGGTCCATCAGCTCCACCCATGCGTCGGCGACCCGGCCCGCCTCCCAGCCGGTGTCCCGGGTCGGCCCGGACAGACCGAACCCCGGAATGCTGGGCACCACCACATGGAACGCGTCGGCCGGATCGCCCCCGTGGGCGGCCGGGTCGGTGAGCGGCCCGACCACGTCGAGGAACTCCACGATCGAGCCCGGCCAGCCGTGCGTGATGATCAACGGGGTCGCGTCCGGCTCGGGGGAGCGCACATGGGCGAAGTGGACGTGTGCGCCGTCGATCTCCGTCGTGAACTGCGGCCACGCGTTCAGCCGTGCCTCGGCGGCCCGCCAGTCGTAGTCGTGGCGCCAGTACCGTACGAGCTCCTTCAGATAGTCGCGGGGCACCCCGTACGCCCACCCCGCACCGGGCAGCTCGTCGGGCCAGCGGGTGCGGTCCAGCCGGTCGTGGAGATCGTCCAGGTCGCTCTGGGGGATCGCGAGACGGAAGGGCCGGATGCTCTCGGCGGGCGATGACGTCATGGCCGTGATGCTAGTTCCGGCCGCCTGGACCGCGACACGGATTGATCCGCGGCTCAGCCGATGAGTTCCGGGGCGAGGATCGGTCTGCACAGGTGACCGCTTCCACACTCCAGGAGGTACACATGGCCACCGAGGGATTCACCACCTGTCTCTGGTTCGACGGCCAGGCCGAGGACGCCGCGCACCACTACGTGTCGATCTTCAAGAACTCCAGCATCGGGCAGGTCGGCCGCTACACGGAGGCCGGCCCCGGCCCCGCCGGTTCCGTGATCGCCGTCGACTTCACGGCCAACGGCCACAAGTTCGTCGCGCTGAACGGCGGACCCCAGTTCACGTTCAACGAGGCGATCTCCTTCCAGATCTACTGCGAGAACCAGGAGGAGATCGACTACTACTGGACCAGGCTCACCGAGGGCGGCGGCCAGCCGGGCCCCTGCGGCTGGCTCAAGGACAAGTACGGCGTGTCCTGGCAGGTCATCCCCGACGGGCTCCTCGACATGGTCGGCGACCCGGACCAGGAGAAGGCGGCCCGCACCACGCGCGCGATGCTGTCGATGGGCAAGCTCGACATCGCCGCCCTGGAGAAGGCGTACGCGGGCGAGTAGCCACCGCGGGGCGACGGCCGGCCCACCGGTGACGGGGTGAGCCGGCCGCCCCGGCTACGCCTGTGCCAGCGCCGTCACCTCGTCGGCGTTCAGGGCGCGCCCGTACACCCGGAAGTCGTCGACCGCTCCCTTCAGATGCGGGTCGGCGTACTGCGACCTGCCGATGTACCCGGCGCGGATGCGGTTGCCGAAGTTCCGCGGCTCACGGTCACCTTCGCGTTGCGGCCGTCCGATCCACGGGTGGCGGACCGTTCGAACCCGTGCACGCGGGCGCCACCGCGCCTATTCCTTGACAGGAATATAACTGGAGAGGCATATTCAGAGAGTGTCCGACGCCTCCCTCTGGACGGCCCTCGCCGATCCCCACCGACGGGTCATCGTCGCCCTGCTCCTGGAGCGGCCGCGGGCCGTCGGTGAGATCGTCGAGGCGTGCGGTCTGAGCCAGCCGAGCACGTCGAAGCACCTGAAGGTGCTGCGCGAGGCGGGCCTGGTGCGTGTGCGCCAGGACGCACAGCGCCGTGTCTACGCCCTCGACCCGGCGCCGATCGCCGAGCTCGACGCCTGGCTCGCCCCCTACCGCAAGCTGTGGAACAGCAGCCTCGACGCGCTGGGGCGGCGCCTCGACGAGACGTCGGACGACGTCGACGAACCCCCCGCGAAGGACTGATCCGCCATGCCCGCCGACCTCACCGGCACGTACCTCACCCTCGACGACGGCCGTCCCGCAGTCCGCTTCAGCCGCGTCTACGACCACCCCATCGACCGTGTGTGGCGCTTCGTCACCGATCCCGGCGAACTCGCCCAGTGGTTCCCCTCCCGCGCCGAGTTCGACCTGCGCCCCGGTGGAACGGTCCGGTTCAGCGGGGACCCGAACATGCCCGAGTCCACCGGCACGGTCCGGGCCGTGGACGCGCCCCGGCACCTGTCCTTCGCGTGGGGCGGTGACGAACTGCGCTTCGACCTGGAGGCGCTGGACGACAAGCGGACCCGTTTCACGCTCACCAACGTCCTGAGCGAGCGGAACACCGCCGCCCGCAACGGCGCCGGCTGGGAGGTGTGCCTCTCCGCCCTGGACGCGAAGGCCCGCGGCGAACGCTTCGAGGGCCCGCACGCCGGGCTGTCGGCACCCTGGAAGGAGTACTACGAGGGCTACGTCGACGCCGGGGTCCCCTCGGGCGCGCCCGTCCCCGGCGCCGAGGTCTGAGCGCTCACGCCATCTGCCGCCGCACCAGCTCGTGCAGCCGGCCGGTCGTGTCGGCGAGGAGCCGGGAGGGCGGGCCCTGCTGGGCGATCCTGCCGTCCTCCATCACGATGACACGGTCCGCGTCCAGCACCGTGGACAGGCGGTGGGCGATGACGATCCTGGTGGCGTTCAGGGCGCGGGTGGATTCGATGACCTTGCGCTGCGTCTCGTTGTCCAGCGCGCTCGTCGCCTCGTCGAAGAACAGGATGCGCGGTCGGCGGATCAGCGCCTGGGCGATCATGAGCCGCTGCCGCTGGCCGCCCGAGATCGCGCCGCTGCCCTGGACGATGGTGTGCAGCCCCATCGGCATCCGCTGGATGTCCTCGGCCAGGCCCGCCATCTCGGCCGCCGCCATCGCCTCCTCGGGGGTGTACGGCTCGGTGCCGCAGATGACGTCCAGGATGGACCCGTTCATCGGCTGCGCGTGCTGGAGCACCACCCCGCACTGACGGCGCACCGCCGACTGGTCGAGCGCCGAGAGGTCCTGACCGTCGTAGAGCACGCTGCCGGACACGGGCTTGTCGAAGCCGATCAGCAGACGCAGCAGCGTCGACTTGCCGCAACCGCTCGGCCCCACGATCGCCACGAACTCGCCCGGTTTCACCTCGAAGGAGACGTCGTCGAGGACCAGGGGACCGTCGTCGGCGTACCGGAACGAGAGCCTGCGCGCCTCGATCGCCCCGGAGAGGACCCCCGGCCGGGTGCTCGCCGTGCGCACCTCGGGTGTCGCGTCCAGCACCGGCCTGATCTCCTCGAACAGCGGCAGCGCGGCCACCGCCGACACGAACGCGCCGGTCAGCTGGGTGACCGAGGTGAGCAGCATGGTCATCGAGGTGTTGAAGGTGAGGAAGTCGGCGGCCGACAACGCACCCTTCGCGGGCCCCGCCAGCAGCATGAACAGCAGCAGGGAGCACAGCGGCAGATACACCGCGCCCAGCACCGTGGTCAGGTTCTTGATCCGGCCCACCTTCTGCTGGAGTTCGCGGCTGCGCGCGAACTCCCGTGCCCAGGCGGCGTAGGCGTAGTTCTCGGCCGCCGCCACCCGTAGCTTGGGCAGGCCGCGCAGGGTCTGGAACGCCTGGTTGTTCAGCTTGTTGCTGAGCTGCACCAGCCGCCGCTGCCAGCGCACCTGCCACAGTCCGAGCCCGAGGAAGACGGCGGCGATGACGACGAGCATTCCGATGGCGGCCATGGCCATGGGCACGCTGTACCACAGCAGCAGCCCCAGGTTCATCGCGCCGACCGTCACCGACTGGGCCACCGTGGGCCCGACTCCGGCGAGGAGCCGCCTGATCGCACTGACCCCCATCGCGGCGCTCGCCAGCTCGCCCGTGGACCGCTCGGCGAAGAACTTCGTCGGCAGCCTCAGCAGCCGGTCCCAGACCGCGGGCTGGAGGGTCGCCTCGATCCGTCCCTCGAGGCGCAGGATGGTCAGGTTCTCCAGCAGCATGAAGGCGGCCGCCACCACTCCGGTGACCATGAGGGCGAGGCAGACCTGGACGATCAGCCCTTCCTGCGCCTTCGGCACGTACTCGCCGAGCACCTTGCCGGTGGCGATCGGCACCAGCGCGCCGATCGCGACGGTCACCAGTCCACCGATCAGCAGGTTGACCAGATCCCCGCTCATGCCGCGCATGCTGAACCGCAGCAGCCTGAGCGGACTGAGGCGCTGGTCGGGCAGCGGGCGGTAGAACATCACGGCCCGGGGCGCGAACTCCGCCGCGTTCGCCTTCTCGATCGGTGTCTCGCGCCCCGACGACGGGTGCACGGCGACATAGCCGCCGCGCCGCCACAGCAGCGCCACCGGCGCGCCCGACAGGGCCCGGTGACCGACCAGCGGGCCGACGTTCTCGTGCCACCAGCGCCCGTCGAGCCGTACCGCCCGGGTGCGGACACGGGAGGCGACGGCGATGCGCTCCACCGGGTCCAGGCGGTCGCTCTCGGCGCCGCTCCGCGTGGGTTCGGCGAGGGTGATGCCGGCCGCGCGGGCCACCAGTCCGCACGCCGCGTAGGTGGCGTCGGCGTCGGCGGCCGTGGTGCGCCGCTGCGAGGACTTCCCGATGGACGCCAGCAGCGTCCGGTCGGCCTGGGCACGGACCGCCTCGCCCGCTTTGATACCGGCCGCGGTACGGGTCTCGTGGGTGCGCTCCAGTTGCTCGATCCACCTGTCCAGGGTGGCCAGGAGGCGGTACTGCTGGTCGACCATGCCCTGCCAGACGGCAGGGTCCATCAGCAGGTCGGCCGCGGCCTCCGCCCCGTACAGCGAGCCGTACTGGACGCTGCCCGGCGGCACCTGCATCCAGAAGACGTCGTCGTCGGTGATGTCGGCGGCCCGCTCGGTGGCCATCGGCGCCTGGAACAGGATCGACAGGCTCCGGCCGACACCGAGAGCCAGGGCGTACTCCAGGGGACTCGTCGTCGGCGGTACGTACTGCGGGTTGCCGTACTCGTCGTACGACCAGGTCTGGGTGTCGGCCTGCTGGTACAGCTCGCGCAACTGGATACGGCGCACCACGCAGTCGCGCACCGGCCGGGCGACCAGGGTGTGCTGGGGCCCCGCGACCGGGCCGAGCAGCAGGGAGCCCGGCTCCAGACGGCCCAGGTGGTGCCAGTGGCCCTGTACCGCCGCGTCGACGGCGAACAGGTCCAGCGCGCCGGACGCCACGAGCCACAGCACCTGCGGCCCCTCCAGGTCGAGCCGGCTCAGGCCCGAGCCGTCGATGGGGGCGCCCATCGCCCCCAGCGCGCCCAGGACGACGTCGCCCTCGTGCACCGCCGTCATCCTCACCGCTCCCTGACCAGCTCGGCGTACGCGCCGCCGGCCGCCACCAGGGCGTCGTGCCGCCCGCGTTCCACGATCGTGCCGTGCTGGAGCACCACGATCTCGTCACTGTCGCGCACCGTGCTCAGCCGGTGCGCGATCACCACGCAGGCGCAGCCGCGCTTGCGAAGGTTGTCGATCACGGTCTGCTCGGTCTCCGCGTCCAGCGCACTGGTCACCTCGTCGAGCACCAGGATGCTGGGGTCGCGCACCAACGCCCGTGCGATCTCCAGGCGTTGGCGCTGCCCGCCGGAGAAGTTCCGTCCGTCCTGCTCCACCCGGCTGTGGATACCGCCCGGGCGGCGCATCACCACGTCGTACAGGGCCGCGTCCCGCAGGGCGGCGACCACGGCGTCGTCCGGGATCGACGGGTCCCAAAGGGCCACGTTGTCGCGGACCGTGCCCTCGAAGAGGAAGATCTCCTGGTCGACGAAGGAGACCGAGGCGGCGAGCGCGCCGCGCGGAATGTCCTCCAGACGCTGCCCGTCGATACGGATCTCGCCCTCCCAGGGCGCGTACAGGCCGGCGATCAGCCGGGACACCGTGGACTTGCCGCTGCCCGAGCCACCGACCAGTGCCACCTGCTGGCCCGGGCCGACAGTCAGGCTGAAGCCGCTCAGCAGCGGCTTGTCGAGCGGGCTGTAGCCGAAGGTGATGTTCTCCAGCTCCACATGGCCGTGCAGCCGGCGCGTCGACGCGCCGCCGCCCGAGCGGCCGTAGAGCGGGTCGGCCTGGAAGCTCTCCACGTCCTTCAGGCGGGCCACGTCGGCGGCGAAGTCCTGGATGCGGCCCGCGACCCCGTTCAGACGTGTCAGCGGTGCGGTGAACCGGGTCACCAGGGCCTGGAAGGCGACCAGCAGACCCACCGAGATGTGCCCCTCCACCGCCCTCAGGCCGCCGATCCACAGGATCAGCGCACTGTTGAGCGTGGCGAGCGTCGGCGCGACCACACCCAGCCAGGCGCTCGGCACACCGAGCCGCTGCTGCTCCTCCAGGGTCGTGGCGTGCTGGCCGGCCCACTTGCGGAAGTAGCCGTCCTCACCGCCGGTCGCCTTCATCGTCTCGATCAGCTGCAGGCCGGTGTAGGCGGTGTTGGTCAGCCGCGCCGTGTCCGCGCGCAGCTTCGCCGTACGGGTCGCCCGCAGCCGTACGACGACCCGCATCGCCACCACGTTCAGCAGCGCCACCCCGATGCCGACGAACGTCAGCTGCGGGTCGTAGGTGTACAGCAGCACCGCGTACAGCACCACGACGATCGCGTCGACGCCCGCCGCAGCGAGGTCGCGGGCCAGGGTCTCGGCGACCGCGTCGTTGGACTGCAGACGCTGCACCAGGTCGGCGGGGCTGCGCTGGGCGAAGAACGTCACCGGGAGCCGCAGCAGATGCCGCAGGAAACGGGCGCTGGAGAGCGTGGAGGAGATGATCCGGCCGTGCAGCAGGTTCGCCTGCTGCAACCAGGTGAGCACCACCGTCAGCAGCACACAGGCCGTCATCGACGTGAACAGCACGCCCAGCAGCGAAGTCTGTCCGCCGATCAGGAACATGTCGATGTACGTGCGGCTCAGCGCGGGCAGCGCGGCGCCGACCATCACCAGGAGCAGGCTCGCCAGGACCGCGGCGGGCAGGGTGCCCGCCGTGCCGCGCAGCCGGGCCGGCATCGCGCCCAGGATGCCCGGCCTGCGGCCGCCCCGGGTGAAGCCCTCGCCGGGTTCCATCACGAGGACTACCCCGGTGAAGCTCGTGTCGAAGTCCTCCATCGGCACGAAACGGCGGCCCTTGCCCGGGTCGTTGACGTACACGCCCCGGCGGCCGAAACGGCGCCCCATGCCGTCGTAGACGACGTAGTGGTTGAACTCCCAGAACAGGATCGCGGGCGCGTTCACCTCGGCGAGCGCGGCCGTGTCCATCTGCATGCCCTTGGCCGTCAGACCGTAACTGCGGGCCGCCTTGAGGAGGTTGCTGGCTCGTGAGCCGTCCCGGGAGACACCGCAGGCGATGCGCAGCTCCTCCAGCGGGACGTGCCGGCCGTAGTGGCCGAGCACCATCGCCAGGGAGGCGGCGCCGCATTCGACGGCCTCCATCTGCAGCACGGTGGGCGTGCGGACCGTTTTGCGCCGGGACTTGGGCACGGTGCGCTTCGGCGGCGCGGCACGGCGTCTGCCCCGCACCGGGGGCAGGGTGTCCTGGGGAGCGGTCACGGCAGGAGCCAATCGACGGGACGCTGATCGGCCATGCGGATCGAACCCGTGGCCAGGGTCATGGAGGAGAGGGGGAACGGGGGGCCGTCCGCCGACGACCACTTGTAGCCGCTCTTCGTGCCGGACGACGTGTCGAGCCGCACCAGCACGGCCACCGGGCGACCCTTCTTGGTGAACTGCTCGCCCAACTGGTCGTCCCCGAGGAACGCGGCGATCTGCTGAGCCGACTGGGCCGTGCGGTCGACGGACCTCACATGGCCGCGCAACACGCCGTACTGCTGGGCCGGCACCGACTGGACGGTGAGGTCGACGGCGGCGTTCGCGGGAATCGACGCGGCGTTCTCGGCGGGCACGTACACCGTCGCGTACAGCGGGTCGGAGGCGTGCTCCACCTTCTCCACCGCGGCGACGTTCGCCCCGGTGCGGATGATCTGCCCGATCGTGGCGGCGAGTTCGGTGATACGGCCCGCGGCGACCGTGCGGACCACCGACTCGCCCTGCTCCGTACGGACCTTGATCACGGGCGCGTTCGCGGGCAGCCGCTCGCCCTGCTCGGCGAGGACCGCGGTGACCTGTCCGGCCACCGGGCTCTGCAGGAGGTAACTGCCCTCAGCGTGCGTGAGGATGGCGGGCGCGCTGACCGTGGAGGCCACCGAGCCGGTGACGGCCCACACCGACGCGGCGGCCATGGCGACCACCGTCACGGCCAGGACCAGCCAGCCCTGGGGGCGGGCGAAGCGCACCGGGAGATCGAGCTCCTCGGGCGACTGCAGCTTGGCGAGGGCCTGCTGGCGGAACTGCACGGAACTTCCCTCACCTACTCCAGAAGATTCACGGCATCCGAGAGTCCCGGAACCGGGGAGCGGTTCCGGGACTCAGCGGTACAGGGGTGCGATCAGAGACCGGCGACCAGGTTCGTGACCGGGGCGGTGTTCAGGCCGGTGACACCCTCGACGGTGCCGACGGCCGTGCCGACCAGGCCGGAAACCGGGGCGATGCCGTCCACCAGGCCGGTCGCGGTGCCCACGGCGTTGATCTGCAGGCCACCGGACACGGCGTCGAGCTCGGCGTCCGAGATCTCGGCGGTCTCAACCCGGGGGGTGGAGTTCATGATGGAACTTCCCTTCGTATGGATAGTCACAAGGGGGAGCGGCCCCTTCTGGGGACAGACGGTCGGCCGCGATCCGCGAGCGCCGGGCACCCCGTTGCCGGGACCCCTGGGGTGGCCCCCGCGGTGCAACGGATCAAAGCACGGCGGCGTGCGGCGGTTCCAATCAACCACCGCTCTCACCTGGGCAATTGACGTTCCGATGCGCCGATCCGTGCAGGCGTGCGCACGTCTTGGGGCCGACTTCTTCACATGCCGCGCGGCATCGTCGCGCACGACCTCTTGCCACCCCGACAAGGAATGGGACAGTCCGGGTTCAATGACGCGGCGAGCGGTGTGCGTCTGTGCAGATCCGTCGCACATGGTGACCCGCTTGCGCATTCGATGTGCAGATTCCCTGAAGCCAGGATTCGGCCGAGCGTGACGAACCGAGAGTTACCGGCTGGTAGCGCGCTGTGTCCACGGCCCCTCGGTGAGTCGGTTCTTCAGCCCGGCCGGGCTCGACAGGTGCCTTTGCCACCTATTTCACGCTTTCGCATACGCCAACTCGGCCAGTTGCAAAGTCGGTTGAACACCCCACCGGACGCGCGCGTATCAACTGGCATCCAGGCGCCAGTCAGCTGCCGGACGGCGGCAACGGACCCCGTCCCCAGGAGGTCGAGAGTTGAGTCACAAACGCATACCCAAGCGCAAGGCCGCGATCGCGGTTGGAAGCGTGGCGGCGCTCGGAGCTGCGGCCCTTCTGCTGCCCAACGCCAACGCGTCCCAGACGGACTCGGCGTCGGGCGACACGCCGAAGACGTTCAAGTCGGCCGATGTCTCGCTGGTCGCCAAGCAGCTCGCATCGCAGTTGGGTGATGCCTTCGCGGGCTCCTACTACAACGCCGCAAAGCAGCAGGTCGTCGTCAACGTCGTCGGCGGCGACAGCAAGGTCGTCGACACCGTGAGAAAGGCGGGCGCGGTCCCCAACCAGGTGCACAACAGCACCGCCACGCTCCAGGCCGCCGCCAGGACGCTGCGGACCAAGGCGACGATCCCCGGCACCGCGTGGGCCGTCGACCCCAGGACCAACGAGATCCGGGTCACCGCCGACAGGACGGTCACCGGCTCCAAGTGGAACACGCTCCAGTCGACGGTCAGGAGCCTCGGCTCGGGCGTGGCGACCGTCAAGAAGTCGGCGGGCACCTTCAAGACCTTCGTGTCCGGCGGCGACGCCATCTTCGCGCAGGCGAACGGCGGCGGCGTCCGCTGTTCCCTCGGCTTCAACGTCACCGCCGGCGACGGCAGCCCGGCCTTCCTGACGGCCGGTCACTGCGGAGTCGCGGCGAAGCAGTGGTCCGACTCCCAGAACGGCCGGCCGATCGCCACCGTCGACCAGGCCACCTTCCCGGGCAACGGTGACTTCTCCCTCGTCAAGTACGACGACCCGAACACCCAAGCCCCGAGTGAGGTCAATGTCGGCAACGGGCAGACGGTCCAGATCACCCAGGCCGCGGACGCGGTGGTGGGCCAGCAGGTCTTCCGGATGGGCAGCACCACCGGGCTGCACGACGGAACCGTCACCGGGCTCGACGCCACCGTCAACTTCCAGAGCGAGACCAACCCGGGCGGCGTCGACACCGTCACCGGGCTCATCCAGACGAACGTCTGCGCCGAGGCGGGTGACAGCGGAGGCTCGCTGTTCACCCAGGACGGCAGCGCGATCGGTCTGACCTCGGGCGGCAGCGGCGACTGCACCACCGGCGGCGAGACCTTCTTCCAGCCGGTGACCACGGCGCTGCAGGCGACCGGCGCGACGCTCGGTGCCGGCGGCGCGGGCGGCGCCGGCGGCCAGAACGGTGCCGGTGCGGGCGCGGGTGGCCAGTCGGCGAGCCCGGGTGGCCAGCAGGGTGCCGGCGACCAGAGCGGCGCCGGCGCCGGTGCGGGTGACCAGAGCGGCGCCGGCGCTGGTGCGGGTGACCAGAGCGGTGCCGGTCAGCAGTCGGCGAGCCCTGGTGACCAGTCGGGCGGGGCAGCCGACCAGTCCGGCAACGTCGGTGACCAGTCGGGCAGCAGCGTGGGCGACGGCTCCGGACTGGTGTCGAGCCACTGACCGGGAAGCAACCGCGGTTCCCCCCGGTCAGTGGAACGGTCCGGCCCTCCGGCGGGAGGGCCGGACCGCTCCGTCTCCTGGCGTGTCCGCAGGGTTGCCCACGCGTCCCGTGGGCGGCCCGTCACCCTCCGTGGCGGGCGCGCCGTCCCCCACGCCCGCTCCACCGCGCATCCGCGAGCCGTCGGTCCGCGCGCTCACAGGGGCTGCGCGAGCGTCCGGGACGCGCTCTAATGGCAGGGTGGGCAGTGAGGGCACTGCGGGACGCAGAATGAGAACGCTGCGCGCGGAACTTGCCCTCAAGACGCTCGCGGCGGATCTCGACCCGCGCGAGCGTCTGCGACGTGTGCTCGAACAGGTGCTCGTCTTCACCGGAGCCACTCTCGCCGTCGTCTACAGTCCGGAAGAGGGCGGCGACCAGCTGACCCTCACCGAGTCGGCCGGCGTGCCGCGGGCGCTGTACGGGCTGCGCGACACCTACTCCCTCTCCGGCACGGCCCCCGCCGCCGAGGTGCATCGTTCCGGGCAGGCGCAGTGGCTCACCCCGGAGGACATCGGCCGCTGCGCCGACGCGCGCCGGATGCCCGCCCAGGACTTCTCGCTGGCCGTCCTGCCGCTGCGCGGAGGCGGATGCCTGGCCGCCGTCAGCGACGGCCCGGAGGGCTTCGACACCGACGACCGCGCGTGCCTGAAGCTGTTCGCCGAGGCCATCACCTGCCCGCCTCCGGGCGCGGCCGACACCGGTGGGCTGCCCGGCAGCTCCTTCTCGCTCGACATGGACAGCGGCCGGGTGCAGGTCGACGACGAGATGCTGGGGCTGTTCGGCATCGAAACCGGCGAGTTCGACGGTCGTGTCGAGACCCTGCTGGCCCGGACCGTTCCGGAGGACCTGCCCTCCGTGATGTCCGTCGTCGAGGCCGACCACATGTCCATCGGCGACCGGGAACTTGAGTTCCGCATCCTCCAGCCCTCCGGCGAGCCGAGGTGGCTGCGGCTGCGCGGACGGCTGCAGCCCGCCGGGGAGGGGCACCCGGTCCGGCTCGTCGGCACGGTCACCGACGCGTCCCAACTGCGCCCCGGCGTCAGCGACGTCACCCGCATCCAGCGGCTCGCCGCCGCCCTCGCCACAGCCGGCACCGTCCGCGACGTCAGCAGGGCCGTGGTCACCGCCCTGCGGGGCCCTCTGCGGGCGGACCGTATCGCCCTCGCCGAGCTGGAGTCCGACCGCCTCGTCGTCACCGTCCTGGACCCGCCCGAACCTGAGGCCTGGCCGGAGCTGTGGCGCACCGAGTGGCGCTCGGAGTGGCCGGACGCACCCGTCCGCGCGATGCCGACCCTCGCCACGGCCCTCAGGGAAGGCCGCGCCGCGATCTGGCCCGCCGGCACCCCACTGGAACCCGCGCTCGCCGAGGTCGGCCCCGGCGGTCTCGCCGTGCTGCCGCTGCCCGCCGGCGGGCGCATGGCCGGCGCCTGCCTCGTCGGCTGGGACAGCCCGCACGACTTCGGCCCCGACGAACGCGCCCTGCTCACCGCCGTCGCCGGTCTCGCCGGGCAGGCGCTCATGCGCGCCCACGCCTTCGACGCCGAGCACGAGCTGATCGGCATGCTCCAGCGCGCCCTCCTGCCGCGCCGCCTGCCCGCGCTGCCCGGAGCCGTCGCCGTCGCCCGCTATCTGCCCACCACCGCGGGTCTGGAGCTCGGCGGCGACTGGTACGACGTGATCCCGCTGCCCGACAACCACGTCGCCCTCGTCATCGGCGACGTCCAGGGCCACAGCGCCGGCGCGGCCACCCTGATGGGCCAGATGCGGACGGCGCTGCGCGCCTACGCGGCCGAGGGCCATCCCCCGGACGTCGTCGTCTCGCACGCCAACCGGCTCCTCGTGGACATGGAGTCGGACCTCTTCGCGACCTGCTGCTACGTCGACGTCGACATGGAGCAGGGCACCGCCTGGTACGTCCGCGCCGGGCATCTCCCGCCCCTGCTGCGCCACCCGGACGGCAGCACCGAGATCACCGAAGCGGAGGGCGGACCGCCCCTCGGGGTCGTCACCCGGGCCGACTACCCGATGAGCCCGCTCAGGCTGCAGGCGGGCACGGTCATCGCCCTCACCACGGACGGCCTGGTCGAGTCCGCCGACCTGGACATCGAGGACGGCCTCGCGCGGATCGCCGGCGAGCTTTCCGCCGCAGACCCCGCGCACCTCGGGCTCGTCGCGGACGCCCTGCTCGCCGAGGCGAACCGGAGCGACGACGTGGCGCTGCTCCTGGTGCGCTACGACGGCATGGCGATGCTCCCGCTGCGCGAGAGCTGGACGGTGTGGCGCGTTCCCGAAGCGGTCCGGCACGCCCGCCGCTTCACCCGGCGCACCCTGCGCTCCTGGGGCGTGCCGGAGGAGACCGACACGGTGCTCCTCGTCGTCTCCGAACTCGTCACCAACGCGCTCGTCCACACCGACGGCCAGGTCCGGCTCGACCTCACCCTGTCCAACCACCGGCTACGCGTCGCGGTCGCCGACTCCTCACCGCGCACGCCCGTCAAGCCGACCAGCATCGGCTGGGAGGCGACGGGCGGCCGTGGCATCGTGCTCGTCGAGGCCATGTCCGACACCTGGGGGACGCTCCCGGTCAGCGGCGGCAAGCAGGTGTGGGCGGACATCGTCCTGGAGCACTCGCCGGCCGACGCACAGGCCTGACCTCGATGACACCCTGGTGTCGTGCGTCTGCTCATGATGTCCGACACCCACCTCCCCAAGCGCGCGAAGGCACTGCCCGCGCCGCTGCTCGCCGAACTCGCGCGCGCCGACGTCGTGATCCACGCCGGCGACTGGGTGGACGTCGCCACGCTCGACCTGCTGCTGAGCCGGTCCGCCCGGCTCATCGGCGTGTACGGCAACAACGACGGCCCCGCCCTGCGCGCCCGGCTCCCCGAAGTGGCCCGCGCCGACCTCGACGGCCTGCGCCTCGGCGTCGTCCACGAGACGGGACCCGCCCAGGGCCGGGAACGCCGCTGCGCCGACCGGTACCCGGACCTCGATGTGCTGGTGTTCGGCCACAGCCACATCCCCTGGGACACCACCACGGACACCGGCCTGCGCCTGCTCAACCCCGGCTCCCCGACAGACCGCCGCCGCCAGCCGCACTGCTCGTACATGACGGCCACCGTGACCGGCGGGGAACTGACGGACGTCCGGCTGCACCTGCTGCTCCCGCGCACCGGAAATCCCGTGGACTCCTGACAACCCGTTAGGGTGAGATGGGCCGGTGCTGATCGATGCCGACCTCGTACGCCGTCTGCTGGCGGCCCAGTTCCCGCAGTGGGCCCGCCTCCCGATCACCCCGGTCCCGGCCTCAGGCATGGACAACGCGACGTTCCGCCTCGGTGAGGAGCTGTCCGTGCGCCTCCCGCGCTACCCGCACTGGGCGGGCCAGGTCGAGCGGGAGCAGACCTGGCTGCCCCGGCTCGCGCCCCATCTGCCGCTGCCCGTCAGCGAACCCGTCGCCAAGGGAGAACCCGGCGAGGGCTACCCCTACCCGTGGTCCGTCTACCGCTGGCTGGACGGCGAGACGGCCACCCCCGAAGGCCTCGCCGACCCCCGCCGCACCGCGCTCGAACTGGCCGCGTTCCTGGCCGCGCTGCAGGCGATCGATCCCACGGGCGGTCCGCTCCCGAGCAGAGCAACGCCTTTCGGGGCGTGCCGATGGGCGACGAGCGGGACTCGCTCGCCTGCGAGGCACGGGTACGGCCCAAGATCGAGGCGCTCGAACGGTCGGGCCTGATCGACGCCGACGCGGTGACGGAGGTCTGGGAGGCGGCCCTCGCCGCACCCGCCTGGCACCGGCCGCCCCTCTGGGTCCACGGCGACCTGGCCGTCGGCAACCTCCTCGCCGTGGACGGCCGGCTGAGCGCGGTCATCGACTTCGGCACCCTCGCCGTCGGTGACCCGGCGGTCGACCTGCTCGCCGCCTGGAAGTTCCTGCCGGAGAAGGTGCGCGGCGACTTCCGGGAGGCGATGGGCGTCGATGACGCCACCTGGGCCCGTGGCCGGGGCTGGGCCCTGGCGGGCTCGCTGCCGGTGCCGGACGACCCGTACTTCCGGCAGGACCCGGCCAGGGTGCGCACCGCCCTGCACCATCTGGAGCAGCTCATCGCCGACCACCGGAGTGAGCGCGCCTGAAAATCCGTTGCTGTCACCGTCACGGTCCTGCTGGACTGCAGGGGACAGAGCCGTCGAGACCCAGGAGCCCCCATGCGCACAGCGTTCATGTCCACCCAGCAAGGAACCAGCACCCTCCCTAAGGACATGACGCTCTGTGCCCACGCTGAACCTGGGAATCCTCGCGCACGTAGACGCGGGTAAGACAAGCCTCACCGAGCGGCTGCTGCACGCCGCCGGAGTGATCGACGAGATCGGCAGTGTCGACGACGGCAGCACCCAGACCGACACGCTCGCGCTGGAGCGGCAGCGCGGCATCACCATCAAGTCCGCCGTCGTCTCCTTCACGCTCGACGACATCACCGTCAACCTGATCGACACCCCTGGCCACCCCGACTTCATCGCCGAGGTCGAGCGGGTGCTGGGCGTGCTCGACGGCGCGGTGCTGGTCGTCTCCGCGGTGGAGGGCGTCCAGGCCCAGACACGCATTCTGATGCGCACCCTGCGACGGCTGCGGATCCCGACCCTCGTGTTCGTCAACAAGATCGACCGCGGCGGCGCGCACGACGACCGGACCCTCACTGCTCTCGCCGGGCGCCTCACCCCGTCGGTGGTCCCGATGGGACGGCCGTACGGACTCGGCACACGCGACGTGCACGTGGTGCCGTACGACAGCCACGACACCGCGTTCACCACACGGCTGCTCGACGTCCTCGCCGAGCACGACGAGGAACTGCTGGCCGCGTACGTCGAGGACGCGGTCTCCTGTGAAAGGCTGCGCCGCGCCCTCGTCGAGCAGACCGGGCGCGCCCTGGTGCACCCCGTGTTCTTCGGCTCGGCGATCACGGGAGCGGGTGTGGGCGAGCTGATCGGCGGTCTCACGGAACTGCTGCCGGCCGTCGAGGGCGACACCGAGGGGCCTGCCTCCGGCACCGTCTTCAAGGTCGAGCGGGGGCCGGCGGGGGAGAAGATCGCGTACGCGCGCCTGTTCTCCGGGACCCTGCGGACCCGCGACCGGCTGGTGTTCCGTGACGGACGAGAGGGCAAGGTCACCGCGATCAGTGTCTTCGACCGGGGCGGAGCGGACCGCGAGGCATCGGTGACGGCGGGCCGCATCGGCAAGCTGTGGGGCCTGACCGACGTCCGTATCGGCGACACCTTCGGCGAGGCGCCGCGCGCCGAGCAGCCGGGGCACCACTTCTCCCCGCCCACCCTGGAGACCGTCGTCGTCCCCGCCCGCCCGCGTGACAGGGGAGCGCTGCACCTCGCGCTCACCCAGCTCGCCGAACAGGACCCGCTCATCGCGCTGCGACAGGACGAGCTCCGCCAGGAGATCTCCGTCTCCCTCTACGGCGAGGTCCAGAAGGAGGTCATCCAGGCGACCCTGGCCGAGGAGTACGGACTTGCGGTCACCTTCCGCGAGACGACGCCGCTGTGTGTCGAACGGCCCGTCGGCACGGGCGCGGCGGTGGAGTTCAACAAGAAGGACCCCAACCCCTTCCTGGCCACCGTGGGCCTGCGTATCGACCCCGCCCCGGTCGGCTCGGGCGTCACGTTCCATCTGGAGGTGGAGCTCGGTTCGATGCCGTACGCCTTCTTCAAGGCGGTGGAGGACACGGTGAACGAGACCCTGAGGCAGGGCCTGCACGGCTGGCAGGTGACCGACTGCACGGTCACCGTGACGCACTCGGGCTACTCCGCGCGGCAGAGCCACGCCCACCAGGGCTTCGACAAGAGCATGTCGAGCACGGGTGCGGACTTCCGGGGCCTGACCCCGCTGGTCGTGATGACCGCGCTCAGTCGGGCGGGCACCCGGGTGTACGAGCCGATGCACCGCTTCCGGATCGAGGCCCCGGCGGACACGCTCGGCGCGCTGCTGCCGGCTCTCACCCGGTTGCGCGCGGTCCCGGGGACGACCTCACTGCGCGGGCGTGCCTGTGTTCTCGAGGGCCGGGTGCCGGCCGCCCAGGTGCACGAGCTGGAGCAGACGCTGCCGGGGCTGACCCGCGGCGAGGGCGAGCTGGAGTCCGCGTTCGACCACTACGCCCCGGTGACCGGTGGCGCGGTTCCGAGCCGCCCGCGCACCGACCACAACCCGCTGGACCGGGAGGAGTACCTGCTGCGGGTGATGCGGAGGGTGCCCGGGCGAGCGGCGGGGGTGCCGTCCTGAGACGCGACGAACGCACCGGAGGGTGCACGGGTGTTGACATAGGCCGTAAATCGCCCTGAGTGTAATGTGCATGGCAAAGTTACGTGTGCGTCTGTGCGGCGTTCTCGTGGCTCTCACCGGCCTCCTGGCGGCCCCGGGCGCACGGCCCGCGGCCGCCGACTCCCTTCCCGACTCCCTCTGGTTCGACGCCCAGGCGTCCGCCACCCTCACCGTCCAGGGCGGCCGCCTCACCGACGGCCTCGGCCGCGAGGTCGTGCTGCGCGGCTACAACGTCTCCGGCGAGACCAAGCTGGAGGAGAACAGCGGGCTGCCGTTCGCCTCCGTCGCCGACGCCCGGAAGTCGGCGACCGCCCTGCGCACCCTCGGCGGCGGCAACACGGTCCGCTTCCTGCTCTCCTGGGCCCACGCCGAGCCGGTGCGCGGCCAGGTCGACACGGCCTACCTGGCCGCCGTCACCGACCAGATGCGCGCGTTCCTCGACGCCGGTATCCGCGTCTACCCCGATTTCCACCAGGACCTCTACTCCCGTCACCTCTTCGACCAGGACAGTTGGTACACCGGCGACGGCGCGCCCAAGTGGGCGGTGGATGCGGGGAACTACCCCGCCGAGTCCTGCGGGATCTGCCTGTTCTGGGGTCAGAACATCACCCAGAACCAGGCGGTGACGAAGGCGTCGTACGATTTCTGGCACAACGCGTACGGGGTGCAGGACGCCTTCCTCGCCACCGCGCAGAAGACGATGACGTACATCCAGCAGCACCTGACCGAGGACGAGTTCGCGCGAGTCGTCGGGTTCGACCCCTTCAACGAGCCCTATGCGGGCACCTACGACGGCGGGCAGAGCAGCCGCACCTGGGAACGGGACGTGCTCTGGCCGTTCTACGCCAGGTTCCGCGCGCGGATGGACGCGGCAGGCTGGAAGGACAAGCCCGCCTTCGTGGAGCCCAACCTCTTCTGGAACGCCAACATCTCCACCCAGAAGCAGGAGGGCGGACTCCTCGACGCCGGCACGATCGGCCCCCGGTACATCTTCAACACGCATTTCTACGACCAGAAGGCCATCTCCGGCATCCTCATGTGGGGCAAGGCGGGCGACGGGCAGTACGCGGCGGACTTCGGCACGGTGCGCGATCGGGCCGGCGCCCTGGGCACGGCCGCGGTCGTCAGCGAGTTCGGCCACCCGCTGTCCGGTTCCGTCGCCGACAAGGCGCCGACCGTGCTGAAGGCGATGTACCAGGCGCTCGACTCCCGTGTGAAGGGCGCGAGTTGGTGGTCGGACCCGGTGGACTCCGGCCCGGTGCTCTCCGGCACGCAGTGGCAGTGGGACCTGTACAACGGCCGCCACCACGAGCTGATGAACGGCAACCCCGACAAGGTCCTCACCTCCGGCGACGCCTGGAACGACGAGGACCTCTCCGCCGTGGCACTCGACGGCTCGGGCACCCCGGTGCTGCGCCAGGACGCCCGGCTGCTGGACCGGCTCTACCCGAGCGCGACCGCCGGTACGACGGTGGCCTTCACCTACGAGGACCGCTCCCGGGACGGCTCGAGGACGCTGACCTGGAACCCGGTGCCGGGCTCGCTGCCCGACGTGGCGCGGCTGGTGGGCTCGGGTCAGTACGGCCTGCTGGTATGGCGCGCGAACGGATCGGCGTCGCCCACGGAACTGCACCTGCCGGCCTCCTTCCCGGCCGCGTCCACCACCGTGGTGTCCGACCTCGGCACCACGGCCGGGCTGCCCGCCTACACCAGGTCCACTCCGGTCGCCGTGGCGAACGAGGTCGGCGGCACGGGCAGCAAACGGCTTCTGCTGACCGCCTCCGATCCGGGCGCCGTGCACTACGCGCTGGTGACGAACGGGGCCACGGCTCCGTCCGCGTCCCTGCTGAGCGCGGCGCGGACGGAGCTCGCGGCGTGGGCTGCGAAGGAGTTCAGCTAGCGGACGGGCCGCTCCAGTCCACGGGGACGTGCGCGAGGCGCACCCGCTGCGGGTGGTCGCCGACCGGGACCGAGACCACCTTCTGGCCCGTCGCGAAGTCGATCGCGGTGACCTGGTCGGCGCCGCTCTCCGAGATGATGCAGTCCTTGCCGTCACCGCTCACCGTGGCCCAGTAGGGCTTGGAGGCGGTGACCAGCGGGCCCTCCTGGAGGGTGGCGCGGTCCACCACGGTCGCGTAGTCGTCCATCGTGCCCGCGACGCACAGCTTGGTGCCCGCCGGGTTCATCGAAATGCCGTGGTGGCGTGAGTCGTTGACCCACGTCGTACGGTCCTCGCTGGTCGCCGGGTTCTTCGGCAGGGTCTTCACCCGGGTGATCTTGTCGGCGGCCACGTCGTACTCCAGGAAGCCGTTGAAGAAGGACACCTGGAAGTAGAGCTTGGACTCGTCGGGAGTGAAGACGGCGGGCCGGACCGCGTCGGAGAAGTCCTTGAGCCCGATCGCGTCCAGCCGGTCGCGCATGTCGATGATCTTCACCTGTTTGAAGGTGGTGGCGTCCACGACCGTGATGTGGCGGTCGCCCTTCGTCCAGTCCAGGGACGGATCGTCGAGCGAGGTGTTGACGTCACCGATCGCCATGTTCCAGATGTACTTGCCGTCCTTGGTGAAGATGTTCTCGTGCGGCTTGTCACCGGTGGCGAACTCGCCCAGTTCCTTACCGGTGTCGATGTCCAGCACCTGCACCTTGTCGGCGGTGGAGGCGGAGACGGCGACCCGTGTGCCGTCGGGGGAGACCGCCATGTGGTCGGCTCGGTAACCCGCCACGGGGAAACGCCAGTTGATCTTCCCGGTGGCGAGATCGATGGAGACGACGTCCGCGAAGCTCGGCCGGGAGACGACCATCGACCTGCCGTCGGGCGTGGAGTACATGTCGTCCACGAACTGGTCGTGGCCCTCGCCGACGCTGTTGCGGATGGCCATGAAGTAGATCCACTTGATGGGATCGGCGTTGATCTCCTTCAGCCGCGCCTCCTTGTCGGGGATCACGTTGACGCGGCCGATCCGCGCGAAGTCGCCGCTGGACCTGATGACATCGGCGGTGCCGTCCCAGTTGTTGCCGACGAACATCACCTCGCGCAGCGCGGCGGCGGAGGAGTCCTGCGCGGCGGCGGCCGTCGCGGTGCCGCCCGTGGTCAGGGCGAGGGCGGCGGCGAGGGAGAAGAGGTGCCGGGATCTGAGAACAGGCATGGTGGGGTCCCTGTCTTGGGGTGGAAGTCTGAACACGCTTGGGTTCAAAGTGACTTACTGGAAAGTAAGGAAGGGTCGACCCTCTTCACAAGACTCCGCGCACGACAAAATTGAGCGACAGGCGAACGGATCATCGAACGGCGAGGGGGCGCGGGTGGCGGGCAGGCTCAAGCAGCCGACGGGCCGGTACGGCGGCAGGACGGCCGAGGAGCGGCAGGCCGAGCGACGCCGGCGGTTTCTGGAGGCCGGACTCCAGCTGTTCGGCGCCGGCCCCGGCTACCGGTCCACCACGGTGGCCGCGTTGAGCGAGGCGGCGGGGCTGTCGACACGGCAGTTCTACGAGGAGTTCCACACCCTCGAGGACGTGCTGGCCGCGTTGCACCTCCAGGTCAACGACTGGGCGGAACAAGCAGCGGCCGCCGCCCTCGCCGGGGCCGGCGACCTGCCGCTCGCCGAGCGCGCCGCCGCGGTGTTCCGGGCGTACGCGGCGAACGTCACCTCCGATCCGCGCCGGATCCGTATCGCCTTCGTCGAGATCATCGGCGTCAGCCCCCGTCTTGAGGAGCAGCGGCTCGAACGCCGCTCCCGCTGGGTGGAGTTCATCTGTGTGGAGGCTGCCCGGGCAGCCGCGCGCGGTGAGGCCGCACCGCGCGACTACCGGCTCGCGGCCACCGCGTTCATCGGCAGCGTCAACGGCCTGCTGCACGACTGGCGGGCCGGCTGGGTGGACGCGACCCTGGACGAGATCGTGGACGAACTGGTCCGCCAGCTCCTGGCCATCCTGCGCCCGCCGGGCTGGCTGCCGGCCGTCTGAGCCGGACTTCGTCGCGCTCCGCCGCAGCCGCAGGCGGCCGTGATCCGCCTACTCGTCCCAGGCCTGGAGGAGAACCTGCTCGGCGATCCTGCCGTTGCGCAGCGTGGCCATCGAGCTGGCCAGCACCCGCACGCCGTCCGGGTACTCGCAGGACTCCGTGAACGCGACGTGATCGCCCTGGACGACGCACTGGTCCAGATGATGCGTCATGTCACGGCTGTAGACGTCGCTGAGCATCTGGCTGATCTGGTCCCGGCCGTGCAGGACCTTCGGGTGGCTGGGCTGGGTGTTGCGGTCGACGACGCGTATCTCCGCGTCGTCCGCGTACAGCGACAGCAGGGCTGTCGTGTCTTCTCCTTCGATTCCCCGGCGCAGAGCCTCCGTGTCGAAGCCGGCGCCTGTCGCGGTGCCCATGGTGACCTCCTTCGACCTCCTTGGAAGGCCGCGGCCCGGCGAACGGCGGGCCGCTCGAGGGCCTCTGCTTCGAGCCTCCCCCCGGCGCGCGGCACCGGCAAACGCGCCGGGGCCGGTGCGCCTCTCGGGTGAGCGGCGCCTGGGGCCCGTGACCGGGCGTCGCCGGGTGCCGTTGCTGAAGGCATGATCTCAAAACGACGCATCGTCGCCGCGGTCGGTCTCGCCGTGGGCGCAGCCGGTCTCGGCACGCCGCCGGCCACCGCGGCGGCCGCAGGCACCCCGGACGCCGGCAGGCTCAACCCGGTCACCGTGCTCGACTCACTGGCCCGCAGCGGGGTCCCCGCGGAGCACCGGAACGAGATCCCGCGGCTGTCCGGCCAACTGGCGGGCCTGAACCACCTGCACGACGTCAACCAGCTCCACCAGGCCACCGATCTGGTCGCACCCGCCGCGGGGCTGCTCCCGGCCGTCCAGTAGCGCGGCGACGCGCAGGGGCCCCCGGTCGTCGACGGCCGGGGGCCTTGACATTCCCCGGGGTCCGCCGGAGCATCGCGGTGCTCAGTGAATTCAATTTCACTAGACGAACAAAGGAAGTCGTCGTGCCCGTCTCCCGCGAACTGCTCATCGGCGGCAAGGACGTGCCCGCCGCGTCCGGCCGCACCACGGTCGACGTCAACCCCTACACCGGTGATGTGTACGCCACGGTGGCGGCCGCCGGGCCGGAGGACGTCCGGCGCGCGGTGGACGCGGCGGACGCGGCCTTCCCCGCCTGGGCGGCCCTGGCCCCCTTCGTCCGTCGCGCGATCTTCCTCAAGGCGGCCGACCTGCTGGACGCCCGTGGCGAACAGGTGGCCGAGATCATGGCGCACGAGGCGGGCGGCACCCGGCCCTGGGCCTACTTCAACGTGGCCCTCGCCGCGAACATCCTGCGCGAGGCGGCGGCCGCGATCACCGCCCCACGCGGTGAGGTCCTCAGCGCCCAGGAGGCGGGCACGCTCGGACTCGCGGTGCGCGAACCGCTCGGCGTGGTGGCGGCGTTCGCCCCGTGGAACGCGCCGGTCATCCTCGGCGTGCGGGCGGTCGCGGCGCCGCTCGCCGCGGGCAACACGGTGGTCGTCAAGCCCAGCGAGGACGCGCCGATCGCCTGCGGGCTGCTGGTCTCGGACGTGCTGCGCGAGGCCGGACTGCCGGACGGCGTGCTGAACGTGGTCACCAACGCCCGCGAGGACGCGGCCGAGATCGCCGAGGCGCTGATCGGCGACGAACGGGTGCGGGCCGTCAACTTCACCGGCTCGACGGGAGTGGGCCGGATCATCGGTGAACTGGCCGCACGTCACCTCAAGCCCGCCGTGCTGGAGCTGGGCGGCAAGAACGCGGTCATCGTGCTGGACGACGCCGACGTGGACTACGCCGTCGACGCGGTCACCTTCAGCGTGTTCATGAACGCCGGGCAGATCTGCATGTCCGGCGACCGGGTCCTCGTCCACGAGTCCCTCGCCGAGGAGTTCACGGAGAAGTTCACGGCCAAGGTGGCCTCGTTGCGGGCGGGTGATCCGGCACATCCGCACACCGTGGTCGGGCCGCTGGTCAGTCCGTCGGCCGCGCAGCGGGTGGCCGGCCTGGTGCGGGACGCGGTGGCCAAGGGGGCCGAGGTCCTCGTCGGAGGGCAGCCCGAGGGCGCGGTGCACCCGGCGACCGTCCTCACCGGCGTGACGAAGGATGCGGAGCTGTACCACGCCGAGTCGTTCGGCCCGGTGTGCGTGCTGCAGACATTCGCCGACGACGACACCGCCGCCGACCTCGCCAACGACACCGAGAACGGGCTGACCTGCGGCATCATCACCGAGAACGCCACCCACGGGCTTGCCGTCGCGCGCCGGGTGCGCACCGGCATCGTGCACGTCAACGACCAGTCGGTGGCCGACGAACCGCACGCGCCCTTCGGTGGAGTGAAGGCCTCCGGTTACGGCCGCTTCGGCGGGCGCTGGGGCATCGAGGCGTTCTCCAACACCCGCTGGGTCACCATCGCCACCCAGCACGCCCACTACCCCTTCTGACCTCGCTCACCGTCGCCCGTGCCTGCCCCCGGCCTGCGCAGCGCGCCGGGGGCAGGCCCATGTCCTCGGGCGAACGGCTGAATCCCGGCCTTGATCTCCGCGGCTTTTAAGGCAGTCGCTTGACTGGATTCCAGGGGCGGGATTGCCTGACGACGCGGGGGCCACCGGATCGGAGGAGAAGCCGTGACCGTTCCCCAGGAGCCGCTGAACTATCCGCTGCCGAGCGACAGCGCGCTGGAGCCGCCCGCCGAATGGGCCGCGCTGCGGCGTGAGTGCCCCGTCGCCCGGGTGACGCTGCCCAGCGGTGACGAGGCATCGCTGCTCACCCGCTACGAGGACGTCAAACAGGTCCTGTCCGACGAGCGGTTCACCCGCCGGCTGGACGCCGATGACGCGGCCCGGATCACGGCCACCGAGTCGGGCGGCGTGTTCAGCAACGAGATGGCACTGGCGATCCCGCAGCGCGGCGAGGCGCACCGGCGCTGGCGCCGGATGGTGACCAAGTGGTTCACCGCCAAGCGCATGGCCGCACTGCGCCCGGGCATCGAGGCGATGGCCGACCGGCTCGTCGACGCCATGGTCGAGCGCGGGCAGCCCGCGGACCTCAAGGCGAGCCTCGCCTTCCCGCTGCCGGTGTGGGTGATCTGCGACATGCTCGGCGTCCCCGACTCGGACCGGGACCGGTTCTCGTACTGGTCCGATGCCCTGCTCAACCTCACCCGCTACACCCAGGAGGAGGTCGACGAGGCGGAGGCCGAGTTCAACGCCTACATGACCGGGCACCTCGCCGCCAAGCGGGCCGCGCCCGGGGGCGACCCGCTCGGCGAACTCATCGTCGCCACCGGACCCGGCGGCTACCGGATGTCCGACCGGGAACTGGTCGCCACCGGCAGGGGCCTGCTGGTCGCCGGGCACGAGACCACCGCCAACATGATCGGGAAGATGGTGGCCATGCTGCTGTCCGACCGGAGCCGCTGGGAGCGGCTGCTGGCGGACCGCTCGCTGGTGCGCTCAGCGGTGGAGGAGGCGCTGCGGTTCGACGCCAACGCCGGGATCGGCATGCCGCGCTACATCGGAGAGGAGGTCGAGGTCGGCGGCACCCTCCTACCGCGTGGCACGACCGTGATGTGCAGCATGGCCGCCGCCAACCGGGACGAGACCGCCTTCGAGGACGCCGGTGACATGGCACTCGACCGCAGCCCCAATCCGCATCTGGCCTTCGGCGTCGGCCCGTACTCCTGCCTGGGTCAGGCCCTGGCCCGCACCGAACTGCAGACCGTCCTCGACGTGCTGCTGCGTAGGCTTCCCAGTCTGGACCTCGCCGTTCCGGCCGAGGACCTGCGGCGGCTCGAGGGACTGGTCGTCGGAGGGCTGAGCGAAGTCCCGGTACGGTGGTGATCATGGCCGGCAGAGCGATACGGGCAGAGCAGGTGAGCGCCACCCGGACGCTGATCCTGACCGTGGCGGAGCGGCTGTTCGCCGAACGCGGGGTCCACGCCGTGTCCAACCGTCAGGTCAGCGAGGCCGCCGGCCAGGGCAACAACACCGCCGTCGGCTACCACTTCGGCACCAAGGCCGACCTGGTGCGCGCGATCGTACGGCGGCACGCCGACCGCATCGAGGAGATCCGCGTGCGGCTGCTGCACGGGACGCGCGGTTCCACAGACGTACGGGACTGGGTGTCCTGCCTTGTGCGTCCCATGGCCGAGCACCTGGCGGCGCTGGGCAGTCCCACCTGGTTCGCGCGGTTCTGCGCCCAGGTGATGACCGACCCGGCCATGCGCGCCATCGTGATCGAGGAGTCCCTGACGTCTCCGTCGCTGCGCGAGGTGCTCGACGGCCTGGACCGCTGCCTTCCCCACCTCCCTCCGGAGATCCGTGCCGAACGTGGCGACATGACCCGCGAGTTGATCCTGCACATGCCCGCCGAACGGGAGCGCGCCCTCGCCGACGGCATGCCCACCTCGCGGGCCACCTGGCACGACGCCGCCACCGGCCTGATCGACGCGATCGTCGGCCTGTGGCTGGCACCCGTGACCCGCGACGGGTGACGACGGCCGATCACGCCCTCGGCACGCCCGGTGCGGTGGCGACCACCCACCGAGCACCACGACGCGCACACGGCCGCGCTCACCACAAGCCCGGCCGTCGGGCCAGGACGGCTTCGCACGGTGTGTCAGCGGTGCCCCTCGCAGTCCCCGTGGTGGTGGTGCTCGCAGCAGATGTCGGGTCCGGGCGACGGGCGGTCGTCCTGAGGGACGTCAGCCGCTCCGGCCCGGGCCAGGCACTCCGCCCGCTGGGCCGTCTCGACCATCGTGTGGCTGTCCGACGCGGCGTTGGCCAGGCTCGCGCAGCACACCGTCAGCAGCAGGGCGCCCGCGACGAACGGCAGGGTCCGTCGTGGGGGAGGCGGCGCCAGCAACGCCCGTACGCGCTGGGGTACCGCGCCCCCGGTCGCGGAGAGCACCGCCGGGCGCGAGGCACCGGTGGACGCCAGGGCCGCCCGTCCCACCGCGCGGGCGACGACCGTACGGCTGCCGATCCGAGCCGCGGCCTCCTCGTCGGCCCACCGCTCCAGCACGAAGCCGCCCGCGTCGGCCAGTGGGCGCAGCAGCGGATTCACGGCCGCGGCGAGCCGCCACACGGTCTGGAACAGATGGTGCCTGCCGCGCAGATGGGCCCGCTCGTGCGCCAGCAGGGCCTCCCGTTCGCCGTCGCCCAGGCAGCGGAGCATGCCCCGGGACACCACGATCCGCCCCGGCGTGCCCGGCAGCGCGAAGGCCTGCGGCACGTCGTCGTCGAGCACGGCCAGTTCCGTGTGGCCGGGCAGCCGCGCGCACTCCCGCCGGGCCCATACGAGGTGGCGGGCCTGCCGTAGGGCGGCGACGGCCAGCGACACCACACCCGCGACCAGGGCGAGCGCGCCGACCGCCGCGACGGCCAGCGACACCGGGTCCTCGGCGCGCAGCGCGGACACCGACCAGCGGCCCTCCTCGGCGACCTCGGGGATCTGGGCGAGGCCGGTGAACGCCAGCAGGGCCAGCGACCCCATCCAGCCCGCCGCCGTCACCAGCGCCGCGCACGCCAGCGCCCAAGCGGCCGGGCGCGGCGCGAGGGTGCGGGCCGGCCGCGGCGCGAGCACCGTGAGCGCGACGGTGACCAGGAACGGTACGTAGACACTGATCAGCACCGGCTCAGCGCCCCTCGGGATGGGGTCCGTCGTGTCCGGCGAGCAGCCGCTGCAGCAACTGCTCGTCCTCCCCGGACAGTTCGGAGACGAACCGGGTCAGCACCGCCTCGCGGTCGGCGCCGCCCTCCAGCAGGGTGTGCATCCGTTCGGCGGTGTGGGACGCCTCGTCCCGGGCCGGTGCGTAGGCATAGCCGCGGCCCTCGCGGTGCCGCACGAGCATGCCCTTGTCGTACAGCCGGGACAGGATCGTCAGCACGGTCGTGTACGCCAGGTCGCCCGGCAGCCGCTCGCGGACCTCACGTGCGGTCAGCGGACCGTCGGCCGCCCAGAGCGCGGCGAGCACACCGCTCTCCAGCTCTCCGCGCGCCCGCCTGCCGGATGCCCCGTCGGACTCCCGGTTCCTCCGGTCGTGCACCGTGGTCCACCTCCCCTTTCCGCTCGGCCCACAGACTACCCGGCGAGCTCCTACTATCTGTAGGAAGTATGCTCCGGGCTTCGAGACGTGAACTACTACATGTTGTAGAGTTCCGCCGCTCCCCTCATGTGCGGAGGAAAGCCCATGCCCCACCCCGGACGTACGGTCCCCTGGCCCGCGCTCGCGGGCGCCGTTCCGCGCCCCAGAGCGGCGACGGAGCCCGCGGGGCGGGTCGCGATCGTCTCCGCGAGCGTCGGCGCCGGTCACGACGGTGCCGCCGCCGAACTCGCCCACCGCCTCACGGCGCACGGGATCCCGGTCGACCGGTTCGACCTGCTGGACCTGCTGCCCGCGGGGCTCGGCCGTGCCGTGCAGGAGGGCTACCACCGGATGCTCGTCCGGGCTCCCTGGGCCTATCAGCGGATCTACTCCAGCACCGAGCGCGCCGGAGGCGGCGGCCCCGCGGCCCGGGCGCTGCTGCGTGCCGCCGAGGACCGGGTGCTGCGCGCCCTGCCGCCGGGCACCGGAGCGGTCGTCTCCACCTACCCGGGGGCCAGCCGGGTCCTGGGCGGCCTCCGCCTCGACGGCCGGCTGAGCGTCCCGGTGCTGACGTATCTGACCGACTTCTCGGTGCATCCGCTGTGGGTGGCGGACGGCGTCGACATCCACCTCGCCGCGCACGCCGTACCCGCCGCCCAGGCGCGCACCGTCGGGGCCCGGGACGTCCGCGTGTGCGGACCGGTGGTCGACCCGCGGTTCCGGATGTGCGGCACGGGGGAGCGGAGCCGGGCCCGGGCGCGCTTCGGGCTCCCGGAGCGCGCCCCGCTGGCCCTGCTCGTCGCCGGGTCCTGGGGCGTCGGCCCGGTCCGCCAGGTGGCCCGGGAACTGCGCGACTGCGGCGCGGCTGTCCCGGTCGTGGTCTGCGGCCGCAACGAGGCCCTGGCCCGGCAGTTGCGCGCGGACGGTATCGAGCACGCGTACGGCTGGGTCGACGACATGCCCGGTCTGATGCACGCCGCCGACGTCCTGGTGCAGAACGCCGGCGGTCTCACCTCGCTGGAGGCGTTCGCCGCGGGCCTGCCCGTCGCCAGCTACCGCTGCATACCGGGCCACGGGCCGGCCAACGCCGCCGCCCTCGACGAGGCCGGCGTCGCCGTCTGGATCCGCGACCCGGCCGACCTCAAGGCCGTGCTGTGCGACCTGATCGACGGCCCGCTGGGCCGGCGGCAGAGCGCGGCGGGCCTCGCCTTGTTCGCCACGGCCCCCGACGCAGGCCCCGCGGCCGAGATAGCACGCGTCCACCGCTTGGGAGTGCGGCACCGCGCCCCGCACCCCGTCGCCGGACGGCGGCGCCGGCTCGCCACGACCGCCGCCGTGGCGTGCGCCGTGTGGGCCTGCGCCGTCGGAACCGGGATCGCGACGACGTACGACGGCCCGCGGCTGATGCGCGCCATCAGCCATGGCCTGGACCTCGACGACCTCGCCCCGGGCCACGGCCCCCGACCGGAAAGCCACCACTCGTGATCCCCGCACGCCCGATCCGTACCGCGGCTCTGGCCGCCCTGCCCGCCCTCGCCGCCGTGCACGCCGCGCCCGTCCTCTCCACGTTCGGACCGCTGCGCAACCGTGTCATGCCCCGTCTGGCGGGCCGGGGCCGCCCCGACCACGTCGCCCTCACCTTCGACGACGGACCCGACCCCGTCTCCACCCCGCTCTTCCTGCGGCTGCTGGCCGACCGCGGGCTGCACGCCACCTTCTTCCTGCTCGGCAGCCAGGCGGAGCGCGCTCCCGGCCTGGTGCGCGAGATCGCCGAGGCGGGCCATGAGATCGGCGTCCACGGCCGGCTGCACCGGCCGCTGCTGCTGCGTGGTCCACGCGCCACCCACGACGACCTCGCCCGCGCCCGCGACCTCGTCACGGACCTCACCGGACGCCGGCCCCGGCTCTTCCGGCCGCCGTACGGGGTCATGTCGGCCGCCGCCCATCTGGCCGCCCGCCGCCTCGGCCTGACCCCGGTGCTGTGGACCTGCTGGGGCGAGGACTGGACCGCGCGCGCCACACCCGAGTCCGTGTACGCGACGGTCACGGCCGATCTGGACGGCGGCGGTACGATCCTGCTCCACGACTCCGACTGCACCTCGGCGCCGGGAGCGTGGCGCTCGGCGCTCGGCGCCCTGCCCCGCATCCTGGACACCTGCGAACAGCGGGGGCTCGCCGTCGGCCCCCTGCGGGAGCACGGGCGGCACGGGACGGGAAGTTACTTGAGTTAGGCAACGACAAGCTAAACTCCGGGGTATGCCCCCTTCACAGCCCCCTCCCTCCCCGCCTCCCCGGAAGTGATCGAGATCGAGCGCGCGCTCAACCGCATCACCTATCTGAGCACGCGCGCCCGGCAGCACGACCGTCTGATGGCCCTGGCCGGTGTGCCCCTCGACCGCGCCGCGGTCGCGCTGCTGCGGCAGATCGCCGACTCCGAGCCACTGCGTCCGGGGGAGCTGGCCAACCGGCTCGGAGTCGAGGCCTCCCACGTGACCCGGCAGGTGCAGCACCTGCAGAAGACCGGCTACGTCAGGCGGGTGCCCGACCCCGACGACCGCCGCGCCCAGCGCATCGAGCTCACGTCCCAGGGCCAGGAGGCCATCGACCGTATCCGCGCCGCGGGCGTCCGGGGCATGCAGGCGGCCCTCGCCGCCTGGTCGCCCGACGAGCTGAGGCAGCTGGCCACGCTGTTCCACCGCATGGTCGACGACTTCCTGGCCGCCGCTGACGAGTCCTTTCAGGAGATCGTCGAGACCGCGCGCCCCTCGTCCCCCTGACCCGGCGCGTCAGCCGGCGGTGGCGAGGAACTGGGTCGCCGCCAGTTCGGCGTAGAGCGGGTCCGCAGCGACCAGTTCCCGATGGGTGCCGACCGCGCGGACCCGGCCCGCGTCCATGACCACGATCCGGTCGGCCATCGTCACCGTGGACAACCGGTGCGCCACCACCAGCACCGTCGTGGTCCGCGCCACGTCCGCGACCGTGTCCCGCAGCGCCGCCTCGTTCACCGCGTCGAGCTGCGACGTCGCCTCGTCGAGCAGCAGCAGCCGCGGACGGCGCAGCAGTGCCCGGGCGATCGCCACCCGCTGGCGTTCGCCGCCGGACAGCTTGGTCCCGCGGTGCCCGACCAGGGTCTGCAGACCACGCGGAAGCCGCTCCACCAGCGCCTCGAGCCGTGTCGTCCTCAGCACCCGCTCCAGGTCGGCGTCGTCGGCCTCCGGGTTGCCGAGCAGCAGGTTGTCGCGCAGCGAACCGGGCAGCACCGGCGCGTCCTGCTCCACATAGCCATCGCCGCCCGCAGCTCGCACATGCCGAGCAGCGCCTTGGTGATGGGCCGGTCGTGCGACAGGCCGCCGATCAGCCCGCGGGCCACCAGCGGCAGCAGCAGCCCGGTGGCCTCGGTGACCAGCTCGAGGAGCGCGCCCGCGAGCAGCGCCCACCGGTGCGGTCGTACGTATCCGAGGAGCAGCCGCCAGGCGGGCGGCACGGGCTCGGCAGGAACTTCCGTCTCAGCGATGCTCACGGCTTTTCCTTGTGGCGTGGGGGCGTTCAGCCTAGGGGGGCAGTGACCTGCGGGCGCCGTTCCACGGGTCCGCCGCCCGGTCGATCTGACTTCCGCCGCGCGGAACACGTGCGGAAGACGTGCTCTCCGCGCAAGGATCATGTGTGTGGGCCGCAGCGGCCCGCAACGGGCGCGCACGACGCCCGCACCACCGACGGAAGGCAGCAGCACCATGGCGCAGGAAGTACGCGGCGTGATCGCCCCTGGCAAGGACGAGCCGGTGCGGGTCGAGACGATCGTCGTACCGGACCCGGGTCCTGGTGAGGCGGTGGTGAAGGTCCAGGCGTGCGGGGTGTGCCACACCGACCTGCACTACAAGCAGGGCGGCATCAGTGACGACTTCCCGTTCCTGCTCGGCCACGAGGCCGCCGGGATCGTCGAGTCGGTCGGCGACGGCGTCACCGAGGTCGCCCCCGGCGACTTCGTCGTCCTCAACTGGCGGGCGGTGTGCGGGAAGTGCCGCGCGTGTCTGCGCGGCCGCCCCTGGTACTGCTTCGACACCCACAACGCCGAGCAGAAGATGACGCTCGCCTCCACCGGGCAGGAGCTCTCCCCGGCCCTCGGTATCGGCGCCTTCGCGGAGAAGACGCTGGTTGCGGCCGGACAGTGCACCAAGGTCGACCCGTCCGTCTCCCCGGCCGTGGCGGGCCTCCTCGGCTGCGGGGTGATGGCCGGCATCGGGGCCGCCATCAACACCGGAGGAGTCGGCCGGGGGGACTCGGTCGCGGTCATCGGCTGCGGCGGTGTCGGTGACGCGGCGATCGCCGGATCGTACCTGGCGGGCGCCGCGAAGATCATCGCCGTGGACATCGACGACCGCAAGCTCACCACCGCCAGGGAACTGGGGGCGACCCACACCGTCAACTCCGGGGAGAACGACCCCGTGGAGGCGATCCGCGAGCTCACCGGCGGCTTCGGCGCCGACGTCGTCATCGAGGCGGTCGGCCGCCCGGAGACGTACCAGCAGGCCTTCTACGCCCGCGACCTGGCCGGCACGGTCGTCCTCGTCGGCGTCCCGACCCCCGAGATGAAGCTCGAACTGCCGCTGCTCGACGTCTTCGGGCGCGGCGGCGCCCTGAAGTCCTCCTGGTACGGCGACTGCCTGCCCAGCCGTGACTTCCCGATGCTGATCGACCTGCACCTGCAGGGACGGCTGCCGCTGGAGAAGTTCGTGACCGAGACCATCGCCCTCGACGAGATCGAGAAGGCCTTCGAGCGGATGCACCACGGCGACGTGCTGCGCTCGGTGGTGATGCTGTGATGACCGCCCGCATCGACCGCCTCGTCACCTCCGGCACCTTCTCCCTGGACGGCGGCACCTGGGACGTCGACAACAACGTGTGGATCGTGGGCGACGACCACGAGGCGGTCGTCATCGACGCCGCGCACGACGCCGACGCGATCGCCGAGGCCGTCGGCGACCGGCGGCTCACCGCCATCGTGTGCACCCACGCCCACAACGACCACATCGACGCCGCCCCCGCCCTCGCCGAGCTGACCGGCGCGCAGATCTGGCTCCACCCCGACGACCTGCCGCTGTGGAAGCTCACCCACCCCCACCGCCTGCCCGACCACTGGCTGGCCGACGGCCAGGTCATCGAGACGGCCGGCATCGACCTCACCGTCCTGCACACCCCCGGCCACGCACCCGGCGCGGTCTGCCTCTACGACGCGGGCCTCCGCACCGTCTTCACCGGCGACACCCTCTTCCAGGGCGGCCCCGGGGCGACCGGACGCTCCTACTCCCACTTCCCGACGATCATCGACTCGATCCGTGACCGGCTGCTGACGCTCCCGCCCGACACCGTGGTCCGCACGGGACACGGCGAAACGACGACCATCGGCGACGAGGCGCCCCACCTCGAGGAGTGGATCGCCCGCGGCCACTGAGCCGGCCACACCCCGGCACGAAGCGCACGCGAAAAGGCGACAGGAGATGTCCGGCTTCCGCGAGACCGTCGACGCGCAACGGTCCAACGAACGCGGAGGTCGGACATGCCGGGACCACTGGAGGGCAAGGTCGCACTCGTCGCCGGGGCGACGCGGAGCGCGGGGCGGGGCATCGCCGTGGAACTCGGCGCGGCCGGGGCCACGGTCTACGCCACCGGGCGCAGCACCCGCCTGCGGCGCTCCGAGTACGACCGGCCCGAGACCATCGAGGACACCGCCGACCTGGTGACCGCGGCCGGCGGGTACGGCATCGCCGTACCCACCGACCACCTCGTCCCCGCCCAGGTGCGCGCCCTGGTGGACCGCATCGACCGCGAACACGGGCGCCTCGACATCCTCGTGAACGACATCTGGGGCGCCGAGAAGCTGTTCGAGTGGGACACCCCCGTGTGGGAACACGACCTCGACAAGGGACTGCACCTGCTGCGGCTCGCCCTCGACACCCATGCCATCACCAGCCACCATGCGCTGACCCTGCTGCTGCGCACCTCCGGCGGCCTGGTCGTGGAGATGACCGACGGAACCGCCGAGTACAACCGCGACACCTATCGGGTCTCCTTCTTCTACGACATCGCGAAGGCGGCCGTGCTGCGCATGGCGTTCGCCCTCGGCCACGAACTCGGGCCACGCGGCGCCACCGCGGTCGCCCTGACCCCCGGCTGGCTGCGCTCGGAGTTCATGCTCGAGCTGTACGGGGTGACCGAGGACAACTGGCGCGACGCCCTCGCGCGCGAACCCCACTTCTGCATCTCCGAGAGCCCGTACTACGTCGGCCGCGCCGTCGCCGCGCTGGCCGCCGACCCGGACGTCTCCCGCTGGAACGGCGCGTCGCTCTCCAGTGGGCGGCTCGCCCAGGTCTACGGCTTCACCGACCGGGACGGCAGCCGCCCCGACGCCTGGCGCTACCTCGTGGAGGTGCAGGACGCGGGCAGGCCGGCGGACGCGACGGGGTACCGCTGACCCGGCGGCCGCCGTGCGGCGGGGCTGAACGGCGCCCAGGATGGGCAGGGAACACGTCGTCCTGGGCGACGGCGCCACCCGGAGGCGACGACGGTCGGCTCCACCGGTCCACGGCGCCCGGCCCCGCCCCGCTGAAGACGAAAGCAGGAGTCGCATGCAGTACGTGAAGCTCGGTTCGACGGGTCTTGAGGTGTCCCGGATCTGCCTGGGCTGTATGAGCTTCGGTCTGCCCGACCGCGGCACCCATACCTGGACCCTGGACGAGGAGGCCTCCCGGCCGTTGATCCGCCGGGCACTGGACGCCGGCATCACCTTCTTCGACACCGCCAACGTCTACTCGGACGGCACCAGCGAGGAGATCGTCGGCCGGGCGCTCGCCGAGTACGCCCGGCGTGACGAGATCGTCCTGGCGACCAAGGTGCACGGCCGGATGCGGCCCGGACCCAACGGTGGCGGCCTGTCCCGCAAGGCGATCATGACGGAGATCGACCACAGCCTGCGCCGCCTCGGCACCGACTACGTCGACCTGTACCAGATCCACCGCTTCGACCCCACGACCCCCGTCGAGGAGACGATGGAGGCCCTGCACGACGTGGTGAAGGCGGGCAAGGCCCGCTACATCGGTGCCAGTTCGATGTACGCCTGGCAGTTCTCCAAGGCGCAGTACACGGCCCGGCTGAACGGCTGGACACGCTTCGTCTCCATGCAGAACCACTACAACCTCCTCTACCGCGAGGAGGAGCGCGAGATGCTGCCGCTGTGCGCGGACCAGGGGGTCGGCACCCTGCCCTGGAGTCCGCTGGCCCGCGGACGCCTCGCCCGTGACTGGGACGAGACCAGCGAGCGCAGCCGCACCGACGAGTTCGGCAAGAAGCTCTACCAGGAGGGCGACCGGGAGATCGTCGAGGCGGTGGCCTCGGTCGCCTCCGAACGGGGCATCCCGCGCGCCCAGGTCGCCCTCGCCTGGCTGCTGCACCAGGACACCGTCGCCGCACCCATCGTCGGCGTCACCAAGCCCCGGCACATCGACGACGCCGTCGCGGCGGTCGACGTCGAGCTCACCGACAAGGAGATCCAGACGCTCCAGGAGCCGTACACGCCGCACGCGATCAGCGGCCACTGACGTCTTCCATCCAGAAGGGGCCGGTGCGCGGTGCGCACCGGCCCCTTCTGGATGGGCTTCAGGTGGAGGCGGCCAGCCACGGCCTCACCTGCCGGCGCGCCTCATGCAGACGGGACTTCAGCGTGCCCAGCGGGACACCGACGCGTTCGGCGACCTCCGCGTACTCCAGCTGGCAGATGTCCCGGTACACCAGCGGTGCCACCAGGTGCGGGTGTTCGCGCTCCAGCCGCTCCAGAGCCTCCAGCAGGTCCACGCGGGAACCGGCGATCACACTGGTGGTGCGCGGATCCACGTGCTGTGCCGCGTCGATGGTCGCGGGCTGCTCGGCGGCCCGCCGCTTCAGCTCCCGGTACTTCTGCCGGGCACAGTTGGCGACCACCGTGTACAGCCAGGTGCTGAAGCGGCTGCGACCCTCGAACGTGGTGATCCGCCGGGCCACCTGCAACAGCACGTCCTGCGCCGCCTCCTCCGCGTCCTCCCGGCACGGCAGGAACCGCCCGCAGCGCCGCACCACCTCCGGCCGGATCCGCTGGAGCAGCGCGTCCAGAGCCGCCCCGTCACCCGCGGCCGCACGCCGGGCGAGCTCCTCGGTGTCGGCGGCATCCCCCACAGGGAGCTCCCCTCGAGTCGATCTCCGAACAGGCATGATAGTCGTATGCAGCCCCTGGAGCGGATCGACCGCTACCGCCTCGAACGCCGCCTGGGCGGCGGCGCCTTCGGCGTCGTCTGGCTCGCCCACGACGACGTCCTCGAAGCACCCGTCGCGGTCAAGGTGCTCAGCGAGAACTGGGCCGACCGGCTGGACATCCGGGAGCGCTTCCTGTCCGAGGCCCGCCTGCTGCGCCGGGCCGGCTCCAGCCGGGTCGTCCAGGTCTACGACATCGGCGAACTACCCGACGGAAGGCCGTACTTCGTGATGGAGTACGCCGACTCGGGCACCCTCGCCGACCGGATCGCGACCGGTCCGCTCCCCGTCGCCGAGGGCCTGCGCCTGACCGCGCTCACCGCCCGCGCCGCGGCCGCCCTGCACGACGCCGGCATCGTGCACCGGGACATCAAACCGTCCAACGTGCTGCTGCGAACCGGGCCCGACGGCTCCACCCGGCTGCTGCTCGCAGACCTCGGCCTGGCCAAGAGCCTGGCACAGGCGTCCGGTCTCACCATGGCCACGGGCTCCGCCGGATACGCCCCACCCGAACAGACCGAACCCGGCTCCGGCATCGACGCACGCGCCGACGTCTACAGTCTCGGCGCCCTCGGCTATCACCTGCTGACCGGCACGGTCCCCGCCCCGCCCGGCAAGGTCCTGCGCCCCGACCGGCTCCGTCCCGGCCTGCCGCCCGAGGTCCAGCGGGCGTTGATGCGGGCCATGGAGCCCGAGCGTGACCGGCGCTGGCCGACCGCGGAGGCCTTCGCCGACGAACTCGACCGGCTCGCCGGAGCGTCGTCAGCTCCGGCCCCACGGCCCCGCCGCCGTCGCGGCGGCGCGGTCCTCGCCCTGGCCGCGGTGGCCGTCGTGGGCGCGGCCGGAGCCGCCACCACCCTGCTGCTGCGGCACCCCGCTGCGGCGAACCTGACCGTGCAGGACTCCACCGGGCGCGTGCACGCCGCCGTACCCGCGGCCTGGGGCCGCCAGCTGCGCGACGCCGGCTGGAACCCCAAGGAGCTCGGCCTGCCGGCCGGGCGGGAGCCCGCCCTCGCCGTCGCCGACGACCTCTCACGCTGGCAGGACCTGAGCACCGCTGTGAACGGGGCGTTCATCGGGCTGAGCGAGCACGGGGACCCCTCCGCCAAGGTCCGCGCACTCGACCACACCGGCTGTCGCTACCAGGGCAGCCGTGACTACCGCGGCACGGTCTGGCAGGGCCTCATACGCACCTGGAACGACTGCGACGGCGGCAAGGGCTCCCTGACGGAGGCCGCCCTCGCCCCGGCCGACGGCGCCGACGGACCCCAGGTCTACGTCCAGCTGCGCCAGGACGGAGGCAGCGACCGGACCGACCGGATCCTGGACTCGGTGCGTGTCACGGGCTGAGCACCGACGTGATACGCCCGGCGGCCGCCCCGACCACCGCGGGACGCGCCGCATCGCGCGCAGCGGCACGCGCCACCCGGCCCAGTGAGGAACGCGGCGTCCCGCCCCCCGAACGCCTCGCGCCACAGCCGGACGCCGCGAACTTTTCCGCCCGCGCGGGCATCGGACATAAGGACGGAGCATCTCGGCACCGTCGAGAACGCAAGCGCCCGGCGCGGGCGGCACGAGTTTCGAGGAGCAATGGACATGGTGACCTTCCGGCGCGGCACAGCGGGCCCCGGCCTCGGCGGCACGGCCCCCTTCCCGACGGCGCGACGCGTGGTGTCCGCGCTGGGCGCGATCGCCGCCCTGACCCTGCTCACCGCCTGCGGAAACGGCCACGGCACCGCCGGTGCTCCGCAGAAGCTGCCCGGCACCGCCCAGCCCGCCTCCGGCGACCGGTCGACCGGCCAGGGGACCGCGGCGAGCGCGGGCGGCACCTCCGCCGACCCCGCCGCATCGGGCGGCACCCGCACCGCGTCCTCCGCGGCGGCCACCGGGGGCGGTACCACGAGCGGCACCCGTTGTCACACGTCCGAACTGCGCGCGTCCGTCGGGGCGAACAACCCGGGAGCCGGGCAGGAGAACTTTCCCCTGGTCCTGACCAACCGCTCAGGGCGCACCTGCACCATCGACGGCTACCCGGGCGCCGCCTTCGTGGACGCCTCCGGCAAGCAACTGGGCCCGGACCCCGAGCGCAGCTCGGGCAGCCCCACGAAGGTCACGCTGGCGCCGGGCAGGAGCGCCTGGGCCGGACTGACCTTCTCCAACCCGGAGGTCAGCGGCGCCCGCACGGCCACACCCGCGGCCCTCCTGATCACCCCGCCCGACGAGAAGGCGTCCCTGAAGGTGACGTGGTCGGGAGGCGCGGTGCCCGTGTCGGGCAACTCCTCCTCGGCCTTCCTGACGACCTTCCAGCCCGGCACGGGTTCCTGAGCCGCCCTGCCCCGACCCCGCTGTCCGCTTCGGGGCAGCGGGGTTCGTCATGGAACCGCTGCCGTTGTCACAGGACGGCAACGCCTCCCCTGCGCCCCGATCTTTTCCGCCGCCCCGGCCCATCGAACCCGTCGACCCACACGGAACGACGGCTCCGCCCGGAGCCGCACGACGAGGATACGGGGACGAACATGAACGGCATCTCACGCAGGCGTCTGCTGACCGCGGGGGCGACGGCGGGCGCGTTGGGCGCACTGTCCGCCTGCTCGGCCGGCGGCTGGTCCGTGACCGGCGCGGGCCCCTCGGACGGCAAAGAAACCCTTGAGGCCCGGCCCACGAAGCTCATCGGCGACGGCTCCACCGCCGACACCGGAGCCCAGCCGAAGCAGCCCGAGGTGGAGCCGCTGAGGCGCGGTCAGCGGCCGCCGCAGTTCGTGGTCTTCTCCTGGGACGGCGCGGGAGAGCTGAGCAACAGGCTCTTCTCCCGCTTCCGCAAGGTCGCCGCCGACCACGGCGCGTCGATGACCTTCTTCCTCAGCGGCATCTACACCCTGCCGGAGTCCAAGAAGCACCTCTACCGTCCGCCGCAGCACCCGGTCGGCGCCTCCGCGATCGGCTACCTCGCCGACCGGCACATCCACGCCACGCTCCAGCAGGTGCGTGCCGCCTGGCTGGAGGGCCACGAGATCGGCACCCACTTCAACGGCCACTTCTGCGGCGCCGGCGGGGTGCGCGACTGGTCGCCGGCCGAGTGGCGGAGCGAGATCGACCAGGCCGTCCGCTTCGTCACCGAGTGGAAGACCAACACCGGCTTCACCGACCTGGACCCGCTGCCCTTCGACTACCGCAAGGAACTCATCGGCGGTCGCACGCCGTGCCTGGAGGGACAGGCACGCCTGCTGCCCACCGCGGCGGCGCTCGGCTGGAAGTACGACGCCAGCTCGCCCGGGGGCCTGCAGATCTGGCCCGGAAAGGTGCAGGACGGCCGGATCTGGGACTTCCCCCTGCAGTCCATACCGTTCTCCGGCCACTCCTTCCAGGTCCTGTCGATGGACTACAACATGATGTTCAACCAGTCCGGCGGAAACCCCCTCGGCGATCGCTCCCGGTACGCCGCCTGGCGCGCCCAGGCCCGCGACACCTACCTGGCGGGCTTCCGGCGTGCCTATGACACCAACCGGGCGCCCCTCTTCATCGGCAACCACTTCGAACGCTGGAACGGCGGCATCTACATGGACGCCGTCGAGGAGGCCATCGGACGAATGGCCCAGTACGACGACGTGCGGTTCGTGTCCTTCCGCCAGCTGGTCGCCTGGCTGGAGGCCCAGGACCCGGCCGTTCTCAGGAAGCTGCGCACCCTTGCCCCGGGACAGTCGCCGCTCGGCGGCTGGGCGGAGTTCCTGGGCACGCCCGCGTCAGCCGCGGCGACCGCGAACTGACCGGCCCTCATCGGCCTTGTTCGCACCGGTAGAGCCGTAGCTGGACGGAGCCCGTGCCGCCGTACGCCGTCGGCGGCACCGCCGTGCAGTGCGTGGTGACCCAGCGTGTGATCGCGGTCGTGGTGGGCGACGCGGCGGTGCCGGTGTACTGGGCCGTCGCTTCGTGCAGGGCGCTTTCCCCGTGCTCGTCGGCCTTCCGCTGCCGCCCTGCCGCCCCTGTGCCCCGGAGGGCCACGTAGTGCAGTTCGCCGGAGTCGACGAGCCGGCCGAGTCCGTCGGGGGAGGGGTAGGGGACCTGTCCGGTGAAGCCGCCCATGGGCAGCACGGACGCGTTGGCTGCGATGATGTACGGCGCGGCATCCGCCCAGTCCGGCATGGCCGCGAGGTACTTCGCCCCATCGCGGTGTGCCGTCAGGTAGGCCAGGAGCCGTGCGCGCTGCGGCGTGAGCCGGTTGGGTCCACCGCTCCCCGGGCGGCTGGCGGGCCCGACCCTGCCCATGCCGCCGGGCTGGTTGTAGCGCGGGGACAGCGCCGAGGCCGACCACGCGGCGGGTATCAGGAGCACGGCGGCGAGGCCGGCCGCCAGGCCCGCCACGGCTGTTCGCGGCCGGCGGGCCACCAGAGCGCGGCCTGCGCCGGTGAGGACCAGGGACAGAATGCACAGGCCGACGGCGGCGGGAGCCAGCCACCCCAAGAAGTGGCGGTAGTACAGCGTCAGAGCCGCGGCCCACAGGACGTTCGCGGCGGTCACCGCCGGAAGGACCCGGGCATGGCGGCCGCCGGCCCGGTACGCCCCCCAGGCCCGCACCAGCCCGGCACCGCTCAGTGCCGCGAGGGCCACGGCGACGACGCCCATGTAGTACGTGTGGCCGGTGACGCTGCCGAAGCTGAAGGCGGCGAAGAAGGTGGCCAGCCACACCCCCCACAGCAGGTACCCGGCGAGCGCCGGATCGGTGCGGGGGACACGGCGGCGCCGCGCTGCGGCGAGACCCCACACAAGGCCGCACCCGGCCAGCGGGTACAGCCAGCCCGTCTGGGTGGCGAGGCCGGGGGTGAACATCTTCAGCACGCCGTTGCCCATGCCCGGGCCCCTGTGGTGGGCTCGCCCCGTGGCGCGGCCGGTGCCACCGGCCTCCCTCGCCGAACTGCCGTCGCCCGGGCCGCTGTCGGTGACCGCGTGGCCGGGGCCCGTCTCACCGGTGACGACGCTGCCCGTGTCGGCCGCGTCCACGCCCAGCGAGGTGAACCGGGTCAGGAAGTTGTAGCCCACGACCATGCCCACGGCCGAGTTGTTCGTGGTGCCGTCTATGTAGGGACGCGACTGAGCGGGGACGGCGGTCGCCACGGCCACCCAGGAGGCCGACACCGCCACGGCGACCGCACCGGTCACCACGACATGGCCGATCCTGCGCCGCAGCGTGGTGGGGGCGGCCACCAGATAGGTGACGGCCAGGGCCGGCAGCACCGCCCAGGCCTCCAGCATCTTGCACTGGAACGCCACCCCGACCCAGACGCCCGCCGCGAGCAGGGTGCGCAGCCGGGCCCGCGCGACGGCCCGCCAGGTGGCCTCGGCGGCCAGGAGCAGCAGCAGGACGAACGGCGCGTCCTCCACGATCGACCGGCCCAGACCCACGGTCACCGGGGTGAGCGTCAGGAACGCCGCGGCCAGCAGCCCCGCCGGGACCCCGGCCCAGCGGCGCACCAGCAGGTGCAGGAGGAGGACGCAGGCCACACCCTCGATCGCCTGTGGCAGCACCAGTGCCCAGGGGTGGAAGCCGAAGACCATGGCCGACAGCGCCTGTGGCCACAGGAAGCCGGGCTCCTTGTCGAGGGTGATGGAGTTGCCCGGGTCGAACGAACCGAAGAAGAACGCCAGCGGGTTGTCGGTCATGCTGCGCACGGCGGCGGCGTAGAACGTGTGGTAGACGCTGTGGTCGATGCCCCATGTGCAGAGCAGCGCCGCGAGCGCCGCAATGGCCCCCAGCACCGGGAGCTCGTAGCGCGGCCGTGGCGGCCGCGGGCTCCGGGGAGGCAGCCCTCCGCCGTGCGTGCCGCCCGCGGTGGGCGCGGCCGCCGTACCCCTCGTCGGCGTCGCCTCGTGCGCTGCGGTCTGCTCCGAATGAGCGCTGAGCATAGGTGGCCTTCCCGGACTGCCGCTGTCTTCTCACCGTCGCGTCGGCCCGTTGCGCGGCACGTGCGACAAGATGATCCGACTATGAAGAAGTAGGCATTCCGTGGCCGTGTTGCATGAGACGCACAGGACGTTGGTAAGAGCCCGCTCCTTTAGGACGGGCACCCGGCGCGGAGGTGGCGCGCGGGTGACCGGAGCATTGCGGAAAGGGTGACGGGCGCCCGGCCCGTCCGACGGATGCGGACGGGCCGGGTGTCGTGGGCGGAAAGCGGGTCGGCGCAGCGGGTCAGGACCCGGTGCGGTGAAGGGCGGCGAACACCCCGCGGTGCTCACCGCCGTCCGGCGAGCGCCAGCCCGCGGTGACATGGCCCGTGGCGTCGGCCGGTGCCGTTGCCCCGGGCTCCAGGACGCGCCTCACGTGGAGGTTCAGCGACGAGGGGGACGCGGAGCCGTTCGCCTGCACAGTGACCCGGGTGTCGTGGGATCCCTCGGTCACGGTCGTGGTGATGCCTCCGGTCGCCACCGGCGTACCCGTGAACCGGACGGTGACGGACGGGTCGGGGGTGTCGGACAGGCTCTGCGCCTGAGGTTCGGCGCTCCCCCCGAGCAGTGCCAGCAACTGAGCGACGAGCACCGGGTCGTGCGTACCGTCGTAGATCCATCGCCGTCCCAGCACACCGTGCTCGGAGGTGCCGAGGAGCGCCTGTTCGGCTCCTTCGAGCGGCGCGCCGCGGTAACTCAGCGGTACGTGGTACGAGACCGGCGCCGGACCGGATTCGTCGGTGGCCACCAGGAACTCGATCCCGACTTCGCCCTCCGGGTCGTCCAGCCGGAACCCGCCGGTCCTGGACAGCTCCGGCGCGTGGCCCGTGCCGACGTACCAGGGCCGGGTGGGGAGCCAGACGGTCAGGAGTTCCAGCTTGGTGGGGGTCATCGTGGTGTTGTGGATGATCGCCATGCCGCGAACCTATCCGACCCCTCCCGCCGATGCAGCGGTGAAGGAGTGAAGGAATACGTCCTGTCGGCCGGGTGGACGGTACGGGAGCGGGGCATGGGGAAGAGAGTGCTCGATCCCTCCAGGTTGGACCGCACGATGACACACCTCACCGGACAGACGACCGCCCGCGGCACCGCCCTGCTCGCCGACCCGTTGCTCAACAAGGGCACGGCCTTCACCCGCGAGGAACGCGCGGAACTCGGCCTGGACGGACTGCTGCCGCCCGCCGTGGAGACCCTCGACGAGCAGGTCGCCCGCGCCCACCAGGCGTTCCTCGGCTACGACAAGCCACTCAACCGACACATCTACCTGCGGCAGCTTCAGGACACCAACGAGGTGGTGTTCTACCGCCTGATCACCGAACACCTCAAGGAACTGCTGCCGATCGTCTACACCCCGACCGTCGGGGAGGCGTGCCGCCGCTTCAGCGAGATCTACCGGCGGCCCCGCGGCCTGTTCCTGTCCTGGGAGGACCGCGACCGGTTCCGGGAGATCCTGCGCAACCGACCGCACAAGGGCGCCGTCGACGTCATCGTCGTCACCGACGGCCAGCGCATTCTCGGCCTCGGCGACCAGGGCGTCGGGGGCATGGGCATCCCGATCGGCAAGCTGAGCCTCTACACCGCCATCGGCGGCATCCACCCGGCGCGCACCCTCCCGATCCTGCTCGACGTCGGCACCGACAACGAGCAGCTGCTGTCCGATCCGCGTTATCTGGGCCGGCGCGAGCACCGGCTCACCGGGGCGCAGTACGACGAGATGATCGAGGCGTTCGTCTCGGCGGTGGAGGCGGAGCTGCCGGGCACGCTGCTGCAGTGGGAGGACTTCGCCACCGTCCACGCCCGGCCGATCCTCACCCGCTACCGCGACCGGCTGCTCACCTTCAACGACGACATCCAGGGCACCGCGGCGGTGGTGCTCGGCGCCCTGTCCACGGCGTGCCAGGTGGCCGGCACTCCGCTGACCGGCCAGCGGCTGGTCGTGCTGGGAGCGGGCTCCGCCGCCGTGGGCGTCGCCGACATGATCCGCGCCGCCCTCGTGGACGAGGGACTCTCCGAGAAGGACGCGGCGGGCCGCTTCTGGTTCGTCGACGTCGGCGGACTGCTGGTGGACTCGCGCGGCGATCTGACCGACGAACAGCGGGTGTACGCGCGCGCTGACGAGGAGGTGGCCGGCTGGGGTGACACCGGGCTCGCCGAGGTGGTGCGCCGGATCGAGCCGACCGCGCTGATCGGGCTGTCCACGGCGCACGGCGCGTTCACCGAGGGGATCGTGCGGCAGATGGCGTCCACCTGCGAACGGCCTGTGATCTTCCCGCTGTCCAACCCGACCTCGCACGCCGAGGCCGATCCCGCCGACCTCGCCCGGTGGACGGATGGCAGGGCGCTGATCGCCGCCGGTTCGCCGTTCCCGCCGCTGGAGGTGGAGGGCCACCGGATTCCGGTGGCGCAGGCCAACAACGTGTACATCTTCCCCGCGATGGGGCTCGCTGTGGCGGCCGGCGGGGCCACCCGGGTCACCGACCGGATGCTGGTCGCCGCCGCACGCGCCGTCGCCCGGCGGGCCGCCGATGCGGCCGTCGGAGTCCCCGGCCCCGCCCCGCTGCTGCCGCCGCTCGGCGGCATGCGGGAGGCCGCCCGGGAGATCGCGGTGGCCGCCGCGCTCGCCGCCGTCGAGGACGGGGTGGCCCCCGAGGCGAGCGAGGCGGAGGTGCGCCAGGCGGTCGAGAAGACCCAGTGGATACCCGACTATCCGGCCCCCTGATGTGGGACAGACAACGGACCGGAGCCCTGCCGGCCCGCCGTGGCGGGGAGAGCGGCAGGGTGCCGCCTCGGCAGCAGTGGCCCTGCAGGCGCTCGGGCTACCGCGGCGGGGCGGCACCCCGGGCCCCCCGTCCTCGGGACGCTTCGCGGACACCGCCGAACCGCTGCGGTGACGGGGCCGCCGTCCGGGGAGTCGTCGATCCGAGACGAGAGGTGCCGTGCCGATGGATACGCCTGGGTCACCCGGGGCGGAACCGGACATCAGCGTCGTCGTCATCGTCTACAACGACGCCCCGCGCCTGACGACAGCCGTACGTTCCGCGCTCGACCAGACGCTGCGCAACGTGGAAGTCGTCATCGTGGACGACTGTTCCACCGACGGGTCGTACGACGTCGCGTGCTCCCTCGCCGCCGCCCACCCCGGCCGTGTGCGCGCGATCCGGCTGGCCCAGAACAGCGGCGGTTGCGGCGAGCCCCGCAACCGGGGCCTGGCCGTGGCCCGCGGCCGCTATGTGATGTTCCTGGACAGCGACGACGCTCTTGAGGCCAACGCATGCCGCAACCTGCTGGAAGCGGCCGACCGCACCGGCGCCGACCTGGTCTCCGGACGGTGCGTCCGGGTGTACACCGACAGCAGACACGACAAGCGCATCCCCTGGTACCCGTGGCTGTACCGGTCCACGCGCACCGTCGAGTCGATCGCCGAACTGCCGGACCTCTTCGTCTTCGACACCCTGTCGACGAACAAGTGCTACCGGCGCGCGTTCCTGCTGGAGAACGGTCTCGCCTTCCCGCGCGGCATCCACTACGAGGACCTGCTCTTCTCCGCCCAGGCCTATCTCGCCGCCGCACGCATCACCCTGATCCCGCACACCGTCTACTTCTGGCACGTCGTCCAGAAGACCACGGCCAAGTCGATCAGCAACCGGCGCCACGAGATCAACAACTTCGCCGACCGGTTGGAGATCCACCGCCGCATCGACGAGGTGCTGGAGCGACGCGGCCTGGAGGAGCTCAAGCTGCGCAAGGACACCAAGTTCCTCAAGCACGACCTCGCCCTGTACCTCAGTGACCTGCCGTTCCTCGACGACGGCTACCGCCACCGGTTCGCCGGACTGGCCCGCGGTTACATCCAGGACTTCCCCGAGGCGGCGTACGCCGAGCTGGACCGGGTGCACGCCATCTGCGCCTACCTGCTGTTGCGGGAGGACTGGGGGAACCTGATGCCGGCCGTCGACACGCTGATCAACCGTTCGAAGATCTCCACGCCGCTCGTCGAGCGGGACGGCCGCATCTACTGGTGCGACCGGTACCTCGATGACCCCGAGGCACGCGACGTCATGGACGTCACCGCCCTCGGCCACCACGGCAGGGAGCTGGACGGGATGTTCCTGCGCAACGTGCTCACCGGGTACGCCGTGCGCGGTGACCTGGTGGTGCTCGAGGGCGCCGTGGTCAACCCGCTGCACACCGTCTCCCCGGACGCCCGCCTCACCGCCGAGCTGGAGTTCCGGGCCCGCCGTCGCAGTCTGCGGACCTTCCGGTTCCCGGTGGCGACGGTGCGGCACGCCGGCGACAGCCTCACCTGGCGCGCCGCCGTACCGCTGACCGGCCGCTTCCGGCCGGTCGGCGTCGTCGACGAGGTGTGGGACGTCCGGCTGCACCTGACCGCGGACGGCAGACGCACCACGACCCGGATCACCGCCGGCGACATCGACCTGGAGAACTGCGCGTCCGTGCCCGTACGCCCCCGGCTCGGCCGGTTCGTCGCCGACCGGCTCGCACCGCAGGTCTCCGCCAAGGGCCATCTGGCCTTCCGGCTCACCCAGCACGGCCCGGCCGCCCGTCGCGGCCGCGCGCTCGTGGACCGCAATCTGCATGGCCCCGCGGCCCGGACGGTGAAGAGCACCTACCGCGCCCTGCGGGCCATGCGCAGGGACCTGTCCTCCCACTCGCGCAAGGCGCAGGTCTACCACCACATGCTCCGGCTCCTGCCGGTCCGCAAGGGCACCGTCGTCCTGGAGAGCCACCTCGGCAGGCAGTACAGCGACAGCCCGCGAGCCATCCACGAGGAACTGCGGCGCCGCCGGGTGCCCGTCACCGCCATCTGGTCCTACTCGGGCGAGCGGCCCGAGGGTTTCCCCGAGGACGCCGAACTCGTCCGGCGCTGGTCCTGGAGCTACCTGAGGGCTCTCGCGCAGGCCGAGTTCTGGATCGACAACCAGGGCTTCCCGCTCATGCTCCGCAAACGCGCGGAGACCACCTACATCCAGACCTGGCACGGCTCGGCCCTGAAGCGGATGGGCTTCGACGAGCCCACCTACCGGGTGATGTCCGAGCACGAACAGCGCGCCTTCCAGCAGGCACTGGACCGCTTCGACCACTTCCTGGTCCGCAGCGAGCACGACGTGCGCACCCTCGCCCGCGCCTACCGCATCCCGGAAGGGAAGCTGCTGCGCACCGGCTACCCGCGCAACGACGCACTCGTCCGGGCAGCCAGGGACCCGCAGGCGATCGACCCGGCGGTGCGCCGGCTCGGCGAACGCCTCGGCATCCGTCCGGACAGTCGCGTGGTGCTGTACGCGCCCACGTTCCGCACCCGCCCCGACGGAGGCGTACGCGACTTCCGGCCGCCCTTCGACGTGGAACGCTTCGCCGACCGCTTCGGGGACCGGTACACGCTCCTGGTGCGCCCTCACTATCTGAACCGGGTCACCCTGCCGCCGTCGGTGGCCGGCCGGGTGATCGACGTGGCGCGCGAGCCGGACATCACTCCGATCCTGCTTCTTTCCGATGCCCTGATCACCGACTACTCCTCGGTGATGTTCGACTATGCGCTGCTCCACCGGCCGCTCGTCTTCCTCGCACACGACTGGGAGGAGTACTCCCGGGACGTGCGCGGCACCTACTTCGACCTGTTCGAGCAGGCCCCGGGCCCGGTCGTGCGTACCGAGGAGGCGCTGTTCTCGGCGCTGTCGGACCTGCGCGCCCTGAGCACCCGGTACGAGGCACGGCTGAAGGAGTTCGTGGACAAGTACGGCGAGTACGACCGCGGGGACGCCGCGGCCCGCGTCGTGGAGCGCTTCTTCGCACCGGGGGGAGAAAGCCGATGACGGACCGTCAGATCTTCTTCGTCGCCAACGAGGTCGACGAACTGGGGGCGTGGGCCGCTGGCAGACCCAGATGGCCCGGCTGTTCGCGGAGCGCGGCCACCGGGTGACGATCATCGGTGTCTCCCCGCCCGAGGTGCCGATGAACCTCGGCGAGAACCCGTCCTTCGAGACACGCACCCTGTACGAGCGGCGTCCCCCGACCCGTCACAGGCCGCGCCCGCTGCTGGGCCCGTTCGACCCGGCGGTCCGAGGGCAGGAGGCCGACAAGCAAGCGACCGCCGAACTGGCCCGACGCCTCGTGCGGTTGATGTCCGACGAGAAGTTGCGCGACACGCTGGGGACGCGGGCGCGGGAGAACGTCCGGCGTTTCGCCCCGGATGTGATCACCCGCCGGTGGGAGGAGCTCTTCGACTTCCTGGAGCGCTGAGCCCGGCCCGGGACGCCGGTGCCGGTCCGCGCCGAGGGGCGCGAACCGGCACACGACGGATGGATCAGGTGCTGTCAGTACCCTCCGTAGCACCCGTCATCGTCACCGTGGCCGACGTAAGCGACGTGGTCACCGCGGCCGCCGCCGTATCCGCCGTGGTCGCCGTATCCGCCGTGGTCGCCGTCGCCACCGTTGCCGTGGCCGAAGGAGACGGCGTGGGCACCATAGCCGCCGTATCCGCCATGGTCGCCCCAGTCGCCCCAGTTGCCCCAGTCGCCCCAGTCATCGTCGTCGCAGTAGTGCGTCTGGACGGAGGGGTGAACCACCGGCGGCGTGCTCGCCATCGCGACCCCGCTGCCAGCCGCGCCGGCCAGCATCAGCGTGCCGGCGACCAGTGCGACCCTGCGTCGGACGTTCGTCATCGTGTCTCTCCTTGCTCACAGGCACGGAGGCCCTCTTTTGTCCTGTTTTATTCCAGCCTGCGGCGGACCTCCTGAGAAGAGGCTGAGAGCGGCTCGACGGGCGGGCACGGCCACGCCTTCGTAGGGTGGAGGGGAGGTCGGCCATGCGAGTGCTGGTGATCGAGGACGAACGGGGACTCGCCGCGGCGATCGCTCACGGGCTCGCCGAGGAGGGCTTCGTCACCCGTGTCGTCCACGACGGCATCGACGGCCTGTGGCGGGCGGCCCACGAGCCGTACGACGTGATCCTGCTCGACCTGATGCTGCCGGGCATCTCCGGATACGAGGTGCTGAAGCGACTTCGGGCCGTCCGTGTGTGGACGCCCGTCCTCGTCCTGAGCGCCAAGGACGGCGAGTACGACGAGGCGGACGCCCTCGACCTGGGCGCCGACGACTACCTGAGCAAACCGTTCTCGTACGTCGTGCTGGTCGCCCGACTGCGGGCCCTGCTGCGGCGCGGGGCGCCCGCACGGCCCGCCGTGCTCGCGGCCGGCGACCTCGCCCTGGACCCCGCACGCCGCCACTGCCGCCGCGCCGGCCGGGAGATCACCCTGACCGCACGCGAGTTCACGCTGCTGGAGTTCCTGCTCCGGCACCCCGACGAAGTGATCAGCAAGACGGACATCCTCGACCATGTCTGGGACGAGAACTTCGACGGCGACACCAACATCGTCGAGGTCTACATCGGCTACCTGCGGCGCAAGATCGACGCCCCCTTCGGCCGCCGGACCATCGAGACGGTCCGAGGGGCCGGCTACCGGCTGCACGCCACCGGGAGGTGACCGTGCGCCTCCGCGTCCCCGCGTGGTGGGCCCGGCGCTCCCTGCGCCTGAGGCTGACCGCCGCGGCCGCCCTGATGATCTCGGCGGCCCTGGTCGGCGCGGCCTGTCTGCTCATCGTCTGGCTGCGCATGAGCCTCATCACCGGCCTCGACCAGACCGCGCTCCAGCGGGCCCAGGTCATCGCCGCGAGCGTCGACACCGGCGGCCTCGCCCGTGTGCTGCCGGCCTCCGGCAGCGGCGACACGGCCGTCCAGGTCGTCGACGCCCGGCGCGTGGTGCGCTCCAGCTCCGCCAACCTGGAGGGCCGGCCTGCGCTGTTCACCTTCAGCCCGTCCTCCTCCGGCACGGCCCACACGGTGCGTGGGCTGCCCCTGAGCGGGGACGGAACCTGGCGCGCGGTCGCCCTCCAGGCCGGGGGCGACGACCGGCTCACCGTGTACGTCGCGGTGCCCACCACGGCCGTCGACCACAACCTCGCCCAGCTCACCGTGGGCCTCGCCGTCGCCGTGCCGCCGGCCGTCGCACTGCTCACCGGTCTCTGCTGGCTGCTCACCGGCCGGGCACTGCGCCCCGTGGAGGCCCTGCGCGCCCAGACGGCCGAGATCACCGCCTGCGACCTGGGCCGCCGCCTCGACCCGCCCCCGGCCGATGACGCCCTGGGCCGGCTCGCGCGGACCCTCAACGACCTGCTGGCCCGGCTGGACGTCGCCACCCGGCGGCAGCGGCAGTTCATCGCGGACGCCGCGCACGAGCTGCGCTCCCCGCTGAGCAGTCTGCACACCCAGCTGGAGGTGGCAGTCCGGCACCCCGGCTCGGCCGACTGGGCCGCCCGCGGACCCGCCCTCCTCGAGGAGAGCGAGCGGCTGTCCCGGCTCGTCGACGACCTGGTACGGCTGGCCCGCCTGGACGCCCGGCCACGGCTGCGTATGCGCCCGGTGGACCTGGACGAGATCGTCTTCCACGAGGTCAGCCGCGCCCGCCGGCACACCTCTGTCGTCATCGACCAGCACGCCGTCAGCGCGGCCCGGGTGTACGGCGACGCGGACGCCCTCGCCCGGGTCGTCCGCAACCTGCTCGACAACGCCATCCGGTACGCCGCCCGGCGGATCGAGGTCGGCCTGGGCGTCCGCGACCGCACCGCGTACCTGGTGGTGGCCGACGACGGCCCCGGCATCCCGGCGGCCGACCGCCGCCGTGTCTTCGACCGCTTCACCCGCCTGGACGGGGCTCGCGCCCGGGACACCGGAGGAAGCGGTCTCGGCCTCGCGATCGTCCGCGACCTCGTCGTCGCCCACCACGGCCACGTCGGCATCGTGGACAACACCCCCGGAGCCCGCATCGTGGTCCGCATCCCGGCGGCCGACCACTGACCGGTCGGATGGTCCTCGCCTCAGGCCCCCGCTGTGCCTTCGAGACCGTCGACACCCTGGCCCCCTTCACCCCTGCCCGGCGTCAGGGACGTCCTGTGATGCCATCGCTGCCTGTACCCGATACTTCACCGTTTCGTCACAGGGTGAGCATCGCCACAACCGAGCAGCCCCCCTGCCGGTCTAGCGTGCAAAAGACCGCAGAAACGTGGAAGGGAAGGCCCGGCATGGGGGACATACGCAGGCGGGGGGCCGTCGCGCTCGGAATCACGGGGTTGGTGGCGCCGCTCACGCTCGCGCTCACCAGCGCGCCCGCCGAGGCGGCGAGCTGCACCACGCAGACCGGCCCGTACCAGAAGCAGGTGGAGAAGTTCCTCGGCCGCCCGGTCGACGGCAGGCAGTCGGCCGCCGACTGCAAGGCCGTCCAGGCCTTCCAGAACAAGCACGGCATCACGCCCGCCATCGGCTACGCCGGGCCCGTCACCTGGGGCGTGATGGACCTGATGAACAAGCAGAAGGCCGTCGGCAGGAACCCCAACAAGGACGGCAAGTGCCCGGTCAACAAGGGCCGCATCGCCTGCGTCAACCTGACGCTCCAGCTCAGCTGGATCCAGGACGGCAGCCGCCTCGTCTACGGACCGGTGCCGGTGCGCACGGGGCGCAAGGGGTATGCGACCCGCACCGGCCTGAAGAAGATCTACTGGCGCGACCTGCACCACGTCTCGACCGTCTACAACGTCCCCATGCCCTACAGCCAGTTCTTCGACGGCGGGCAGGCCTTCCACTCGGTCGGCCTGAGCATGTGGAACCCGCCGGGCTCCCACGGCTGCGTCAACATGACCACGGCCGACGCCAAGAAGTACTGGTCGCTGCTGAAGGTCGGCGACGACGTGTTCGTCTACGGCCGCAAGCCGGGCACCTGAGACAGGCACCCGGCTCGGCCGCAGCGGAGCGTCACATCGCCGGCGCGTCCCCGAAGTCCGGGATCTCCAGGCGGACACCACCCTTGAGCGCCGACTGGTGCGCGATGATCCCGGGCAGGGTGTAGCGGGCCGCGACCCAGGCGTTCACGGACGGCAGGCTGCGGGAGTTGACGGCCGTCACGAAGTCGTCCACCAGGAAGTGGTGGCTGCCCTCGTGGCCGTTGTGCAGGTTGTCGAACTCCCGCGGCAGCCGCGAGCGGTCGTGCACCGGTGCCGACCCGGAGGTGAAGGCGGCCCGCAGCTCCGGCGCGATGTGCTGGAGCGATGGGTCGTCGGGGGACATGGTCGGCTTGGGCTCGAGGAGCTCCGTGATGTCCTTGACCCCCTTCTTGTCCTGCCACAGGGCCACCGTCGCGAGCTGCTCCATGCTCGCGTCGGTGCCGAAGAACCTGAAACGCGACTCCCGGATGTGCGAGGGGTAGCCGACCCGACGGAACTCGTTCGTACGGAACGAGCCGCCGCCCGCCACCTCGAACAGCGCGGTGGCGTTGGAGAAGTCGTTGTCGAACTGGCTGATCTCCTTGTCGAAGACCCCGTCCCCACGCTCGTCGCGCACCCCGATCGCGGACACGCTCACCGCATGCGTCTGCCAGGCGCCGAGCACACCGCCCACCGAGTGGGTCGGGTAGAGCAGCGGGGGATAGCTGGCGGTCGCCTTCCAGTGCTCGCCACCGCTGTACTGGTAGGCCTCGTAGAAGCCGAGGTCCATGTCGTGCACGTAGTCGCCCTCGGCGTAGAACAGCCGCCCGAAGGCGCCCTCCGCGATCTGGTTGCGGGCGTGCACGGTCGCCGGGTTGTACTGACTGGTCTCACCCATCATGTAGGTCAGCCCGGTCGCCTTGACCGCGTCGATGATCGCCGCGATCTCCTCCGTGGTGATCGCCATGGGGACGGCGGAGTACACGTGCTTGCCGGCGTTCAGCCCCTGGACCACCAGGGGGCCGTGCGTCCACCGCTGGGTGAAGATGGCGACCGCGTCGACCTCCTTGGACTCCAGCATGGCCTCGTACGAGGGGAAGGTGCCGGCGAGGCCCTGGGCGGCGGCGAGCTGCTCGGCCCGTTCGGGCAGCAGGTCGGTGACGTAGACGTCGCTGACGCCGGGGTGGGCCTGGAACAGCGTGGCGAACTGGCCGGAGAACTGGCCGGCGCCGACGATGCCGAGCGAGAACGTCATGAAATGCGTGCCCTTCACTGGGAGAGAATCAGGTTGATCTGGCTGTTGGTCTTGTCGAGGCCGCTCACCGCGGCGCCGTTGTAGACGTCCTGCATGGCGGGGTGCATGAGTGCGTACACGTCCGCCGCGTAGTTGGTGATCGGGTAGGTGAAGGTGGTGAAGTCCCGCTTGTCGGCGACCGGCTCGGTGAACGCCGTGACGTCGATGCCCTTCTTCTTGTAGGCCGCGACGGCGGCCCGGGTCCCGTCGGGTGTGGCGGGGAAGACGATGCCGTAGCTGCCCACCGTCTTCTGGCAGGCGTCGGAGGACAGGTACTTCACCCACTTCAGGGCGCCCTGCTTGTTGTGGGCGTTCTTGGTGACGGAGTCGGCGAGGCCGTTCATCATGGTGGCCCGCCTGCCGGTGGGGCCGACGGGGGTGAAGGCGGTGCCGATCTTCAGGTTCTCGTAGCCGTAGTACGTCGAGATCATCCACGCGCCGTCGAAGGCCATGGCGGCCTTGCCGGACGCCAGTTGCGCGTTGGCAGGGTTGGCGCCCTCGCTGTAGTCCGTCTGCGGCGCGAGGTAGCCCTTCTTCGCCAGGTCGAAGTACCACTTGACGACCGACTGGAAGGTCTTGCTGTCGTACTGGTACTTGGTGCTCCACCGCTCCTTGTCGGTGTAGCGCCAGCCGGCCGAGCCGGTGAAGGGGCTCCATGTCGTCTGCCCGTCGCCGTCGCCGGCGCCTCCACTGGCGAGCCCGTACACCTTGACGTCGTGCTTGTCGAAGCCGGGCTCGTCGCCGCGCTTGCCGTTCCGGTCGATGGTGAGGTGGGCGACGGTCTTCTCGAAGGTACCGCCGTCCTTCGGGTTCCAGTTCAGATTGTTGATCTGTTCGGGGGTGAGTCCGGCGGCCGTGGTCATCTTCCGGTTGTAGAAGAGGGCGACGGTGTCCCAGTCCTTCGGAGCGCCGTAGCGGTGGCCGTCCTGGGCGATCCAGTTGTCGGCGAGCCCCTTCTGGTAGTCGGAGGGGTTGATGCCGAGGTCGTCGAGCGGTTCCAGCACCTTCAGATCGGCGAACTGGCCGAACTTCTGGATGTGGTCGGTGAACACGTCCGGCTGGGTGCCCGCGATGAAGCTCGCGGTCAGCTTGGTCCAGTAGTCGCCCCAGCCCATCTGCGTGATGCTGACCTTCAGGCCCGGGTTCTCCTTCTCGAAGTCCTTGGCGCAGGCCTGGTAGGCGGGCAGCTGGTTGGCGTCCCACAGCCAGTACGTCACCGTGTTCCCGGACGACCCGGCGACGCCGCCCCTGGCACACCCGCTCACCAGGGACAGGACCAGCGCACCGGCCAACGCCACGACCGTACGAATTCGCATATCGGACCCCTCACTTGATCCCGGTGAAGCCGATGGAGCCGACGATGCGGCGTGCGAAGCAGCCGAAGAGCACGAGCATCGGGAGCGCCGCGATGAGGGTCGCGGCCATCAGCCCGGACCAGTCGTAACCCGTCTGCGGGGTCTGGGCCCGGAAGATCGCCAGTGCCACGGTGAGCACACGGGAGCTGTCGCTGTAGGACACCATCAGCGGCCAGAAGTAGTCGTTCCACGAGGTGATGTACGTCAGTACGCCGAGGGTGAGGATCGGGGTGGCCGCCATCGGCAGCATCACCCGGAAGAAGATCCTGACCTTGCTCGCGCCGTCCAGCAGGGCCGCCTCCTCCACCTCGCGGGGGACGTTCATGAAGAACTGCCGCAGGAAGAACACCGCGAACGGCGTCATGAACATCGTCGGCAACGCGATGCCCAACAGGGTGTCGACCAGGTGGAGTTGCTTGATGAGTACGAAGTTCGGCAGCAGCGTGAAAACGGCCGGCACCATCAACGCCGCGAGGAACAGCCCGAACACCTTGTCCCGGCCACGCCACCTCAGCCGTGCGAAGGCGTAGGCGGCCATGGCGGAGAAGAACACCTGACAGACGGTGATCAGCGTGGAGAGGATCACCGAGTTGAGCAGATAGCGCCAGAACTTCAGCCCTCCGCCCGCGCCGCCCTGGGCGATGGCCTCCTTGGCCGACTGCAGACCCAGGGCCCGCTCGAAGCCGCCGGTCGTCAGGCCGGTGGGCAGGGGGTCGCCGGGGTGCGCGGCGAGTGCGGTGTTGGTGGACAGGGCCGTCCTGAGGATCCAGTAGAACGGAAGCAGCGTCACGAGCACGATCGCGCCCATGACCGCCCAGGCGGCGATCCGGCCGAGGGAGAGCCGGCGTTTCGCGGGTATCGCGGTCGTCGTGGTGGCCACGGCAGCCATGTCGGTCACTCCCTGTAAGTCAGCCGAGGTCGGTCTGGCCGGCCCGGGTGAGCCGGTACTGGACGAACGTGATCGCGGTCAGCACGACGAGCAGGGCCACCGACATCGCGGACGCGTAGCCGAACTGGAAGCGGCCGAAGGCGGCGCCGTAGATGTAGTACTGGAGCACGTTGGTGGCGTTCGCCGGGCCGCCCTGTGTGGTCACGGCGACCGTGTCGAAGACCTGGAACGAGCCGATCACCGTCATGATCAGGACGACCGCCAGTACCGGTCGCAGCAGCGGCAGCGTGATCCGCCAGAACATCCGCCACTCGCCGGCGCCGTCCACCCTGGCCGCCTCGTACATGTCGCCCGGGATCGCCTGGAGCCCCGCGAACAGCAGCAGCGCCGTGTAGCCGACGTGCCGCCACACGTTGATCAACGCGATCGTCGGGATGGCCCACGACTTGTCGGCGAGGAACGGGATGTGGTCGAAGCCGAGCGCCCCGATGACCTGGTTGCCGATGCCGAGCTGGGTGTCGAGGACCCACAGCCACACGACGCCCGCGACGACGTTGGACATCAGATACGGCGTCAGCACGATGCCGCGCAGCAGCGCCGACTGCGACAGCCGTTGCAGCAGCACGGCGATGGCGAGCGCGGAGACGGTCTGCACCCCGATGTTGATCACCACGTACTCGACGGTGACCTTCAGCGAGCCCCAGAAGATCGGGTCGTGCACCATACGGACGTAGTTGTCCAGGCCGACCCACTCGGCCGGGGTGAGCAGGTTGAAGCGGGTGAAGCTGAGATAGACGCCCCGCAGCGTGGGCCACAGCAGGAAAACCAGGAACCCCAGCATGGCCGGGGCCAGGAAGAGGGCGGCGAGCGGCCCGTCACCGCTGCCCTCGCGTGCTCGGGCGGTACGCACCCGTGTGGCGGTCCCCTTCCCCGCGGCGCCGCGCAGCGGCAGTCGCGAGGGAGGGCTGCTGGAGGCGACGGTCATCGGTGACCCTCCTCGTCGGCGGCTCGTCCTCGGTGGCATTTACTTTTGATGCGGAAGAATCCATGCGTCAAGGGTCGCGCACAGTTCTTTTGCAATGGCGTTCATCGGCGTAGAGTGCCCTCGATTAGTTCCATCGCAAAATAAAACGTGTGGGAGTCTGGTCGCATGACTGCACGCGCTGCCAGCTGGTTGCCGCTGAGTCCCGGCGAGCGTGCCGTGGCGATCGAGGTGCTCGTCCACGGGCCGCTCTCGCGCGCCGACCTCGCGCGACGGCTCGACCTCTCGGCCGGCAGCCTCACCCGGCTCACCAAGCCGCTCCTCGAGTCGGGTCTGCTGATCGAGGTCGCCGACGGGGGCGGTCCGGCCGAGGGTCGCCAGGGGCGCCCCTCACAGCCCCTCGACGTCGTCGCCGAGTCCCGGACCTTCCTCGGATTCAAGATCACCGAAGAGATGGTCTACGGCGTGGTCACCACGCTCAGGAGCGACATCGTCGCCCGCCTGGACCGCCCGCTCACCAGCCACGACCCCGTCCATGTGGCCGAGCTGCTGGCGGAGATGACCGGCGCGCTCACCGCCGAGTTCCCGACGGCGGCGGGCATCGGCATCGGCGTCGGCGGACTCGTCCAGGACCGCGCCGTGGTCGGCGAGTCCGCCTTCCTGCACTGGCGCGAGGTGCCGCTGGCCCGGCTGGTGGAGGAGCGCACCGGGCTTCCGGTGGTCGTCGAGAACGACGTGGCCGCGCTGGTCGAGGCCGAGACCTGGTTCGGGGCCGGCCGCGGTCTGGAACGCTTCGTCGTCCTCACCATCGGCGCCGGCATCGGCTACGGCCTCGTCCTGGGCGGCAAGCGGGTGCCCTACGCCGAGGAGGACCACGGCTTCGGGCGGCACTGGATCATCAACCCCAACGGGCCGCTCACCCCGTCCGGCGAGCGCGGCAGCGCGGTCTCGCTGCTGACCATCCCCAGCATCCGCTACCAGATCAGGGCCGCCACCGGCAGCGACAAGACGTACGAGGAGATCCTCGGGCTCGCCGCCGCCGGCGAACCGATGTGCTCCCGCGTCGTCGACGAGGCCGCGCGGGCCCTCGGCACGCTGGTCGCCCAGATCTCCAACTTCGCGATGCCGCAGAAGATCCTGCTGGCCGGGGAGGGGGTGGGGTTGGTGGACGTGGCCGGGAAGACGGTGGAGGAGACCATCCGCGCCCAGCGTCACCCGCTGGCCACTCCGGTCTGCCTGGAGACCAAGGTCTCCGACTTCCACGACTGGGCGCGCGGAGCGGCGGTGCTGGCGATCCAGGTGCTCGTGCTGGGTGTCGTGGACGGATGACCCGTCCGGCCGGTCGGACGTGATCAGCTTCACGGTCCGGAATGCCGGGAGGTGCCTGATTGCTCACATCGTCTTCACGCCGGGGCCCGTATGCTTCACGGCATGTCCACCACTCCTGAACCCGTAGCGGAGCGTTCCGCCGACGAGGTCAACGAGGAGATCCGGGCACTGTGGTTCCGCAGCGGCGGGATCCTGAGCCTCGAGGAGCGGCGGGAGTACCAGCGGCTCGTCCTGGAATGGGCGGCGGCCTCCTCGCCGCGCCCGACGAAGGCGGCCTGACCGCCCGCCCGGCCACCTCCCGCGTTCTGACCACCACCATCACCGCCGACAGCGGCCGGCTCGGCACCCGCGGCGCCCCTGAGGGGACCGCGCGACCCGGCCGCTCAGCCCCAGGTCCCCGAGTACGCCCGGCGATAGGCGTTCCGTTCCTGTTCCGACCGGATGTAGCGCGTGGCCACCAGCGCGACCAGGCTGCCCGCGATCACCAGCAGACCGGGCCCGACGTTGCGCGGATCGGAGAGCCGCGACAGGAATCCGTCCGCCGTCCCGGTGGCACCGACCTCCTGGACCGCGCCCGGTGCCGCCGACCCGGGCGCGATCGCCGCACCCTGGGACGCCGAGACGGACGGAGCGGGAGCGGCGGAGGCCCCGGCGCTCGCACCGCCGGCCGCCTGCCCCTGCCCCGTCAGCTGGACCCCGAGCGCGGCCATCGCCCTCGTCACCGGCTGGAAGAACGTCGTACCGCCCGCCTGGCAGTCCCCGCTGCCGCCCGAGGTCACCCCGAGCGCGATGCCCTCGGAGAACAACGGGCCGCCGCTGTCGCCCGGTTCGGCGCACACCGTGGTCTGGATGAGACCGGTGACCGAGCCCTCCGGGTAGTTCACCGTCGCGTTCAGCGCGGTGACCTCGCCGTCGTGCAGACCGCTGGTGCTGCCGCTGCGGAACACCTTCTCACCCACCACCGGGTCCCCGGCCGCCGTGATGCGCACCCCGCGCCCGCCCCCGATGGCGACGACGTTCTCCCCGGGCGTCGCCTGCCCGTTCTCGTAGCGGATGAGGGAGAAGTCGCCGTCCCCGGGGAACTGCGAGGTGACGGTCCGGCCCAGTTGGGTCCGGCCCGTGTTGTCGGAGAACCAGAGCGTGCCGCCCGGGCCGCAGTGCCCGGCGGTGAGGATGAACTCGCCCTGCCCGTTGGTCACGTTGAAACCCGCGGAACAGCGGCCGCTGGTCGAGAAGATCGGCTGGGCACCGGCCACGCGGGTCGTGAACCGTCCCTGGGCGCGCTCCATCCGGACGAAGTCCCCGATGCCGTGGGCCAGTTTCGTCATACGGGACCAGTCGGACGCGGAGACCGTACGGTCGGCCTGCACCACGACCTGGTTGGTCCGGTAGTCCACGGACCAGGCGGTGCCCGCCACTCTGGGGGCGGAACTCAGCGTCTTCGTGGCCGACTTCAGCTCGTCCATGCTGTGCCGCACCATCCTGGCCCCGGCCCCGGCAGCCGTCACCGCGTCCGCCGCAGCCCTGTCCGTCACGGCGACCACGGGCTTCCCGTCGGAGGCGACCCAGCTGCCCGCCGTCCGCGAGGTGCCGAGCCGGGACACCAGTTGGGAGCCCGTCTGTGAGGCGGTCATGGCGGACGTGCCCGTGCTGAAGGGGGTCTGCGCGCCGGACGGTTCGCTCGCAAGGGCCTGGGTGACCATCAGACCACCCAGGAGCAGTCCGCCGACGGCCGCGATGCGCGCCCCCCGCCGGATGATCCGTCGTCGTGCATGCCTCATCCATGGCTCCCGAACCCGAACAGCACGGCGTCACCACCGTGGGGCACTCCGGTCGTCGCGCGCCCTCACTCCATACGTGCGCACGTGCTCGGGTGTTCACCGACGCGCCGCGGAAGTCGCGCCGCCGGCCGGGCGTCGCCGGGCAGGCGCGAGAGGCCCCAGGAGCGCAGCAGCGAGACGCCGCTGCGCTCGTCCCCCCACAGGGAGTCCCCGTCCACGTACGGGCGCAGCAGCGCGGTCAGCGCCGGGTCGCCGCGCCTGTTCAGCTCGTCGGAGGCGAGCTTGCGGGCGATCCCGGCGAGGAAGTCGGCGAGTTGCACCCGCGGATCGAGCCGGGAGTCGACGAGCCGGAACCCGAAGAGCCCGGTGGTCTCCTTCAGCCAGGCGATGCGCTGCGCGGTGAGCACGTTCTGCTCGTCGTGCACGAGCGCGACCCGGTGCCCGCCCGCTCCCCAGTACGCCGCGGTGCGCACGAGGGCCGGCAGCAGGGGGTTGAGCGCCGGAACGACCGCCGGGCCGCCGGCGATCCGCGCCCGGTACGCCCGCGCCCTCTCCCGCGCCCCGGCCAGCAGCGCGAGGGTCTCGCCCGCCTCGCCCCGTGGACAGGCCCGGAGCAGGTCCTCGACGGCGCGGAAGAAGAAGTCGACGGGAGCCTCCGGGTGCCCGTTGTTCCTGGCTCGCACCAGATCGTTGGACGCCTCCAGGAAGCGCCGCCACCGCTCCTCCCCGAAGCGTTCACGCCCGGTGCGGAAGAGGGCGAGGGCGGGCGCCGGATCACCGAGCAGCAGGTCCACCACACGGTCGACCACGAAGAACGACTTCTCCACGAGCAGCACATGGGCGTGCCCGTGCAGCGGCCCCGAGGAGCCGAGAAACCATTCCAGCACCGCGCGGTGCTTCTCCCGCAGCAGATGGGTCGCCTTGTACTCCTCCGCGGGTGAGCGGATGCGGTCCCGGATCTCCTGGACGTGCGCGGCCGCCGAGGGCAGAGGCAGATGCACACTGGCGTGCGCGAACACGTCGGTGTTCCCGCCGGTGAGGTTCTCGCCGTCCGATCCCGACTCGTCGCACGCCACCTCCAGCAGTCGTCCCGCGGTCCGCGCGCGGACTGTACTCTCACGATGCCGGCTCACCGTCTCGCCCCCTGCCCTCGTACCGCATGAGGATCATCCCGCACGCGGCACACGGTGAACCGCCCCACGTCGCCGGCGAACTCCCGCCAAGTCCTGGCTACTGGCAAGTAACTGTCTACGCGTCAGTAACTTCTGCGTGGTCTGGCGTCCATCATTGGACGTGAACATGTCGGGCGCGGCTGTGGCAGAGACGCCGCAGCCGCACGGACGTGATGTGGACGCGAGGGAAGGGACGGGAATGACAAGACGTGGTGCGGTGCGCCGCATCGGCGCGGTGTCGGCGGTCGTGGCGCTGGGCATCGGCGGCACGGTGACCGCTGCGGGGACCGCCTCCGCGGCTCCCGCGGCAACCACCGTGAGCGTGGCGGCGGCGCAGGCCGCCGGAGTCGACTACGCCACCTGGCAGGCGGATGTGAAGGCGGTCGTCGACCAGGCGCTGCCGTACGTCCGGCAGCGCACGGCGACCGCGACCGGGCAGAAGCTCGCGATCGTCTTCGACATCGACAACACCACGCTCGAGACGTACTTCCACCCCTGGTACCAACTGCCCACCCCGGCGGTCCAGTCGTCCCTGGAGCTCGCGAAGTACGCCAAGTCCCGGGGGGTTTCCGTCTTCTTCGTCACCGCGCGGCCCGGCATCATCGAGGCCGAGACCAAGTGGAACCTCAAGACGGTGGGCTACCCGGTCGACGGCCTCTTCGTGCGGGATCTGCCGGACCTGTTCGACGAGGTGAGCGCGTACAAGACGAGCAAGCGCGCGGAGATCGAGGCGCAGGGCTACACGATCATCGCCAACGTCGGCAACAACGCCTCCGACCTGGTCGGCGGCCACGCCGAGCGCACGTTCAAGCTGCCCGACTACGACGGCGCGTTGTCCTGACGGTCCTTTCACGCGAGAGGGTGCCGGCAGGGCCGTACCGGCACCCTCTCGTGCGTGGCACCTACACTGCGCTCATGCACGCGCTCCTGGATCAGCTCGGAACGGGCAAGTACCTGTTGGTCACCAGCTACCGCCGGAACGGCACCCCGGTCGCCACCCCGGTCTGGGTGGTGCGGGACGGTGACGCGCTCGGTGTGTGGACCGCCGCGGACTCCTGGAAGGTGAAGCGGATCCGGGCCCGCTCCGAAGTCCTCGTCGGCCCCTGCGACCTGCGCGGCAACCCGACCGGCGAGCAGGTCCGCGCCACCGCCGAGATCCGCGACGCGGCCACCACCGCCCGCTACCGGCGGCTGATCGCGCGCAAGTACGGCCTCGTCGGCCGCCTCACCCTTCTCGGCAGCCGGCTGCGGCGCGGCGAGAAGGGCACGGTCGGCATCCGGGTGACTCCGGCTCAGGCGTAGAACGGCCCCGGCGTGCTCCCAGGTCGGGTCATGCCGTCCGGGCAGTTCACCCCGACCGCCGGGAAGTTCACGAAGAAGGACGGACGGTGTCCCTGTCGGAGTACGGGCGGAGCTGGGAGAGGATCCAGCCGGCCCGGTCCTCGTAGCGGACGCCGGACGGCTCATTCATCACAAAAGGAGCGTCAAGGTCTGCCATCGACACCCCACTGTCTCCCTATGTAGACACCATCTTGGATATGAGACGCGGTGACGGGAGTATGGGCCGCGTCGATCTCAAGAGGGAGGCCGTGTGGACGTCGGCGCCGTTGTGCTGCTCGCGGGGGCCGGTGTCGCCTCCGGGCTCGCCGGTTCGATCGCCGGACTGGCCTCTCTGTTCAGCTATCCCGCGCTGCTGGCCGCCGGACTGCCGCCGGTGGCCGCCAATGTGACCAACACCGTGGCGCTGTTCTCCAACACGGTGGGCACCGCCGTCGGCTCCCGGGAGGAACTGCGCGGCCAGCGCCGACGACTCCTGCGGCTCGCCCTGCTCGCGGCCGCGGGAGGCTCGGCCGGCGCGGCCCTGCTTCTGGGCACCCCGTCCTCGGCGTTCGAGCGTGTCGTGCCGTGGCTGATCGCCCTGGGGTCCGTACTCATCCTGGCCCGCGAGCCGTTGCGCCGGCTGGTGGCGAAACACCCGTCGAAGGGCGACGGCGTCCGCACCGGACTGCCGCTGGCCTGCGCGGTCCTGGTGGTGGGGCTCTATGGCGGCTACTTCGGCGCCGCGGCGGGTGTGCTGATGCTGGCCGTGCTGTCGCTGTCCGCGAGCGAGCCCCTGCCCGTGACCAATGCTGTGAAGAACATCGCCACGGGCGCCGCCAACGTCACCGCGGCCGTCGCCTACGCCTTCCTGGCCCCGGTCGACTGGACGGCCGCGACCGCGCTCGGCCTCGGCTGCCTCGTCGGCAGCCGGATGGGCCCGGTGATCGTACGGCGCCTGCCCGAGACCCCGCTGCGGATCGCCATCGCCGTGGCGGGCCTCGGCCTGGCCTTCTCCCTCTGGCGCCGGGCGAGCGGACGGTGAGTCGGATTCCGTCGCCTCATCAGATTGCATCTCTCCCCACCCATTGACCCTGCGGCGTCCACAACCCTAGCCTCCATCCTCATGCGTAGACGACGTCTTTATATGCAGACGTCGTTCAAGTAGGCGACCGCGCGGTTCAAAGGGGAACTGACCCATGCCACTTGTTGTCGTAGCGATCAGCGTGCTGATCCTGCTCTTCTTGATGACGAAGCTCAGACTCAATGGCTTCGCAGCCCTGTTGCTGGTGGCCGTGGGCGTCGCCCTCGTCCGGGGCATACCGCTGGAGAAGATCCCCGACGTCCTCTCGGACGGCATCGGAGGGCAGATCGGCGACACCATGCTCACCATCGGGCTCGGTGCCATGGTCGGCCGGGTGATGGGGGACTCCGGCGCCGCCCAGCGGATCGCCGGAAAGCTGCTCGACGTCTGCGGCCCGCGCTGGGTCCAGGTCGCCATGGTGCTGACCGCCATGCTGATCGGCGTCACCATGTTCTACGAGGTCGCGTTCGTCATCATCGTGCCCATCGCGTTCACGCTGGTACGGGTCACGAGGGCGAACCTGCTGTGGGTCGGCCTGCCGATGTCGATCGCCCTGTCCACCATGCACAGCTTCCTGCCGCCACACCCCGGACCCACCGCCGTCGCCGCGACCTTCCACGCCTCGGTCGGACTGACCCTGTTCTACGGCCTGTTCATCGCCGTCCCCGTCGGTGCACTGATCGCCCTGGTGTGGCCACGCCTTCCGTTCGTCCGGAGGATGAACCCGTCGATACCCACCGGCCTGGTCAGCGACCGTGTCTTCAACGAGGAGGAGATGCCCGGCATGGGCTGGTCGCTGTCGGTCGCCGTCCTGCCCGTGGTGCTGATCGCCGGCGCGGCGGTGACCGACCTGGCCACCTCCACCTCCGGCCCCGTCCTGCACTTCGTGGCCTTCATCGGCTCCGCGCCCATCGCCCTGCTGCTCACCCTGTGCGTCGCGATCTGGGCGTTCGGTCCGCGGATCGGCCGCAGCCTGGAGGAGGTCAGCGCCTCGTGCCGGTCGGCGGCCCAGGCGATGGCGATGATCCTGCTGGTGATCGGCGCGGGCGGGGCGTTCAAGCAGGTCCTGGTCGACGGCGGGATCTCCGACTACATCAAGAACGCCACCGAGGGCTGGTCCCTGTCGCCGATCATCCTCGCCTGGCTCATCGCGGCCATCCTCCGCGTGGCCCTCGGCTCGGCGACCGTCGCCGTCGTCACCGCGTCGGGCGTGGCCCTCCCGCTGCTGGCGGGCAGCGGCGTGCACCCGGAGATCATGGTCCTCGCCGTCTCCTGCGGTTCGATCGCGTTCTCCCATGTGAACGACCCGGGCTTCTGGATGTTCAAGGAGTACTTCAACCTCTCCGTCCTCGACGCGATCAAGGCGCGCACCACCTACACGACCGTCCTCGCGATCCTCGGCCTCGGCGGCGTCCTGGCCATGGAGTCGATCCTGGACGCCATCGGCGTGTGACCGGCGTCCCCCTCCCACCCCACCACCTTCGCACCTCTCCGAGGAGTCCTGTCATGGGCCAGCCCACCGTCACCTCCTATTCCGTGTACCCGGTCGCCGGCCGGGACTCCATGGCGCTCAACCTCTCCGGCGCACACGGCCCCTTCTTCACCCGCAACGTGGTCGTCATCGAGGACTCCGAGGGGCGCACCGGGCTCGGTGAGGTGCCCGGCGGGGAGCGGATCACACGGACGCTGCGCGAGGCCGAACCGCTCGTGGTCGGCGCTCGCGTCGGCGACTACAAGCACGTCCTGCGCGCCATGGGCGACCGGTTCGCGGACCGGGACGCGGGCGGACGCGGCGAGCAGACCTTCGACCTGCGCACCACCGTGCACGCGGTCACCGCCGTCGAATCCGCGCTGCTCGACCTGCTCGGGCAGCATCTCGACGTGCCCGTCGCCGCCCTGCTGGGCGACGGCAAACAGCGCGACTCCGTCCGCTTCCTCGGCTACCTCTTCTACGTCGGTGACCCCGACAGGACGGAGCTGGACTACGTCCGCGAACCCGCCGCGAGGTCCGACTGGTATTGCATCCGCCACGAGGAGGCCCTCACCCCCGAGGCGATCGTCCGGCAGGCCGAGGCCACGCACGAGCTCTACGGCTTCCGCGACTTCAAGCTCAAGGGCGGTGTGCTGCCGGGCCCCCAGGAGGTCGCGGCGGTGCGCGCCCTGAAGGAGCGCTTCCCGGACGCCCGTATCACGCTCGACCCGAACGGCTGCTGGTCGCTGCGCGAAGCCGTCGACCTGTGCCGGCCCCTCGTCGGCATCCTCGCCTACGCCGAGGACCCTTGCGGAGCCGAGGGCGGCTACTCCGGGCGGGAGATCCTCGCCGAGTTCCGCCGGGTCACCGGGCTGCCCACCGCCACCAACATGATCGCCACCGACTGGCGCCAGCTCACCCATGCGCTGGCGCTGCAGTCCGTCTCCATCCCGCTCGCCGACCCGCACTTCTGGACCATGCAGGGGTCGGTCCGTGTCGCCCAGTTGTGCCACTCCATGGGGCTGACCTGGGGCTGCCACTCCAACAACCACTTCGACATCTCCCTGGCCATGATGGCCCACTGCGGAGCCGCCGCTCCCGGCCAGTACAACGCGCTCGACACCCACTGGATCTGGCAGGAGGGACTGGAGCGATTGACCGCCGAACCGCCGCGGATCAACGGCGGGGAGATCGCCGTACCGGACACCCCCGGCCTCGGCGTCCGGCTCGACCCGGACCGGCTCCTCGCCGCTCACGAGCTGTACCTGAGCAAGGCCCTGTCGGACCGCGACGACAGCGCCGGCATGCGCTGCCTCATCGAGGACTGGACGTTCGACGCCAAGCGGCCCTGCACCGTGCGCGACTGACGCGCCGAGCGGCGCGGACGCGCGTATGGCATTTGCCTAATGAGTTTAGGAAAGCGCATAATCCCTTCAGGTTCAGGTTGAGGTTCATGAAGGGACAGGCGATGGCGCGCGCAGGGCTGACCACCGAACGCCTGGTCCGGGCAGGGGCGGAACTGGCCGACGAGGTCGGCTTCGACCAGGTCACCGTTTCCGCGCTCGCCAGGCGGTTCGATGTCAAGGTCGCGAGCCTGTACTCGCACCTGAAGAGTTCCCACGACCTCAAGACCCGGATCGCCCTGCTGGCCCTGGAGGAACTCGCCGACCGGGCCGCCGAGGCGCTGGCCGGACGGGCCGGGAGGGACGCCCTGACGGCCTTCGCGAACGTCTACCGCGACTACGCCCGCGAGCACCCCGGCCGCTACGCGGCGGCGCGGTTCCGCCTCGACCCGGAGACGGCGGCCGTCAGCGCCGGGGGCAGGCACGCACAGATGACGCGCGCGATCCTGCGCGGCTACGACCTGACGGAACCGGACCAGACGCACGCGGTCCGGCTGCTGGGCAGTGTCTTCCACGGCTACGTCAGCCTGGAGGCGGCCGGCGGCTTCAGTCACAGCGCTCCCGACTCACAGGAGTCCTGGACATGGATCCTGGATCGCCTCGACGCCCTGCTGAGCAACTGGCCCGCGAACGCGGACACCCAGACGTCTTGATGACGGGTTGAAGCGATGAACACCCACTGGATCACCACGCCCGTCACCGCGGAGCTCCTGCGCGGCGCCCTCGACCTGGAGTGCACCGCGCACGGCGTCCTGCCGCACCGGCTGCCCGCCCGGGCCCGCGCCCAGTGCGCCGACGCCCAACTCGCCCTGGCCGAGTCCCAGCCCTCCGGCGTCCGGCTGGCCTTCCGCACCCGGGCCACCGCCGTCGAACTGGACGCGCTGCCGACCAAGCGGGTCTACGTGGGCGCCCCACCCCGCCCGGACGGCGTCTACGACCTGCTCGTCGACGGTCACCTGGCGGGCCGGGCCAGTGTGCCGGACGGTCATACCCTCACCATCGACATGGCCACCGGAGCTGCCGAACACCGGCCCGGACAGGCCGGCACCCTCCGCTTCACCGACCTGCCCGAGCGGCTCAAGGACGTGGAGATCTGGCTTCCGCACAACGAGACGACCGAACTCGTCGCCCTGCGCACCGACGCGCCCGTGGAGCCCGTACCGGATCGGGGCCGCAGGGTGTGGCTGCACCACGGCAGTTCGATCAGCCACGGTTCCGACGCCGCGAGTCCCACCACGACCTGGCCCGCACTCGCCGCCGCCTCCGCCGGCGTCGAACTGATCAACCTGGGTCTGGGCGGCAGCGCCCTGCTCGACCCGTTCACCGCCCGCGCCCTGCGCGACACCCCCGCCGACCTGATCAGCATCAAGATCGGCATCAATCTGGTCAACACCGATCTGATGCGTCTGCGCGCCTTCACCCCCGCCGTGCACGGCTTCCTCGACACCATCCGCGAAGGCCACCCCACCGCACCGCTGCTGGTCGTCTCGCCCCTGCTGTGCCCCATCCACGAGGACACCCCCGGGCCCAGCGCCCCGGACTTCCCCGCCCTCGCCACAGGGCGACTCCGCTTCCGGGCTGCCGGGGATCCGGCGGAAGTGGCGCAGGGCAAGCTGACCCTCGCCGTCATCCGTGACGAGCTGGCCCGGACCGTACGGCAACGGGCGGCCGACGACCCGAACCTGCACCATCTCGACGGCCGCGACCTCTACGGTGAGGCCGACGCCGCCGAGCTGCCGCTGCCCGACGAACTCCACCCGGACGCCGCCACGCACCGCCGCATCGGCGAACGCTTCGCCAAGCTGGCCTTCACGGCCGACGGCCCTTTCCGGTCCTGGTAGCCGGGCCTGGTAGCCGACGGGGAACGTGGCGTCGGGCCCGGTCGGTGGCCGTCGAGATCGGGTCGATGCGCAGCACGTAGTCGAAGTGCCTGACGTATCGGGTCGGGTAGTTGTACGAGCGGAAGGACGTCCACGAGGAGTCGGCGAGCCCCGCGGTGGTCGGACAGGGCCGGCGGCACCGACGCGGCCATACCGAGGAAGAACCGGCGTGACGGCCGTGAACGGGGGCGGGGGTGGACGCTCATGGGTTCCAAAGGGCGTGCGAAGGCCGGGATTTCGAACGCGGTTCGGTGGATCGGTCAGACGGTAGAGGCGAGCTGAGCGAGCGTCAATCGTGGAGGCGATGCTTGCCGATTCCTGTGGGGCAATGGCTCCTCAGGACGGCGTCCCCGCGTGCCGTGGCCGGCAGCCGTCCGCGGCCTCACGCCCGAACGGGGCCACTCGGTGAACTGTGGCACTCAGTGGGAGTGGTGACCCTCGTCTGTCGCGGCGTGCTGCTCGTGCCCGGGCGCCCCGCCCATCATCCGCAGCATGGCCGGGCCGCCGGTGCGCAGGAAACGTACGAGCAGGATCGCGGCCAGCAGCAGGAAGGCGATGTTGAGCCAGGTCGTGTAGTTCCAGCTGATGGCCTCCCCGGGGATCCGTGCGCGGGCCTGGTCGGGGACCAGGCCGAGGCCGCCGAAGAGGAACTCGACGACGTATCCGGCCACCACCATCGCCGCGTAGAAGGTGACGAGCAGGAACGCGGCGGTGCGTGCGCCGTAGTACTTCCGGTAGATGTTCAGGATGGGCAGGATCAGCAGGTCGGCGTAAATGAAGGCGATCACGCCGCCGAAGCTGATGCCGCCCTTCCACAGCACCACCGCCAGCGGCACGTTCCCGATCGAGCACACGAACGTCGCGATGGCCACCAGTGGCCCGACCAGCGGCCCGATCACCTTGGCCGCCTCCGGATGGCCGGCCAGGAAGAACGTGCGCCAGAACTCCTCCGGAACCCATGCGGCGATCGCGCCCGCGATCAGCAGACCGGCCACCAGGTCGCGCAGGATCGCCGCCCACTCCATGACGAAGATGTGCGACACGGATGTGAAACCCGCCTGCGACAGCAGCCGGCGCAGGAAGCCACCCTGGCCGGCCACCGACATGTCCATCGCCGCGTGCCCCTCCATCGACCCGGCCAGTCCCCGCTCGGCCTGTGCGCGGGCCGAGCGCAGCAGCCGCTCGCGCAGCAGGACGCGGAACAGCACGGCGAGCACCACGATCATCACCGGCCCGCCCACGAACTCCGCGACGGTGAACTGCCATCCCATCAACAGGGCCAGGATCACACCGAGTTCGATGACGAGGTTGGTCGAGGCGATCTCGAACGCCATGGCCGCCGTGAAGTTCGCGCCCTTGCGGAACAGCGAGCGGGCGAGCGCGACGGCGGCGTACGAGCACGAGGAGGAGGCCGCGCCGAGCCCGGCCGCCAGGGCCAGCGTGCGCGGCCGGTCGTCACCCAGCAGCCGCACGACGGTCGACCGGCGCACCACCGCCTGCACCACGGCGGACAGGGTGAAGCCGAGCATCAACGCCCAGGTGATCTCCCAGGTCATCGACCCGGTGATGGTCAGCGCGTGGACGATCGCGTCCCACATGAGGTGCCCTCCTCCCTGATGGTCCGACAGGGACTGTACCCCCTGGGGGTATGGCGGCGAGAGCTGTACTCGTCACCGGGCGCCGGACGGGCGCACCGTCGCCGCGGTGACCCTGGGTTCCGGTGAACCGGTCGGGATGCCCGCACGTATGTTTCCCGGGGACGGCGGGAGACCGCGGGCACGGAAGGAGAGCAGTGTGTCGACACCGACCGGGCAGGGTCAGCCGCTGCGGCGCCGGGTGCTGGAACCCACCTACGTCGTGCGCCGCCGCCGCACCGAGGCCCTGGCCGAACTCGTCAGAGAGCTGCAAGAAGGGGAGGGGCGCCCGCCCCGACCCGGCTACGAGCCGATCGTCGTCCACGTGGCGCCGGCGACCGCCGAGGACGCGACGGAGGAACTGCCTCCCGTACCGTCCGCCCGGGGCCGGCGCGAGCGACCCGTCGACGACGGACTCACCCTGCGCCGTGCGGCGATCACGGTCGGGGTGACCGCGGCCGCCCTCATCGGCTTCGGCGCCGCCCTCCTCCTGCCGGGCCCGCAGGGCGACGGCACCGAGCGGCACGCCGCGCCCCCGCCGCACCGGCCACCCGTCACCAGCGCCCCCGCCCAGCGGACGGACACCGATCCCGACGGCCCCGGGACCCTGCGCGAGGGCGACAGCGGCCCGCAGGTGACCGAACTGCAAGAACGTCTGTTGCGCATCCCCGACGTCTACGACCACGGCTCCACCGACGGCCGCTACGACGCCACGCTCGCGGCCGCCGTGGCCCGCTTCCAGCTCTGGTACGGCATCCGCGGCGACGAGACCGGCGTCTACGGCAACGACACCCGCCGCGACCTCGAGTCCCGCACCACGCTCTAGCGAGGTGCGGCAGCGGGCACGGGTCCGCGTACGGCGGCCGCTCACCCTCGATCCGTACGCACCCGTGCCCGCCCCGGGCGGTACGGGCGTGTCACGCATTCCCCTGGCGCGACACGCCCGTCACCGTTCGGCCACCGGCCACCGGCTACCGCTTCAGCAGCCGTACCGCCAACCCGTCCGCCGTGTACACCGGCACCGCCCGGTAGGCGTCCGACGCCACGGTGACGCGCCCGAACTGCCCGCGCAGCGCGTCCGTTTCGAGCACCGGCACGACGGTGCCCGCCGCCGGCGGCCGGTCCTCGTCCAGGTGCAGCGTCAGCACGCTGTCGCGGTCGAGCACCGCGCGCCGCTCGACCGTCAGCGCCGCCTTGTGCCCCGCCCGGAGCGTGACGTCCAGGGCCGCACCGGCCGCCTGCGTGTAGGAGCCGCGCACCCGTACGGCGCCGGCCACCTCAAGCGTTCCGCCCGTCACCCGCACATCACCGTGACCCAGCGCGCTCCGCGAGGCGGCGACCAGGGTGCCGTCCTCGACCACCGTCGCGCCCGTGTACCGATTGTTCCCGGCCAGGGTCAGAGTCCCGGTGCCGCGCTTGGTCAGGCCGCCGCAGCCGTCGATGTCGTTGCGCCAGCTGTCGTGCGCGGCGAACCCGCCGTCGGCCGCGTTCATCGTCACGCGCACGTCCGTGTCGAAGGAGCCGTAACCGTCCGCCGCCGCGAACAGGTTGAGCCGCCCCCACTGCTCGAAGCCGTCCAGCAGCACATAGCCTGAGGGCAGCGCGGTCGTGCGCAGCACCTCGCGCCGCTGTGCCGCGTCCAGGTACGGCAGCCGTGTCTCCAGCAGCACCTCGGCGCCCTTGGGCACGGTCAGGTGGGTGTGGCGCCCGTGGCGCGTCAGTACATAGGTCAACCGGGGCCCGACCGTACGGGAGTTGGCGTCCCGGTCGGCGTACGGGTCGGTGTCCGTGCCCGCCGAGTGCGCGTAGGCGTAGAGAGTGTCGGCCGTCGCACCGGTCTTCTCCTGGAAGTAGGCGAGAGCCTGTGCGCGTGCCGCCGCCTTGAGGCCGGCGTTGGCGGGGTCGGCGAGCGTGGCGGCGGCCAGGGCGGTGGCCATGATGCGCCCGCCGATCACGTCGACGGTGGAGTGCATACCGGCCACGATCCGGGTGTGGCTCAGCTCCAGGGCCCGGGTCACCAGCTCCTGGAAGCGCTCCGGGACCGCGTACGCGTAGGCAAGTCCCGCCAGGTGGAAGGCGTTGGTGTGGCCGCTGGGGAACCCGCCGTCGTCGGTGGGGGAGGTGCTGCGCTGGCGCAGCAGCTGAGGGGCGACGACGACGTCGGACTCGTAGACCGGGTAGCCGAACGCGTCGGTCCTGCCGGTGTCGACGACCTCGCTGTCCTCGTTCATGCGCCACGGACGCGGGTACTGGTAGGCGTACTTGGCCGGGTTGCCGGACGCGTAGGGGCCGCGCAGCGTGTCCACCAGTTGGGCCACCTTGCCGAGCGCGGAGTCGTGGGAGCCGGCGCCGAGCGCCGAGCCCGCGGGGGCGTCGGCGGGCACAGCGTCGTCGATCTTGGCCGGCGGCGTGCCGTCCGGCGCGCTCGTGATCGACGTGACCGCCTTGGCGCCCGCCTTGTAGAGGTCGGCCAGCGGGCCCAGGCCGGCGATCATCGCGTAGCTCTGGTGCTGCCGGTCGTAGAGGAACGCCTCCTTCGCCTGCGCGTCGGTGCGGGTGGAGGTGATCCGGGCGCAGTAGCGCATGTTGGCCCGCAGCACCGCGGGCATCAGCGGCGTGCCGGTGTTCCAGGCTCCGCCCGTCTTCCACGTCTCGGCCATGCCGCTCAGGATCCGGACGACCGCGTTGGTCTCGGGGGTGCGGTTCGTCAGGACGTTCGTCCTGTAGTCGTCGACGAACGCGACGGGGCCGGTCGCGGCCTTCGCGTCCGCGGCGGCGAGCCACGTGGCGAAGGTGGGCGCGGCCAGCAGCCCCGCCGAGGCACCCAGCGAGGTCTTGAGGAAGCCTCGGCGGTTGACGGACGAGGTGCTGTGGTGCCCGGGGAGTGACGGCATGCGTTGAGCCTCTCTTCAGTTCTCCGGCCGTGCGGCCGTGGTGGGAGGTGGCGTGCGTCGCCCGCGACTCGTGGACGACTCGTGAAGGCATCCAGGTCAGCTGATGCGTACGAGCGAAGATCTACGGCCGGGTGGTGTCCCGTCGGTGGGAGTTCGGCGACCGGGACGTGTCCTGTACTTGAAGGGGGCCGGTCGGTCAGGCTGAGCGGCCACGGTGACCGGCCATGCTGTCGTAGAAGGGCGTACCGGGAGAGAGGTCCGAAGGTCTCACCGGGCGGTCGGTCGCGGCGGATGCGTAGATGGCGGCCACCAGTGAGAGAGTTCTCCGGGACTCGGCGAGCGGCACAGGCGGCGGAGCGCCGTCGCGCAGGCTGGACAGCACCCGCGCGAACTGTGCCCAGTGCCCGCTACGGGAGTTCTGCGCGGCCGGGTCCTGCCCGGCGCCGGTCATGCCGGCCTTCCATGCCGCGAGTACGTCGTCGTGCCCGGGCACCGGTGTCACACGCCAGTCCTCGTCCCGGTATCCGTACAGGTGCGACACCTCGACGGTGGCGTACTCGAAGTCGTAACGCAGGTACGACTCCTGCCGCGGGGAGAGGGCGCTGTTCACCACGGAGGCCACGGCGCCGCCGGCGAACGTCACATGTGCCAGCGAGACGTCCTCGGTTTCCGTACGGCGCGCCTGCGTCCTGGTGACGGCCCGCACCTCCGTCCAGTCGCCGAGCAGATCCAGCATCATGTCCATCTGGTGGATGCCGAGCCCCATCGTCGGTCCGCCGCCCTCGGTTTCCCACCGACCGCGCCAGGGCACGTCGAAGTACGCCTGGTCGCGGAACCAGGTGGTGTGACAGACCGCCAGCAGCGGGCGGCCCAGCAGTTCCGAGCCGGCCAGGGCCTTGAGGTTCGCCTGGCCCTGACCGAACCGGTGCTGGAACACCGTCGCGAACCACGGCGGGCCGCTCACGGCGGTGGCGATCTCGTCGAACTCCCGCAACGACAGCGCGGGTGGCTTCTCCACCAGCACGCTGGCCCCGGAACGCAGGCAGGCCAGGGCCTGGTCGCGGTGGAGGCCGGGTGGAGTGCACAGGTACACCAGGTCGGGCCGGGACCGGACCAGCAACTCGTCGAGGTCGTCGTAGCCGGCCGATGTCCGGTGCTCGGTCAGGAAGGCGTCCAGCCGTGTCCGGTCGGTGTCGGCCGCAGCAACGATCTCCGCGGCGACGGGGCTCGGGGCCGTGAGCGTGGCCGCGTGGTCCATGGCGACGTCACCGGTGCCGACGACCGCTATTCGTATCACTTCGTCCATGGCTCACGCTCCATCCTGGTTCGGCTTGTGGGGGAAGGCAGGCATGGCGCGCTGCCGGCGGCGCCCCTGCCCGGTGGCGTCCGGGCGCTTCACGCCGGCGCATCATGCGAGGTAGGTCGCGGAACGGGCGTGTTCGATCGTCAGTGCGCTCACGCCTGTGATCGCCGCGTCGAAGCCGAGCTCGCTCACCGCGATCCGCGGTACCCAGGGGATCCGGCCGACGAGGCGCCTGGTCAGTTGCTCGGCGGACTCCTCGCTGTACTGTGCGAACGCGCCGGCCAGAACGATGACCTGGGGCGAGAGCACGACCGAGAGAGCGACGAGGGCGAGGGCGATCGAGTCGAAGAACTCGTCGCGGGCCCGCGCGGCCTCGCTGTCGCCCGCCCGGCAGCAGGCCATCATCGCGCGGAACGCGGGACCGATGCGCCTGCCGTGCAGGCCCTCCCGCGCGGCGAAGGGAAGCACCTGTGCCGCCAGACTCGACTCGACATCTCCCTGTTCCGGGAAATAACGGGCGAACGACGCGGTGGAGTTCAGCAGGAAGCCGATCTCCCCCGCGGCCGACCGGTGCCCCCGGTAGAGATGTCCCTCGTTGATGATCCCCGCGCTGAGTCTGGCGCCGAGCACGAGGGCGACGGCACTGTGTGCGCCCGCGAGGGCACCGCTGGTCCACTCGCCGTAGGCCGTCGCGTTGGCGTCGTTCTCGACATGGATCGGGAGACCGCACCGAGCCGAGACGATGTCGGCGAGCGGCACCTCCCGCCAGTCGAGTTCGACCGCCTTCGACACCACCCCTGAGTGCACGATGCCGGGAACCGTGATGCCGACGGCGACGATCGGCGCCGTCACCCCCGTCTGCGGGGAGGTCAGCCGGTCCACAAGGTGGAGCAGCCCGTTCAAACGGACCGAACCTGCGTCTCCACCGTCGAGATCGAAGGTCTGGCTCTCCTCGTACAGCGTGGTTCCGCCCAGGTTCACCACGCGTCCCCGTGCCGTGTACTCGGTGACGTCGACGGCGACGATGGCGCGTGCCGACGACGCGAAACGCAGCAGCGTCGAGGGCCGGCCGACCGAGGGGCGCACCTGGCCCGCGAGTTCGACCGCGCCTTCCTCTATGAGCGCCGAGCACAGCCGCTCGATGGTGGCCGAGCCGAGTCCGGTGCGCTCCTGGATGTCACGCCGAGACAGTGGTCCGTGCTCACGCAGGACGTCCAGGATCGCGGTCCGGTTGATCTCGGTGACGTGCCGTGTTGTCGCGGTGCGCGGCGCCCGTCGGTTCACAACCCTCCCCAATAGCCATCGGACTGAGGATAAGTCTCGTCCGCTCGTTTCGTGGCTGACTCGGAGACTACCCAGCCGCCCGCTGCATGCCAAGGGCGTCAATGCGCAAAGGAGATGTCGCCAACCCTTGTGGGTATTTAATCACAGTGATAAGAAACGGGGACCTGCTACTGCTAGCGGCCGGCGCCGTGCTCCGTCCGCTACGACGGAAAGGGATCCAAGATGACCTGTGTGGGTGTGCGGCGCTCCCGCCTGCTCGGCCGCGGCAGTATGCGTCGCATGGCGCCCCTCGCCGCGGTGGCCACGGCGGCCGCCCTCCTCCTCTCCGCCTGCGGCTCCGGGTCCGGGTCGGGCGGCAACGAGAAGTCGCTGACGTTCTGGCTGTCCACGGTTCCGGGGCAGGACGCGGGCTGGAAGAAGCTGGTTGCGGAGTACAAGAAGGAAACCGGCGTCGACGTCAAGCTCGTCAACATCCCCTACGACGGCTACACGACGAAGCTGCACAACGCCGCTCAGGCGAACGCTCTGCCCGACGTGGCGGATGTGCCCGCGCTGGACCCGATCTGGTCGAGCAAGCTGATCGACCTCGGCTCCATCGCGAACGACAAGAGCAACAACATCAACGCCAACTTCCTCGCCAAGGACTCGTCCGGGAAGGTGCTGTCCATCCCCTCGGACGTCACCGCGTCCGGCTTGTTCATCAACGAGACGCTGTTCAAGAAGGCCGGCGTCTCCTTCCCGACCTCCCCCCAGAGCACCTGGACGTGGACCGACTTCATCAAGGCGGCGAACACGGTCCGGGAGAAGACCGGCGCCAAGTACTCCCTGACGTTCGACCAGTCGCCTTCCCGGCTGCGCGCCATGGTGTACGAGTTCGGCGGCAAGTACGTCCACGCGGACTCCTCCGGCAAGTTCTCGGTGGACGACGCGACCAAGAAGGCCGTGAACTTCTTCGTCGGGCTGAACGACGACAAGACCATGCCGAAGTCGGTGTGGACCAGCGGCGCCGATCCGTCGGCGATGTTCCAGAGCGGCGACGTGGTCGCCTACTGGTCCGGTGTGTGGCAGGTTCCCGCCTTCGCCGAGAGCATCAAGAAGTTCGACTGGGCGAGCGTCCCGACGCCCGCCCAGCCGGTGCAGGCCAGTGACGTCAACAGCGGCGGCCTGATGGTGGGTTTCAACAACAACGGCGCCGCGGCCGCCGCCGCGAAGAAGTTCATGTCGTGGGTGTACGAGCCGGACCACTACCGCGAGCTGTGTGAGACGTCCGGGTTCCTGCCCGTCGAGAGCGGTCTGAACCCGAAGTACCCGTTCACTTCCGAGGCGGCGCAAGCGGCGTTCAAGCTGTACAACGAGGAGATCCCGCTCTACGCCCCGATCTCCGGCTACTTCAACAACGCGCAGACGGACTGGGTGCTGAAGGGCAGGAGCCTCACCACCGACCCGACCAAGACGGAGATCGGCAAGGCGATCAATGGCCAGCAGTCGGTCGACAAGGCCCTGGACAACATCGTGGCCGGCTACAACCAGCAGGTCGGCGGAGGGTCGTAGGACAAGGCCCGGGCGGTGGGTGCCGAGTCACCGCCGCCCGGGCCTTCGGCGTCCATGCGATGTCGAGCCAATGGCGTGAGTCCGCCCAGAGGAATCCATTCCACCAGCACGGAGTCAGGAAGATGACAGAACGCGCCTCGGACGTGTCCGCGAGCCCGCCCAGGAGACGCAACAGCTACACCATCGCGCCGCTCACCCTCGTCTCGGCCAATGTCGTGCTCTTCGCTCTCTTCTTCGTCTGGCCGGCGGTGATCGGGCTCATCTACTCCTTCACGAACTACACGGGCGTAGGTCCGTTCCAGTTCGTCGGACTGGCCAACTACAAGAACCTGTTCGGGGACTCCTCCTTCTACGACGCGCTGACACGGACGCTGCTGTACACCGTGCTCGTCGTTCCGCTGAACTTCGTGTTCTCGCTGCTCATCGCCAACCTGCTGGTGAGCAGGCACGCCAAGGGCAAGTCGGTGGCCCGTGTCGTCTTCTTCATCCCCTGGCTCATCTCGCCCATCGTCGTGGGTGTCCTGTGGCGGTGGCTGTTCGGTGAGAACTTCGGACTGGTCAACTACGTCGTCGAGTCACTCGGCGGGCACGCGATTCCGTGGCAGTCGAACGCGGACCTGTCGCTGGGGGTGGTGGTGATGGCGGGCGCCTGGACCGGAACGGCCTTCTCGATGCTGCTGTTCATCGCGGCGATCAAGAACGTGCCCGCGTCGTACTACGAGGCGGCCTCGCTCGACGGTGCGGGACCCTGGCGCCAGTTCATCAGCATCACGCTGCCGAGCATCGCGCCGACCTCGTTCATCGTCATCCTGCTCAACACGATCAACGCGATGAAGGAATACCCGCTCTTCGTCTCCCTCAACAACGGCGGACCGGGAACGTCGAACAACCTGCTCGTCCAGTACATCTACCAGACCGGCTTCAGCCGGGGCCAGATCGGCTACGCGAGCGCCGCGTCGTTCATTCTCATGCTCATCCTGATGGCCGTCGCGATCATCCAGCTGATCGCCAACCGGCGGATGGAGAACCGATGACAACCACTGACATGCCGCGCCCGGTCGACGCCGGTTCGGTGCGGGCCGTCGCCGGAAAGCGGCGCCACAGCGGGGGCGGCGGTGGGCTTCGGCGCGTGATATCCGCCACGACACTGCTCTGGGTCCTGGCGTTCCTCTACGGGCTGCCGGTGCTGTGGTTCGTCCTCAGCTCCTTCAAGCCGGCCGGTGAACTGTTCTCCTATCCGCTGACAGCGTTTCCGCACCACCCCACCCTGTCGGGGTACCTGCAGGCGTGGCGCAGCGCCAACTTCTACCAGTACTTCACCAACTCGGCCATCGTGTGCGTGATCACCACGATCCTCACCGTGGGGGCGAGCTGCTGCACCGGGTACGCGCTGGCGAAATACGACAACAAATGGCTCAAGGCGTTCTTCATCTGCATCCTGGCCACCACGATGCTGCCGTCCGAGGTCATGCTCGCCCCCGAGTTCCTCGTGGTCCGCAACCTCGGCCTGTACAACTCGTTCGGCGGCGTCATCCTCCCGGCCGTGCTCACCGCGACCGGATGCTTCATGTTCCGCCAGTTCTTCAAGACGGTCCCCGACGACCTCGTCGAGGCCGCCCGCATCGACGGCGCGCGTGAGCTGTCGATCTTCCTGAGGATCATGGTGCCGCTCTCCCGGCCCATCATGCTGACGCTCGCCATCCTGTCGTTCCAGTGGCGGTGGAACGACTACATCTGGCCGCTGCTGATGCTCAACGACCCCAGCAAGTTCACCGTGCAGATCGGCATCCAGAGCATCGTCGGGGCGCAGAACATCAACTGGTCGGTGCTGCTCGGCGCATCGGTCATCTCCATGATCCCGCTGATCGCCGTCTTCCTGGTGTTCCAGCGCTACGTCATGAACGCCGACATCAACGCCGGACTGAAGGACTGACCGTGCAGATGACACTCGACCGCGAGTTCGTCCGCACGGTCGCCCGCGCCGCGGATCGGCTGGCCGTCCCCTTGGCGGCACGGCCCGAGGAAGAACCCGCAGGCGTGGCCCACCGTGGTCTGGCACGCCGGGTGAAGACTCTGCTCGCGGCCTACCGTTCGCCGGACTCGACGCTGCACGGCAGCGGTCAGGCGATCGCCGCCACGATGACCCACCTCCGTGCCCTTCGGGCCCTGCAGACCCCCTCCGGCCTCTTCGCCGGCGGTGACAACGTGCAGTCACCCCCGGATTCCGCGTTCACCATCAACGACGTGTGCGACGCGCACCTCATCGCGGCGAGCGCGGGGGCGGAACTGCGTGAGGTCGCCGCCGCACTCGCCGAGATCGCCTGCGCCGCTTCCGAGAGCCTCCGCACGGGCGGGGTGCACACCCCCAACCACCGATGGGAGCTGTGCGCGGCGCTGGCCCGGCTGCACCGGTCGTTCCCGGACGGCCGGCTGCTCGACCGCATCGAGGCATGGCTCACCGAGGGTGTCGACATCGATGCGGAGGGCCTGTACTCGGAGCGGAGCGCCAACTACGCGGCCCACGTGTCCAACCCGTCACTGCTGCTGCTGGCCGACACCCTCGGCCGCACCGACCTGCAGGACGCCGTCGAACGCAATCTCAGCACGACCCTGGACCTCATCAGACCGGACGGCACGGTGGAGACCGTCCACTCTCGGCGGCAGGACCAGAGCCAGCGGTTCTCGTTGGCGCCCTGTCTGCCGCAGTTCCGGCTGCTCGCGATTCGTACCGGCCGGGGCGACTTCAGCCGAGCGGCGCGGCTGGCTGCGGCCTGCGGCATCGACGACGCCAACCTGCTCGCCGAGACCATCCTGACCCCGGACCTGTGCCGTGCGCTGCCGGCGCCGACGCCGGAAGCCCTTCCTCGCGAGCGGTACATCACCACTGCGCGCCTTGTCTCACGCGCCTGCGCGGCCGCGCACACCGTCGTGTACGGCGGCTCGGACGTGCCGGAGCACCGGCGCATTCGCTCGGGACTCGCCAACAACCCGACATTCCTGCGGCTGTTCGCCGGCGACGCGATCCTGGACGCGGTCCGGCTCTCGCGCGGATTCTTCGACATGGGCCCCTTCCGTGCCACGGACATGCGACAGCTCGCCGACGGCCGGTACCGGCTCACCGAAACCCTGACGGCCGCCTACTACCAGCCGCTCCCGACGGGCAAGCGGCGACCCGACGGTGCCTACCGGATGGCGGACGAGGGACGTTTCTCGGCCGCGATGGCTTTCCCGGACCGGCCGCGGGACGAGGTCGCACTGACGACCGGCATCGACGTGGACCTTCGCGAAGACGGTGCCGACCTCCGGATCGAGATGAGCGGACCACGGGTGCCGTGGGCGCTCGAACTGACCTTCCGGCCGGGAGGGGTGCTGCACGGGGCCGTACCGATCGGCGACGGACACTGGTGTCTCGGGACCGGGCCGATGACCTACCGGGCGGGCGACAGTGAGATCCGCGTCGAGGTCGGCGTCCACGCGGGGGAGCCGCTCGCAGAGCCGGACCGGACCGACATCCTGCGCTACGACCCGGGTCAGGACTACACCTTGCTGGGCGGAACCGATGCGATGACCGGGGAACGTGTCTACGTCGGTGGATACGGCCCGCACACACTGAGCGTCGCACTGCGTGCTCGCCGACCCGAACCTGTCGCGCAGCCTCACTACCGTTGACCTGGCGGTCGGCCGGTAGTCCTGCGGGTCTTGACGCGGTGGGGGCGCGGCGACCCGGACGGGGGCCGGAGCCACCTGGCCGCGTCCACCGCGCAGGAGGCCGAGCCGGCCCCGGCACACCGGAGGGCCCGCTCGGCCGACCCGCCCGGGACGCTCAGTGTTTCGAGCGGGTGAGCGGCTCCCGGCCCGGCATGGCCGGGGGCGGCCCGTACGGTGCCGGCAGAGCCGTCCCGGGCACGATCAGGTCCGCCCGGTCCCGGGTCGCCGCGATCAGGTTCGCGTTGCGCTGATCCGTGCCCAGCGCCCACGCCACCGCCGCTTCGTGGTCCTTGCCGAACTCCTCGTGCCGGGCCACCAGTCGCCGGACGCGCTCCTCCTCCGTGGTCTCGCAGTACCACACCTCGTCCAGGTGTGCGCGCACACGGGCCCACGCCCCCGTGCCGAGCAGCAGATAGTTGCCCTCCGTCACGACCAGCCGGGCCGACGGCGGCACCGGGATCGCACCCGCGATCGGCTGCTCCAGGACCCGTTCGAAGCCGGGCGCGTACACGGTCTCGCCCTCCTGCTCCTCGTGCAGCCGCCGCAGCAGCGCGGCGTACCCCGCCGCGTCGAACGTGTCGGGCGCGCCCTTGCGGTCGCGGCGGCCCAGCCGGTCCAGTTCGACGTCGGCCAGGTGGAAGCCGTCCATGGGGACGTGCGCCACCCATGCCGGCCCGTCCCCGTTCAGCTCGCGGACCAGATGCTCGGCGAGCGTCGTCTTGCCTGCTCCCGGGCTGCCGGTGACGCCGAGGACCGCACGGCGGCCGGGACCGACGAGGGCCGCGGCCCGCTCGAGGAGATCGTCGAAGGTCATGGAGTACGTCGCTCGCTGTCGGGTGGTGGGCGGTGGCCCGCGGGGGCGGGCCGGGTCTCCGCCATTGCACCAGAGGTCGCGCCCGATCGCGAGGCTGGTGATCCTGCGAGACGTCCATCCGTTGATTTGTCCGGAGAAGTCACTGGTGTGCGGGGTGAGGGACGGGGAAGGCGCGTTCATGGCGCCACCTGGCGTGCCTGCCGCAGCGTGCCGCTGACGACTGCCTCCGGGGTGTGCGTCGGCATGGTCTCGGCCCACCTCGACCGCAGGCTCGAGGGGCTGACGTCCCGCGCAGACCAAGGCGGTCGAGGCCGTCGGCACCGAGGCGGGCCAGTGGCTGGCCTGGTACGACCACACGGTGGTCGTGAACGCCCTTGAGTACCTGCACGCACTCGGCCGCGCCCGCACCGGCAGGCGGTTCACGCGGTCCTGACGCACCGTCCGTACGCCCGTCGGCGGCCCCGGCCGGCGCCGACGGAGTGTCGAGAAGGCGCAATGTGGCATTCGCCACCCTCTGCCCGGCGTTCATGAGGGAAGGTGGCTCCTATGACGAAGCTCGGTCTTCCGGACGGTATCCAGGCCTGCCTCTTCGACCTCGACGGGGTCATCACCAAGACCGCCGTCGTCCACGCGGCTGCGTGGAAACAGACGTTCGACGACTTCCTGCGCGCGCGGGACGGTGCGGACTTCCGCCCCTTCGACGACACCGACTATGACGAGTACGTCGACGGACGCCCCCGCGCCGACGGCGTCCGCACCTTCCTGGCCTCCCGCGGCATCCAGCTGCCGGAGGGCGCCCCTGACGACCCGCCCGACCGGCAGACCGTGCACGGCCTCGGCAACCGCAAGAACGAGCTGCTCCTGGAGCTGATCCGAACCCGCGGCGTCGAGGCCTACGACGGCACGATCCGGTACATCGGGGTCGCACGGGCCGAGGGCCTGCGCACGGCCGTGGTCTCCTCCAGCGCCAACTGCCGTGACGTGCTGCGGTCGATCAACGCCGAGCACCTCTTCGACGTACGCATCGACGGGGTCGTCGCCGCCGAACGGCACCTGCCCGGCAAACCGCAGCCGGACACCTTCCTCGCCGCCGCACACGACCTCGGCGTGGAGCCCAAGGCCGCCGCCCTCTTCGAGGACGCGCTCGCCGGCATGGACGCCGGGCGCTCCGGCCACTTCGGATACGTCGTCGGCCTGGACCGCGTCGGCCAGGCGGACGCGCTGCGCGCCCACGGCGCCGACGTCGTCGTAGCGGACCTGGTGAACCTGGGGGAGTGGTCGTGATCACGCACAACTCGTACACCGTCGAGCCCTGGACCCTGCGTGAACGCGGCCTGAACCTGGACGTCCTGCCCCAGAGCGAATCGGTGTTCGCGCTGTCCAACGGGCATGTCGGCTGGCGCGGCAACCTCGACGAGGGCGAACCGCACGGACTGCCGGGCACCTATCTCAACGGCGTCCACGAGACCCACCCCCTGCCCTACGCCGAGGCGGGATACGGCTACCCCGAGTCCGGGCAGACCGTCATCAACGTCACCAACGGCAAGATCATCCGGCTGCTCGTGGACGACGAGCCCTTCGACCTGCGCTACGGCCGGCTGAGTTCTCACGAACGCGTCCTCGACCTGCGCACCGGACTGCTCACCCGGACCTGCGAGTGGACCTCACCGGCCGGCTCCACGGTCCGCGTGCGCTCCACCCGCCTCGTCTCCTTCACCCAGCGCGCCATAGCCGCCGTCGCCTACGAGGTGGAACCGGTCGGCAAACCCGCCCGGATCGTCGTCCAGTCCGAGCTGGTCGCCAACGAACAACTGCCCGGTCGTGACCGCGACCCACGTGCCGCGATCGTGCTCGAGTCGCCGCTTGAGGCCGAGGAGAACTTCGCGAAAAGCACCCGGCTGCGGCTGGTGCACCGCACCCGGCGCAGCGGCCTGAGGGTCGGCGCCGCGGCCGACCACGTCGTCTCCGGCCCCGACCCCACCACGACCGAGAGCGAGGCGACCGACGACCTCGCCCGCCTCACGGTCGCCTCCGCGCTCGCCCCGGGCCAGACGCTGCGGGTGGAGAAGTTCGTCTCCTACGGCTGGTCCGGCACCCGGTCCCTGCCCGCGATCAGCGACCAGGTGGACGCGGCGCTCGCCGCCGCCACCAGCGTCGGCTGGTCGGGGCTCGTCGCCGAACAACGGGAGTACCTGGACGAGTTCTGGGCGCGCTCGGACGTCGAGATCGACGGGGACGAGCAGATCCAGCAAGCGGTCCGCTTCGCCCTCTTCCACGTCCTGCAGGCCGGGGCCCGCGCCGAGCAGCGCGCGATCCCCGCCAAGGGACTCACCGGCTCCGGGTACGACGGACACGCCTTCTGGGACACCGAGATGTTCGTGCTGCCCCCGCTCACCTACACCTCACCCGGAGCCGTCGCCGAAGCGCTGCGCTGGCGGCAGAACACCCTGCCCGCCGCCCGCGAGCGCGCCGTCCAACTGGGGCTGCGGGGAGCGGCGTTCCCGTGGCGGACCATCGACGGCTCGGAGGGTTCGGCGTACTGGCCGGCCGGTACCGCCGCGTTCCACGTCAACGCGGACATCGCCGACGCCGTCGTCCGCTACGTCGCCGCCACCGGCGACGAACGCTTCGAACGCGACACCGGAGTGGAACTCCTGGTGGAGACGGCCCGGCTGTGGCGGTCGCTGGGCCACCACGACCACCACGGCACCTTCCACATCGACGGGGTGACCGGCCCCGACGAGTACAGCGCCATCGCCGACGACAACACGTACACCAACCTGATGGCCCGTGCGAACCTGCTGGCCGCCGCCGACGTGGTCGAGCGCCATCCGCGCCGCGCCGAGGAACTCGGCGTCGACGACGAGGAGGCCGCGGCCTGGCGGGACGCCGCCGAGGCCATGCACATCCCGTACAACCAGGAGCTCGGCGTGCACGAGCAGCACGCCGGGTTCACCCGCTACCAGCGCTGGGACTTCGCCTCCACCGGCGCCGACCAGTATCCGCTGATGCTGCACTTCCCGTACTTCGACCTGTACCGCAAGCAGGTCATCAAGCAGGCGGACCTGGTGCTGGCGATATACACGTGCAGTACCTTCTTCGACGCGGAGCACAAGGCCCGCAACTTCGCCTACTACGAACCCCTCACCGTTCGCGACTCGTCGCTGTCCGCCTGCTGCCAGGCGGTCATGGCGGCCGAGACGGGCCATATGCGGCTCGCCTACGACTATCTGCACGAGGCCGCGCTGATGGACCTGCACGACCTGGAGCACAACACGCGCGACGGCCTGCACATCGCGTCCCTGGCGGGCACCTGGATGGCGCTCGTCGCGGGCTTCGGCGGTATGCGCCACCACGGGCAGCGGATGGATTTCGCCCCACGCCTGCCGGAGAGGTTCGGCCGCCTCGCCTTCACGCTGCAACTGCGGGGCCGCCGACTACGGGTGGAGATCGGCCGCAGCGCGGCCACCTACACGCTGCAGAACGGCGACCCGCTGACCATCCACCACCACGGCGAGCCGCTCACGGTCGACGCGGACAAGCCGCAGACCCTGGACATCCCGCCGCTCAAGCCCCGGCCGGCTCCGGACCAGCCACCGCACCGGCGCCCGAACCACCCGGACCCGAACGAGGCATGAGGCCGCACACGCCGCTGCTCACCATGCCGTCGGGCACAGTGAGCAGCGACTGCCCCTGACCTCAGCGCGAGGTCAGCTTCCACAGGTGGTCGGCGGTGCCGTTGTCGGACCACTGCAGAACCTGGGCGCCGGAAGAGGTGCTCATATTGTTCACGCCGAGCAGCAGACCGCTGTTGTAGTCGGCGATCTTGTAGTAGCCGTCGCCGGACGGGACGAGCTGCCAGAGGTGGTCGTCCGTGCCGTTGTCGCCCCAGATCAGGGCCGTGCCGCCGTTACTGGTGGTCATGCTCTGGATGCCGAGCAGCAGACCGCTGGACTGCTGGACGATCTTGTAGAGGCCACGGCCCGCGGACACCAGGCTCCAGTTCTGGTCAGTGCCGGTGGTGGCGGTCGCCTGGACGACGGACGTGCCCTGCGCGGTGCCCGCGTTCTGGGTGTCCAGTGCCAGGCCGCTGTTCTTGTTGGTGATCTGGTAGCGCCCGGCCAGCGAGGTGGAGGTGCCGGTGGGGGTGACGACGATGTGGTAGCCGTCGGAGGCGTTCATGGTCACCGGCACCGTGATCGAGCCGTTCGAGACCGTGTAGTCGGTGTCGGAGATGGTGATCGGGCCGGACACCGCGGTCGTGCGGCCCTTCGAGGGCGTGTACTCCAGCTTGACGTGGACCGTGCTGCCGAAGGCCGACAGGGAGTTCAGGCCGTTGACCGTCACCGCGCAGGAATTGGTGCAGCCGCCGGCCACGACGCTGATCTGGTTGCCGGAGCCGTTGAGGGAGGCGATGCCGTCGATGCCCGTCTGGGCCGGGGGCGTGGTGACGAGCATGTTGCCGGACATGTCGCCGTACCACTTGTACGCCCAGTACGCGCCGTTGGGTGAGCCGCCGGTGTCGGTGAGGGTGTCACCGAGGGTGCCGTAGTGGTCCCAGAAGGCCAGCTCGGCGTCGTGCACCCCGGCCCGCTCGAACTTGGCCACGTACCCGATCAGCGGCCCGGGCACGCCGACCTCGCTCGTGGTGCCGTACTCCTCGATGGCGATCGGGCGCGGGCTGATGCCGAGGCTGGACTCGAGGGCGCGGTACGCCGACACGTGCGCGGCGATGTTGCTCGACCCCTGCAGCTCATGCCAGGAGATGATCTCCGGCAGGGTGCCGGAGGCCTTGGCGTCGGTGAGGAAGGTGCTCATCCAGCTCTGGTTCCACCCCGAGTGACTCGGCCCCTGGATGGGGGTCTTGCTGTCCTTGCTGCGGACCTCCTTGTACGTGCGCGCCCAGCCGGCGTCGAAGGCGCCCGCGTCGGTGGTGTCCCACGTCCAGTCGGGCTCGTTCCACAACTCGTACGCGGCGATGTCGGTGGCACCCGACGCCCGCACGGACGCGACCTGCTTGTCCACGGCTGACAGCCAGTCGCTCCAACTGACCCACTTGTAGGGGAAGTTCGGGTACCAGTCCGGCATGCGGACGACGACCTTGGCGCCGGCCCTGGCGGCCTTGGGCGCCACGACCAGCGCGTCCCCGGCGGGCTTGGGCTCGCCGTTGGGCAACTGGGAGCCGCCCGGGGCCATCTGCACGAAGGTGTTCGGCTTCAGCGGGGTGACCAGGCTGTCGGCGGGGGTGGTGTCGTCGGCGAGGCCGTAAAGGCTGCCGGTGGCGACGTGGGTGACCGGGCGGAGGGTCTGGTTCGCGCTCACCACCAGGGTGGTCGAGGACGTCGGGGACGCCTGGACGGGGGAGGCGGTGGCGAGGCCGGCGGCGAGGACGGCTGTGCCGACGGCGGCGGTCAGGCCGACGCGTCTGCGAGTGCGGCTCATGAAAGTCTGTCTCCTGAGCAGAGGGAATCGGGGGGATGTCCGTCCTGGTCGGACTCAGTCCTTCACCGCGCCCGCGGTCACACCCGCGGCCACGTAGCGCTGTGCGAGGACCAGCAGAACGGCTGCGGGGATCGACGCGACGACGGCGGTGGCCATGATCGCGTTCCATTCCTGGTTGTTGTTGCCGATGTAGTGGTAGATGCCGAGGGTGATCGGGCGCAGATCGCCGCCGCCGTCGAGGGTGTTGGCGAAGACGAAGTCGGACCAGGCCCACAGGAAGCTGAAGAGCGAGACGGTGACCACGGCGTTGCGGCTCACCGGAAGCACGACGGACCGGAAGGTGCGCCAGGTGCCGGCGCCGTCGATGCGGGCCGCGGCGATGAGCTCACCGGGGATACCGGACATGAACGCCGTGAAGATCATGACGCCGAAGGGCACGGCGATGGTGGAGTCCGCGATGATGAGCCCCCACCAGGAGTTGAGCAGCCCGAGGTCGAGGAAGATCCCGTAGAAGCCCATCGCCATGACGATGCCCGGGATCATCTGGGCCACCAGCAGGGCGAGACCGAGGAAGCCGCCGCCCCGGGGCCGCAGCTTGGCCAGCGCGAAGCCGGCCGGCGCGGCGAGGACCAGGGTGAGGACGACCGTGCCCAGGCCGATCAGCAGACTGGTGCCCAGGTACGGCATCTGGTCGTCGAGGACGGCCCGGTAGCCCTCGAAGGTGGGGTGCAGCGGGAGGAGGTCGGGCGGGCTCTTGCGCATGTCCTGCTGCGGGGTGAGGGACACGTTCAGCATCCAGTACACCGGGAACAGCATCACGGCGGTGAGCAGGACGCCGATGACGGTGTAGAGGCGCGAGCGCCGGGCGGAGCCGCGGTGGGCGGTCATGCTTCCTGCCTCCTCTGGACGCGGATGTACAGCAGCCCGAAGACGAGGGCGATGAGGATGAGGATGTTGCCGACCGCGGCGCCGGGGCCGAACTCCGGCAGGAGCGTGCCGAAACCGAGCTGGTAGGACCACGTCGCCAGGGTGGACGAGGCGTCACCGGGACCGCCCTTGGTCATGATCCAGATCAGGTCGAACACCTTGAGGGTGTAGACCAGACCGAGCAGCAGCGTGATCGCCGAGACCGGGCGCAGCAGCGGAAAGGTGACGCGCCGGAACTGCTGCCAGGCGCCGGCCCCGTCCAGGGACGCCGCCTCGTACAGCTCCGCGGGGATGTTCTGCAGACCGCTGTAGAGGATGACCAGGTTGAACGGGATGCCGATCCAGATGTTCGCGATGACGACCGACGTCAGTGCCCAGTCGGGGGAGTTGAGCCAGTCGACGGGGGACGCACCGACGAGGTGCAGGGCGTAGTTGATGACACCGGACTCGCTGTTGAACATCCACGACCAGGTCGACGCCGACACGATCAGCGGAAGCAGCCACGGGATCAGGAACAGCGCCCGGAGCGTGCCGGCCAGCCGGAAGTGCCGGTTGAAGAAGACCGCGAGGGCGAGCCCGGCCGCGTACTGGAAGGCGATCGACACGAAGGTGAAGATCATGGTGTGGCGCATCGCCGGGCCGAACGTCGGATCGCCGAGGACCGTTCTGAAGTTGTCCAACCCGGAGAACGGCGCGTCGCCCGCCACGAACGAACGGACGGTGTAGTTGCGCAGGCTCAGGTCGAGGTTGCGGTAGAGCGGGTAGAGGTAGAAGGCGGCGAGGTAGACGACCAGCGGAGCGAGGAAGGCCAGCGCGGTGAGCCGGCTCCTGCGGCGCTGACGGCGCCGCAGTGCCGACGAGTCCTTCCCGTAGGTGGCGCCGGTCGCCCCGGACCTGGCCGGGGACCGCTGGGAGCGGCGGTCGACGCGGGCGATGGTCATGCGAACTCCTGGATGCGGGTGGCGTGTCCGGGGCGGAGGCGTCCGGGTGTCAGCTCTTGCCGTTGGCGGCGGCCGTCTGCGCGGTGTCGAGGGCGTCCTGCGGGCTCTTGCTGCCGGACAGGGCGGACTGCACGGCGGTCCACATCGGCTGGGAGATCGTCGGGTACTTGGTGCCCAGACCGCCGCTGGTGCGACCGCGCGCCGCGCCCACCGCAGTCACCCACGGCTTCAGCTCCGGGTTCGCCTTCACCTGCTGGGCCTGGACCTCCTGGGTGGGGGCGACGTACATCAGGGTGTTGTCCGTCGAGAGCAGGTTGGCGGAGCTGGTCAGACACGTGACGATCTTCTTGTCGGCCTCGTAGCGCGAGCTGTCCTTCTGCACCGGGACGGTGACGAACTCGCCGCCGGTCGGTACCGGCGCCGAACCGCCGTTCTGCCCCGGGATGCCGATGACCCCGTACGGGAACCCGGCCTTCGCGGCGTTGCCGAGCTGCCAGGTGCCGTTCTCGCCGAACGCGTAGTCGCCCGTGGCGAACTCCTGCCAGCTCGTGGTCTGGGTGTTCTGCAGGACGTCCTTGGGCGCGTAGCCCTCGTCGACCCACTGCTTCCACAGCGACAGGGCGGCCACGCCCTTGGGCGAGTCGAGCTTGGTGAGGTCGCCACCCGCGCCCCAGAACCAGGGCAGGAACTGGAAGCTGCCCTCTTCCGTGTTGATCGCGGAGAACGTGATGCCCTTCATGCCGGCCGCCTTGACCTTCTTCAAGGCCTCGGTCAGGGAGGCCCAGTCCGTGACGGAGGCGGGGTCGACGTGGGCGGCGGACAGGACCTTCTTGTTGTAGTAAAGGGCGAGCGTGTTGGCGCCGATCGGGACCCCGTAGGCGGAGCCGTCGATGGTGCCCGCGCCGATGATGTTCTTCTGGATCGCGGACGTGTCCAGGCCGAGGTCGCTGGTCTTGTTGAGGATGCCCGCCTCCACCAGCGTGGAGACGACCGGGTTGTCCACGAGCATGACGTCGGGGGCGTTGCCCTGCTGCGCGGCCAGCAGCGCTTTGTTGCCGAGGTCCGTGGTGTCCATCCCGGTGCGCTTGACCTTGACCCCGGCGTCGGTACCGCACCTGGTGACGAGCTTGCCCCATGCCGAGGAGGCGTCGAACTGCGGGTACGGGTCCCAGAAGGTGTAGGTCGCACCCGACTTGCCGGACGAGGACGAGGAGGAGCCCGAACCGCCGCCGCAGGCGGTGGCGGAGGCGAGGGTGCCGATGACGGCGACGGCGGCGAGCAGGGTGCGGCGGGTGTGTCTCACGGGTGACCTCGATGTCTTGGGGTGGCGCGGGGCTGGGGGAGGGGAGTGGAGGAGGAGCGCGCTCAGGAGGTCGGCAGCCAGACGCGCATGCTGCCGTCCTGGCGGTTGGCCCAGGCGTAGTAGGGGATCGCCGTCAGCTCGAGGGGCTCGCCGGCCGAGGGGTCGTCGGCGCCCTCCGCGGTCCGGTACGGCCACCAGCCGGCGTCGGGGATGTGCCGGCGGTGCCCGGCGGCCACGACGGTGGTGACACCGCCGAGCAGGTCCGGGCGGTGCTTCACGGCGAGCGGGCGGGTGGTGTCGATGACGACGTCGTCCAGACCGCCGCCGGGGTGGTCGACCTGCTCCAGGCAGTACACGAGCGGTCCGCGTTCGATCGCCACACAGCCGCGTACGGCGTCCACGCGCGGGTCGGCCGCGGTGAGGCGTGGTTCGAGGGCGAGTTCGAGGACGACCTGGTCTCCGGACGCCCAGCTGCGCTCCAGCCTCAGCCAGCCGTCGTCGACGGGCGCGTCGGTGTGGTCGTACGCCGTGTCCCCGACCCGGACCCGGTACTGGCGGCACCACTGCGGGACGCGCAGGGACAGCGTCCAGGGTCGCTCCTCAGGGGCCTCCTCGACCATGAGGGCGATCGCGCCGTGCCAGGGGTAGTCCGTCACGGCGCTCACGGCGATCGGGACGCCGTCGATCTCGCCCTCGTAGCGCCCGGTGACGTACTGGTGGATCTGCAGGCCGCCCGCGTCGGTCGAGGCGAGGTAGTGCTCCAGGGAGGCCAGCAGCCGCATGACGTTCGGCGGGCAGCAGGCGCAGCGGAACCAGCGGGTGCGGCGGGCCGACTGGTCGCCACCTGTGTCGGTGTGACCGTCGCGCACCTGCAGCGGGTTGACGTACAGCCAGCGCTCGCCGTCCAGGGAGACCCCGGCGAGGAAACCGTTGTACAGGGTGCGCTCGATCAGGTCCGAGTAGCGGGCCTCACCGGTGAGCAGGGCCATGCGCCAGCTCCACTGCACGGAGGCGATGGCGGCGCAGGTCTCGCAGTATGCGCGCTCGTTGGGCAGCTCGTACGGGTCGCCGAAGTCCTCTTTGTCGTGGTGGGCGCCGAGGCCGCCGGTCACGTGGGTCTTGGTGGCGGTCATCGCCTGCCACAACCGTTCGGCGGCGGCGCGCAGCTCGGCCTCCCCGGTCTCGGTCGCCAGGTCGGCCGCGGCGGCCAGCAGGTAGAGCTGGCGTACGGCGTGCCCCTCCACGTCGGTGGCCTCGCGCAACGGCACGCGGTCCTGGCAGTACGCCTCGTTGCCGAGCAGGCCGTGGCCGTGGCGGTCGACGAAGTAGGCCGCGAGGTCCAGGTAGCGCTGTTCGCCGGTCTCCCGGTAGAGCTCGACCAGGGCGGTCTCCACCTCGGGGTGACCGTCGATGCCGTCGACGGGCTTGCCGCTGCCGGGCGGACCGAAGACCGAGTCGATGTGGTCGGCGAAACGGCGGGCCACATCGAGCAGTTCTGTCCCTCCGGTCGCCCGGTGGTGGGCCACCGCGGCCTGGATCAGATGGCCGGCGCAGTACAGCTCGTGGCCCCAGCGGAGGTCCTCGTAGCGCCTGCCGCCCTCGCGGAGCTGGAGCCAGGTGTTGAGATAGCCGTCGGGCTGCTGGGCGTCCGCGACCAGCGCGACGATCCGGTCCACCGCGTGGGCGAGTTCACCGTCGTCCTCGGGCTCCGCCCGCTGGGCGAGCTGCCAGGAGGCGGCCTCCAGCCACTTGTAGACGTCGGAGTCCTGGAACGGGTAGGTGCCCTGGAACTCGCCCTCGGCGGTGCCCGCCACCACCCGCAGGTTGTGCAGGTTTCCCGCCGACTCCAGCAGGTGTGGGCCCTGCGGGATGGAGGTGCGCGCGTTGACCTCGCGCCGGGCGTGCCAGAAGCCCTCGCGGATGCCGACGGCGGCGGGACGCAGCGCGGTGTGGGCACCCGTACCCGGGCGGACGGGGCCCGGGGAGGGCGGGGCTGTGCGTGTGCGGGGCATGGTTCTCCGGGGTGCGTCGCGGGACGGGAGCAGCCGACGCGGTCGCTTCGGCTGCGAGGAGACAAGGAGACAAGGAGACTGAGACGCGAAGCGGTGCATGTTTGAGCAACCGTTTTTCTTCGGTGAAAGTAGTGGACGGCAGCAGGCGGCGGTCAAGGGGGATGACGCGATATTTTTCCGCTTGCTCACGGGCTGGCGCTCGGGCCCGCGCTGCTGCCAGGATGGTGCGTACCGTTACCCTCGAGGAAAAGGTTTGCCCGTGACCCCTGCTGCAGGCATCCCCTCCGCCGGCCGGGCCAGGCTCGCCGATGTCGCCGCCCTGGCGGGTGTCAGCGTCGGCACGGCGTCGAAGGCGCTGAACGGCGGCGGCAGGATGCGTCCCGAGACCCGGCAGCGGGTGCTGGAAGCGGTGGAAGCACTGGGGTTCCGGCCCAACCAGCACGCCCAGAGCCTGCACACCGGCCGCAGTTGGACGGTCGGGCTGATGACGACGGACGGCATCGGCCGGTTCAGTACCCCGGTGCTGCTCGGCGCGGAGGACGCCCTCGGGGCCGGGAAGATCTCCGTGCTGCTGTGCGACACGCGCGGCGATGCCATCCGGGAGCAGCACCATCTGCGCAACCTCATGGACCGCCGCGTCGACGGCATCATCGTCACCGGCCGCCGCACGGACCCCCGCCCCCCGCTGACCGGCATCGAGTCGGTCCCCATCGTCTACGCGCTCTCGCCCTCGACCGACCCGGCCGACACCTCGGTGGTATCCGACGACCAGGGCGGGGCACACCTCGCCGTGGACCACCTGCTGGCCACCGGCCGTACCCGGATCGCGCACGTCACCGGCCCGGAGCACCACGCGGCGGCCCGCGACCGGGCCCGGCACACCATCGAGCACCTGGAGCGATCCTCGCTGCGGCTGGCGACCGGGCGGGCCCACTTCGGCGAGTGGAGCGAGGCGTGGGGCCGCCGCGCCGCCGACGCCGTCCTGCGCACGGCACCGGACACGGACGCCTTCTTCTGCGGCAACGACCAGATCGCCCGGGGTGTCACCGACACGCTGCGCGAACGCGGGGTGAGCGTGCCCGGTGACATCGCGGTCGTGGGCTATGACAACTGGGACACGATGGCGCTGGCCAGCCGCCCGCCCCTGACCACCATCGACATGAACCTCGCCGAGATCGGCAGGATCGCCGCCCTGCGCCTGCTGGAGGCCATCGACGCCGAACCGGTGCCTGGCCTGCACACGGTGCCGTGCCGGCTGGTGGTGCGCGAGTCCAGCTGAGAGCCGCCGGCCGCACGGCAGTGACCGCTGTCCTGCGCCGGCCGGCCTCGAACGCCTGTCCGCGGGGCCCCTCCGATGGGCTGGACCAGACTTGCCTCTTTGCGATACTTGGGCCAATTAAGCCGATTTGGCTATTTGTCCACAAGGTGATGATCTGGTGACACGCAGAGAGCAGGCCGAGGGACTGCGGTTCCACGAGCCCGCTGTGGCCGGTGTCCGTGCCGTGGCTCAGGTGGCGGCCCTGATGACTGCCGCGTTCGGCGTCATGGGCCTGTCCGGCTGGGTCTTCGGCATCGGCGTGCTGAAGAGCGTGCTGCCCGGCGTCGCCGCGTCCATGAAGCCGAACGCCGCCGTGGGACTGCTCGCGCTGGGCCTCTCCGTGTTCATGGTGGCTCACCGGCCCGTGACGCCGCTGAAGACCAACGCGGCCCGTGCGGCCGCGGTCCTGGCCGCGGTGATCGGCGGGGTCACCCTTCTCGAGTACCTGACCAGGGCGAACGCAGGCATCGATCAGCTTCTCTTCAGGGATGACACCGCGCGGGTGGCGACCGGGGCGCCGGGACGGATGGCCCCGAACACGGCTGTGGCACTGACGGTCGGGAGCGTGGCGTCACTGTGCGCGAGCACCTTCCGGCTGCCCGCCTGGACGAGTCAGATCCCGGCACTGGCCGTCCTCACCCTGGGCATGCTGCGGCTCTACGGCTTCGCCTACGCCGTGCCTCAGCTGGAGCGGTTCGGCGGGTACACCAGCATGGCCCTGCACACCGCGCTGGCCCTGGTGCTGCTCGGAATCGCCGCCTTCCTGACCCGGCCGGACCAAGGCCCCGCGGGACTGCTGATGAACGCGGGCACCACGGGCGCGCTGGGCCGCCGGCTGTTCGCCACCATCCTGGTCGCGCCGCCGCTGCTGGGCTGGGGCGTCCTGGCCGGTGAGGACGCAGGTCTGTACGGGAGGCGTCTGGGCACCGCGCTGCTGGTGTGCGGCCACCTGATCGTGTTCACCGTGGTCGTCTTCTCCGCCTTGGCCGTGGGCCGGCGTATCGAGGTGGCGCACGCGCGTGCCGAATATCAGGTGCGGCAGAACGAACTGCTCCAGGCGTTCATGGACCACACGCCCGCGGTGATGTTCATCAAGGACCTGGACGGTCGCCTGCTGGCGCTCAACACGAAGTTCGAGGAGAGCATCGGACTGTCCCGCGAACGGCTACTGGGCCGGCGGGACCAGGATGTCCTGCCGCCGGACGTAGCCCGTCACGCGCGGGCTGCCGACCTCGACATGCTGGCACGGGGCACCCCCGTGCAGCGGCAGGAGCATTTCGACCTGCCGGGAGGGCCACGGGACTTCCTCACCACTGTGTTCCCGCTCAACGATCCGCACGGCGCGCCCTACGCCGTGGCCGGTGTGCTCACCGACATCACCGAACGGGTGGCGGCCCAGCGCGAGGTGGAGCGGGCCAACCGGCGCTTCCTCGCGCTGCTGGAATCCGCACCCGACGCCACCCTGATCACGGACGGCGACGGTGTCATCGTCATGGCCAACGCACAGGTGGAGCCACTGTTCGGCCGTGCGCCGGCCGGTGTCGTCGGCACCAAGGTCGAGGACCTGGTGCCCGGCCCGCAGCGCCCAGTGCACAGCGCGCTCCTGCGCCGGTATCTGCACCTGCCCGACCCGAAGCCGACGGTACTGGACAGGGGCCTGTACGGGCTGCACAGCGACGGCAGTGAGTTCCCCGTGGAAGTCAGCATCAGCACCTTCCAGGCCGAACAGGAAACTCTGGTCTTCCTCACCGTTCGGGACATCACCGAACGCAAGCAGGCCGAGGCCGAACGCGCCGAGCGCTACGAGCAGCAACGACGCATCGCCTACACGCTGCAGCACAGCCTCATGGGCGATCCTCCCCGCCTGCCGCACCTGCCCAGCGCGCACCGGTACCTGGCATCCGTCCAGGACCCCGGGGTCGGCGGCGACTGGTTCGACATCATCCCCCTGGACCAGAACCGCACCGGCGTCGTCATCGGCGACGTGATGGGCCGGGGCCTGGACGCGGCGGCCGTCATGGGCCAGCTGCGCGCCGCCGCCCATGCGCTGGCCCGTACGGGTACACCGCCGTGGCGGCTCATGACCGGGCTGGACGCGTTCGTCGACGACCTGGCGGACCAGCTCGTCACATGCTGCTACCTCGTGATCGACCAGGGCGCCCGCGAGGTCACCCTGTGCTCGGCCGGGCACCTGCCGGTCATCGCAGTGAACCGCGAAGGCTCCGCCCGGCGGCGGCGGGCTCCGGTCAGCGTGCCGCTGGGCGTCAACGACTCGTGTGGCGGCGGGCTGCCGTTCCGGGAGACGACCCATCGGCTGTCACCGGGCAGCACACTCGCCCTCTACACCGACGGACTGGTCGAGAGACCTGGCACCGACATCGACACCCAGATCGACGTCCTCGCCCACACCCTCGGCACGGCGCTGAAGGGCGCTCCGGCCGACCCGGAAATCCTCGATCAGGCCACGGACCGGTTGATCGCGACCCTCATCCCGGACACGGCCGCCCATGACGACGACGTGACGCTGCTCCTGGTCGGTGTGCCCGAGCCGGACGGGACCACCGTGCTTCCGATCGCAGGCGAAGCACGAGGTGTCCCACGTGCTGACAGGTCGCCGGGGCCAGGGTGACCACGTCGGGATCCCGGCAATTCTCCCAACCTGCGGCCCGCTCGGCCGACAGCCGCCACGGCGCGGGCGGGCACCCGTCGCCCCCTCAGTCGGGCAACGTGCCGCCCTCGCGCCAGGGTTCGCGTGCCGGTACGGCGGCCCGCATCGACCTCAGCGCCAGCAGCAGGACGCCGATGTCGTCCAGGTAGACGGGATCCGGCAACAGGTCGGTGGGCAGCACCAGGTACAGGACCGCGCCCCAGAACAGCCAGCGCGGGCCGGTGGGCAGCCCGGCACGGCGCAGGTCGCGGCGCGTGCGGACCAGCCGTCGCAGCAGGGCGAGGGCCACGCCGAGCAGGGCCGCCGCGAGGACGGCGGCGACGGCGAGCGCGGCCCAGGTCGTGGAGTCCATGCACAGCTCCGGGCATCCGTAGGAGTCGTCCTCTCCTACGGATGCCCGCTTCGCGGTGGACTGTGCGCGTGCCCGGCCGAACGCCCCGGACGGCCGCGGAGGAAGGCGGTGGTGCCGGTGCGTCAGTGCCCGGGGCGTGCCCCGTTGCTGTCCATCAGCGCCTGGCTGACGGCGCGTACGCTGCGCGCGATGTGCTGCAGCTGCATGACCTCGGCGGCGTACATCCTGATCGTGTGCTCGATGACCGACTCCGGCAGACCGAGAGCCGGCAACTCCGCGCGGGCCGTCTGCAGTGCGGTGCGGGCCACCCGGACCTCGTTCTGCACCTGGATCTGGGCGTGCCGCGCGAGCAGGACGGGATGACGGATCAGGGCCGGGTAGCTGCCGTAGCGCGCGGGCACCAGTTCCCGCAGCCACTTGGCCGCCGACCGCTCCCAGTCGTAGCTGCCGGGGGTTTTGACCTGGCACGGCCAGTCCGAGCTGATCGGCGAGTACGTCGTCAAGGCCATGATGTTCGCTTCCGGGTCACGTCGGCTCAGGGTGCTGCGGCGACTTCGGGGGCGGCTCCGGTCTAGGGGAGGGCCGGAGCCGCCACCACGGATGCCCGCGCAGCGGGGCCCGGCCGGACACCCGGGGCCCGTGGGTAGGAGCGGACGACTCCGGATGTCCGTACGGCGCGTCCCGGCCGTACCGGTCCGCGATCCGCGAGAAGTATTTATATATACCGGCGGATACGCAAGGACATGAAAAAATTCATGTTGTGTTTGGTGCGAGAGATCCGGTTTGGCAGGTTCCTCGGTCCGGCGCCCGGGCCGGTCAGTCCTTGAGGAAGAACTGGTGCTGGTCGGCGATCTGCTCGTACTCCTCCAGGCGGGCCTGCGTCCGCTCCGGATCGGCGTCGGTCATCGCCTGCAGCAACGCCGCGGCCATCAGACCGGGGGCGGCGTAGGAGTCGAACACCAGGCGGGAGCCGGTGCCGGTGGCGAACACGACGTCGGCCTCGTCCGCGAGCGGACCCAGTCCCAGATCCGTGATCAGGGCCACCCTGAGCCCCGCGCTGCGCGCCACCCGCACCGCGGTCAGGCTCTCCTGGGCGTGCCGGGGCATCCCGAAGGCCAGCACCCAGGTGCCGCCGGCCTCCCGCGACTGCAACATCGCGTCGTAGGCGACGGTCCCGCCGCGCGTCACCAGCCGTACGTCGGGGTGGATACGCCGGGCGCCGTAGGCGAAGTACTCGGCGAGGGAGGCGGAGATCCTCAGGCCCATCACGGTCAGCGGCGTCGACGCCGACAGTGCCCGCCCGATCCGGATCACCTGGTCCGGGTCGGCGAAGTCCCGGCGCAGGTTCTCCAGGTTCTCGATCTCGGCGTCCACGGCCGCCTGCAACTCGTTGGCGCGCTGCTCCGCCGGAGTGCCCGGGCTGCCCAGGGTGCCCAGGGCGATGGACTGCAACTTCTCCCGCAGCGCGGGGTAGCCGCTGAAGCCGACGGCCGCGGCGAATCGGGTCACCGAAGGCTGACTCACTCCCACCCGCTCGGCCAGATCCGTGATCGACAGGAACGCGGCCTCGGTGATGTGCTCGATCAGGTACTGGGCGATCCGGCGGTGCCCCGGGGACAGCCGGGGACCGTCGAACAACTCTCTGAGCTGGGACGTCGGGCTGGCACCCGCTTCCGGGGCCGTCTTGCCCGCAGTGATCGCAGACGCCTGCGCGCGTGTCTGCTGCGGCGATGGCACCGGACCTCCTCCGTCGTGTCCCGAGGCCTTCAACATAGCTCACCAACAGCGCTGACCAGGGGGCTTACCGCCCATATCGCGGACTGCTCCCCGACAGGCGGGCCGGGGACACGCGCCGTACCGTCGTGCATGGGCCCCTTGGTGCGGGGTACCCGCGTCGGCCGTCCGGTCGGCCCATCGGTCTGCCATCGCGAGGAGAGGAGCGGCCGTGAACGCGTCCGAAACGCACGCACCACAGGTCGAAGTAGTGGTCAGCGACTGCTCGGCGACGGACGCCGGGAACCTGTTCGCCGAGCTGTGCCGGCAGTTCGGCTCGGACCGCACCGCCGAGGAGGCGCCCCATGAGGCGCACACGTCCAGGCCCACGATGTGGACCGGGACGTTCGACACGTCGGCCACGCGCGGCACGGACGAGCGCCCGTCGCCGCCACCGCCGCTGTCCGGCCCGGTCAAGGCCGAGCTGCAGGGTGAGCCCAGGGCCGTGGAGCGACTGCGCCGCGCCCTGGACGAGCTGTACGCCGTCCACCAGCTCGGCGTCGTCGCCGGGGACCAGGAGATCGACGTCGAGCTGCTCCTGGAGAGCCGGGCGCGGCCCTGAGCGTCACACCTTGGCGTCATGCCGGTGCCGCCGCGGGGCACCAGTGGGGCGGGCGCGGACGGAAGTGAACCGTCCGCGTCCGCCCTCGGTGCGCGGCCGCCCCGTCCGCCCTCGGTTTGCGGCCGCCCCGAACGCCCCGCCCCCGCCCGCGGACTGCCCTCGTCCGCGGCTGCGCCCCCGCGCCCGGCACCGACGGCTCGTTCCAGGTGCCGCCCCGCCGTTCGGCGGGGGATTCCCGCCGAACGGCGCGTGCCACGGCGACGGGGCGGCGGACACCATGAACGGCACTGGCCACACGGGCGTGGCCACGACGCGAGGAGCAGCCATGACCGCCGAGCCGACGACCTCCCCGGCGTCCACAGACGCCGAGCGCGCCTTTCCGCCGCCACCCTTCGATCCGGAGCTGGCGGCCGCGCTGGAGCTGATCGGCGAGCAGTTGTCCCCGGGCTTCCCGCCCGAGGCCATCCCCGACGTACGCGCCGGCATGATCGTCCCCCCGCCCTCCGACGACGAGCTGCGCCGCGGCGGCGCCTTCGAGGTGGAGGAGCGGGCGGTACCGGGACCGGCCGGCGCGCCCGACGTCTCCCTGCTCATCTGCCGGCCCACGGGTGCGACCGGTCCGCTGCCGGCCATCTACCACGCGCACGGGGGCGGGATGATCCTCGGCACCAACCGGTTCGGCGTGGACGAGGCGCTCGACTGGGCCGAGGAGCTGGGGCTGGTCGTGGTCTCCGTCGAGTACCGGCTGGCCCCCGAGCATCCGCACCCGGCGCCGATCGAGGACTGCTACGCAGGCCTGAAGTGGACCGCCGAGAACGCCAAGGAGCTCGGCGTCGACCCCGAGCGCATCATCCTCGCAGGCGGCAGCGCGGGCGGCGGCCTCACCGCGGCGCTGGCACTGCTCGCACGGGACCGCGGCGGACCGGCACTGCTGGGCCAGATGCTCATGTGCCCGATGCTGGACGACCGCAACGACTCGGTCTCCGCCCACCAGATGGCCGGGCGGGGCACATGGGACCGCACCGCCAACGCCACCGGCTGGGGCGCGCTCCTCGGCGACGCGCGCGGCGGACCGGACGTCTCCCCGTACGCCGCCCCGGCCCGCGCCACCGACCTGTCCGGTCTGCCGCCCGCCTTCATCGACGTCGGCTCCGCGGAGACCTTCCGCGACGAGGACGTCGCGTACGCCACCCGTATCTGGCAGGCGGGCGGACGCGCCGAACTCCATGTGTGGCCCGGCGGGTTCCACGGCTTCGACGGCTTCGCCCCGCAGGCCCTGCTCTCCCAGGAGGCACGGGCGGCCCGGTTGCGCTGGCTGCGGCGGCTGCTGAGCGCCTGACCGGGTAGGGGTGCCTTGCGGTTCGGCGCGGCGTCGCGGATTCACAAGGCACCCTCTACGCCCCTCCCCGTGCGGGGCGAGCGGTCCGCCGTGCCGGGGAGGCGGCGGTGGATCCGGCCCCCGGAGCTTGGCAGGGGCCGTGCGCACCCGCAGGATGGGGCCCGTGAAAGAGCTGGCAGGACGGCTCGCGGCGCTCGATCCCGACGCGGGCGCCGCGCTGCGCGTCATCGCGTACTTCGACCGCCTGACGGAGGAGCGTGCGGGCCTGGAGGCCCTGGTGCGCGGCGCCGCGGTCCTGTCCGGCAGCCCGGCCCGGCTGGCCGACGAACGGCGCGGCGTCCGCGTCCGTGTCGAACCCGACGGGGGCCGCCACGACACGGCGGACCCGCCCGATCCCGCCTTGCCGTGGGCGCCCCTGGCGACGGGCGCCGATGCCCCTGCGGACGACCCGGAGCAAGCCGGGCTGTGGTTGGAGCACCCCGGCCCGGCCGACGGCGTCCACGCCATGATCCTGGAGCGGGCCGTGGCAGCCGTTCGCCTGGTCCTGGACCGCACCCGGGGCCGGGCAGCGGCCGACGACCCGGCGCTCCTGGAGACGCTGCTGGACGCCTCCGCGCCACCCGCGGTACGGCTCAGCGCGGCGGCCCGGCTGGGACTCCACGCCGAACAGCGGGTACGGGCCGTCGCGCTGTACGGCGGCGGCGCCCGAGTGGAGCCCGCCGAACCCGTGCGAGGGCCGGCAGGGGAGGAGCCGCGGGCCGGGATAGGTCCCGCTGTGGAGCCCGTACGGCTGCCCGAGTCATGGGCTGCGGCCCGCACCGCGCTCCGCTTCACCGCCGAGGGCACCGCGCACGACCCCGGCCCCCGCACCGTCCACGCGGACGACCTGGGCGGACTGGCCCTGCTCGCCGGTGCGGTCGGCCCGGACACGCCGCCGATCCCGGACGTGCTGGCGCTGGAGCGTGCCGTCGCCGAGGCCCCGTGGGCCGCGGTGACCCTGCACGCCGTGGCGTCCGCGCCCAGTCTGCGGTCCGCCGCCGCGGAGCTGACGGTGCACCACTCCACGCTGCAGGAACGCCTGGCCCAGCTGGAGCACGTCCTCGGCTGGGACGTGCACGCCCCGCACAGCCGACTGCGCCTGCAACTCGCCCTGGCGACAAGGAGACTGCGGCGCTCCACGCCCGAGACCGCCGACTGCCCTCCTAGGCGAACAGCCGGTCCAGAAAGGCGTTCCCGAACACGCGGTGCGGGTCCAGCCGGGAGAGCACCGCGGACGTCTGGGGCCAGGACGGCCCGTCGCCGAACGAGCCGGGCACGGCGTCGTGCAGCACGTCCGGGTCCGACCACGCCGCCTGGTCCGTGTACGCCCACCCCTTGGACCACTCCACGCGCACGAGGCCCACCCCACCGTCGTAGGTGTCGAGCAGAAACCGCTCCAACTCCCGGTAGAACTCCTCGGCGTAGGGCGTGCCCGGCAGGGTGAGCACGTCGAGCCAGACCGCGGTGTCCCACTCCGGGTGATCGGCGCGCGGCCGCAACGCCGACAGCGACGGGGCCCGGGCGCCGGTGAGCCCGACGTCGGCGGGATCGTCGAGGCCCGTCACGCGGATCTCGACCTGGCCGTTGACCGGGAAGCGCCCGCGTGCGGCGTACGCGGTGAGCCGTTCCCGGTAGAAGGTGGTGAACTCGTGGACGACGCGCTGCACCCCGTCGCGTGAGGTGAGGACCGCGTACCCGTTGGCGGTGACCCGCAGCGTCGTGGGTCTGATGTACAGCAGCGTGTTCTTGGACGGCCCCCACAGGTCCGCGGAGAGCGTGGCGGTCAGGCCGAGCACGGCGGCGTCCAGCTGCGCGTTGCCCAGCTCGGGCGCGAGGTACCAGGCGGCGTCGGACACCATCCGTCCCGCGAGGTCCGCCACGAGCGTGGGCACGTGGTCGGAGAACGGGTAGTTGTACGGCGAGGTCACCGGCCGCGAGGTGAGCGGGCGCCGCGGGGCGACGCTCCACACCTTCAGCCAGGGGAACTCCGTGAAGGCGAACCAGATCGCCTCCGCCCGGCCCGTCTCGTCCAGGAAGCGCGCGAACGTCCGGCCGTCGCTGCCGGGCGCCGCGAAGAGCTCGGCGGCCGGGACGTCGGTGCGGCTGACGCAGCGGAGGTTGGTGTCGACGCCCACGCGCAGCACCACCTCGGTGACCAGGGCGCGGCCGAGATGGGTGAGCAGCGCGGCACCTTCGGCCTCGTCGCGCCGGTACGTGCGCAGGACGTAGGCGTCAGTGTCCTGGTCCCACACCACCGCGGTCAGGGACAGTACGAGATTGCTCAGCGAACCGTAGGTGTGCCCGGGCAGCCGGCTCTCGCCGTGGGCCGGGACCGCCGTGCCGTGGGCGTCGATGGCCAGGGCGCCGCCGAGGGTCAGGTCACCGGGCGCCGGCGCCGCGGTCAGACCCAGGCCGTGGTCCTCCAGGAAGCCGAGCAGGGCCTCGAGAGTGACGCCGGTGCCGGCCCGGACGGCGGCCGGATCGGTGGACTCCAGCGACAGCCCCGTGAGATGGGCGGCGGTGTCCACGAGCAGTACGGGCGACCCGGCCCCCGTGCCGTCGGGGATGGTCAGGGGCGACCAGCCGTGGGAGCAGCCGCGGGCGCGGACCGTCCAGCCCTGCCGTCGGGCCCAGTTGACCACGTCCACGACCTCTCGCGAGTCCGCCGGCGCACAGGCCCACAGTCCGTCGGCGGTGATCTCGCCCACCCAGTTGCGGTACGCCGTGCGGTACAGGCCGATGTCCGGCGGGAATCCGGGCAGCTCGTCCGCGGCGGCGGTGCCTTGCGTCAGGGCCGCGGTGGCGGTGGCCAGCGAAGCGGCGGTGAGCAGGAAACCCCGGCGCGTCCAGAAGGCTTCCCCGCCGCCTATGGCAGCATCGGGACCGGCTGGTGGTTCGGTCATGTCGCCCACGGTAGGCGCCAGTTGACACGTGTCTCCCTTCTGTCGCATCGATTCACCCGTACGGGTGATGTGGATGTATCCGGTCCGGGAGGGGCGTTCCGGCTGCGGCCGGGTGCGGATGACACACTGACCGCATGGAAGAGCGAGAATTCCGCAGGTCGGGGCAGCACGCATCGGTGATCGGCCTCGGCACCTGGCAGCTGGGGGCCGACTGGGGCGACGTCGACGACAAGGACGCCCACGAAGTGCTGGAGGCGGCGGCCGAGTCCGGGGTGACCTTCTTCGACACCGCCGATGTGTACGGCGACGGGCGCAGCGAACAGGCCATCGCCTCCTTCCTGCACGGCAGGCCCGACCTGCACGTGCTGGTGGCGACCAAGATGGGCCGCCGCGTCGACCAGATCCCGGAGAACTACGTCCTCGACAACTTCCGGGTCTGGAACGACCGCTCCCGCCGCAACCTCGGCGTCGACCGCATCGACCTGGTGCAGCTGCACTGCCCGCCGACGCCGGTCTACTCCTCCGGCGAGGTGTACGACGCCCTGGACACCCTGGTCGAGGAAGGCCGGGTCGCCGCCTACGGGGTGAGCGTCGAGACGTGCCAGGAGGCGCTGACCGCGATCGCCCGCCCGAACGTGGCGAGCGTGCAGATCATCCTGAACCCGTTCCGCATGAAGCCGCTGCGTGAGGTCCTCCCGGCCGCGCGGGAGGCCGGCGTGGGCATCATCGCCCGGGTGCCGCTCGCCTCCGGCCTGCTGTCGGGCAAGTACACCAAGGACACCGTCTTCGCCGCGAACGACCACCGCTCCTTCAACCGGCACGGTGAGGCCTTCGACCAGGGCGAGACCTTCTCCGGTGTCGACTTCGCCACCGGTGTGGAGGCGGCGGCCGAGTTCGCCGCGCTGGCGCCCGAGGGTTGCACGCCGGCCCAGCTTGCGCTCGCCTGGATCCTCCAGCAGCCCGGCGTGACCACGGTCATCCCCGGCGCCCGCTCCGCAGACCAGGCCCGTGCCAACTCGGCGGTCGCCAAGCTGCCCCCGCTGCCGCGCGAGACGCTCGACGCGATCCGGGACCTGTACGACCGCCGGATCAAGGAGCACGTCGAGGACCGCTGGTAGCCGCCCGACCCGTCGGCCTGTTCCGGCCTCACGCCGTCAGGGCGGAACGGGTCGCGCGGGATGTGCCGCGCGCGGCGGCCCGGACCCGGTGGACGGTCTTCGACCGGTCGACGACCGGGTCGCCGAGCACGATCCGCCCCGCCGCGCGCAACGCGTCGCACTCCTCGGTCGGCAGGGCCACCGGACGGCCGTCGGTCTGCCAATAGCCGTACCGGCGGCGCCCGTTCCCATGCACCGTCAGGAAGACCGCCAGGCGCTCGTCCATGATCAGGCGCAGCACTTCGGCAGCACGGGAACTGAGCCGAGGGCGCGTCATGGGCGGTCAGCCTTTCCGGGGCAGGGCGGTGATCCTCCCGACCGGAAGGCGAGATGATCTTTACCCCGCATTGTTGCCGAGGGCACTGACAGCGCGCATCCGGCGTGCCGGGGACGCCCCGTGACGTCACGGGGTTGCGTCTCGGGTATGTGACGACCTTCACCCTCATGTGTCGGAAAGTGATGAATTCCTTACGGGGGGAAGACGTAAAGATTTGGGAAGTGGCAACCCAAGACCGTGGAGGTTTCACGTGCGACCGTTCACCCTCAACTATGCCGTGCCCAGGGGGGCTCAGGCCGCGGTGACGCCGTACCGCTTCGACGCCTCGCGGCAGTTGAACGTGCTCCCGGACGGCCGCCCCGCCGTCAGTGACCGTGCCCTGCTGCTGGCGGCCGGCACGACGACGTCGACGGCGGGTTCCCAGACGCACTTCGACGACTGACGGCACGGACCGGATGACGGTTCTCATCCTCACGTCGGAGCAGGACGTGACGGCCGACATGGTGGTGGCCGAGCTGCACGAGCGGGCGGTGCCCGTGATGCGCCTGGACCCCGCCGACCTCCCCGGCAGGGCGGTGCTGTCGGCCGACTACGCCCACGGCGACTTCGACGGCCACCTCTCGTTGGGCGGGCACGTCCTGAGCATGGGTGGCCTGCGCTCGGTGTGGGTACGCCGGCCCGGCGAACCGGCCGCCCACGCCCCGGAGCCCTCGACCTGGCTGACCGCGGAGACCCGCCAGGCCCTGTACGGCATGCTCTACTCGGCGTCCACACGGTGGATGAACCATCCCCGCAACGCGGAGCAGGCCCGCTACAAGCCGTGGCAGCTGCGGATCGCCCACCTCAGCGGCTTCGCCGTGCCGCCGACCGTCGTCACCACGGCGCCGCGTGTGGCCCAGCAGTTCGCCGAGGAGTACCGGGACGTGGTGGTGAAGTCGGCGTCGGGGCCGCCGCCGGACGACCCCGAACTCGCCCTGCCGACGACGCTGATCGGCCCGGACGCCGACTTCTCCGCGGTCGCGGCCGGCCCGGCCCTGTTGCAGCGCTACATCCCCAAGCGCGCCGACATCCGGCTGACCTGCGTCGGCGCGCGGCTGTTCGGTGCCCGCAAGAGAGCGGCGCCCGGGCAGGTGGACGGCCGGTACGGCGACACCGAGTACTCCTGGGAGCCCACCGTGGTGCCCGACCGCATCGTGAAGTCGGTCCACGAGTACCTGGCGTCGGCCGGTCTCGCGTACGCCGCCTTCGACTTCGCCGAGGACGGCGAGGGCGTGTGGTGGTTCCTGGAGTGCAACCAGGGCGGCCAGTTCGGCTTCATCGAACTGGAAACCGGCCAGCCGATAGCGGAGTCGATCGCCCACTGGCTGGCCCGGCGGACACCCGACCGGCGGCCTCCGGAAAGCCGCTGGTAGGCGTGGAGCCGACGCGGCGGAGCGGATCCGTACGGATCCGCTCCGCCCCGTCCTCCTACGGGGCCCCGGCCTCCACTCACCCCGCCGGCGGCCGGAACGTTCTCAGGAACACGTCCAGTGCCTGCTTGTTGGCGGCGCTCTGCGCGTCCGCCGCCGGAGTCGTCCAGCGCAGGGAGCAGCCGCGGCCGTCGCCGAGGAGGAAGCCCCGCCCGAAGGTGCGCACCCGGACGCCGTTCACCGTGGACGACCACACCATGTCGGCGCCCGGGTGGCCCTGGTAGGTCACGGGGCGGATGTCGCCTACCCGTGTGTAGTCGGCGTACGTGCTCCTCAGGGACGGCTCCAGCTTCCGCCACACGGCGACCGGATCCGTACCGAGCCGCACGCTGTAGGTGACCGCCAGCGTGCGAGGGTCCCCGCTCGCGCCGAACGTCACCCGGTAGGTGCCCTCGGCGGCCTTGAGGGTGTCAAGGGTCTCCCATCCCTGGGGCAGGTCGATGGAGAAGCCCTCCGGAGCGTCGTAGCGGCGGAAGGTCGTCGCCGGGTTCCTGGCGGCGGGTGACGACGGGGGCGCGGACGGTGCCGGTGCCGTAGTCGTCGTGGGAGGAAGGGCCGTGCCGTCGGTGCCGTGCCCGGACGGCGCGGCCGGCCGCGAGGGCGCGACGGAGCGCGACGGCTCCGTCCCGGTCGCCGACGCGCCGCCTCCCTCCGAGCCGAGCGCCGCGACGAGGACCGCGACCGAGGAGGCCACGAGTACGAGCCCCGCCCCCACGAGCACCGACCGGCGCACGGCCGGTCCGCCCCAGGCCCGCCCCGCCCGGTGGGCGACCAGCCACGCTCCCCTCAGGCGCGGCATCAGTGCCTCCTGCGTGGGCTCCTCGAGGTCGTCGCTCACGATGCGCATCAGGGAGGCACGGACCGCGGACTCCGGGACCCGCTCCAGGGCGTCGCGGCGCAGCAGCCCCGTGATGGCAGGGGCCAGCGGCCCGGCGCTCAGCGGGGGGCGCAGCGGCAGCCGGTCCACGGCGCGCAGCGTCGCCTCGGCCGGCCCCCGGTCGCGGATCGGCGGACGGCCCTCCACCATCGCGTACAGCAGCGCTCCGAGCGCCCACTGGTCCGCCGCCGGCCCGGCGCTCGAGCCGCGGGCCTGTTCGGGGGAGGCGTACGACGGCGCGGTGACCCGCTGGGTGACGGACGATCCGATCAGTCCGAACCCGGTCACCACGACCTGGCCCCCCTCCTGCACGAACACCTGCCCGGGGCTCAGGTCCCCGTGGGTCACCCCCCGCCGGTGGGCGGCCTCCAGGACGTCGAGGATCCCGAGGCCGATGCGGGCGGCACGCACGTGGTTCAGGGGTCCGCGATCGAGGATCACCCCGAGGGGCGTGCCGTCGATCCGGTCCGTCACGGTCCACAGGACACCGTTGTCGTCGACCACGTCGAGGACGGTGGCGATCCGGCCGGGGCACAGCAACTCCATGGCCTCCGACTCGCGCAGGATCCGGGCGATCGTGCGACGCGAGGTGACCTCGGGCCGCAGGGGTGCGAGCCGCGACTCGGTGAGGGTGACCGGCCGTGCGAAGTTTGCGTCCTCGCCGAGCCAGACGGTGCGCCCCTCCTCCCGGTGGACGACTTCGAGCGTCCGGTACCGTCCGGCGACCAACTCCCGTGTGGAGACCTGCCCGTGGTCCATCGTCATCCCTCGCAGCGCACCGGACTCTCCCTTTCCCGGATGTACGGCGGACGTGACGGTGGGTGTTCAAAGAAAGGCGATTTTCTACGAGCCGGATTTCCCCGGCCCGCCGTACACCGCTCACACGTGCGAAAATGCTTCCTCTTGGCTACTGGTCGGTAGTTTACCGTCGGTTACCTCTACAGCCGCACCGATGTACGACTCCGCGAACGCGGCCGCCGCCGCGGGGGAGTGGAACAGCCGTCGCAGCCGCGCGAGGGCGTTGCCCGCGCGGAACGGATCACCCGACGACGGCCCGTGCAGCAACTCCGCGAACCACTCGGAGAACTCCTGGTACTGCCACACGCGCCGCAGGCAGGCCGCCGAGTAGCCGCGCAGGCCGCCGGTGTCCCCCGTGCGGTGGTAGGCGATGAGCGCGTCCGCGAGCAGCAGCGCGTCGTGCAGGGCGAGGTTCATGCCCTTCGCGGCGATCGGAGCGACCAGGTGCGCCGCGTCGCCCGCGAGGAACAGCCGCCCGTACGTCATCGGCTGGACCACATAGTTGTGCATGTCCAGGACGCGCTTCTCGATCAGCCGCCCTTCGGTCAGCGGCGGTGTCCCGGCGACGGACAGCCGTTCGCGCAGCTCGGACCAGACACGGTCGTGCGGCCAGTTCTCCGGGTCGTCGCCGGGCGGCACCTCGAGGTAGTAGCGGGTGACCTGTGGGCTGCGCGCCATGTGGGCGGCGAAGCCGCGTGGATGGACCCCGAAGACGACGCAGTCCGACGACGGCGGCGCCTCGGCGAGCAGTGCCAGCCAGCCGACCCCGTGGTCGAGCCGCGCCAGGTGCGCGCGCCCGGACGGCACAGCGCTCCGGGTCACACCGCGGGCGCCGTCGCAGCCGGCGATCACCTCACATGCGATGCGCCGGTGCTCACCGGAATCCGGATCCGTGTACGACACGGACGGCTCGTCGGTGTCGATGCCGTGCACCTCCACGTCCCGCACACCGAACCGTATGTCGCCCCTCTTGACGTCCGCGTACTCGCGCACGAGGTCGGTGACGAGCAACGGCTGCGGGTACACGAAGTGGTGGTGGCCGGAGATCTCCGCGTACGGGAACCGGATCCGCTCCCCGTCGACGCGGAACTCGCACTCGCTGTGCGTCTGCGCCGTCTCCAGCAGCCGCCCGGCCAGCCCGTGCCGCTCGAGCGCCCGCACGGCCCACTCCTCGAGGAACCCCGCCCGGGGCCGCTGTTCGATGAACTCCCTGCTCTCCGCCTCCAGGACGACACAGTCCACGGAGGCGTCCCGCAGGATGTTGGCGAGCGTCAGCCCGGCGGGACCGGCGCCGACGATGACGACGGGAACGCGTGGCTCGGGCGGGGGAACGGGGGCGGGGGAGGAGTCGATCATCCGGTCATTATGACGGCGTACCGTCAACCCCTCACAGGCCAGGCGCCGTTAAGCAGCCGCCCCCGTCGTCGCGGTCTCAGCCGAGGGCGCTCCGCAGGGCCGGCAGAAGCTCCTTGCTCGACCACTCGATGTACTCGGGCTGCGACTCGCCACCGATCTGCACCAGCGCGATCTCCGTGAACCCGGCCTCGGCATAGGGTCGTACGGCCTCCACGAAGTCCGCCGGGTCGTCGCCGCACGGAATGGAGGCGGCCACGTCGTCGGGCGTCACGAACTGGGTGGCCGACGCGAACGAATCCGGATGAGGCAGCTCGGAGTTGACCTTCCAGCCGCAGCCGAACCAGCGGAACTGCTCGTGCGCCCGCCGGATCGCCGCGTCCCGGTCCCGGTCGTAGCAGACCGGCAGCTGCCCGACCCGCGGCTTGCCCTCGCCGCCGTGCCGGTCGAACGCGGTCAGCAGCTCCTGTTTCGGTTCTGTGGCGATGACCAGGTCGGCGAGCCGGCCCGCGAGCGCGCAGGACCGCTCGCCGGAGACGGCGACGCCGATCTGCGGCGGCTCGTCCGGCAGGTCCCACAGCCGCGCCGAGTCCACGCTGAAGTGCTTGCCCCGCCGGCTGACATGGCCTCCGCCGAACAGGTCGCGGATGATGCCGACCGCCTCTTCCAGCATCTCGTGCCGCACCTCGACCGAGGGCCAACCCCGGCCCACCACGTGCTCGTTGAGGTTCTCGCCGGCGCCGAGCCCCAGTCGGAAGCGGCCCAGGGACAGCAGCTGCATCGTCGCCGCCTTCTGGGCCACCACCGCCGGGTGGTAGCGGACGGTCGGACAGGTCACATAGGTCATCAGCGGGATGCGCGAGGTGGCCTGGGCGGCGGCGCCCAGCACGCTCCACGCGTAAGGGGCGTGCCCCTGCTCCCGCAGCCACGGGAAGTAGTGGTCGGAGGTCACGGAGAAGTCGAACCCGGCCTCCTCGGCCCGCACCACATGGTCGACGAGCTCGCGCGGGCCCGCCTGTTCGGTCATCATCGTGTATCCGATTCGCACCATAAAGCACGGGTTCCCGGTTGGAAGGGACGAAAACTGGCTACGGGGGTCCGTGCGACGACACCGTGGACACCCGCCGGGCGGACGCGGAAGGATGGCGGGTACAGCGATCAGCCGTCCGGTCAGCAGGTGTGGTCAGCAGTCCTGGCCGGCAGTTGTCCGATCACCCGCCGAGACCGTGCAGGAGGCCGCCCGATGAGTGCCCGCCCGTTGCCCGTCAGCACACCCGCGGAGCAAGGGGTCGACGCCCGTGGGATCCAGGCGTTCCTCGACGCGGTGGAGGCGGCGCCGGACATCGAGCCGCACAGCCTGATGATCCTGCGCCACGGCCGCCTGGTGGCCTCCGGCTGGTGGGCGCCGTACACCGCCGACCGCCCCCACCTGCTGTACTCGCTCAGCAAGAGCTTCACCTCGACCGCCGCCGGGCTGGCCGTCGCGGAGGGCATTCTCGACCTGGACGCGCCCGTGGTCTCGTACTTCCCCGAGTTCGAGGCGGACATCACCGACCCGCGCAGCCGGGCCATGCTGGTCCGGCACGTCGCATCCATGGCGAGCGGACACGTCGCCGAGACCTGGGCCGAGGCGCTGGCACACGACCGTGCGGAGCCCGTGCGCGGCTTTCTCCTGATCCCGCCGGACGGCGACCCGGGAACGGTCTTCGCCTACAACCAGTCCGCGACGTACACGCTCGCCGCGATCGTGCAGCGGCAGTCCGGACAGTCACTGACCCAGTACCTGCGTCCGAGGCTCTTCGATCCGCTCGGCATCGGGGAGACCGCCTGGGTTCAGCACCCGCGAGGCCGCGACCTCGGATTCGCCGGGCTGCACGCCGCCACGGACGCGGTCGCCCGCCTGGGCCAGCTGTACCTCCAGGAGGGTGTCTGGGAGGGCAGGCGCGTGCTGCCGTCGTCCTGGGTGGTGGAGGCGACACGCCCGCACATCGCCACCGCCGGCTTCAAGGCCGGGGGCCCGGTGCCGGACTGGCAGCAGGGATACGGCTACCAGTTCTGGGGCTCACGGCACGGATACCGGGGCGACGGGGCGTACGGCCAGTTCTGCGTCGTCCTGCCCGAGCACGACGCGGTGATCGCGACGACGGCGGCGACCGAGCAGATGCAGCAGCTGCTGGACGCGATGTGGCGGCACCTGCTGCCCGCGTTCGGTCCTGCCCCGCTGACCGACCACGACGGCGAGGACAAGGCGCTCCAGGACCGCCTCGAACGCCTTGCGCTGCCGCCGGTGGCGGCGGAGGCCGAACCCGGGATCCCGTCAGGAATCCGCCTCACACCGCAGGGCGGCCACTGCCCGGAACAGCCGACGTTGACGGCGGTCGAGGTCGCCCCCGAGGACGGCAGCTGGAGGATGACCCTGGTCGAGGGGGAGGACCGCCTCGTGCTCCGCCTTCCGGGCTCCGCCTGGGCGGTCGAGGAGGACTCGCTTCCCACGGCGACGAGCGGCGGCTGGACGACCCCGGACACCCTGAGCGCCGACGTCCTGTTCCTGGAGACCCCGCACCGCCTGACCATCACGGGCACGCCCGGCACGGGCACGTTCACCGCCCACTGGCACACCACACCGCTGCACGCGGGGCCACTGAACCGGCACCGGGCGCCCCGTGCGGGACGGCCCGGCTAGCCGAGCGTCTCCATCCAGTTGGCCGGGACCCGCCCCCGCGGCCCCGGCGCGGGCTGGTCCTCGGGGTGGCAGGCCGGAGGAGCCAACTCGGGCCCGGCCTCGTACAGCTCGGACGTCTCGTAGTTCCAGAACCAGTCCTCGCCCGGCTCGAAACTGCGGATCACGGGATGCCCGGTGGCTTGGAAGTGCGCCGTCGCGTGCTTCGAGGGCGAGTCGTCGCAACACCCGATGTGCCCGCACTGCGCGCACCGTCGCAGATGGAACCACCATCCGCCCGCCGCCTCGCACTCCACGCACCCGGTACCGCTCGGCGGGACGTTCGGGTCGATCCCCTGCACTGTGCTCATGACGACGCCTCCGGTGCTGTCTCGGAATCCACGGCAGTGAGCGGCAGCCGTACCTGGAACCGCGTGTCGCCAGGCTCGGACCGCACGCTCAGGCTGCCGTGGTGCTTGTTGACGACGATGCGCCAGGAGATGTCCAGACCGAGCCCGGTTCCCTGGCCGACCGGCTTCGTGGTGAAGAACGGGTCGAAGATGCGGTCGCGGATCTCCTCCGGCACACCCGGACCCGTGTCGCGGAACTCCACGAGCAACTGGTCGTGGTCGAGGGCCGTGCGAACGGTCAACGTGCCCTCTCCGCCCGCGTCGTTCATGGCCGACACCGCGTTGTCGATGAGGTTGGTCCACACCTGGTTCAACTCGCCCGGATAGGCGGGGATGTCGGGCAAGGACCGGTCGTAGTCCTTGACTACGGTGATCCGCTTGCCGATCTTCCCGGACAGCATCATCAGGGTGCTGTCGAGGAGTTCGTGCACATCGGCCGTCCGGTACGGCGCCCGGTCGAGCTGCGAGTACTGCCGGGCCGCGTTGACGAGCGTGGACACCCGGGTCGTGGAGTCCTCGATCTCGTTCATCAGCAGCTCGGTCTCGACCGTGTAGTTGAGCCAGCGGACCGCACCCTCCAGCGTCCGCTCGTCGACGGCAGCCGCGACCTGGTCCAGCCAGTCCGTGTCGAGCCCGGCCTGCACGAACGTCGGCGCGAGCTGCCAGCCGCCGTCGATGCCGTGGTCGTCGAGCCAGTCGGTGATCTCGTCCTCGCGGTCGGACGCCTCCAGCGGGCTGACCGGCGCGGCCTTGGCGACCTGTTCGGCGGTCCGCTCCTGGATCTCGACCAGTGTCAGCAGCGCGTCCGGCTCGTAGCGTCCGGCGGCGATCACGCCCAGCTTGTGCCGCATCCCGGCGACCCGCTCGCGCAGCGCCGAGGTGGCGCGCACGGCCGCCGCGGCCGGGTTGTTGAGCTCATGGGTGAGACCGGCGGACAGCGATCCGAGCGCCAGCAGGCGCTCCCGCTGGTTGATGACCTGCTGGGTGTTCTTGGAGCCGAAGAACAACCCCTCCAGCAGGTGCACCGCCATCGGGAACCAGTCCCGCATGATCGAGGCGAACGTCTCCGCGGGCAGGATGAAGAACCGCGAAGGCTCGGTGACCCGCATCGAGCCGCTGTACGACGCCGCGGCCCGGTCGCCCAGATACGCCTGGAAGGCGCCCGCGTACACACCGCGCTGCGAGGTCCGGTTGACCTCCACGTCGTCGGCGCCGACCCGCCGCGACAGCACGACCGTCCCTTTGAGGAGGACGAAGAAGCAGGTGGCGGGCTCGCCCTCGGTGTAGACCGGGCCGGGGTCGAACTCCTCCACCCGGCCTTCCCGGCACAGCCGCGCCAGCTGCTCGTCGTCCAGCTTCTCGAACAGGAAGAGGGTCTTCAGCTCCTCCCGGTCGCACGTCATCGGCCGACCGCCCATCACCGCTCCCCGCGCGTCGAGTTCATGACTGCTCCAGATACCGGTGGACGAGCATCACGGCCATGGCACCCTCGCCCACCGCGGAGGCCACCCGCTTGGCGGACTCGGCGCGCGCGTCGCCCGCCACGAACACGCCCGGGACGTTGGTCTCCAGGTGGTACGGGGGCCGGTCAAGCTCCCAGCCCTTCGGCGGCTGCCCGTCGCTCGTCATGTCGGGGCCGGTCGGGATGAATCCCCGCTCGTCCCGCAGCACCGTCCCCTCCAGCCAGTCGGTGAGCGGCGCCGCCCCGATGAACACGAACAGCCACTGCGCGTCGACGAGTTCGGTCTGCCCGGTCGCCACGTCCCGCAGCGTCAGCTTCTCCAGATGGTCCGAGCCGTGCGCCGCGTCCACCACGGTCCGGGTGCGGACGTGAATGTTCGGAGCGTCGTTGATCTGCTGGATCAGATAGTGCGACATCGACGCCGACAGCGACTCGCCGCGCACCAGGAGGTTGACGGACTTGCAGCCCCGGGACAGGTACATCGCCGCCTGGCCCGCCGAGTTGGCGCCGCCCACGATGTACACGTCGTACCCGGAACAGGCCGGCGCCTCCGTCAGCGCCGAACCGTAGAACACCCCGCACCCCGTCAGCTCCGCGAGCCCCGGCGCCTGGAGCTGCCGGTAGGACACGCCGGTCGCCAGGATCACGCTGTGCGCGCCGATCGCGGTCCCGTCCGAGAACCGCACGATCCGGGCCGCACCGTTGACCTCGAGAGCGGACACCTCCCGCGCGGTGAGGATCTCCGCGCCGAACTTCTTCGCCTGCCGGCGCGCCCGGTCCGTCAGCTGCGCGCCCGACACGCCGTCGGGGAAGCCGAGGTAGTTCTCGATCCGGGAACTCTGCCCGGCCTGACCGCCGGTCGCGGACCGCTCCACGAGCAGCGTCCGCAGGCCCTCCGACGCCCCGTACACCGCCGCCCCCAGCCCGGCGGGCCCGCCGCCTATCACGACCAGGTCGTAGAACTCCGAGGTCGGCGTCGTCGCCAGGCCCACGTGCGCGGCCAGTTCCGGGTCCTCCGGCTCGACCAGCGGCGTGCCGTCCGTGGTGACGACGAGCGGCAGCCGCTCCCCGTCCTGCCCGGCCGCCGCCAGCAGCCGCTGCCCCTCCGGGGTCTCGACCGAGTACCAGCGGTAGGGCACCTGGTTCCGGGCCAGGAACTCCCGTACGCCCGAGGAGCGAGCCGACCAGCGGTGGCCGACCACCTTCGTGGTGGGAACCGGCCGGTAGTCGGAGGTCCGCCACGCCTCCAGCAGATCGTCCAGGACCGGGTAGAGCTTCTCCTCGGGCGGGTCCCACGGCTTGAGGAGATAGTGGTCGAGGTCGATCACGTTGATCGCGTCGATGGCCGCGTTGGTGTCCGCGTACGCCGTCAGCAGCACCCGCCGCGCGCCCGGGTAGACGTCCACGGCCTGTTCCAGGAACTCGATGCCGTTCATCTGCGGCATCCGGTAGTCGGCCAGGATCACCGCCACCAGGTCGCCGCGCAGCTTCAGCTCCCGAAGCGCCTCGAGCCCGCTCTCACCGGACTCGGCGCGCACGATGCGGTACGACTCGCCGTAGCGGCGGCGCAGGTCGCGCGCCACGGCACGCGACACTCCGGGGTCGTCGTCCACGGTCAGGATGACGGTCCGTGCAGCTGCCCCCGCAGCCTGTGCCATGAGGTCTCCCGCCCCGAGCTCATCCACGTCTCGGCCATCGTATGTTCGATCGCCCGGTTTCGCTCCTGAACCCGGTGAGCACCTGACCGGTGGCATGATCGCCTCCACCGGAGCAGCGACAGGAAGGCAGCAGCATGACCCGCCCGATCACCGTGGGAGTGGACGGATCGCCGGAGAGCGTCGCCGCGGCGGCCTGGGCGGGCCGGGAGGCCGTGCGCCGGGGCCTGCCGCTGAGGATCGTGCACGCCTGGCAGTGGCAGGCCCTGGACGTCGCCCTGCCGGCCGACGAGGACGCCCAGGCCCGATGGGCCCGCCAGGTCGTGGACGCGGCCCGGGGCGCACTCACCGAGCGGCACCCGGAGCTGACCGTGACCGCCGAGGCGCTCCAGGGAGCGCCCGTCGAGTCGCTGGTCGCCGAGGCGGCCACGGCCGAATTGCTGGTGCTGGGCTCACGCGGGCACGGCGCGGTCGTCGGGTTCCTGATCGGCTCCGTGGGTCAGCAGGTGATCGCCGAGTCCACCAGGCCCGTGGTGCTGGTCCGCGCGGACGACCGGCCCGCCGCCGAGGCGGCGGGTCACCACATCGTCGTGGGACAGCACGGAGGGCCGGACGACAGCGCGCCCGCGCTCGCCTTCGCCTTCGAGACGGCCGCCGCCCGGGGCGCAGCCGTCCGCGTCGTACGGGCCTGGAGCCTGCCGCCCGTGTTCGCCTACAGCCCCGGCTCGCTCAAGCTGCTCGACGAGGCCGGTGGGCTGGAACAGTTCGAGAGGAAAGCGCTCGACGAGGCGCTGCGCCCCTGGCGGGACCGCTACCCCGACGTGCCGGTGACCGAGCACGTGGAGATGGGCAGCGCCGCCCAGGTGCTGCTCTCCGCGGCCGGCGACGCCCAGCTCGTGGTGGCGGGACGCCGTGCGACCCGGGCCGTCGGACCCCGCATCGGATCGGTGGCGCACGCGCTGCTGCACCACGCACCCTGCCCGGTGGCGGTCGTACCGCCCGCCTGATGCGGGCTCCCTCTCACAGAGCGCGGCCGAGCAGGGCCAGCAGCTCCCGCCAGTGCCGTTCCGCCGCCTCGGCGTGGTAGCTGGAGGTGTCCTCCTGGGTGTAGCCGTGCGGGGCGCCCGGGTAGACCTCGCAGCGGTGACGCACACCCGCGTCGGTGAGCGCCTTCTCCAGCCGCTCGATCTGCTCGGGCGGCAGGGAGTGGTCCTTGTCGGCGTGTCCGAAGTACGCCTCCGCGGTGATGCGGCCGGCCAGCAGATGGGGGCTGTCCGGCTGGTCGGTCGCCAGCTGCCCGCCGTGGAAGCCGGCCACGGCGGCGACCCGCTCCGGGTGCGTGCCCGCGATGCGCAGGGCCAGTCGGGCGCCCATGCAGTAGCCGACGACACCGACCGGGCCGTCGGCGGCCTGCGGGCAGTCGGCCAGCCGGCGCAGATAGGCGTCGGCATCCCGCTCCGCACGCTCGGGCGTCAGCGCCCGCACCATCGGCATGACCTGCTGGAAGATCTCCGGGCGCGCCGACGGGTCGATGAAGTCGGGCAGCTCGATCACGGGCGACCGGCCGTGGCGGTAGAAGACGTTGGGGACCAGGACCGTGTAGCCGTGCCCGGCGAGGCGGTCGGCCATCTTCTTCAGGGACGGACGCAGTCCGAAGGCGTCCATGTAGAGCAGGACCGCGGGGTGGGGGCCGCGGTCGTCCGGGTGGGCGAGGTACGCGTCCGCCGTGCCGTCCTCGGTGGGGATGTCCACGGACGTTCCACGGGTGGCGGTCATGTGTGGTTCTCCTGCCTGTCGACGTCCGGCCGGCGACGACCCCGGCCGGGCCTTGCGATCATCATCGCAACGCCGGTCGTCGGGTCGCTCAGGAGGGTCGAACGGGACCGTCCTCCTCTTCCTGCGGATCGGCCAGCGTCTCGCGGACCCTGGGCAGGATGTTGTCCACGTAGTCCTTCACGGCGACGTCCAGACCGATGTCGTGCTGGGCCCGCTCGGACAGATACCACCGGTGTTCCAGCAGCTCGTGATAGAGCTCCGCCGGATCCATCGACCCCCGCAGCTCCGGCGGCACCGCGCGCACGGTGGGCCGGAACACGTCCCGCACCCAGCGGTGGGCGAGCACCTCGGGCCGGGCGGCGAGGGGATCGCCGGGCGCGTAGTCGTCCTGGGTGGCCATCCAGCTCTCCAGGTCGTTCAGCAGCCGCCGCGCCTGGTTCTCCTCGGTGTCCAGGCCGGTCAGCCGGAGCAGTTGCCGCTGATGGTGCCCGGCGTCGACGACCTTCGGCACGAAGGTCACGGTGTCACCGTTGGAGGAGTGCGAGATCTGCATCTCCGCCACGTCGAACCCGAGGTCGTTCAGGCGGCGGACACGGCGGTCGATGTAGTGGTACTTGCCCGCCGGGTACACGGAGGTGCGGGTCAGCTCGTCCCACAGACCCGAGTACCGCTCGCAGATCTCCGTGCCGAACGCGACCGGATCGACGGACGGGTGCAGTGCCCCGGAGGCCTCCAGGTCGAGCAGCTCGCCGCTGATGTTGACGCGTGCCAGATCGAGGTCGTACTCCCGCTGCCCCGGGCTCAGCCGGGGGTGCAGCTCGCCGGTCTCGGCGTCCACCAGGTACGCGGCGTAGGCGCCCGCGTCGCGCCTGAACAGGGTGTTGGACAGCGAGCAGTCCCCCCACGCGAACCCCGCCAGGTGCAGACGGACCAGCAGCACGGCCAGCGCGTCCATCAGCCGGTGCATGGTCGCCGGCCGCATGGTCGTCTCGAACATCGAGCGGTACGGCATCGAGCCGCGCAGATGCCGGGTGATCAGCACCGGCTCCAGGGGCTCGCCGTCCTTGCCGGTACGGCCGGTGACCACGGCGAGCGGGTCCACCGCCGGGATACCCAGCCGGTCGAGGTCCCGCAGCAGTTCGAACTCGCGCACCGCGGGCCGCTCGGCGAGCTCCTTGACGGCCACCACCTCCGTACCGGCGCGTGCGTAGCGCACCACGTGCCGGGAGATACCGCGGGGCAGCGGCACCAGGTAATGCTCCGGCCACTCCTCCAGGGGCACCTGCCAGGGCAGTTCGAGCAGGAGCGCGGGGTGCTCCGGATTGGTCGCGCTGATCTGCAGAGCCATCGATGAACTGTCCTCGCCTCACGGTCGGCCGACGTACCAAGGAGCATCACCGCACCAGCACGGCACCGGAGTCAACAGGCGGCCCGGATCTTGGACGGGAAGAAGCCCCCACCACCCGCGCGCCGGGCCTGCGACGCGCCGGAGCTACGACGCGCCGTCGCCCCCACCCCGACGCGCCGCAAGCAGCAGCGCGATGTCGTCCGGCCGGTCCGCCGCGCGCCGCGCCCGGTCCGTGAGCCGGTCCCCGAGCTCCGCCAGGGTGAGCCCCGCCCGCCGGCGGGACGCCCCCCACTCCTGCGACAGCGTGGCACGCAGTTCACCGACCCCCTCGTCGATGTCCGCCCCGGGCCGCTCGACCAGCCCGTCCGTGTACAACGCCAGCACAGCCCCCGGTTCCAGCCGCAGCCACGTCACCGGATACCGGGCCTCCGGGTCCACCCCGAGCACCACCCCACCCCGCAGGTCCAGCACGTCCGTACGCCCGTCCGGGTGGCCCAGCAGCGGCTGCGGATGTCCGCCCCGCGCGGCCCGCGCCGCCCCCGTGGCCGGGTCCAGACGGATGTAGCAGCAGCTCGCGAACTGCCCCGGGTCGAGGCCGATGAGCAACCGGTTCGTCCCGCTCATCACCTGGTCCGGAGAATGGTCGCTCAGCGCGAACGCCCGCACCGCGCTGCGCAGTTGACCCATGGTGGCCGCCGCCTGCACGCCGTGCCCCTGCACATCGCCGATGACCAGGGCGAGACCGTCCCCGGCCTCCACCACGTCGTACCAGTCGCCGCCCACGTCCATGCCCTGCGTGCCCGGCAGATAACGGCCCGCGGTCTCCACCTGCGGGTGTGTGGACAGCCGCTGCGGCAACAGGGCCTCCTGCAGACCGCGGGCCAGGGCCGCCTCGGAGTCGTAGCGGCGGGCCCGCTCCAGGGCCTGAGCGATCAGCCCGGCGAGCGCGGTCAGCACCGTGCGCTCCTCGGAGCTGAAGGTCCGCGGTCGCTCGAAACCCAGGATGCACGAGCCGACCGGCCGACCGGAGGCGATCAGTGGCAGGTAGGCCCGCGAGCCCACCTGGGCGTCCAGCGGAATGCCCGGATAGGTCGCCTCGAGCTGCTGCATGGACTCGAAGAACAGGGGGCGGCCGGTGGTGAGCGTCTCCACGCCCGGCAGCCTGGCCTCGAGCCCGACCCCCTCGAACTGGTCGAGGAACCTCGCCGGGAAGCCGGTCTCCCAGGCCAGATACAGACGCCGCTCGTGCAGCAGGTAGATGGCGAGATGGCGTCCCCCGAACGCGGGCAGCAGTTCCCGCATCACCACCTCGGACACCTGACGGGCGGTCAGCGCCTCGGACAGCGCGATCGCGAGCACGACGGGGCGGTACACCGGGGCCAGAGCACCCTGCGCGCCGAGCGTCCCCGCGGCGGTCGTCGCCGCCGTCTCCTCCACCGAGGCCGCCTCCGCCGTGTGCCCGAGCGGCACCACCCGGCAGGTCACCACGTCGGGGCCGGGATAGACGGACAGCGTGAGCCAGTCGCCGTCCCGCTCTCCGTGCGGCCCGGTCGAGGGGCGCTCGACCTGGAAGTGCACCGGCTCCGACGACAGCAGCGCCGCCCGCAGATGGTCCTCGTAGGCGGGCCGGTCCAGCCATGGCACGGCCTCCAGCAGCGGCCGGCCGACCAGTTCCGCCGCCGGCCGCGCCAGCAGACCGGCGGCCCGCGGGTTGATGTAGGTGATCAGGCCCAGCCGGTCGAACGCGAACACCCCGTCCGGGAGCAGGTCCGTGGCGCCCTCCGCCGCCGGGCCGGGCCCCGGATCGATGACGAGACCGCCCACCCGGTGCTTCCCGTGCTCCGGCCCCTCCGTCCAGAACTCCAGCAGCCGCTCTCCACCGTCCTTGGCCCGCACCCGCAACGGCCGCACCGGCGAGCCGCCGGCGGCCGTCTCGCGCAGCGCGGACAGCACCAACTGCGCGTCGTCGGCGGAGACGGCTTCGGCGAGCGCCTCCGGCGACCGCACGACGTCGTCCGCGGAAACCGCGGCCAGCCCCCGGAAGGTGTCGTCCGTGGTGACCGTCCCGTCGCCCGGGTTCCACACGAAGTGCCCGATGCGGCCCTGCGGCCGGCCTGCCGCGGGGGGTCGTACACACAGCGACGGCCCGTCCCACACCACCGGATCCCCGCCCCCCTCCAAGGCGGCCAGGGTGTGCCCCAGCCGATCCGCTATGGCCGTCAGCCGGCCCCGGTCGGGCAGCGCCTCGGTCGCGGACGGCGCCACGGGCCGCAGCACCGTCAGCACACCGTAGGTGGTGGCACCGGCGCGCACGGGCACGTACACCGAGCCGAAGCGGAACGGCAGCCCGGCGGACAGCTGCGGATAGCGCCGCATCGTCTCCGTGGCGTCGGTGAGCACCACCGGCACGCCCAGTCGGTAGGCGTCCGCGACGGGGAAGGGCCGGTCCTGGTGCAGCCGCGACCACGGTCGGAAGAGTTTCGAGGGCAGCCCGGACAGCACGGCCAGGCGCAGCACACCCGGCGTGCCGGAGCGCAGATACACGCCGCAGGCCAGACCGCCCACGGAACGCAGCGTGTCCACCACCGCGCAGGTCAGCGCCGTGGCCGGCGTCCCGAGTGCGCTGCCCGTGTCGTCGATGCTCCCTCGCATCGGTCTGCCCTCGTCCCCGGCCGTCGGGTCCGTACCACAGTCAGCATGCGCCGCCCCGCCGTGCGCGCGCATCCCGGCGGACCGGCGGCCGGGAAGCGGTCACCGCACGCGCCGGAACACATCGTCGGAGTCGTCCCAGATGGGCAGTTCCTCCGGCCGCCGCTCCCGTGGAACGCGCGCCGCCGACTGGTACATGGCGTCGATCTCGACCGCGTACCGGCGGGCGATGGCGTCCCGGCGCAGCTTCATCGACGGCGTCAGCAACCCGTTCGCGACGTCGAACGGCTCCGGGAGCACCCGGAAGACCCGGATCGACTCGGACCGCGAGACCGTGCTGTTGGCGGCGGCCACGGCCCGCGCGATCTCCTGCCGCAGCGCGTTCTCCTCCCGGGCGTCCCGGCCCCGGGTGTCCCCGCGCGTGAACAGGGCGCCGCGCCAGTGCGCCACGAATTCCGGGTCCAGGGTGATCAGGGCGCCCACGCAGGGCCGGTTGTCCCCCACGACGACCGCCTGGTGAATGAGCGGATGCACCCGCAGCCGCTCCTCCAGCGCCGCCGGGGCCACGCTCTTGCCGCCACTCGTGACGATGATCTCCTTCTTGCGGCCCGTGATGGACAGATAGCCCTCGGAGTCCAGCCGCCCGATGTCGCCCGTGGCCAGCCAGCCGTCGCGCAGCGCCGTGCGGGTGCCGTGGTCGTCACCCACATATCCCTGGAACACCGACGGGCCGCGCACCAGGATCTCCCCGTCCTCTGCCACCCGTACGTCGACACCCGGAAGCGGGCGCCCCACCGTGCCGGACTTCTCCCGCCCGACCGGCTGCGCTGTGATGCCTCCGCTCGTCTCGGTGAGCCCGTAGCCGTCGTGGACGAGGATGCCGATGCCCGCGAAGAAGAGGGCGAGTTCGCGGTTCAGCGGCGATCCGCCGGACACCGCCCCGCACACCCGCCCGCCCAGCGCTGCGCGCAGCTTGCGGTACACGGCCTTGTCGTAGAGGGCGTGCTGCAGTCTCAGGTCGAAGCCGGGGCCGGGCCCGGTGCCCAGCCGGTGTCGCTCGGCCGCGAGCGCGTAGTCCTGCGCGGTGCGAACGGCCCGCTCGAACACGGCGCCCCGGCCCGCCTGCTGGGCGGTTTGGAGGAACTTCTTGTACAGCTTCTCGAAGACGAACGGCACCGCGTACAGGTACGTGGGCCGGAACGTCAGCAACGACGAGGCCAGGGCGTCCGCGGTCAGCTCGGGTTCGTGACCCATGAGGATGCCGCCGCGCAGACACAGCGCCTGGAGCATCAGCCCGTACACATGCGAGAAGGGCAGGAAGACGAGGATGGAGGGCTGCTCACCGGGCGGTGCCGCGGTGTGCCCCCAGCCGGCCAGCAGCGTGTCGCAGGGGCTCGCCAGGTTGCGGTGGCTGAGCGCGCACCCGCGGGGGTGCCCGCTGGTGCCGGAGGTGTAGGCGACGATCGCGGTCGAGTCCGGCAGCACGATCCGGCGCAGCGAGTCGACCGTCGTGGCCGGGACCGGGCGGCCACGCTCCACGAGGTCGTCCAGCGCGCCCGCGTCCAGTTGCCAGACGTGGCGCAGCCGGGGCAGTGAGCCGCACACCGACCCCACGGTCATCACGCCCTGCTCGTCCTCGACGACCACGGCGACGCAGCCGGCGTCCCTCAGGATCCACTCGACCTGCTCGTGCGAGGACGTGGGATAGACCGGCACCACCTCCGCGCCGACCGCCCACAGCGCGCAGCTGAGCAGAGTCCACTCGTAGCGGGTGCGCGCCATGATGGCCACGCGGTTGCCGGGGCGGATGCCGGAGGCGACGAGTCCCCTCGCCAGATCGACCACTTCGTCCCGTAGCCCGGCCGCCGACATGGGGATCCAGGAGCCGTCGTCGCTCCGGCGTGCCACCAGGGCGAGCCCCGGATCCCGGCTCGCCGTGTCGAAGACGCTGTCGGCGAGTCCGCCCGTCATCACGGCCCCTGACACCGGGCCCGGGGCGGCCGGACGGGCGTTCCCAAAGTCGCGCATGCGCCGCCCCCCGAAGCTTCCCTGCTCGATCGCCGATGGATGCGGCATCGGCGGTGCTCGAATGTAGCCCAGGTTTCAGCCGGACGTGCCGGAAACGGCGATGAACCCCCGCCGCCGCTCCGGCGGTGCCGGGTGGAGCGGCGGCGAACCGGGGCGGGTCCTCGCCTGGTGCGGTCGCGCTCTGTGCGCGTCGTTGCCGAGTGCCGCCGTGCCCTGCCGCGGGCGGCCCCCACGCCGGATGCCGTGGCGTCACCAGCGGCCGGGTTCCGTACCGGTGATCGGGGCCGAGGGCCGGCCGTCCGGGCCGACCGGGACGTTCCCGGCGAGCATCACCCGGTGCATGATCCGGGGATGCCCTGGGGTGACGAGATCGCTCGGGGCCAGATGGACGGTGGCCCGGTTGTCCCAGAAGGCCACGCTGCCGGCCTCCCAGCGGAAACGGGCCGTGTACTCCGGGCGCGTGGCCTGCTCCAGGAGCATCTCCAGGATGTGCGCGCTCTCCGCCCGTGACAGGCCGAGGATCTGCTCCACGTAGTAGCCGTTGACGAACAGCACCCGTTCGCCCGTCTCCGGGTGGACCCGCACCAGCGGATGCTCCGTGGCCACCTGGTGGTCCAGCAGATGACGCACGTAGGCGTCGTCGCCGGGCCGCGGCTGGTACCCGACGCCGAGCCGGTGCTCGGCGCGCAGGCCGTCGACGAAACGTCGGACGGGTTCCGACAGACCCGCGTAGGCGGCGGCGAGGTTGGACCACTGGGTGTCCCCGCCGTACGGGGGCACGCTCTCGGCGCGCAGGATGGTCGCGGCCGGCGGATCGACGCGTGCCCCGTGATCGCAGTGCCATCCCCGCAGCAGCGAGTGGCGCCTGCGCCGCAGCCACTCGTCGTGGTCCATGCCGTAGCGCCCGCCCAGTTCCAGCCGGTCGGCCGTGGTCTCCACCTCCGGGAAGTCCGGCGGTGAGGCGCTGCCGCGCCTGCCCAGGACGACGGGCTCGCCGAACCGGCGGGCGAGCGCGACGTGCGCCGTGTGGTCCAGTTTCTGGTCCCGGAAGAACACCACCTTCCAGCGCAGCACGGCCGACCTGATCGCGCAGACCGCCGCGTCCGGCAGGTCGCCGGCCAGGTCGACCCCGGTGATCTCGGCGCCGATGTGGCCCGCGACGGGCCTCACCTCGACCTCGGTACCACTGTCCGTCGTCATACGGGCTCCGTCCGCGGTGGGTCAGGACCTCACGGGCAAGCATCCCCCGTCCCCGGCTCGTGCGAAAGATCACACGGGCTGCCTACGAGTGACCCTTCAGCCCTCGCCACGTCGGTCCTTTTGCCGTCCCATTACCGTCCCATGGGCAATTGGCGACACAGCGGTCGTCATGATGGTTCGGCATTGGTAAGGCATGCCTTCGCTAACCTGCGCGACCGACGGCGGGGGGCGTGCCGGGGAGGGCCGCATGTGGGATGACGCGTTTCCGAGCTTTCTCATCGGACTGAGGGAAGGGCTCGAAGGCGGACTCATCGTCTCCATCCTCGTCGCGACCCTCGTGAGAGCGGGTGCCAAGTCCCGGCTGCCCCAGGTGTGGACCGGTGTCCTCGCCGCGATCGCGCTCGCGATGAGCTTCGGCGCGGTGCTGACGTTCACCGCCGCGTCGCTGTCCGCGACCGCCCAGGAGGCGTTCGGCGGCACTCTCAGCGTGATCGCCGTCGCGTTCGTCACCGCGATGGTCTTCTGGATGCGCCGCTCGGCCCGCAGCCTCTCCGGCGAGATCAAGGAGAAGGTCACCGGCGCGCTCGCGATGGGCGCGGGCATGCTGGTCCTCACCTCGTTCCTCGCGGTGGGCCGCGAGGGCCTGGAGACGGCCCTGTTCCTGTGGACCACGGCGCGCGCGGCCGGGGAGTCCGCGGGTCCGATGGCGGGCGCCGGCATCGGCCTCGTCCTGGCGGCCGGCCTGTGCTGGGGTCTGTACCGCCGCGTCCTGAAGATCAACCTGACCAGGTTCTTCACCGCGACCGGCGCCGTCCTCATCGTGATAGCCGCCGGAGTGCTGGGCTACGGCCTGCGCGACCTGCAGGAGGGCGGGGTCCTGCCCGGCGGCACCGCCTATGCCGTGGACCTCGGCGGCAGCGTCGACGCGGGCTCCTGGTACAGCACCCTCATCCAGGGGGTGTTCAACCTGACGCCGACGATGACGTGGCTGCAGGCTGTCGCCTACGCCGGATACCTCGCCGTGGTGATGACGCTGTTCGTACGAGGCGTGCGCGGGGCCGGGACCCCGGCCACCCGGTCGAGGCCCGCGGCGGCCGACCGGGCGAAGCCCGCAGCGAAAGCGAAGGGGAAGGAGGACGGCAAGGCGCAGGAGGAGCAGCCCGGGCCGGCCGCCGAGGCACCGCGGACCGCGTCCGCCACTCCGGTCCGCCGCCGCCCCGTCTGGGCCGTCCCCGTCGCCGTCGTCGCCGTCCCCTCCGTCGTCGCCGGGCTGGTCGTCGCCCTCAGCGGCTCCAAGCCGGTCGGCACCCAGACCGTCGCCGTCTCCGAGACCGAGTGCGGCAAGGGCTTCACCGCGCCCGAGCCCGGCCGGCAGACCTTCCAGATGCACAACACCGGCGACAAGACCTCCGAGGTGTACCTGGTCGACCCGGCCAGCAACGCGGTGTACGGCGAGATCGAGGGCCTCGCCCCCGGCACCACGCGCGACCTCGTCGCCACCGTCGCGGGCGGCAGCTACGCCTGGCGCTGTGTGCCCACCGGCGGCAGGGCCGTCACCTCCAAGGCGGTCCGCGTGAGCGGCGGCGCCGGCGCCAAGGCCGTCGTCCCCGTCTCCGAGAAGGACCTCGCCGCGCCCCTGGCCGCGTACAGGACGTACGTCGAACAGGGCCTGGCCACCCTCGTCACCCAGACCCGCGAGCTCAGCGACGACATCGGCGCGGGCCACCTCGACGCGGCCCGCGCCGACTGGCTGACCGCCCACCGCACCTACTCCTCGCTCGGCGCCGCCTACGGCACATTCGAGGACTACGACCAGAAGATCAACGGCCGCCCCGACGGCCTGCCCGGCGGGGTGAACGACAACGGCTTCACCGGCTTCCACCGCCTGGAGTACGGGCTGTGGCACGGCCAGTCCCCGGACCGGCTCAAGGCCCCCGCCCAGCAGCTCGCCGACGACGCCGCGGGACTGCGGAAGGCGTTCCCCACCCAGACCTTCGACCCTGGCGACCTGCCCCTGCGCGCCCACGAGATCCTGGAGAACACGCTCCAGTTCGAGCTCACCGGCCACGCCGACCAGGGCAGCGGCACCGAACTGGCCACCGCGGACGCCAACCTGGCCGGCACCCGCGAACTCCTCACCGTGCTGCGGCCGCTGCTCACCAGCCGCGCCCCGCGCCTCCTGCCCGCCGTGGACGCGGACATCGCCCGGATGCAGAAGCTGCTCGACGCCGCCCACCACGGCGACTCCTGGACCCCCGTCGACCGGCTCGACGCGACCGCCCGTGACCGGCTGAACGGGGCCACCGGGCAACTCCTCGAGGACCTCGCCCCCGTTCCGGACCTGCTCGAGATCCGGAAGTCCGCCTGATGGTGCGAAAGCGCGCCGCGAACGCCCGTACCGAAGCCGAGAACGCACACGCCGAAGGGAACCGCTCCATGCCGTCCGCCGAAACGCCCGCCCCCCAGGGCGGCTGCCCCGCCGGTCACGGTCGCCGCTCCTTCGTGAAGACGGCCCTGGGCGCAGGGGCCGCGGGAGCGGTCCTGGCCGGCGGCGGCCTCGCCCTCGGCCAGGCCGGCACCGGCGAGGCGCACGCGGCGGACGACGCCAACGCCACGAAGGTCCCCTTCCACGGCGCCCACCAGGCGGGCATCATCACCCCCGCCCCGGCCGCCGCCACCTTCGTCTCCTTCAACGTCATAGCCGAGGACCGCAAGGGCCTCACCGACCTGCTGCGAACGATCACCGAGCGGGCCCGCTTCCTCACCTCCGGCGGCACCCCGGAGGACCTCGGCGTGGGTGCGCCGCCCTCCGACAACGGCATCCTCGGCCCCCAGGTCCCCGCCGACGCGCTCACCGTCACCGTAGGCGTCGGCGCCTCCCTGTTCGACGACCGCTACGGCCTCGCCAAGGCCACACCGCGCCGTCTCACCCCCATGCGCACGTTCCCCAACGACAACCTGCAGCCGGCCGAGTGCCACGGTGACCTGTCGCTGCAGATCTGCGCCAACCGGCAGGACACCGTGCTGCACGCGCTGCGCGACATCGCCCGGCACACCCGCGGCGCCATGCAGATCAAGTGGCGCATCGACGGCTTCCAGAACACCCCCCGCCCGAGCGGCGCCCAGCGCAACCTGCTCGGCTTCAAGGACGGGATAGCCAACCCCGACGTCACCTCCTCCCGGGAGATGGACCGTCTCGTCTGGGTCGAAGAGGGACAGGGCGAGCCCGCCTGGGCGACCGGCGGCAGCTACCAGGTCATCCGCATCATCCGGATGCTCGTGGAGTTCTGGGACCGGGTCTCGCTGACCGAGCAGGAGAAGATGTTCGGACGCCGCAAGGACACCGGCGCCCCGCTGGACGGCGCACAGGAGACCGACGTCCCCAACTACGCCAAGGACCCGCAGGGCACGGCGATCCCGCTCGACGCCCACATACGCCTCGCCAACCCCCGCACCGCGAAGACCGACGACTCCCGCATCCTGCGTCGCGGGTACAACTACGACCGGGGCGTCGACAACGTCGGCAACCTCGACATGGGCCTCGTGTTCTGCTGCTACCAGCAGGACGTCCAGCGCCAGTTCGAGGCCACCCAGACCCGGCTGATCGACGAGCCCCTCGTGGACTACATCTCCCCGACCGGCGGCGGCTATTTCTTCGCCCTGCCCGGCGTGAAGGACTCCTCGGACTGGCTCGGGCGGGGGCTCATGTCGGCCTGACGGCCCCCGCCGCCGCCGGCTGGTCAGCCGGCCGGCCGCCAGCCCAGCGCAGGCCCCAGGCGCGTGGCGATGTCGGTGAGGATCTGCACGTAGTCATCGTGCTCGAAGGTGAACGGCAGCGCGAACGCCACTTCGTCCACTTCACGGAACGCCGCGTGAGCGTACAACTGCTCCGCTATCTGCTCGGACGTTCCCACGAGGTCCGGCGCGAACATCATCCGCGCCGGACCCTGCGGCGTCGCCGTACGCGGCAGCCGCTTCGCAGCGTACGCCTCGTACTTGGCGCGCTGCTCAGCCGTGGCGCTGTCGGTGGGGATGACCACCAGCCCCTGTGAGACCCGGGCACGCTCACCGTCCGGATGGTGGGCGCGGAACGTGCGGATGTGGGAGAGCTGGACCTCGGCGAAGTCCTCCGACTCCTCCGCCTTGACCACGCTGGAGGTGAGCAGGTTCATTCCGTGCTCGCCCGCCCACTGGGCCGAGCGCAGGCTCCCGCCGCCGTACCACAGGCGCCTGCCCAGGCCGGGGGAATGCGGCTGCACTCGGTTGGAGAAGACCTCGAACCCCTCGACACCGCTGAAGTCCGTGGCGGGCTTGCCGCGCACGAAGTCCAGCAGCCGCTGCACCCGTTCGTAGCTGAAGTCCTCGACGTCGGCGGTGTCCGGGTGGAGCGCCCGCTTCACCTGCTCGTAGTGCATCGGCGGGCCGACGCTCACACCCGGGTTCAGACGGCCTCCGGAGAGGATGTCGACGGTCGCCAGGTCCTCGGCGAGGCGCAGCGGGTTCTCCCAGCCGAGCGGGATGACCGCGGTGCCCAGCTCTATCCGGCTCGTGCGCTGGGAGGCAGCCGCCAGCACGGCGACGGGCGAGGATATGCCGTACTGCAGATGCCGGTGCCGCACCCACGCACTGTCGAACCCCAGCCGCTCACCCAGCTCGATGATCTCCAGCGTCGACTCGTGACCGGGGCCCGGATCCGCCTCGTCGAACAGGCCGATGGTCAGGAAGCCCAGCTTCCGCAGCGGTTGCGAGGTCGGCGGCACAGGGCTTCCTCCAGTGTCCGTGGCATGTCTGCCGTACGCCGGTGCTGTGCCCGATTCTCGCAGGTGATCGTTGCGCGCACGTGAACGAGCCGGTGAGGGCGCCCCGGGTGCACCGCATCAGGCGTCGCGGCGCCGGAGCGTCACTGCCGCCCCGGCCAGCGTCGCCAGCGCGTACAGGCAGAACACCGCGAACCCGGCCCACGGCGTCAGGGTGTGCGGCTGCTGCTGGACGTGGACGAGGCCCTGGCCCGCCGTGCTCGGCAGATACGGGTTGATCGCGTCGAGCCAGGACGACGGCAACGCCTGGGCGAGCACCGGAAGCACCAGCAGGACGCCGAAGAGGGTGGCGATCCCGCCCGCCGTGTTGCGGATCAGCGCGCCGAGCGCCACCCCGATCAGACCCACGACCGTCAGATACAGCCCCGCGCCGAGGACCGCGCGCAGCACTCCCGGTGCGCTCAGCGAGGTTCCAAGGTGACGTCCGGAGAGCGCGGCCTGACCCAGCAGGAACGCGGCCAGCGCGGCGCCCGTCATCAGCACCCAGGCCACCACCGCGTACACCAGGACCTTCGCCCACAGCACCGGGAGGCGGCGCGGCACCGCGGCCAGCGAGGCGCGGATCATGCCCGTCGCGTACTCCCCGCTCATCACCAGAACCCCCAGCACGCCGACGGCAAGCTGAGCCAGGAAGAAGCCGCGCAGACTGACCAGCGTCGGATCGAAGGCGAGCCGCTCCTGCGGTGGCAGCTCGTCCCAGCGGTGGGCGGTGAAGTAGCTGAACACACAGCCGAGTCCGACCATCGCGACGACGGCTGCGAGGAGCGTGAACAGGGTGGAGCGCAGTGACCGCAGCTTGATCCACTCCGAGCGGATCACCCGCAGCTGGGTGACCTCACCCCGTTCCGCCGCGGGAATCACCGATGCCGTCGTCATGCCGCACGTCCTTCCGCGCCGACCAGGTGAGCCGCCGGTGTCCGGTACTCCGCGGCGTCCCCGGTCAGTTGCATGAACGCCTCCTCCAACGAGGCCTGCTGCGGCGTGAGTTCGGCCAGCGCGATACCGTGCTCGGCCGCGATCCGCCCGATCCGCTCGCTGCCGAGCCCGGTCACCGTCAGCACGCCCGGTTCCCCGGCCGTGACGGAGACGTCCGGGCCGGCCAGCAGACGGTGCAGCCGCTCCGCCTCCTCGGTGCGTACCCGCACCACCTCGCCGGCGGCCCGCGCGACGAACTCCGCGACCGACGTGTCCGCGATCAGCCGTCCCCGCCCGATCACGATCAGATGCTCGGCCGTGAGCGCCATCTCCGACATCAGATGCGAGGAGACGAGGACCGTACGCCCCTCGGCGGCCAGCCCCTTGAGCAGATCGCGGATCCAGCGGATCCCCTCCGGATCGAGGCCGTTGACCGGCTCGTCGAGGATCACCGTCGCCGGGTCGCCGAGCAGCGCCCCGGCGATGCCGAGACGCTGCCCCATGCCCAGGGAGAAGGCGCCGACCCGTTGCCGTGCCACCGCGCGCAGCCCGACCAGGTCGATGACTTCCTCGACTCGGCGCCGGGTGATCCCGTGGGTCGCGGCGAGCGCCAGCAAGTGGTGGTAGGCGCTGCGCCCGGTGTGCACCGAGCGCGCCTCCAGCATGGCCCCCACCTCGTGCAGGGGCGCCCGGTGATCGGCGTAGTTCCTGCCGTTGACCACCGCCCGGCCGGAGGTGGGCGCGTCCAGCCCCAGCAGCATCCGCATGGTCGTGGACTTGCCGGCGCCGTTCGGCCCGAGGAACCCGGTCACGATGCCGGGCCGCACGGTGAAGCTCAGGTTGTCGACGGCGGTGCGCTCGCCGAAGCGCTTGGTGAGGGAATGGGCCTCGATCATGCCCTCCACCCTCGTACGAGCGCGCCCGGCTGTCGCGCGGGACTGCTCCGGCCGGATGCCGGACCGCCTCCGCCGTCGGTGCGTGCGTCTACGCGCCGCTCTCGCGGAGCATGTCCTCCGGCTCGACGAGCTTCACGCGTTCCCGGCCCTGGGGTTCACCGAGCGCCTTCTCCGCGGCGTCCAGGCGGTACCAGCCCTCCCAGGTGGTGAAGCGGACGTTCCGTTCGGCGAGGAACGCGTCCACGGCCTCGGGGGCGGGCGAAGCCGGTGTTTGGAGACGCCCGTTCGCGTGGTCGTCCAGCAGGTTGGCCACCGTCTCGTTGGCGTCGCCCTTGGTGTGGCCGATGAGGCCCACGGGACCGCGGCGGATCCAGCCGGTCACGTACGTCGACTGCAGGTGTGCCCCGCTGTCCTCGACGACCCGCCCGCCCTCGTCCGGCACCGTGCCCGACTCGACGTCCCACGGCAGCTTCGGCAGCGGGTCGGAGAGGTAGCCCACGGCACGGTAGACGGCGGTGACGTCCCAGTCCCGGAACGTGCCGGTGCCCTTGACGTTTCCGGTGCCGTCCAGGGCCGTGCGCTCGGTGCGCAGGCCGACCACCCGGCCGTCCTCGCCGAGGATCTCGGCCGGGGACTCGAAGAAGTGCAGGAACAGCTTGTGCGGCCGGTCGCCGACGTCGCGGATGGCCCAGTTCTCCAGCGTCTTGGCGACCATGTCCGCCTGCTTGTTGCCGCGCCGGGTCGCGATCGAGCCCTCGTCGTAGTCGATGTCCTCGGGGTCGACGACGACCTCGATGGAGGGGGAGTGGTCCAGCTCCCGCAGTTCCATCGGGCTGAACTTGGCCTGGGCCGGGCCGCGGCGGCCGAAGACGTGGATCTCCCGGGCCCGGTTGGCCCTCAGCCCGTCGTACACGTTCGGCGGGATCTCGGTGGGCAGCAGTTCGTCGGCCGTCTTGGCCAGGACGCGGGCCACGTCCAGTGCGACGTTGCCGACGCCGAGCACGGCGACCTTCTCCGCCGTCAGCGGCCAGGTCCGCGGCACGTCCGGGTGTCCGTCGTACCAGGAGACGAAGTCCGCCGCTCCGTAGGAGCCGTCGAGGCCGATGCCCGGTATGTCGAGGGGGCGGTCGGCCATCGCGCCGGTGGAGAAGATCACGGCGTCGTAGAAGGCGCGCAGGTCGTCCAGGCTGATGTCGGACGGGTAGGCGACGTTGCCGAACAGGCGTATCTGAGGCTTGTCGAGCACCTGGTGCAGGGCCGTGACGATGCCCTTGATGCGCGGGTGGTCGGGGGCGACGCCGTACCGGATGAGGCCGAAGGGGGCGGGCATCCGCTCGAAGAGGTCGATGGACACACCGGGTTCGGCGGCCACCTCGGACTTCAGCAGGGCGTCGGCGGCGTAGATGCCGGCGGGACCGGCTCCGACGATGGCTACCCGCAGGGGGCGGGGCATGATCAGGTTCCCTTCGAGCGGGGATGGACGGCTCGTCGGGAACCCTAAACTAAGGCAATCCTTACTTGGTACACGGGTCCGCTCTATGACCTCATAAGGCGGACTTATGTCCTCGGCTCCGGGGTCAGCAGGAGCATCGTCGCGTCGTCGCGGACGCTGCCGCAGTGTGCCACGAGATCGGCCCACACGCGCTCGGTCGTGACCACGGGGTCGTCGTCGGCGAGGCGGGGAAGCCGGTCGATCAGCGGATAGAACGCACCGGTGGAGTCCCTGGCCTCCCAGATGCCGTCGGAGGCCAGGAACAGCCGGTCCCCCCGCTGGAGCGGACAGGTGGTCTCGTCGTACTCGCCCCCCTGGGGCAGGCCGAGCCCGAGCGGTGTTCCAGGTGTGACCGGCACCTCCGTGGCCTTGCCGTCCTGAAGGAGAACCGGCGCCGGGCTGCCGCAGACGATGATCTGTACCGTACGGGCGTCGGGGGCGAACTCGAGCAGCACCACGGTCGCGAACAGCTCCCCGAGCCGGGCGTCCCCCGAGTCCACCAGGAGCCTGCGGTCCAGTCGCGCGGCGACCGACAGCAGGTCGGGCTGGTCGAGGACGGCCTCCCGGAACGCGCCGAGCAGCGACGCGACCGTCGCCACGGCCGACAGTCCGTGGCCCTGTACGTCGCCCATCACCGCCCGTATCCCGGCGCGCCCCGCGCGCACGTCGTAGAAGTCGCCGCCGACGAGCGTCCCGCGCTGCGCGGCCCGGTACAGTCCGGTGCACCGGACCGGACCGACCCGCGGCGGCAGCGGGGGCGCTACGGCGCGCTGAGCGGCCTCGGCGACGGTGCGTTCGACGTCGAGTTGGGCGTCACGGCGGCTGCGCACATACGACACGAACACGCTCAGCAGCGCCACGAAGCTGATGGTGAGCAGGTCGGTGTTGCCGGGGTGGTCCAGATGGAAGACCCGGACGTGCTGCATGGCGATGACCAGGACGCCGAGCACCGCGGTCGTCAACGGCCCGTAGGACAACACGGCGAGCGGCGGAATGGCGCCCAGTAGGAAGCCGATGTCCAGGGGCTCGGGGACGACGAGCGTGGCGACGCACACGATCACCAGCAGCACCAGCGGCAGCACCCGCACCGACCGCGGGGGCGGCGCCCCGCGCAGCCAGCTCCGGCCGTCCGCCTCCCGGCGCCCAGGCACGGCACGCACGCTTCTCACACCGTTAACGCTCCTACGCCGAGCGGCCCCCCGCACGTCGGCGCAGGGTCTCGTGGATGCGCCGGGCCGCGCGTATCGTTCCGCCGTCCGATGCGTCAGGGCAGGCGTCGAGAGGTGACAGCGTGAGCGCGGACGGGGCGAGGACCGCTGTGGTGACCGGCGGCAGCGGATTCGTCGGAAGCCATCTGGTACGACGGCTGCTGGAGCGGGACTATCAGGTGCACGCCACGGTGCGCAGCGCCGCGCACCCGGCCAAGGTGCTGCCGCTGCGCAGGCTCCAGCAGGAGTTCCCCGGCCGGCTGACCCTCTTCGAGGCGGACCTGCTCCGGCGGGGCTCCTTCGACGAGGCGATGAGCGGCTGCCGGGTGGTCTTCCACGTCGCGTCGCCGTTCCGCATGCCGGAGAAGATCAAGGACGGTCGCAGGGACATGGTCGAACCGGCCGTGGACGGCACCCGCAACGTGCTGGCGAGCGTGGAGCGGGCCGCGACCGTCGAGCGGCTGGTCCTCACGTCCACCGTGGGCGCGATCTTCGGCGACTACGTCGACGTGCTGGCCATGGACGACCGGACACTGTCCGAGAAGTACGTCAACACCACCAGCACCGTGGAGAACAACCCCTACCACTACGCGAAGACGCTCGCCGAACGCGAGGCCTGGGCGGCGGAGGCGGCCCAGAGCCGCTGGCGCATGGTGTCCGTCAACCCCGGCCTGATCCTCGGCCCGTCACTGACCCCCGCCTCGGAGTCCGGCAGCCTGTTCCTGCTCGACGAGCTGTTCAAGGGCTACTTCTTCTACGGCGCCCCCGACTTCAGTTTCACCACGGCCGACGTCCGCGACGTGGCCGACGCGCACATCGCCGCTGCGGAGCACCCCGCGGCGAAGGGCCGGTACATCGTCGCCGCCGAGACGATGACGTCCTTCCACGAGATGTCCCGCATCATCCGCACCCGGTACCCCCGCGACCTGCGCCTGCCCCGCACGGCGCTCCCGCACTGGCCGGTACGCGTCCTGGGTCCGGCCTTCGGGCTGACCCAGGACTACATCCGCAAGCACCTCGGCATCCGCTTCCGCGTGGACAACAGCAGGAGCGTGCGCGAACTGGGCATCACCTACCGCCCGATCGAGGAGACGCTGCTGGACCACTACGAGACCTGGCGACGGCAACGCCGGGCACACTGAGGTCGGGGCGCTCCGACCTCAGGCGGGCCGCACCGCCCCGTGGATCGCCGAGTGGCCGGCGTGGTGGAGGGACTCCTCGCGGATGTAGGCTCCCGGGCCCGGCGCGTGGATCATCATGCCGTTGCCGGTGCAGATGCCGACATGGCCGGCGCCGTCATGGAGGAACACCAGGTCCCCCGGCTGGAGAGCGGTGAGGGAGACGGGCGTGCCCATGGCCGCCTGATCGGGTGCGGAGCGGGGGAGCACGACGCCGGCGGCCTTCCAGGCGGCCTGGGTCAGGCCCGAGGCGTCGTAGGAGTCGGGCCCGGTGGCACCCCACACACACGGCTTGCCGATCTGCGCCCGGGCGAAGGCGATCGCCTTCGCGGCCTTGGTGCCGTACCCCGCGTCGGGCACGCCGACGAAGGCGTCGGCGACCGGAAGCGCGGGGGCGACGGGCGCCGGGGCGGTGAGAGGGGCCGTGGCGGCGAGGGCGGCCGGACCGGTGAGCGGCGTCGAGGCGGTCGGGAGGGGCGCGGTGGCCGGCGGTGCTGCCGTGGCGAAGGCGGTAGTGGCGGCCGGGCCGGGCGCGGTGGCCGGCGGCGCCGGCACGGCGAATGCCGGTGACGTGGCCGGGGCGGGCATGGTGGCCGACGGCGCCGGCACGGCGAGCGCGGTCGACGTGTCCAGGGGCGGCGCGATCGGCGACGGGCCCACGGAAGAAGGAGCGGCGGTGAGGGCAGGGTCCGCGGCCGGGGACATGCCCGGCAGGACCGCGGCGGCACCGGCCGTCTGCCCCCGCTGCCACGCCTGCCCGCTGTCTCCGAGCGCTTCCGGCGTGCCCCAGGTGCCGGCCGCCGGGCCCTGTTGCGCCGTATGCCGGTCCAGCATCTCCCGGGCCGCGGCGAGCTTGCGCCGGCTCCGCTCCTTGGCGGTGGTCGGCGTGGACCGCCCCGGCTCGCCGGGAGCCCCCGGCAGGGCGCGCGGCGTCTCCTGCCCCGACGCCGGCGCGGAAGGCACCATGGCCCTGGGACCGGCCGTCAGCTCCGCCACCGGCCCGGCGGTCAACTCCCGGACCGTCCGGTCCGGCCCGGAAGCCGGTCCGGCGGTCAGCTCCCGGACCGGCCGGTCCGCGTTCGCCCGCTCGATGGCGGGCGGTTCGTTCTTCGGCCGCCTGGCCGGGAGCACGGGCCGGTCCCCGGCCGACCCGTCCGGCATCCTGTCCGCCGGCAGCACCGCCGGAACGGTCGGACCCAGCTTCGCGCGCGCCGCGTCGAACCACTCCCGGGCGACGTCGTCGAGCGCGGGATCGCTGCGCCTGCGCTGCCTGCCGAGGACGGGGTCGGTGCGCCTGCGGGTGCCCGTCGACATCGCGCGGGTCGCGTTGAAGTTCCCGGTGGCGGTCTCGGCCCGGTCGTAGAGGCTCTGGATCCGCCGCTGGACCTCGTCGCGGCTCGGCCCCTCGGAGTCGCGCTGCGCCATGGGGACGTACTCCTTCCGTGCTCCGCCTGCCGGGTCGGCCGTGCAGCGCCCCCAGGCCGTTCGGGGCGCTGGGGGAGGGTTCGGGCTGGAGGCTCCGGAAGGCGTGCTCTGGGGCCCGTGCCCTCGGCGGAGGCCGTGCGACCCGGCGACGTTCGCCGGAGGGAGTCGTGCGGCCTGCCGGACAACCTAGCCAACTTGTGTGCCTCGCGTGAAGATTGGGTCGCGAAATGTCCGAGACGTCGGTGTGATTTTCATCTTGTCGTTCACCAAAGCGTTTTGACGCTCCGGAAGGTGTTCTGTCGGCTACCGTCTACGCCCTGGCGACGGTCGGCAGCGGCAGCGGCAGCGCGGTCCGGATCCGGCCGACCAGCGGCGGCAGGAACAGCGAACTCACCGTCGCCGCCGCCGCGGTGGACAGCGCGATGCCCCAGGCGAGCGGGCCGAGCGGCGTGCAGCCGAAGAACTGGCTGAGCCCCGGAGTCTGCACCACGGCCGCCAGCGCCGCCAGCGAGCCGAGGGAGGAGCCGACGATCGCCCCGCTCCGGCCGCCGGCCAGCAGCGTCTGCCCGAGCTGTGTGCCCACCAGCGCGACGAGGGCGACCGTACGGGCGCGCGCGGCGCGGCCGGTGAACCGGGCGACGATCCAGGCGGCGGTGGCACCGAGGGCGGTGGCGACGGCCCGGCACACGGTCTCCTCGGTCAGGGCCGTGCCCAGGGAGACCTCCGGCCCCTCGTGCAGCATCCGCTCGGCGGCCTCGGGGCGCGGCGGACGCAGGGCGACCGCCATGGCCGGAGCCAGGTCCGTGAACAGATTCACCAGCAGGAGTTGACGGGCTGTCAGGGGTGACGTCCCGGTGGCGGCCGCGCCGAGGAGGGTGAAGGCGATCTCGCCCAGGTTGCCGCCGACCAGGATCGCCAGCGCCTGCCGCACGGACGCCCACATGGCGCGGCCCTCCACCAGCGCGGCGAGCACCGTCTCCAGCCGGTCGTCCGTGACCACGAGGTCGGCCGCCGCGCGCGCCGCCGGCGTGGCGCGCGTACCGAACGCGATGCCGACGTCGGCGAGCCGGATCGCGGGCGCGTCGTTGGCGCCGTCCCCGGTCATCGCGACGGTGCGTCCCAGTCTCTGGAACGCCTGCACCACACGCACCTTGTGCACGGGGGTACCGCGCGCGACGACCCCGACGTCGGGCAGCAGGGCGTCGAGCGCCCGGTCGTCCAGGTCGTCGAGTTCGGTGCCGGTCACCACCCGCCTGCCGTCCAGGACGCCCAGTTCGGCGGCCATCGCGCCGGCCGTGCCCGGGTGGTCGCCGGTGATCATCACGATGTGCACCCCGGCGTCCACCAGGTGGCGCACCGCCTCGGCGGCGGTGCCGCGCACGCGGTCGGCGAAGGCGAGGAACCCGACGAAGTCCAGCCCCCGCACCGTCTCGTCCCGCAGCTCCTCGCCGCCCGCGTCCCGCAGCTCCGCGACCGCGAGGATGCGGTGGCCCTCGGCCGCCAGCTTCTCGCCGGCGGCGAGCACGTCCGCGCGCTCCCCCTCGTCCAGCGGGCGGCCGCCACGGGTGGCGCAGCGCTCGACGACCTCCTCCGGTGCGCCCTTCACCGACAGGACCCGGCGTTCCCCGAACCGGCCCATCGTGGCGTGGAAGCCGCGGCTCGGCTCGAACGGCAGGCCGGAGACACGCCGCCAGCCGGGCACGTCCGTCGTCCGTCGCACGTGCGCCTCCTCCGCGCCGGCGGTGACGGCCCCGTCCGTTGCGTGCTCGAACCCCGCGCCACCGTGCGGGTGAGGGGTGGCCCGCAACGCGGCGGCGAGGACGGCGCGTTGCTCGTCGCCGAGTGATTCCAGGGGCCGGCTCTCGCCGTCCGCCGAGACGGCGACGAGGGAGATCCGCCCGTGAGTGAGGGTTCCGGTCTTGTCGAAGCACAGGACGTCGGTACGGCCGGCCGCCTCGATCGTACGGGGATCCCTGACCAGGGCGCCCCGTACGGAAAGCCTGCGGGCGGAGGCGAGTTGGGCCGCGGACACCAGGAACGGCAGTCCCTCCGGGACACTGGCCACGGCCAGGCCCACACCCGCGCCCACCGTCTCCCGCGTCGAGCGCCCGCGCAGTGTTCCGGCCACCATCACCGCGGCGGCCGAGCCGAGGGCCACGGGCAGTGTGCTGCGGGTGATCCGTGCCAGCCTGCGCTCCACCCCGACGGCGGGCGCCGCCGCCCCCCGGCCCATCACCGCGGCCCGGCTCGCCTCCGTCGCCGTACCGGTCGCGACGACGACCGCGCGGCAGCGGCCGGCCGCGACGGTGGTGCCCTCGTACACCATGGACGTGCGCTCCGCCACGTCCGAGGCCAGCACGGGCGCGACGGCCTTGGCCACCGGCAACGACTCGCCGGTGAGCGCCGACTCGTCGGTCTCCAGGTGGTGCGCCTCCAGCAGGCGCGCGTCCGCGGGTACGACATCGCCGGCGCTCAGCACGACGACATCGCCCACGACCAGCTGCTGGGCGGGCACGGTGGTCTCCCGCTCGTCCCGCAGCACCCGGGCCATCACGCCCGACTCACGGCGCAGCCGGGCCACCGCCCGGTCGGTCCGGTAGCGCTGGAACCCGCCGACGAGTCCGGACACGGCGGTGACCGCCACGATGACGACGGCGTCGAGGACGGCGCCCACCGACGCCGACATGGCCGCCCCGGCACCGAGGACGGGCGTGAGCGGGTTGGCCATCTCGGTGAGGTACGCCCGCACGGGCGACGACGTGGGGGCCCGCTCGCCGGGTGCGGTGCCCCGCGCCTGCGCCTCCTCGTCGGTCAGCCCCGCCTCGGCGCTCCCGGTCCGCTCGAGGACGGTGCCCGGGTCCATCGCGTGCCAGGGGCCGCGGGACGCGGCGGTCACCGGCGAGGGACGCCGCAGCAGTCGTACGGCCGACCAGACTCCGGTCCAGGTGGCGAGGGCGCCCGCCGCGTTGAAGGCCGTCACGCCGCGCGCCGCGGGTCGCCCCGACCGCCCGGCCAGCGCCGCCGTCGCGCCGACGGCGGCGGCCGCCTCGGCGATCCGGACCCCGCGCCGCGCACTGTCGCGGGCACCGCGGCAGGCCCGCACGATGACGACGGCCGCCGCCGGATCGGCGTCCACGTACAGATGCGCGCCCCAGGGCGGCGACCCCTCCGGGCCGACGACGCCGACGCCGACATCGGCCGCGCTCAGGGCCTCCCGGTCCCGGGAGATCAGCAGCACCCCTTCTCCGTCACGCTGGAGGTCCCGTACGCAGTCCACCGGTCGTTCGTCCGCCGCGCGCGCCGCGTCGGCCTCGCGTGCGGCCGGGTCGGCGGTGTGCGCCCCGGCGACCACGACCCGCAGCCTGGCGGCATGCGCCGCGGGGACGAAGGCGCCGGCGGCCTCGTGCATCTGCGGCACCGCACTGATCACGGCGATCAGCCGCCGCCCGTGTGCCAGCCCCAGCACGAGCCGTGCCCCGTCGCGGTGCATCCGCTCCCGCTCGCGCGCTCCGGTGCGCCCCTGCAGGGACAGCCGCTCGACCGGGCCCAGGGCCCATTCACCGTCATGGGCCGGCTTCTCGGGCGCGGAGCCGTCGAAGAGACGGTGGGCCCGCGCGGCGAGGTCGCCCACGGGCGCGTCGTCGTCGAGGGGCACCAGATCGGCCAGCACATGGGTCCCGGTGACCAGCACGCCGGTGTCGAGGAGCACGGTGCCGATACGGTCCAGCCGGCGCAGCGCGCCGGAGTCCGCCACGAGAACGCCCCTGTGGGCCAGGCCCCGGCCGAGGGCGCAGGCGAAGCCTTCGCGGGCCAGCAGCGGTGCCTTGGGGATGGCCGCGAGGGCACCTCCGGCGGCCCTGGCCGGGCGCCGGGTGACCAGCAGCGATCCGGTGAACGACGCCGCCGCCACCAGGGCGGCCTGGTCGGCGTAGCGCTCGACCGGCCCCGGCCGCAGCGGCGTCTCATGCGGCGGTGGGTCGGGCATCGGGCCATGGGACCCGGTCGCGGGACTGCCGGCCAGGCGCGGCTCGGCCGCGGCCCAGGAGGCGGCTTCCGCGTGCGCCTCCAGTGCCCGCAGGGTGTGCCGGACGGTGTCCACGACGACCCCGACCACACCTCCGGAGCCCGCATGGCCCACCGCCGAGAGGAGGGGCAGCAGCAGATTGGCGTTGTCGGTGCCGATCGCCCGGTCCACCGCCCCCCGAAGCCTCGGGTGGACGTCGACGAGCGGGATGACAGCCGTGACCCACGACGGGAGCGGCGCCCGGCGGGCCAGGCCCGTCACGGCGGCCAGGGGGGCGGCCGCCACCTGCACCGCCACGGCCAGGGCCGCTCGCCGGGTGGTACGGCCGGAGGCCGGATGGTCGGGCAGCGGGTGCTCGAGTCCGTGGGCCTCCTCCACCTCCTCTACCGCATCGATCAGGGCCGGCACCAGCTCTTCGGGGTCGAAGGAGTCGTCCGTGCCGACCACGCAATGCCCCAGCACGGTGTTCGCCACGGCCCAGGCCACGCCCGGCAGCCCGGTGAGCCGTCGCTCCACCTCCTCGGCCAGCTTCACCGCCGAGGCATGGGGCAGGTCACCCTGGCTCAGGCCGCGTACGGCGATGTGGAGACGCCCCTCGAAGCGGCGCACCCGTTTGCGTGTGCCGTCCCACAGAGAGGCGGTGGCGGAGGACATGACGGACCGCAGCAGTCGCCGTCCCGGCAGTGCCACAGCGCATCACCCGCTCCCCGCGGTCCGACACCCGCTCCGCACGACACGAGTAGCCGCAAACCGCCGACTTCAACCGGAATGTTGACAAACCTCCTATTTCCACCGGATCGCAGAGCGCATGCCGCGCGGAGCGCGCGAGAATTGAAGTGGCACACCACACCGACTCCGTGAGAGGAGGACAGGGGGATGGCCAGAACAGCGGCGACGACACCGCAGGAAGAGACCCGGAGGCAGCCGGCGGAAACCCATGCGCACGAGGGCGGTGGCCTGCACCTTCACACACGTACGGTGCACCCCTCGCTGAGGATTCCGTACATCACGAGGGACGACCTGACCAGCACCGCCAAGGAGGCGACGTCGCGGATGCCCGGCGCACCGTCCGGCAAGGACCTCGTGTTCTACGGGGGGCTGACCGCGATGGCGGTCGCGGGGGCTCTGGAATGGCCGGTGGCGGTGGCCGTCGGCGGAGCCACCTGGCTGCTGCGGGGCGGCAGGACGCGTGAACGGGGCGCCGAAACGGCGGTCGGGCACAACGGCGGGAGCCGTGCCTCGGTGAGGAGGACGGCCTGAGGCGACCCGGCCCCCGGCGCCCGGCGGCGGACACCGCCGCCGGGCGCCGGCGTGGGTCGGCGGCGGGCCGTGGCGGTCGTCGTGTCTCAGGCGGCGGCCGGTGCGGTGGCCGTGCGCTGACGCCGTGCGTACGCGGCCCACAGCTGCCACGCGAGGCGCAGGATGAGCGCCTCGGCCAGCGCGGCGCCGATCTTCGTCGCCACGGCTACAAGAATCTGGCCCATGTCGGTTTCGACTTTCTGTGCTCGGATGCGGATGTCCGATATCCGACAATGCAGGCCTTTCCATGGCGATGGGCGCCATAGAGGGGCACTTCCGATGTCGCTTGGGTGAACAAATGGAAAACGCCCCGCGAGCGGGGCCGCGGACACCGCGACCCCGCCCGGTCCCGGTCAGCGCGTCGGCAGGACGCGGGTGTGTTCGACGCGTACCGCGTCCAGGGCCTCGGGGTTCAACCCGAGCAGCCGCAGGATCGTCGGCGCGATCTGCGTGGTCTCCACCGAGCCGCCGACCCGCACACCCTGTGGGGCACCGGCGCCGAAGACGACGAGCGGCACGTCCAGGTCGTCGGCGTGGGCGCCCCCGTGCTCGGCGATCTTGCCCTTGCCGCCGGTGTACACGACGCCGTACTGCGTGATGCCGAACAGGTCCGGCACACGCGCGTCGCCCGGCCGCACGTGGAAGTACCGGGCGGCCGCCGCGCCGGCGTACAGCGTCTTCAGCCCGCTCGCGGTGAAGGGCTTGGCCGTGCCGTCGATCCCGTTGCCGGTGCCGGACCGGGCGAGCAGGTACGCCTTGGCGAAGTCGGTCGCGGCCGTGGACCGGTCGGTGAGCCACAGGAGCATCGCGTCATCGTCCACGGCGTGCGCGACCAGGTCGCCGGCGCCCGGATGCGCGGCCTTCCACGCGGCGTTCAGGCCGTCGAGGAGCGGGCCGTCGTCGATCCGCATCAGCGCCTTCGGATCGGTCGGCGACTGCCCGTGCTTGGCCGACAGGATGACCGTCGTACTGCCGTCCAGGTGCCTCTTGCGCAGTTCCGCGAGGAACGCCCCGACCTCCTTGTCGACGAACGCCAGGTTCTTCACCAGAAGCGGGCCGGGCACCCCCTTCGCCAGGTAACCACCCGTCAGACCGTCGGAGCCGGGCAGCTTCTGGGCGGTCGACACGGACTGGAAGTTCATGCCGAAGACCGCAGGGGTGCCCACCTTGTGCGTGCGGCTGTGGTCGTAGCCGTCGATCTCGTTGAGGACGGCCCGCACCTTGTAGTCGTCGTACTGCTCGGTCGCCGCGTTGTCCTTGGTCCAGTCGTCGCCCGCCGGATAGCCGGTCGCCGCGCTGTTGATCTCGGGGGCGAACAGGTCCTGGACACCGGTGCCGGAGGGCCCGTCCAGAATCTCGTACGCCACGTGCTTGTCGGACCAGGCGGTGCGCAGCCCCGCCCTGCGGGCCACCTCGAAGACCGTGTTCACCTTCAGGTAGCTGTGCGGGTAGACGGGCTTGCACGTCTTCGGGTCGACCGGCAGCTTCGACGGGTCGATCAGCGAGCGGGCGTCACCGGTCATGTTCAGGATGCCGCCGGGCAGTCCCGCGAGCCCCTGTCCGGCGTCCAGGGAGTCCTTGTTCCGGTCGAGGTCCTCGGTGAGGTCGACTTCGGCGCCGGGCTTGGCACCCGTGCAGCCGGTGGTCCCGGCCGGCAGGAGGGCGTTGCTGTAGGTGTCGTCGTAGTAGACGCCCGTGGTGCCCGGATTCCCGCCCGTGAGCTGGCCGATCATGCCGGGGAACGAGTCGGAGGGGACGGTGGTCCTCGCGTGGGTGTACTCCACACCGCCCGTGGCGAGCCGTGCGAGCGCCGAGTCGGGGTGGTGGGCGACGTACCAGGCCAGGTCGGACTGGTGCAGGCCGTCGACCGACAGCAGCAGGACATGCCGGGCCGCGGCGCCCGCGCGGGCGACGGGGGCGTGTGCCGAGGCGGGCGCGGTGGCCGTGGCGGTGAGCGCACCCACGGCGGCGAGTGCGGCGGCGACCGCCGTGACGGGACGGGCAGGACGTCTGAACAAGGGTTCTCCTCGAGCTGTACGGGGCACGGGGAAGTCTGCGGACCGTGCACCGATATCGGAGGGGGAGAACGTGTACGGAAGGGGACTTCCGCACCGTGCCCAGCCCAAGAAACGCAACGGTGCGCGCAAAGCGGCGAGGGGAGATGGCCGGGCGGGCCCTGCAGACGCGCGGCCCTTCACCCGTCCGTCCGCGGTCCCGGGCGGTGACGGAAGCCGTCGGCATGGACGATCCGCTCGTGCAGGCCGCCCCGGTGGGTGACCGGGGCGCGCTGCAGGGCGATGAGAGCGGCGTCGTCGTCGAGGCGTCCGCCGGCATGGGCGAGGAGGTCGCGCCGGACGTGGTGCAGCAGGGTCTCGGGGCCGGTCTGCGTCCACTGGGCGACGCGTTCCGCCAGCGGATAGAAGCGGTTGTGGGCATCCCGCGCCTCGATCACACCGTCGGTGTACAGCAGGAGGGTGTCACCGGGCTCGAAGGAGAACACGTCCAGCGTGTAGCCCGCCGGCCGCCCGCCGATGCCCATGGGGGGAGCGGGGTGCAGGCTCGGCGCGGTGACGACATGCCCGGGACTGAGCAGCAGCGGCGGGGGGTGCCCGCAGCTGGTCATCCGCGTCATCGGGTCCGCATCGGAGATCTCCATCAGCAGGGCGGTGGCGAACCGTTCCCCGACCTCCTCGGGGGGTTCGAAGTCGGCGAGGTACCGGGTCACGCTCTGTTCCAGGGAGGCGGCCAGCTCCAGCAGGGAGGCCTGCCGGTGGGAGGACTCCCGGAACGCGCCGAGCAACAGGGCGGCCTCGCCGATCGCGGACAGGCCCTTGCCGCGCACATCGCCGATCAGAACGCGCACCGCGGCGTCGGTGCGGGTCGCCGCGTACAGGTCGCCGCCGATCTGTGCCTCGTCCTCGGCGGCCAGGTACAGGCAGGCGACCCTCAGGGGGCCGATCTGCTCCGGCAACGGCCACAGCAGGACGTGCTGCGCCGCCTCGGCCACGGATCTGACCTGTGCCAGCTGCGCGCGTCGCCGCTCGCGGATCGCGCCGTAGATCACGGTCAGCGTGGACAGCACCGCCAGAGTGACCAGCTGCACGACGTGGTTGGTGGTGGTCAGCCCGCCGTGCAGAACGGCGATGAGGAACTGTGCCGCCACCGCCAGCGCCCCGACGAGGCCGGTCAGCCGGGGGCCGGCGAACGACAGGGTGAGCGCCGGGGCGATCACCAGCGCCGGTCCCAGATGGATGTTCGCGGGGGAGTGGATGTCCGCGACCGTGATCACCACGATGAGCGCGATCGGAAGGAGCAGCAGCGCATGGCTCGAATGCCACTGCTGCCGCAGGCCGGCGAGGCCCAGGCGGGGGCTCATGCCTTCCACCCTGCCTCGCCGTCGGTCGGGCGGCCACCGCGTGCCGCTCACCTCGCCCCGCGCACCGATGTCGTCCCGCAGCTGTAAACGGACGGACCCTGGGTACCCGCCGCAATGTGCCGAGATCCATGCGGCGGGCCGACACCCCGCTGCGGTCGATCAGTGAGAAGGAGGCGCGGATGAGCACGGTCAAGGAAACGGTGGAAGTCGAAGTTCCGGTTCGCACGGCGTACAACCAGTGGACGCAGTTCGAGGAGTTCCCGAACTTCATGGAGGGCGTCGAGGAGGTCACGCAGCTCGACGACCGCCACAACCACTGGACCACCAAGATCGGCGGAGTGCGGCGGGAGTTCGACACCGAGATCGTCGACCAGCTCCCCGACGAGCGGATCACCTGGCGTACCACCAGCGGCGACACCCGGCAGAAGGGTTCAGTCCGCTTCCAGCGCCTGGACGACACCCACACGCGCGTGGAGCTCGTGATGGACGTCGAACCCGGTGGAGCCGCGGAGAAGACCGCGGACATGCTGGGAGTGATCGACCGGCGCGTCAAGGGAGACATGCGTCGCTTCAAGGAGTTCATCGAGCAGCATGGCCGCGAGTCCGGCGCCTGGCGCGGGCGCATCCAGCCCGGTGACGTCGGTGGCCCGTCCAGCTGACACCGTCCAACCCCGGAGCGCCTCGGCCGCCTCCCCGGGCGGCCGGGGCGCTTCGTGTGCCGGTCAGCCGAGTGTCGCCTCCGGCTCCCCGCGGGTCGCCTCCCGGCTCCGCTGCTCCGGGGGCATGGTCGGCCGTCGCGGTCGGCCCCGGCCGCGGGAACGCCGGTCACCGCGGTCGCGTACCGGCCAGAACAGGACATACGCGGTGGAGACGGCCACGAAGGCCAGACGGATCAGACCGCGGGCCGAGTCGTCGGGCACGACGAACACACTGCCGTACAGCGTGAGCAGCGCGATCCAGCTCCACCAGGGGACGAGGCGCCGCTGGCCGATCACGTCCCACAGCAGCGTGCCCAGCAGGACGGACGCGGTGTAGTACGTGTAGACGCTGGGGTCCAGCACGATCCGCGCGTTGGCGCCGAGCAGGACCACCGCGGCCCAGCGGCCGCGCCAGACCGCGACACAGCCGAGCGTCAGACCCACCACGGCCTGCGCGGGCCGGTCCCAAGGGGGTGTCTGGGGATCGCCGACGCCGAGCCAGCGCAGCGCCGACGCCGGCTGGTTGGGGATGGTGAAGTGCGCCGCCGCCATCGTGTGCGGGGAGCCGATGAAGAACGGCAGCCAGACGACCGCGACCAGGCCCACGCACCACAGACCGGCCCGCAGCCACTGGTGTCTCGGCAGTGCGAGCAGCAGCGGCAGGAAGGCGAGCGCCGTCGGTTTGGAGTCCATGGCCAGGGCCATGAAGACGCCGGTCCCCGCCGCGTTGCCAAGGGTGACCGAGCGTACGGCCAGGGCGGTGAAGAACAGCGCCAGGACGTCGTCCAGGTGCCCGAAGCGGACCGACACCTCGATCCACATGGGGATGAAGGCCAGGCCCGCGATCAGCACGCGCTGCCGCAGCCGCTGATGGTTGGTCCCGGTGCCCAGGAAGTACCAGGCGGCGCTGCGTCCGGCGAGTACCAGGATCACCAGGCCGAGCAGGGACATCAGGGCCGCGGCCAGGAACTGCCCGACGTCCTCGGGGAACGGGTTGAACACACCCGCCACCAGGAAGCTGAGCGGGCCCATCTGGAGCTCTGGGTGGTGCGCGTACAGGTTGAGACCGCCGTCGCGGCCGGCGCCCTGATACAGCAGTTTCCCGCCCTGCTGCAGATAGTGCCAGGAGAACCCGCCGTGCCGCTCCACCACGGCGAACCAGACGATTGTCCAGGCGGCGAGCAGCACCAGGTGCACCCGCTGACTGATGACCGGCACGGGCCTTCCTTTCGGCTCCTGTCCCTTGCGACCGACCGGGAACGCCATGGTCCCCCAAGGAAGATGATCGAACCGGTCCGGGGGTTCGCTCCCTTGCGAGATCCGTTCGCGGACATATACGGAACGGCGGTGCGGCGACGGGGCCTCCCAGGCGGGCCGAGCCGTTCGTCAGTCCACGCGGCGCCGGGCCTCTTCGTCCCACGCGCGGGTGTCACGTGGCTCTGTGTACGGCTCCTGGTCGGGGGGAAGACCGCCGGCGATCGCCCGCTGCCGCGCGGTCTCCGCGTCGAACTCCAGGCCCAGCAGGATCGCCAGATTGCCGATCCACAGCCACACCAGGAAGACGATGACGCCCGCCATGGTGCCGTAGGTCTTGTACGAGGATAAGGTGGCGACGTAGAACGCGAACCCACCGGACGCGGCCATCCAGAGCACCAGCGCCAGCACGCTGCCCGGTGTGATCCACCTGAAGCCGTGCACCTTGGCGTTCGGCGTGGCCCAGTACAGGATCGCCAGCATGATCGTCACCAGGGCCACGAGGACGGGCCACTTGGCGATCGACCACACCATGAGCGCCGTGTGCCCGATCCCCAGTGCCGTGCCCACCTGGTGCGCCAGCCCTCCGGTGAAGACCACGATCAGCGCGCTAGCCAGGGCCAGCACCATGAGCAGGACGGTGACCGCCAGCCGCAGGGGCAGGACCTTCCACAGGGGCCTCCCCTCGGGGATGTCGTAGACGGCGTTCGCGGTGCGGATGAACGCGCCGATGTAACCCGACGCCGACCACAGCGCCACTGCCAGGCCCACGAACGCCATGACGGACCCGGCGCCGCTGTGTCCCTGCAACTGCGCCACGGCCCGGGTGACGATGTCCCGGGCCGCGCCCGGGGCGAACTGTTTGAGGTTGGCCAGCACCTTGTCGGTCGCCGACCGCCCGGCGATGTCCAGCAGGGACACCAGCACCAGCAGGGCCGGGAAGAGGGACAGCACCCCGTAGTAGGTCAGGGCCGCGGCCCGGTCGGTCAGTTCGTCGTTCCCGAACTCGCGCAGCGTGCCCCTGAACACCGCCCACCACGAGCGCCGGGGCAACTCGGTCGGCGCGTCCGGGGCCCGGCGCTCCACCTCCGGGTCCGGCCCGGGCGGCGCGGCGGCGGAATCCGGAGCGGGCTCGGTGCGGCGGTCCGCTGCCCCCCGCCGGTGGCCATGACGCGCCCGGTGATCCCTGTCTTCCCATTTCAGCAGCCGAGTCATGGTTCGCGGGTAACCCGACCGCGCCGGACCACTCCGCCGACGCGACCGGCTGGTGATGCGGCTCAGTCACATCCCTGGGGACGCAGATCGTCGAAGCCGACGGCCAGATGGCGTGGCCCGCGCAGCACCGCGTTCTGCCGGTAGGGCGGCGGGTCCTCGAGGAGACGGGGACCGTCGAGCCTGCGGGCCAGTTCGGACAGCGCGATCTGTGCCTCCAGCCGGGCCAGCGGTGCGCCGAAACAGGAGTGGATGCCGCTGCCGAAGCCGAGGTGCTGGATGTCTCCCCGGTACGGATCGAACCGGTCGGGGTCCTTGAACCGCTCCGGATCCCGGTTGCCCGCGGCCAGGACGAGCCAGATCCTCGAACCCTTCGGAATCGTGACCCCGCGCACCTCGATGTCCGCGATACAGGTCCGCTGCGGCACGAGCTGCACGGGAGGTTCGTAACGCAGCAGCTCCTCCACGATGTTGACGGCCAGGCCGGGGTCGTCGCGCAGTCGGCGCAGGTACTCCGGGTACCGCAGCAGGGTGAGCATGCCGTTGGTGATCAGGTTGACCGTCGTCTCGTGGCCCGCGATCAGCAGCAGCACCGACGTGCTGAGCACTTCCATCGTCGTCATCGGGCCGTCCGGGCCGTGGCTCGTCACCAGCTCGGACAGCATGTCGTTCCCGGGTTCCCTCCTTCTCTGCTCGACCAGCTCCGCCAGATACAGGCCCAGTTGCACGCGTGCCTCCCGCGTGGACTGCAGGCGTTCGGCCTCGTTCTCAGCCGTCCGCGTCTGCGGATCCAGACCGGCGACGATCGGTTCGACCCAGGCGCGAAAGCGCGGTTCGTCCTCGCGCGGTACTCCGAGCAGCCTGCAGATGACGGTCACCGGGAAGGGGTACGCGAACTGGTCCACCACATCGATCTGCCGTGCCTCCCCGATGCCGTCGATCAACTCGGCGACGATTCCGGCGAGTTCGCCGCGCATCGCGTCGATCCGGCGGGGGCAGTGCGGCGGTCCGAAGGACCGGTTGGCGATCCGCCGCAGCCGGTCGTGCTCCGGAGGGTCGAGTCGGATGAAGCTCGGCGGCAGCCCCGTCTCCTCCGCCCCGACCCCTTCGTCGGCTCCCGCCGCGGCGAGGTTGCCGGCGTCGGAGCTGATCCGCGGATCGTGCAGCAGGCCCAGGATGTCCCAGTACGAACCGACGAGGTAGGGACCGCCGTCCTCCTCGTGCAGCACCGGAGTCCTACGGAGCTCCTCGTACAGCGGATAGGGGTTCGCGCGGTTGGCGTAATCGGTGATCCGGTGCAGGAGCGAGGCGTGCGTCATGAGTGGTCCTAGAGCGTGAAGTCCGTCAGGGCGGGGGAGGCGCGGGACCGGGACGGTTAGTGGCGGGCCGGGGTGAACACCAGACGGCGGTCGCTCGGCGAGTAACCGCTGAGCGTCACGGTCGGGCCGTGCGTCGGCAGGGACGGGTCGGGGAAGTCGGCGGGCACCGGCTGGCGCCCCTCGGGACGGCGGTCGACCGTCGGGAACTCCAGCGGGAACGGCGTGGCCGTCTCGATCAGCCGCTCGTAGAACTGGAGCCACCGGGTGTTGTCGAAGCTCACCGCGGCGATGATCCGGCCCTGGTAGCCGTACGCCCCGACGAATCGGCGTTCGGCCAGCGACCCTTGAGTGATCATGATCTGCTCGCCCATGGACGGGACACCGACCGACTTGATGTTCACACCGAACTGCGACGACCAGAAGGCGGGCACCCACAGGTGCGGACGCCGGTCCGCACCATTGCTGATCATGTTGTGGGCGGCCACCTCAGCCTGTGCGACGGCGTTGCCCCAGTGCTCCAGCGACAGGAACTGATAGCCGAACAGCGGATGCGGAGAGCGGGCCACATCGCCGGCGACGTAGACGTCATCGGTCACGATGCCCCGGAAGTCGAAGGCCCGGCAGCCCGCGTCGCAGGCGATGCCCCGGGGCCCCGCACCGAGCCCGGAGCCCTCCAGCCACTCGGTGTTGCGGGTCGCGCCGAGGCAGACGACCACGACGTCCGTCTCGACGACGCTGCCGTCGGACAGATGGGCGGCCCGCACCCGCCCCATCGAGTCGCCCTCCAGCGCCGTCACCATGACGCCGGTCCGCAGGTCCACACCGTTCTCCCGCTGCAGCTCCGCGGCCACCGCGCCGATCACCCCGCCGAGGGCGCCCACCAGCGGTGCGCCCCCGCGCTCGGCGAGGGTGACCGCGAGGCCCCGCTCCCGGCAGGCCGAGGCGATCTCCGAACCCGTGAATCCGGCCCCGATGACGAACACCCGGCGCGGGGAGGCCTGCAGCCGCCGCAGCAGGGCGGCCGCGTCGTCGCGCGTGCGCAACACGAAGACACCGTCCAGTTGGGCCTCCGACTCCTTCGGCCAGGGCCGGGCACGCACACCGGTGGCGATCAGCAGCCGGTCGTACTCCACCTCGTCCCCGTCGGCCAGCCGTACCCGTTTGGCCGTCATGTCGAGTCCCGTCGCCGCGACACCCAGGCGCCACTTGGCGTCGATCTCGAGGCGCCGGGGCAGGCCGGTGCGGTGCGGTGACGCCTTGCCGAGCAGGACCGCCTTGGACAGCGGTGGCCGGTCGTACGGTTCGTGGGGCTCGTCACCGATCATGGTCAGCGAACCGGCGAAACCCTCGGCGCGCAGCGTCTCGGCGGCCCGCAGCCCCGCCAGCGAGGCGCCCACGATGACGATTCGGCCCTCGCGCCTGAGCCATCGGAGGAGGTCCTCAGCGGGCACGTGACGTCTCCTGCCCGGCCTCGGCGTGCTCCGCGCCGATGTCGTCCAGCCCGTCGACCAGGATGGCCTGCACCGGGCAGGCCGCCACGGCGCGCGCCAGCCTCTCCCGCTGCCCCTCATCGGCGTGGGGGTTGTAGACCAGCGACTCCTCGCCGTGCAGGGCGAAGACGTCGGGTGCGAGGAACGCGCACTGGGCGTATCCCTGGCACCTGTTGAGATCGACGACAAGCCTCATGAGCCCTCCGCGCCTTCGGCGGGCAGGTCCGCGGGCGCCGCTGCTGCGCGGCGGAAACGTCGGACGGCGGTCAGCTCCCCCACACCAGCATCGCCGGACCGGACGGTGGCGCGCCCGCCGAGGAGTGCCGAAGGGGTGACCGGCCGGTGTCCCGCTACGACGCCGCGGTGGTGCCTGGCCGGGGGCTGCGGCCCGACGCGAAGAGAAAGGCGCCGACGAGGAGCGACCACCCCGGGAACACCAACTCCGACCAGGGCACACCGGCCGAGACGAACAGCAGTGTCAGGAAGGTGAGGAAACCCAGCAGACTGAGCCACCGCGGCAGGAGCCTCAGGCGATGGCAGATGACCGACGTGGAGCAGGTGAAGACCGCCGCCATCCGCGTCGCGTACTCGGCCAGCAGTGTGTACGCGAAGTGGCGGCCGAAGTTCCAGGCGGGCAGGCCGGGAGTGCCGCCGGGCGCGTCCGTGGTGGCCAGCACGCCCGCGGCGGCCGCGGCCACCCCGAACAGCGTCGCCACGAAGACCAGCCCGCTGCCGAGGAACACGGTGGCGAGGAACTGGTCCTCGGCCTCACCCATACGGGCCCGCAGCGCCCCCATGAACCACAGGAAGCAGATCCCGGCCAACGGCACCAGCGCGAGCGCCGCCTTCACCGCGCTGCGCCGTGTCGGGTCGGTGAGCCCCTGGAGGGTGACCGACTCCGCGCCCTGGGGGATCGACAGCCGGATCAGCACCATGGCCGCCGCGAGCAGGAGCGCGAACACGACTCCGGCCAGCCCGGCGGCCCGCGGGGTCTGCAACGCCTGCTGACCCGCCCGGGTCTCGGTCATACGCGGCTCACTCCCTCCGGTGTCCCCTTGCACCAGCAAGCCGCCGTGCGAGAAGGCCCGCCACCGGGACGCGCCCGAACGGCAGATCGTCCTCGGTGAGGCTCACCTCCCGTCCCGCATGTCGACAGGCGCCGAGTACCGCGTCGGCCACCTCGCCGGCCGGCCGTCACCCACGTCGATGCGGGTCGACCCGAGCATGTCGACGGCGTCGAGCGCGATGCTCTGAAGGCGCTCGGCCGCGAACAACTCCGCGATACGAGGCCATAGTCGCTCGTAGTGACGGAGCACGGACTGGGTCAACTCCTCGACGCCGAGGGCCGCGTGGTGTTCGGTGACATGCGCCGGCACCTCCCGCTCCGGCGTCCGCCACGGCCTTCCGGGGTGCCGCGCCGGCCCGTCCGTCGACCGGTACGCGAACCCGTGCCGGTCCGCCAACTCCCGGGCGACAGACGACTTCCCGACATTCGGCGTCCCGCCGAACAGCATCACACGCATCGCACCCATACCGGCGACCCCAGTGATCGCCGGAAGGTGGCACGAGCCGTGCTGGGCGCCTTACCGGTCCTGCTCGGGCCGGTCCTCGGCCTCGTTCGCCGAGGTCGGTTCGGCGGCGTCCGGTGCGGTGTAGAAGACAGCGGTTCCCTGCTTGGTGCGCTGGGCGTGCTTCTTGGCCACGAGCCCTTCGAGCGTGGACCGCACGACGGTGGTCTTGATGCCGCGCTCGGGGTGGGCCTTGCCGAGCGCGTCGGCGACCTCCGCGGCGGAACGCGGCTCACTCTGCTCGCTGAGGTGGGCGCGCACGAGTTCGACCAGCGTGGGCCGGCCCGCCTTCGGCGCCTCCGTCTTGACGGTCTCCGCCTGCGTGGCTTCCGTCTTCTTGGCCGCGGCCTTCTTGCCGGCGGTCCTCCGGCCCGTCGTACGTGTCTGCGCGGCGGCGGTCTTCTTCTTCGCCTGCGGCTGCCTGCCCGTGCCGGATCCGGCAGGGGACTTCTTCCGCGGGGCGGGCACCGTGGCGCTGTCCGGCACGGCGACGGGCTCCACTGGTGCCGTCGGAATGCCGAGTGCGTTCTGCATGGTCACCAGCACCGCGTGGTCGTGCTGCAGTGTCGCCAACTGCTCCTGCAGAGCGGCGATTTCGGCGCTGACGCGTTCCTGCTCCTTCACATTGCGTTCGAGATCGCTTGCCACTTGGGCGGCGTACTGCGATGTCAGTTCGGAAGTCGCGGTCGTGGTCTCGGACATGGCGTGACTCACCTTTCCTCGCCTACGGCGATGTTGCTGCACAGTGTCCCCCCGGTGCACAGATGGTACGGGCGAGGGGAGGTGCTTGTTCCTTGGTCCGCAGTCAGTCATACGTCGGTGCTGCGCTGACGCCTCATCAGTGGACGGCTGACGCCTCATCAGCGCATGGGCGGGCTTCAGCCCTGTTGCGCATAAGGCCGGAAGACCCCCGTTACTCCGACAGGGTAGTTCGTCATATGGTCGGTATGTCGGATGCGGTGAGCTTCGCGGCGATATGTAACTTCAGTCTCGCATCGGTTCACAGCCGACGTGTCTGAGACAGGAGAAGTGACATGGCAACGCGTTCCACTGCAGTAACCGCCGCGATCGCGGCCGGCGCGGCCCTGGTGGCCACTGGCATCACCTACGCTTCGGCCGCCTCCGAGCCCGCGCACTCGGCCTCGGTCGTCCAGCAGGCCGCCGCCCCGGCCGCCGCCCTCGAAGGCAATGGCAACAACAACAACGGGAACAACAACAACAACAACGACAACAACAACAACGCCAAGGGCAACGAGGGCGAGCACCACTACCGCCACCACCGCCACCACCGCCACCTGCGCCTGCGCCACATCGGCCGGATCCACATCAACGAGCGGGACTTCCCGGCCATCCCGGACGGCTGCGTGCCCATCCTGAGTGGCCTCGGCTCCAACAGCATCAACATCGTCAACGACAGCAGGCACACCGTCGAGGTGTTCAGAGGGGTCACGTGTGACAACGGCGCTCCCATCGCCGTCGTCGGCCCGTGGAGCCAGAGTGACGGTGTGCGCCCCCAGCACGTCCGTGGCGGTGTGAAGATCAAGCACGGTGTCGCGGGCAGCTTCCGCGTGATCTGCGACCGCCGCGGGCGTGGCGGCTACGGCGACGGCGACGGCTACGGCGACGGCGACGGCGACGGCTACGGCGAGGGCTTCCGCGGCGACCGCTGCAGCGCCTTCGAACACGACGGCTACCACCGCGACCACGACCGCGACTACGACAACGACCACGACCACGACCACGACCACGACAACGACAACGACCACGACCACAACGACTGACGGGAGGTCGTGACCGAGCCACCCGCCTGACACAACAAGGAGAACCCCGGCCCGCCGGAATCGGGCCGGGGTTCCGGTCTGTCCGGGCCTCGGTGACACGGTGAGTCAGCGATGAGGCGGCGGAGGCGGCGGCAACTTCGTCGACGGGACCTCTTCCGGCCACACCAGCAGAACAGGACAGGGCGCGTGGTCGACCACGAAGCGAGTGGCGGGGCCGAGGCTGTGCGGGCCGAGCCGGGAACGATCCCCGCCCCGTGCGCAGATCAGCAGATCCGCGCCGATGGCCTCCTCGACGACCTTCCGCTCCGTACGGCCGTGGGTGAGGACCTGGTGGGCCGCGCGCCCCAGACGCCGCGCCGCGGAATCCAGCAGGCGCCGCGCGGCCGACTCGGACAGCCCCTCGATCCGGTGCCCGGGGTCCCGCTCGGGATGACCCCGGCCGAGGAGCCCGGCGAACGCGCCGTGCGCCGTCTCGGCGACCGTGTCGTCGCGCACGTACAGCAGCACGATCTCCTCGCCGGGGGCCGCGCGGCGGAGCGCGGCGTCCACACAGGCGGGCCAGGTCCCTTCGGTGATCCAGACGACGGCGCTCATGGGCGGCTCCCGTGTGGCGTGGCGGGTCGGATGGCGATCGTGTGCAGAATCCCCACAACGCCGAGGGGTGGCAAGAAGCCCGGCCGTAACGGCCGCCGACCCGAACCGCCCACCGCGACACGAGGTCCGCAACCCGGCATTACCGGGACGGGCGGCTAGATTTCAGACCCGTACAATTGTGCGCTCTGGGGACGTTGGGGGGGAAGTCCTTGCGTCAAGGGGTGGAAAGGCCTCATAACCGTGCCGAGGACCACGGCACACGAGGCAGCGGACCACGCGGCGGTACGGCGCCGTCCGCCACGGGCGACGGCGCCCCGGACAGAGCGGCCGCCGCGCTGCGCCGCGTCGCGCTGTTCATCGTGCGCACGGTGCGGGGTGAATGGCGCGGTATCGTCGTCGACCCGGTACGGCAACTGCTGCGGCGCGGGCTGTCCGGGCTCGTGCTGGCCTTCGTCGCGGCCTTCGGTGTGATCTTCTTCCACGCGGTCGCACAGCATCCGACCGGCGCGGTGGCGGTACGGCTCCTGGGCGGCGTCTACGCCGACCTGCCGCTGTGGCTGGCCCTGTTACGCACCCCCGTGTCGCTGTACGTCCCGGCCCTGGACCTGCCGGTCTGGGCCGGCATCACCCAGCTGTTCCTCGCCTTCGCCCTGGCCGAACTGGTGTTGGGCCGCGCCCGCACCTTGGCCGTCGCGTACGCGACCACCGTCGCCGGCACCCTCACCGTACGGGTGATGATCACGCTGGGGCCGGGCTGGTGGGGGCTGGGACTGCCGCCCGAGACCGGTCGGGTACTCGACACGGGACCGTCCGCCGCGGTCGTGGGCCTGTTCACCTACCTCTCGGTCGTCCGGCGCGCCCCCGTCGTGTTCACCCTCACCGGCGGGTCGATGGTGTGGGAGTCCATCGCCATACCGAACCTGGCCGGCCGGGAGCACCTGATCGCGGTGGCCGCGGCGATCGTCCTGGGACTGCTCCACGGACACGGCCGCAGCCTGCGGGGACGGGTGTGGTCGGTACTGCGGATCGGGAGCGGGACCACCCATGCGCCGGTGCGGGGCGGCGGCGAACGTACCATCGCTGCGCCGCTCACCCCCTATGACGGCACGTCAGTTGCGAGAGTGCCCCAGCAGCGGACGCTCACCGGCCCGTCGAACTCGAAGGACACGCCGACCGGGACACCGTGACGTCTGTCAACCGGCCGTGACGCCCCGGCATCACCGCGGACCGCTCCTGCGGAGGATCTGGTCCACCCCGACCGCCACGACCACCAGGGTTCCGGTCGCCACATCCTGGTAGAGGCTGTCGATACCCGCCTGGGTGAGCCCGGAACGCAGCACATTGACGATGAGCGTCCCGATGAGTGTGCCGATCACGCTTCCGCGGCCGCCGAAGAGGCTCGTGCCGCCGAGGACCACCGCGGTGATGCTCTCCAGGTTCGCCGTCTGGTACGAGTTGGGGTCGGCGTTCGGGATACGGCCGAGGGACTGCCAGGCGGCGACGCCGTACAGCAACCCGGCCGTGCTGTAGACCGAGAGAACCGTGCGCCGTACGTCGATGCCGGTCAGGCGGGCGGACTCCGGTGCGTTGCCGACGGCGTAGATGTGCCGGCCCCACGCGGTCTGGGTGAGGACGTACCAGAAGAACCCGTACAGGCCCACGAGCAGAAAGGTCCCCCAGGTGAGGAACACACCACCGATGCCGAGGCCGTTGCCCCAGAAGACGAGCAGGCCGGAGGTCACCGGATAGCTGCGGGACTGCGAGTACAGCCTGGCGGTGGCGTAGACGACGGTCAGCGCCCCCAGGGTGACGATGAAGGGCGGCAGGCGCAGCCGGGACACGAGCAGTCCGTTCACCAGCCCGACGAGGGTCGCCGCGACCAGGCCGAGCACCAGTGCCGTCACGGGGTTGCCGCCGTCGAAGGCCAGTTTGGCCATGACGATCGTGCCGAGCACCGCGATCGCGCCGTTCGCGAGGTCGATGCCCGCGGTGAGGATGATCAGTGACTGGCCCAGCGCCAGTGTGCCGACCACGATGGACTGCTGCAGCACCAGCGACAGGTTCTGCGGTGTCAGGAACGTCTCCGTGGTGACCGCGAACGCCACCACGGCGACGACCAGAGCCGCCAGCGGCCCGACGGCCGGCGTGCGAAAGGCGTACCGGAGCATGTCCCGCGGCCGGGGGCGCGTATCACCGCCGGAGGCGCGGGTGGTGACGGGTGACCTCATGTGCTGTTCCGATCCCTTCGACCCGCTCGCGGTGACTCGCTGACCGGAGTACGTCATCCCCAGCAGTGCTGGAGCCCCCAGGCCGTGCTCTGCGACGGCACACCGCGCACCGGCCTGTCCGTGATGAGCACCGTGCCCGTGTCGGTGAAACCGGACGGCCGCTTCCCGCTTCTGGCAAAAGCGATCATCGCGTCCACGCCGTCGGTCGCCATCCTGACCGGGAACTGCATGACGGTCGCCGCGAGAGTGCCCGCCTTGACGTCACCGACTCCGTCACACGAGCCGTCGATGGAGCCGATGGTCACCTGGCGGGTCAGCCCCCGGTCCATGATGGCCTCGTACGCGCCGCCCGCCACCGGCTCGTTGATGGTGTAGACGGCGTTGACGTCGCTCGCGCGCAGCAGCAGGTTCTCCGTCGCGGCCTGAGCCGTGTTCCGGTCGCCATTGGCGTTCGCCTGGCCGACGATCGCCGGCGAGCCGTCCTTGAGCCCGAAGCCGTCGAGGAACCCGTCGTGTCGGTCCTGGCTGACCTCCGAGCCCGGCGTGCCGTCCAGCATGAACACCTTGGGAGCCTGGCCGGCGAGCACCGCCTTGACATAGGCCCCCTGCAGGCGACCGGCCTTGAAGTTGTCCGTCGCGTACGTGGCGTCGACCGCGTTCTCCGGTTGTGTTGCGGTGTCCAGCGCGATCACCAGGATGCCCTGCCGGCGCGCCTCCCTGATCGCGCCCAGGATCCCCGTCGTGTTCGACGGCGTGATGAGAATGCCGTTCACACCGCGCGCGATGAGGCTCTCCACCGCGTTCACCTGGCCCTCGTTGTCCCCGTCGAACTTGCCGGCGAGAGCGATCAACCGTGCGTCGTTCCTGTGCGCCGCGGCCGTGGCGGCATGGCGCAGCGCCACGAAGAACGGATTGGACTCGGTCTTGGTCACCAGGCCGATGGTGATCTGGTGCGCCCCCTGGCCGTCGCTGCCGTTTCCCCCGCCGCAGGCGGCGGCACCGCCGACCAGCGCCCCCACCACGAGGAGCGTGATCCCTCGCCGGCGGCGCCGCCGGGTGCGTTCGTGGCCCGCACGGTCGTGTGTCATGGGGCCGCCCTCCTCCGGCCGGGGCCGGCGTCACACGAGCCTCTGTGACCTCCATCATGAGCCGAGACTATTCGTAAATGCCCAGATAGGGGGATGTGGTTGTTCATGCTCTTATCTGTCTTATTCGTTATGAAGCGGGCATTGCTCGGATACTCTGGTGATCAGTCCGGCCGTACGGTGTCACCCCGCCGTACGCAGAAGGTGAGGTTCACGTGACTGAGCCGCCTCTGCTGGCGCTGCGCGGCATCTCCAAGCGGTTCGGCGCCGTGCAGGCACTCAAGGACGTCGAGCTGGAGGTCCACAGGGGGGAGGTCGTCGCCCTCCTGGGGGACAACGGCGCGGGCAAGTCCACTCTCGTCCGGATCATCGCGGGCGTCGTACCCGCCGACCAGGGCGTCATCGAGTGGGAGGGCCGGGCCGTGCAGATCAGAACGCCCCGGGCCGCCCGGCACCTGGGCATCGCGACGGTGTACCAGAACCTGGCCCTGTGCGACGGCCTCGATGTCGCCGAGAACCTCTACCTCGGACGCGAACAGAGGCACCCCGGCGTCCTCGGCCGTCTCCTGAGACTGATGGACAAGGGAGGCATGCGCAGGGAGGCACGCCGGCAGCTGGACGCCATGGGCATCCACGTCCCCGACATGCGCACCCCGGTCGCCTCGCTGTCGGCAGGACAGCGGCAGACCGTGGCGATCTCCCGAGCACTGCTCGGCGAACCGAAGGCCGTCCTCCTGGACGAGCCGACCGCGTCACTCGGCGTCCAGCAGGCCGGTCACGTCCTCGACCTGGTCGACGAACTGCGCGAGCACGGGGTCGGTGTCATCCTCATCAGCCACAACATGGGAGACGTCAAAGCCCTGGCGGACCGTGCCGCGGTGCTGCGGCTCGGCTGCAACAACGGCTTCTTCCACGTGCCGACCACCCCCCAGGACCGGATCATGTCCTCGATCATCGGCGTCACCGGCAGCCCCTGACCGGCCACGGCGACGGCGGGACGGTCACCGCCGGTGCGGTCCGCTCTCCCCGTGGCGGTCACCGGGAAGGCGGTAGGCGGCGAGCGCGGCGGTGTCGTCGTCGAGGTTCCCGTCACTGTAGGCCATCAGATCCTGGTGCAGCCGGTCGAGAAGTTCACCGGGAGGGAGAGCGGCCCAGGACCGGACCCGCTCGGTCAGTGGGTAGAACGCCCCCGTACGGTCGCGCGTCTCCGTGACGCCATCGGTGTACAGCAGCAGCTGTTCGCCGGGACGGAAGGGGTTCACCTCGACGTGGTAGTCGTCCCCGACCAGAACGCCGAGGTTGATGGGCGGTGAGGGATCGGCCGAGTCCAGCTCGGCGACCCCGTTCGGGCCGATGAGCAGCGGAGGGGGGTGGCCGCAGTTGACGATGCGGACCACGGGCTCGTGATCGGGGATCTCGGCGAACACCGCTGTGACGAAGCGTTCCGCCACTTCGCTGCCCGGGAGCTCCGTGGCCCGGCGGTTCATGCTCCTCTCGACCCGGCGCGCCACCCCCGCCAGGTCGGCTTCGTCGTGGGCGGCCTCACGGAAGGCGCCGAGCATCGTGGCGGCCGTCTCCACCGCCACCAGCCCCTTGCCCCGGACGTCACCGATGAGGAGGCGGACCCCGTGCGCGGTGGGCACCGCCTCGTACAGATCACCACCGATCCGCGCCTCCGCGGCGGCGGACAGGTACAGCGTCTCGATCGCCACCTGTCCGAGGCGCCGGGGCACGGGGCGCAACAGCACACGCTGTGCGGCCTCCGCCACGGACCGTACGGTGGCGAGGGTGCGCTCCCGACGCGTCCGGCTCGCGGCCATGATCGTGCCCAGGACGCCGACCAGCACGGTGGAGATGTACGAGGCCACGTAGTGGCGCTCCCACAGGTACCCCACGGCGCGGCCCGCACAGCACGGGGTGCCGGCCAGCAGAGCCTCGAACCCGACGGCGACCACCGCGATGGCGGCGACGGCGGCGGGACCGTGGGCGTAGGCGGCGACCACGGGGAGGGCGATCAGCAGGAAGCTCACCGGCCACTGCACCGGGGTGACCGGCTCGAGCACCAGGACGCCCGCGACGTAGAGCGCCGGCAGCCAGCGCAGCCACACAGGCGGACGCGGCATCTGCAGGCCGGTGCTGCTGAGCCGCGGCGCCCGGCGGCTTTCGGCCTCCCGGCGCGCCGGCCGCCTCATGGCACACTCCCGCCGGCACGGAACAAGGTCGGCGGGCATCCCGCGCACCAGGGCCGGCGCCCGGGGGCGTCTCCCAGAACCGGGCGGCAGCCCGGGCGGATCCCTTCACACGGCCTGTTCACGAGAACTCCTGGCAGAGCCTGATCAAGACCACGGGCTCCATGTGGCTCGACAGCGCGATCCGACGACTGCTCGGGCAGGGGGCATACCCGGATCTTCAGTGCAATCCTAGACGTTGTGATCCGCCCGAGGGATGCCGAGCCGCACTGCCCACAACGGCCGGCCGGCGGAAACCGCTGGGCGCGACCGCCCGGCCACGGCGCCTGCCCCAAGGTGTACGCAAAGGGAAAAGGGGAGCGACGGTGCCGCCGCGGGCCTTACGGTGCTGCGATGGGTCTGTATCCAGAGATCGAACCCTACGATCGCGGCATGCTCGGCGTCGGCGACGGCAACCGCGTCTACTGGGAGGTCTGCGGGAACCCGCGCGGCAAGCCCGCGGTCATGCTGCACGGCGGTCCCGGTTCGGGATGCGGGGCGGGATACCGGCGGTACTGCGATCCGGCGGCGTACCGCATCGTGCTCCTCGACCAGCGCGGCTGCGGCCGTTCCACCCCGCACGCGAGCGCGTACGACACCGACATGAGCGTCAACACGACGGCCCACCTCATCGCCGACCTGGAGCGGCTGCGGCGGCACCTGGGGATCGAACGATGGCTCGTCTGGGGTGTGTCGTGGGGCTCGGTGCTCGGCCTCCGCTACGCGCAGACGCACCCGCAGGCGGTGTCGGAACTTGTCCTGAGCGCGGTCGCGACGGGCTCGAACCGCGAAGTGGCCCTGCTCACCAGGGGACTCGGGCGGTTCTTCCCGGGCGCTTTCCAGCGCTTCCTGGCCGCGCTGCCCGAGGCGGACCGGGAGGGAAACCTCGCGGCGGCGTGCAACCGGCTGATCGAGTCACCGGACCCGGAGGTACGGTCCCGCGCGGCGCGGGCATGGACCGACTGGGAGACGGCGACGATCCCGGCGCCACCGCGATCGGTCGAGCGCTACGAGGACCCCGTGTTCCGCATGGGCTTCGCCCGGACCGTCACCCACTACTGGGGCAACGACCACTTCCTGGGCGACGGCAACGACGAGGGCGTCATACTCCGCGACGCCCCCCTCCTGAAAGGCATTCCCGGCACCCTGGTCCAGGGCAGCCTGGACTTCGGCAATCTGCTCGGCACGGTGTGGCGGCTCCACCAGGCCTGGCCGGACAGCGAGCTGATCGTGGTGGACGACGTGGGACACACGACGGGGGCACCCGGCATGGCGGACGCGCTGGTAGCGGCGACGAACGCCTACGCACACCGCTGAACGAGGGACGGCACCGTGGACGCCGAACCGACGAAATCGGCAACCTGGATCACGACCATCCCCCGCTCGCTTCCACCCACTGGGCTCCAACCGCACGCCCTGAGCCCGCGGTTGAGCAGCCGTCGGCTCCGACTTCCCGTGCTGTTAGCGGTGTTCAGCGGACGGGGAAGCCGAAGGAGTATCCCTGCTGCTTCAGCCAGGGCAGGAGCTGGCGCAGGGCGGCCACGGTCTGGGAACGGTCCCCGCCCGCGTCGTGGAAGAGGAGCGTCGGACCGTTGTGGATCTCGCGCTTGACGGTGGCCACGATGGCGGCGGTGCCGGGACGCTCGAAGTCCTTGGAGTCGACGTTCCAGCCCAGTGGCCGCATCCCGTGGGATGCGGCGAGGTGGCGGCTGTAGGGCGTGAAGGCACCGCCCGGAGCCCGGTAGTACTGCGGCCGAACGCCCCCCGACGCCTGGGTGATCGAGCGTTCGGCGTCCAGGATCTGCCGCGACTGGTAGGCCTCGGACTTGGTGTCCATGGCGGTGTCATGGGAGACCGTGTGGTCGCACAACCGGTGCCCGGCCGCCACCACCGCCTTGACCAGGTCCGGGTGCGCCTGGGCCTGCGTGCCCACCATGCAGAACGTGGCCTTCACGCCGTTGTCCCGCAGCACCTCGAGCACCTGCGGCGTCCACACGGGGTCCGGCCCGTCGTCGATGGTGATGTTGACCCCGTGGGCGCCCCGGTCGGAGGCGTGGACGATGTCCGCGGACACCGGCGCCCCCGCGGCACCCCGGGCCGGGGCGTTCGGCACGGACGGGCGCACCAGGACGTTCGCTCGCGCGCCGGGTTCCTCGGCGGGGCCGGCCTGCGCGGTCCACACCGAAGTGGCGGTGGCCACCGCCGTCACGCCGACCGCCGCCGCGAGCACCCGCCCGTACCATCCCCGTCCGCCACGCCGCGCCATGTCCGCCCCGCTCCTCGTCGTCTCTGTGGTCACGTGCACCCATCAGGACGGAGGAAGAACGGTGCAGGATCCGTCTGTTACCGATCACGGACAATTCCGCGGGCATTCCACGACACAGCGGCGGCGACCGTCAGGACACGGATCCAACTTCCTTGTATTCGCCGTGACTCCACGGCGAGGGGAGCCAAAGCTCAGACCCTGCGCCAGCGCGCCAGCGCGAAGGAGAAGACGCCGAACAGTACGACCCCGGCGGCCACGAGCACCAGCAGCCACGGACCGAACGGGGTCTGGGCGAAAGACCGCAGCGTGTCGTCCAGCCCCTTGGCCCGGTCGGGCCGGTAATCGACCGCGGCGCGGAGTCCGAAGGACCCCGCCGCGGCGAACACCAGTCCGCGCGCAGCGCCTCCGCCCACGCCTGCGATGTCCACCAGCCGCCTCAGGCCCGGGGACAACTCGCCGAGCCTGAGGTCCTTGTGGTACTTGCGCCGGACGGCCCGGACCCCGATCCAGACTCCCGCCACGACGATGCCGACCGCGACGGCGCCCACGATCCACCGACCTGCGGGCACCCCCATTGCCCGGGCGGTGACGTCGCGTGACTGCTCGTCGCTGGATGAGCCACCCGTGCCCGACCCGGTCGCGAACGACAGCACGGAGTAGGCGACGAACGCGTAGAAGACGCACCGGGCCAGCGCCAGCAGCCGTTTCCTCACCTTGCGGCCGTCCGGCCCGACGGCGCCGAACACCGCCTCGGACAACCGCCACACGGCCATGCCGGCGAGCCCGAGGCCCAGCGCCCACAGCAGTACGGCACCGAACGGCTCTTGCGCGATCTCGGCGAGCGCACCGCTGCGGTCGGCCTGCCGGCTGCCGTCGCCGAACGCGATCCGCAGTGCCAGGACGCCGACCAGCACGTAGATCACCCCCCGGGCGGTCAGCCCCGCCCGGGCAGCGGCCTGCGTCAGTGAGCCGACCTCGCCCCCGGCCCGCATCCGGCGGGTATGGGCCATGGCACTCGTGTTCATCTCGACCTCCCCGAATCCGTGTGCCCCGGCACCGCGTTGACACACCGGAGGGGCACGCGTGTCGGGGAGGAGCGGCGGATGCGGAGGGGAGGTGAAGCCCGATCGCACGCACCTCCGTTCCCCTGTCAGGGGGTGCGCATGACTTCCCGCATCGCCCGTGCGGTGCCGGCGGGGTCGTAGGTGTCACAGACGCCGTCGACCAGGATGATGTCGCCGTCGATGTTCCGGGAGCGCAGCGGCGCGATCTCCCGGTACGCGGGGGAGTCCCACCAGGCCCGGGCCTCGGCGAGGCCGGGGAAGCTGATGACGACCACGTGTCCGGGCCAGTTGCCCTCCTTCACCTCGTGCTGTGCGGCGTGTACGAGGAAGCGGCCGCCGTAGGGGGCGAAGGTGGCGGTGATGCGCTCGATGTACTCGGCGATCTCCGGGTGCGGGGCGGCTTCCTGCAGGTGGGCTATGGCGTAGGCGGTCATGGCGTCCTTCCGGTCGGCCCGGCTCCGTACGCCGACGATCGTGGCATGCGCTCCGTACCGGGTCGATGACCTCCGAGGTAAGCGGCCCTGGCCGGCGGCGTGTGCCTGTCGTCCAGGGCCGGTGACCACTTTTCCGCCGGTGCCGGCCTACGCGCTCTTGGGCGCCGCCTGCTGTACGACCTCGAAGGACCACAGCGTGGACCCGCTGGCCGCCGGCCTGGGGCGTTCGCCCCCTGCCGCGTCACCGCCCTGATGGGCTGCCTTCATGGGGCCCTCCATCCAGGCCTGGAACGACTCCTCGTCCCGCCACCGGGTGTAGATCAGGTAGTTGTCGGTTCCGTCGACGGGCCTGAGGAGTTCGAACCACTCGAACCCGTCGGAACTCTCCACGGCGTGGGCCCGGGAGGCGAAGCGCTTCTCCAGCGTCTCCCGCTGCTCGGCGGGGACGGTGAGTACGTTGATTTTTACTACGCTAGGCACATTACACCTCTCGTCAATCGGGGCCCCGACTGGACCCCTAATCTGGACCATGTGCGCGCAGTGTCCTACATCCGACAGTCAAGGAAGCGTGAGGACGACTCCGCGTCGTCCCCCGAAGCACAGCGGACCAAGTGCGAGGCGCTGATCACGGCCAAGGGTTGGGACAACGCCGGTCACTTCGCTGACGTGGGCAAATCCGGCTGGGACCCCAAAGTGGTCCGCCCCGCGTTCGAAGAGATGATGTCCGCCGTTCGCGCCGGACACGTAGACGCAGTGGTTGTCTTCTCGCTGTCCCGGCTCACCCGACAGGGCGCCCTCGAAGCGATGCTGATCAACGAGGAACTTGCCAAATACGGCGTACTGCTCGTCAGCGTCGAAGAGCCCTACTTGGACACGTCTACTCCCATGGGCGTTGCGATCTTCGGCCTCATCGCTGCGCTGGCTCAGCAAGAGTCAGACCTGAAGTCGGCGTACATCACGGCGACTAAAGAGACCCTGCGCGCTGCTGGCTCCCACGTGTCCGGCATGGCCCCGTACGGCTTCCAGTCGAGCCGTGAGCCGCGCGGGGACCTGGTGGTGGTCAAGCTGGTCCCGGACCCGGCAGAGGCACCGCACGTGCGCCAGATGGTCGAGTGGGCGTTGTCCGGGGTGGCCGCATCTGCCATTGCCCGCAGGCTGAACACAGACGGCGTGCCGACCAAAGCGGCGGACATGACAGCGCGCGTGGCCGCCCGGCGGGGCAGGGGCATAAGCGAGCCGCTGGAGCGCACTGCGTGGGTGTCCTCGACCGTGCTGCGCATCCTGCGTGATCCTCGCCTTGCTGGCTATGCCGCTGAACGCCAGGGCGCCAAGCGAGTCATTCTGCGCGACGATTCCGGCGCTCCCCTGATAGCACACGAGGGCATCGTTCCCGCAGACGACTGGTGGCGCCTTCAGGATGTTCTAGACGGCCGTACGCCGCAGGTTGTGAGGCAGGGTGGCCGGTCTGTGCCGTCGCTGCTCGGCGGGGCAGGGATGCTGTTCTGTGGGGTGTGCGGATCGTCCATGGTGACCGACCGACGCAACGGCAAGCAGCTCTACCGGTGCAACCGGGCCCAGTCCGGCGCTGTGCCGGGACATGGTGGCCTGGCCATCAACATGGAGGCCGCCGACGATGTGGTCGCCCGCACCGTGTGGTCGCGCCTGACTGCGCTGGACCCCGAGGACCGTGAAGACCTGGAATGGCTTGAGGAGGCAGCGCGCCGATTTGCTGCCCAGGCAGACACGGGCGAACGGCAGGCCGAACTAGCCGCCGCACGGGTCGAGTTGGAGCACGTACGGGAAGCCCTCCGCACGCTGTACGCCGACCGGCAGGCAGGGCTGTACGCCGGGGCGACCGGCACGGCCATGTTCGCCGAATTCGTCGAGCGGCTGACGGCCCATGAGGCTCGCGTGAGTGAGCGCGTAGCTGAGCTGGGGCGGGATGAGAGCGGCACCGTGGCCATCCCCTCGGAGTGGACGGCCCCGGAGGGCGACCCCATCGGGCCGGAGTCGACGTGGGGCAGTTGGGACCTGGAGCAGCGACGTAGCTTCCTGGCTTTCTTCCTCGACCGCATCACCATCGCTAAGTCCGTGGGCCGTGGCCGGAACGCGAACACGGAGGATCGGGTGACTGTGCACTGGGCAGAGACGCCAGCCAAGTAGGCGCCTGAGCGCCCTCTGAGCCCTGCCGCAGGCCGGCCGGCGGACGCGGAGCGGCTCGTCCGCTCGCGCGGACGGTCGGCGGCACGCCGCGCGCCGAAGGCGCTCAGGTCCGCTACGGGGCTTGTCCTCACCCATGGCGGGGTGCCGGTGTTCGGTCTCGTCACCGTGAGGTCACACTGGGGTCGTGAACGAAGAGTCGAGGGCCCTGCACGAGCGACTCGCCCGGTTGGAGGAACTGCTCACCGCGGCCCGCCAGGAGCCGGCCTGGCGCCGGCCCACTCGTGACGAGTCGCGCTGGGCCGTCAGCGCGGCGGTGCTCGCCGCTGTCGCCCTGCAATTGCTGCTCCCCGAGCGGCTGGCCTTTCGGCCGGTATGGCTCCTGCCCACACTGGAGTTGCTGTTGCTGGTCGTGCTGCTGTGCGCCTTCCGGATCAGTACGAGGCGGTGGGCCTCGATGCTGCGTGCGGGCGGGCTGGCGCTGGCCGCCCTCGTCAGCGTCGCCAACGGCTGGTCGGCGGCGCTGTTGATCCGGGGGCTGGTGCGCGGTACCGAGGGCAGTGATGCCGGGGCGCTGCTGATGACGGGGGCGGGTATCTGGCTGACCAACGTCATCGTTTTCGCTCTGTGGTACTGGGAGTGGGACAGGGGTGGGCCGGCGGCCCGGGCCGCCGGCCACCACGAGTACCCGGACTTCCTCTTCCCCCAGATGCAGAGCGGGGAGTTGGCGCCGGCGGACTGGGAGCCGGCGTTCGCCGACTACCTCTATGTCTCCTTCACCAACGCGACCGCCTTCAGCCCCACCGACACCATGCCCCTGTCCCGCTGGGCCAAGCTGCTGATGGCGTCGCAGGCATCGGTCTCGTTGCTCACCGTGGCGCTGGTGGTGGCACGGGCGGTGAACATCCTCAGGTGAAGCGGCGTCCTGGCCGGGGAGCGGTACGAGGGCGACGGGCTCAGCGTGTCGAGCGGCGCCGAGTCGAGGCACGGAGCGGGCTGAGCGTGTCGTGCGGGGTGGATGGATAACGTGGTTCCTGGCCGGCGACCGGCTGCCGAGCGTTTCCCCGAGAAGGGAGTTCCCGATGGCCGACGGGCCGATCCTGGTGCTTGCCGCGACCGGTGGCCAGGGCAGGGCGGTGACCGAGGCCCTGCTCGCCCGAGGGGCTCAGGTCCGGGCACTGGTGCGGGATCCCGGGCGCAGCACCGCACGGGAACTGGCCGACCGGGGCGCCGAGGTCGTGGCTGGGTCCTTGAGCGACCGCGCGTCACTCGCCGCGGCCATGCGCTCGGTGGCCGCGGTGTTCGCGTTCACCACTCCCTTCGAGGCCGGTCCGGAGGCCGAGGTGGCCCAGGGAAGGGCGATCCTGGCCGCCGCGCACGAGCAGCGCGTGCCGCATCTCGTGTTCAGCTCGGTGGCCGGGGCGGACCAGGAGAGCGGGGTGCCGCACTTCGACAGCAAGGCGCGTATCGAGGCCGAGCTGGTTTCGGGCGATGTGCCCTACACGATCCTCGGGCCGACGTACTTCTACGACAACGCGCTGGGGGGAGCCGAGCGGATCCTCGGCGGGGCGCTCGACCTGCCGCTGCCGTCCGACCGGCCGTTGCAGCAGCTCGACCGCTCCGACCTCGGTGCCTTCGCGGCCGCGGTGCTGCTGAACCCCGGCCGGTACGCAGAGCACCGCATCGAGCTGGCCAGTGACGCCCCGACGCCCTCCGGCATGGCGGCCGCGCTCGGTAGGGCCCTGGGACGAGAAGTCAGCCATGTGCGGGTGCCGCTGACGGAGGTGCGCGATCCGGACATGCACGCGATGTGGACGTTCCTGAACGGGCCCGGCTATCAGGTCGACATCCCCGCACTGCATGACGCCCATCCCGGCATCTCCTGGACCGGCTTCTCCGACTGGGCGCGCAGCACGTTCGCGGGCGCCCGCTGAGGACGCCGCTCACGCGCGCAGATCACGAAGTGTGCCGTGATGTCTTTCCTCGACGACCTCAGCCGCGAGGCGCAGGCGGGGCTCGCCGGAGGCGCCGCCGCCCTCTGCACGCAGCACGGCTGACACACGGGGAGAGGCCACCAGGACCGCTATCCGGCGAGTGTCTGCGTGCCGAGCACGGTGAGCAGCGCCAGGCGCTCGGCGTCCTCGGTACCGGGCTCAGCCGTGTAGACCATGATGCGCAGATCGCTGCCCGACACGGTGAGCACGTCGCAGTCCAGGGTCAGGGCGCCGACCTGCGGGTGGTCGATGACCTTGCGCGCGGCCTCGTGGCGGCCGACGGCTCCGGAGTCCCACAGCTCGGCGAACCGGTCGCTGCTCCTCCGCAGATCCCCGATCAGCCGTCGCAGCCGCTGGTCGGCCGGATAGCGGGCGGCGGCCGCGCGCAGATCGGCCACCAGGGCCGCCTCGAAGGCACGCAGCGACTCCGGGGTGTGCCGGGCACGGGTGCCCGGGCCGACGAAGTGCCGCCACACGCTGTTGCGCTCGTTGCCCCGCCAGCCGGAGGGGTCGCCCATCAGGGCCGCGTACGGCGGATTGGCCATGAGCAGCGTCCAGGTCGCGTCGTGCACGGCGACGGGCGTCCCGGTGAAGCGGTCCACCAGCCGCTGGACGCTCGGGGTCAGGTATGTGGGGACCGCGTCGGGGCCGGGCGGAACGAGTCCGGCGAGACGGAAGAGGTGGGCTCGCTCGTCGCCGGACAGCCGCAGAGCCCGGGCGAGGGCGTCGACGACCTGCGTCGACGGGTTGGAGGCGCGACCCTGTTCGAGGCGCGTGACGTAGTCGACGGAGATGCCGGCCAGCATGGCCAGCTCCTCACGGCGCAGCCCCGCCGCGCGCCGCTGCCCGCCCGCGGGCAGACCCGCCGCCTCGGGCGAGACCCGGTCCCGCCAGCGGCGCACCGCCCTGCCGAATTCCGCCGTCGCCATGCCGACCAGTGTGCCCCCGCGCCGCCCGGCGTGCCTGGTACCAGTAGTCCCAGGAACACGGGACGCCTGGCTGACCACGCCGCCCGCCCGGAACCTGGGGGCATGACGACAACACTGATCACCGGGGCCAACAAGGGCCTCGGATACGAGACCGCCCGTCGGCTGCTCGCCGCGGGCCACACCGTCTACATCGGCAGCCGGGACGCCGAACGCGGACGCCGCGCCGCCGAGCGGCTCGGCGCGCGGACAGTTCTCATCGACGTCACCGACGACGCGTCCGTGGCGGCCGCCGCCAAGGCCATCGAGGCCGACGGCGGGCTGGATGTGCTGGTCAACAACGCCGGCATCGAGGCGCGCGGCGAAGGCAACACGGTCGTCGACGCCGCGGGAGCCACCGCCGACCTGGTGCGGACGGTGTTCGAGACCAACGTCTTCGGCATCGTGCGCGTCACCCACGCGTTCCTGCCACTGCTGGAGCGGTCCACCGCGCCGGTCGTGGTGAACGTCAGCAGCGGCCTCGGCTCGCTCACCCGCGTCGCCACCCCGGGCACGCCGGCGTACGCCTATCCCGGCGTCGCCTATCCGGCGTCGAAGGCCGCGGTCAACATGATCACCGTGCAGTACGCGAAGGCCTTCCCGCACATGCGGATCAACGCGGTGGAGCCCGGCTACACCGCGACGGATCTGAACGGCAACACGGGCACGCAGACCGTCGAGGAGGGCGCCGAGATCATCGTGCGGATGGCACAGGTGCGGCCCGACGGCCCCACCGGAGGGTACTTCGACGTCGAGGGATCCCTTCCCTGGTGAGTGCGCGTCACCTTGCCGGTGCCCTGGAGACCGGCTGTCTCCAGGGCACCGGCCGCGCGGGAGATTGCGCCGGGTGCCCGGCAGCAGACGCGAAGGCGGCCGGGCCCGCCCCGGCGACAGACGGCGGCCGTGCCACCTTTTGTGCAATCGTGGCCGGTGTTTTGCTGCCTCACCGTTGTCCTCCTCCGCTGCTCGTGCCTAGCCTCACCTGCGGACTGCGGGAGGGTCGTCATGCTGAAGACCGTCAGAGACCAGGCAGCAGGGCTCACCAAGGACCAGCGCCATGCCTTCGTCGCCGCCTATCTCGGCTGGGCGATGGATGCCTTCGACTACTTCCTGGTGGTTCTCGTCTACAGCGAGATAGCCAAGGATTTCGACGTCTCCCTCACCGACATGGCCTTCCTGACCACCGTCACCCTGGTGATGCGTCCGGTCGGTGCCGCGCTGTTCGGTATGTGGGCCGACCGTCGCGGTCGCCGCATCCCGCTCATGACCGATGTCGTCTTCTACTCGGTCGTCGGTTTCGCCTGTGCCTTCGCGCCGAACTACACCGTGCTCCTGGTGCTGCGCCTGCTGTACGGCATCGGAATGGGCGGCGAGTGGGGCCTGGGAGCGGCGCTCGCCATGGAGAAGATCCCGGCGGCACGGCGCGGTTTCTGGTCGGGACTGCTGCAGAGCGGGTACTCCCTGGGCTACCTGCTCGCCGCCGTCGCGTTCTTCGTCATCGAGCCCGCCTTCGGCTGGCGGGGACTGTTCGCCTTCAGCCTGCTGCCGGCCCTCGTCGCGCTGTGGGTGCGTACCAGGGTCGAGGAGAGCGAGGTGTGGGAGAAGAGCGTCCGGCTCAACCGCACCCCCGCGTATCAGGTGTTCAAGAACCCGGCGGTGTTGCGGCGGTTCCTGTACCTGGTGGCGCTGATGACCGCCTTCAACTGGATGTCGCACGGCACCCAGGACATCTACCCGACCTTCGTCAAGAAGGGTCTGGGGCTGTCCGCGAACACCTCGATCGCCATCGCCGTGGTCTACAACATAGGCGCCATCCTCGGCGGTGTGCTGCTCGGCGCCTACTCCGAGCGACTGGGGCGCCGCCGTACGATCATGATCGCGGCGACCGGCGGCCTGCTCGTCGTGCCCTTCTTCGTGCTGTCCACCGGCGTCGGCTGGCTGATGCTGTCCTCCTTCCTGATGCAGGTGTGCGTGCAGGGAGCCTGGGGTGTCATCCCGGCGCACCTGACCGAGATGAGCCCCGACTCCATCCGGGGCTTCTACCCGGGCGTCACCTACCAACTCGGCAACCTGATCGCCGCCCTCAACCTGCCGATCCAGGAGGCCCTCGCCGGGCGCCACGGCTATCCGGCGGCGATGGCATGGACCATCCTGCCGACCCTGGCCGTGGTCATCCTGCTGAGCGCGGTCGGCAAGGAAGCCAAGGGCATCCGGTTCGGCACCACCGGCACACAGGCCCCGGCCGGCGCGGCGACCGACGCCGCACAGTCCTGACACCCAGCCCTTCCGGGCAGGCGCAGGCGCACACCGCCGGGCGCGCGCCGCCGTCGCCGCTGGTCGCGCCGCAGAGTCACCGAAGGCGCCCGCGCACGGCCTTCCGACACACCCCATGGCCTTGACTTCGAGAACACTCGAAGATCTAGTGTCGCCAGGGTCGAGGACGTTGCGGGTGACTGTGAACGGAGACGGACATGCACGTGGGCGTGCACATCAACCGGTTCGACCACCCCGAGGGCGGCGGCGCACTGCGCGACGAGCTCGCCGCCGCAGGCGCCGCGGCGGAGGCGGCCGGCGTGAGCTGGCTGTCGGTCATGGACCACTACTTCCAGATGGAGTTCAACGGCGGGGCCGAGGCACCCATGCTGGAGGCCTACACCACGCTCGGATACCTGGCCGCCCGGACCTCAACGCTGCGGCTCGGCGCCCTGGTCACCGGAGTGACGTACCGTCATCCGGGACTCCTCGCCAAGATCACCACCACCCTTGACGTGCTGTCCGGTGGCCGGGCCACGCTGGGGATCGGGGCCGCCTGGTACGACCGCGAGCACCACGGCCTGGGCGTGCCGTACCCGCCGCTGGCGGAACGCTTCGAGCGGCTCGAGGAAACTTTGCGCATCTGCCTGCAGATGTGGGATCCGGAGAACAACGGGCCGTTCGAGGGCCGGCACTACCAGCTGGCCGAGACGCTGTGCGTGCCGCCGCCGGTGAGTTCCCCGCGCCCGGAGATCCTGGTCGGCGGCGGGGGTGAGAAGAAGACGCTGCGGCTCGTCGCCCGCTACGCGGACGCCTGCAACCTGTTCGCCACGAGCCCGGAGGAGGTCGCGCACAAGCTCGACGTGCTGCGCCGCCACTGCGACGACGCCGGGCGCGACTACGACGCCGTCCGCAAGACGGTGACGTACTCGGGAGAGCCGGCCACCGCCGGCGACGTGGACGGCTTCACCAGCGACATCTCCGGCTACACCAAGCTCGGCATCGACACGGTGATCCTCGCGCCACGCACGGGCACCACCTCCCCGTGGATGGAAACCTTCGTGGCTCCCGCCGTGCGGCGGCTGGCCGAGCTGGACTGAGGCGTCGCCGAACGTCGGCAGCCATAAGAACCCCGGGCCCTGAGCGCACGCGTTCCGCTCGTGAGACGGTCGGGACCGGACCGGGCAACGGGCAGCACGGGTGGACCCCGGACGGAAGGGGCGGAGCGGCGTGTGACCTCCCCAGGAACACGCCGCCCCGCCTCCTGCGCCTGTCGGTTACCCCCGCCGGCCTCGTTCATTCCTCCCGCCGCACATCAACTGAACCCCGTACGCTGCGCCCCGGAGTTCAGTCACCGCTGGACGTCGCTTCCTCGTAGAGGCTCTGGACGCTCCGGCCGAAGGCGACGCTGTAGGAGACGTCGGAAGTGTCCCCGCCCTGCTCGTAGCCGCCGATGACTCCCATGACCGTGCCCGGGCTGTCGCCGATGACCCATGGGCTGCCGCTGGTGCCGCCGGTCATTCCGGTGCAGTAGATCTCGTTCTGCGTGCTGCTGAACGAGGAGATGCGGTTGGTGCATGTCACCGGATCCTGTGACGTCGCCGGGTAGCCGGTGACGGTGACACGACCGCCCGTACCCTCGTCGATGCCGAGGGTGTAGCCGCCGACCACCGACTGGATGGTGCGCCCGTCGAGTGGTGCCACCACGGCGAACGCCACATCGTCGTCCGGGCTGGAGTCGTCGGTCCACCCGGCGCCGACGACGATGCGCTGCAGATGCCACACGCCGTAGGGGGCGACACCGTCGTGGTACGCAGGGACGAAGACGTCCGACGTGGAGCCGAGGCAGTGCGCGGCGGTCACGATCAGGTCCTCGCCGGGGCTGTTCACCACGCTCGCCGTGCAGTGATGCGACCCGCTCAAACCGCTGCCGTCGAACAACGCCCCCACCTGGCCGGGCAGTCGGGAATCGGGAACTGTCCGTGAGACGCCCAGGGGAGGCGCCTGGTGAGAGGGGGGCGCGGTGGCGTGTGACGAGGACCGAGCGGGGGCGGCGGAGGGGCCTGGCGAGGCGGTCGCCTTTTGAACGGCGGGGGACGGCGGCTGGTGCCCCCCGCCGCCGGAACGCCGCGGTGAGGTCGCGGTCTTCTTGGGGTTCGCGGCCTTCGCGGCGTTCGGGGCCTTCAGGCCGAAGAGCTTGCCGGCGGCTGCGGCGCCGCTGGTGCACGCAACAAGGCATGCGACGACACATCCCAGTGTCAGCGCCGGTCTGCGATACCGGGCGCGTCCGGTGCGTTCCCTGCCGCCGTTCGCCGCACCCTGCCTCGTCATGCGCTCGTCCTCGCTTCCCTGGCCGTCTGCCCCCTGGTACCCCCACTTGCCCCACACGTGCACGAGAATCGGGTCTCCCTGTGATGCCCCGATGGGAGACGGATGGGAATCGGATGAACTCGGCCGTGCGGCCGCGCGATCTCCTCGCCGCGCCGGGGAGCCGAGCCGGCCGGGTCAGGCAAGAGCGCCCTTCTCGCAGATCTGCCGGGCGACGTCACGCACCTTGATGTTCTTCTCCTGCGAGTAGCGGCGAAGCACCTCGAACGCCTGCTCCTCGGTGAGGTGGTGGCTGCCCATGAGGATGCCCATGGCTTCGCCGATCGTGTGGCGCGTGGCGATTGCCTGCTCCAGCTGGGCGTTGGTGCGGGCGCTGGAGAAGGCGACCGCGGCGTGGGAGGCCAGCAGCCATCCGGCGGTCTCGCTGGCCTCGGTGAACGCGCCCGGCCGACGCGAGTAGAAATCCAGTGCGCCGAGGTCCTCGTCCTCGGTGAACAGCAGGAAGCCCATGATGCTGCCCACCCCCAGCTCGCGCGCCTGCGGGGCGTAGGCGGGCCAGCGGGCATGCTCCTGGGTGAGGTCGGCGATGCGGAACACCCTCTCCCGTTCGCGGATGCGCACGGCGTCGAAGCAGGGGCCCTCCTGGAGGCGTTCCTGAAGCTGGTCGCTGTGGACGACCAGGTCGTCGGTGGGGGCCAGCGATTGCACCCGTTTACCGTGCAGGAGCAGGATGCCGGCCGCGTCGCATCCCGACACCAGTTCGATGGCCGAGGCGGTGATCCGCTCCAAGGTGGCATTGACCGAGTCCTGAGCGAGCAGGTCGCGCGCCATGGAGGCCATCTGCTGCGCGAACGTACGCCAGTCCATACCGCCCTCCACGCTGTCGATGACTTCGGCGGGCGCGTCGGCCGAGCCGCAGATCCGGTCGGACGCCGCAGTGGCGAGCATCGGTTCCGGCAGTGCCCGCATCACGCCGTCCTCCCGCCACCCTAGAGCGTCGACCTCGAAGATCGCCGTCTCCCGGGTGCGTCCCCGCTCCGCGTCGCTCGCCGGTCCGAGGCGATGGGCGCTTCGGCGCGACACCCACCGCACGGGTGGGTGCTTGTCACGCGTCCAACGCGGCGCGGAGGGTGGGGTGGAAGTCGATGAGCGAGTCGAGACCGACCAGCTGCAGGACGCGCAGGACCGGTTGCCGAACGCCGGCCAGGCGCAGCCAGCCGCCATCGCCGTGGGCCTGCTGGGCGGCGATGAGGACGGTGATCCCCCCGGAGTCCAGGAAGGTCACGCCACTGAAGTCCGCGACGGTCCGCGGCGCGGCGGTGCCGGAGGGAGGCGTCAGGGCCTGGCGGAGAGAGCCGACGGTGTTGTGGTCGATCTCGCCTTGCACCGTGACCACGGTGACTCCGCCGACGAGGGCGGTGCTGATCGACAGGCGGTTCGGTTCTGCCAGTTCGTCGGTGTCTGTCACACGTCCCTCAACAGCGCTCGGTGATCTTCAAGCCAGTGCTTCCCCGGAGATGCTGCCCCAAGATGCCACGGGGGATGCTCTCGAGATGCCGCCACTTGGGTGCGGCAGGTCTGTACCGCGCGGGAGTGGGTATACGCGGCCGTGTGAACGGGGTAGCGAAGGTGATTCGGATGGAACCAGATGTCCTCGGGGAGGACCGGATAGCACCAGAGCGTGAGTATGTCCACATCACTGCGGCGTTGGAGGGCGATGGCGCCTGCATCGCAGAGGCCCGTCATCTGGCGGCTGACTTCCTCACCCGTGCGGAGGCCGTCCACGGGGTGCCCGTGTCGGACCGCACGGTCGACCTGACGCAACTGGTGGTCAGCGAGCTGGTCACCAATGCCCGCAAGTACGCGCCCGGTCCCGTGCTGCTGGAGGTGCGCATCGCCGACGGGGCCGTGGAGGTGGAGGTCTGGGACAGCGATCCGGTACTGCCGCTGGCCCGGGCGGCCGACCCCGGCCGGGTGGGCCAGCACGGCTTGGAGATCGTGATGGCCGTCGTGCAGGGGTTCGAGGCACGACGGGAACCGGTCGGAAAGCGCATCACCGCCAGGATCGCCCTGCCGGACCAGCCGGTCGTCGACGTCATCAGACGTCGCGCCCGGTAAGCCTGATCACCGCCCAAGCCTCCTACCAGGTCCGTTCGCCGACCCGGTGGCACCGCCGGAGCCACGGCCCCGGCCACCCCGCTGCCAGTGGCCGCGTCCGTCCGCCCACGCCTGGACACAGTCCGTGGTCGGCACGGGGATTCCATCGACCACGGGGCCGACCATGCGGGGCAGCCGTCCCGCAGACCGGCGGCAAGCGGCAGTCTCTCCCGCAAGCCAGGTGGCACGCCGCACGTTGTCGGACGCCGGGGAGGGGTACTCGCCACGGACCGGCGACGGAGGCGGGGAGGACCACAGGCACCGATACGGGAGACGGAACCGCTTCGCGATTCCGTCGGACGGGGCGGTCATGACGAAGGCCACTGATGACGCGGTCGAGCTCCACTTCATCGGCAACGCAACTGTCCTCCTCCGCTACGGAGAGCTGACCCTCCTGACGGACCCCAATTTCCTGCACCGCGGCGAGTACGCCTACCTCGGGTACGGGCTGGTGAGCCGCCGCCTCACCGAACCGGCCCTCGATGCCGCCGCAGTGCCGCGCCTGGACGCCGTGGTCCTCTCCCACCTCCACGGAGACCACTGGGATCGCAGGGCCCGACGGCACCTCGACCGCTCCCTGCCCGTCGTCACCACCCCCCTCGCCGCGCGCCGCCTCAGGACCGTGCACGGGTTCCGCCGGGCAGGAGGACTGCGGACCTGGCAGAGCTGTACGCTCCGGCGCGGTGACGACCAGGTGCGCATCACCGCCTTGCCCGGACGGCACGCAGGCCACCCGGTGCTGCGCCGACTGCTTCCGCCGGTGATGGGCAGCATGCTCGAGTTCGGTCCTCCGCGCGGCCCCGTCCGGCTGCGGCTGTACGTATCGGGGGACACGCTCCTGTTCGACGGGCTCGACGCCATCGCCCAGCGCTTCCCGGCCGCCGATGTCGCCGTGCTGCACCTCGGCGGCACCCTCCTGCCGGGTGGCTTCCTGGTGACCATGGACGGCGCGCAGGGAGCCGAACTGGCCCGGCGTCTCCAGCCCCGCCTGCTCCTGCCCGTCCACTACGGCGACTACACGGTGATGCGCTCGCCGCTCGCGGACTTTCTCGCCGCGATCGCGCAGGCGGGGCTGGGCGATCGGCTCGTCCGCTGCCGTCATGGACAGCGAGCGCGGGTGAGTGCCGCGAAGGACGAGGCTCCTGCTGTCTTCTGACGCGGTGTCGCTCAGCGTCCGGCCGGTGGCTGGATGTAGTCCTCCAGGCGTGCCACGGCGAATCCCTGCTCCTGGATGCGCTTGAGGAGATTGCGGAACATCTCCGTCATGCCGACGCCCTTGAGCTCCTTCGGACCGCGGAAGTGGGCGAGGATGATGTCCCCGGGGCGCAGCCTCTTGTCCGGCTCCTGGTACTGCATGTTCTTGATCTGCATGGACTCCCGCCACCAGACGATCGCCCGCGGCCCGCACTCACCCACCGCGATCCGGGTGTTGAGGTTGTACGCGCCGTAGGGCGGGCGGAACAGCAGGGGCGCGGTGCCGTACTGCCGAGTGAGGACCTTCTGGTTTCCGCAGACCTCTTCCTTCTGCCGGGCCGGCGGGAGGGTGCTCATCACCGGGTGGTGCAGGGTGTGGTTCTGTATGTGGTCACCCATCGCCTGCAACGGTTTGAAGTACGCGTAGTCCGACTTTATGGCGTCGTCCGTCAGGAACATCGTGATCGGCACCTTCAGGTCCCGCATCATCTCTATGAACCTGGGGTCCTTCTCCTGGCCGTCGTCGACGGTGATGAAGACGACCTTCTGCGAGGTCGGTATGTGCGTGAAGACCGGGACTGATCCGGTGGCGGAGAGTTTCACGGGCTTGTCGGCCGGAGGCCTGGGGGTCGCGGGCAGCGGTGTCAGGCCCCACTTGTGCCAGGCGTCGGCGGCGACGCGTGGCGCGTTGCTTGCGCTGCCGCCGGTGGGCGCCGGCTGCGACGAAGTGGGGGCCGCTCCGAGCCCCCTCGCATCGCCCGTACCGCAGCCGCCGACGGTCAGGGCCGCGACGATCGCACCCGCCAGTGTCCCGTGGAACCTGCCCCGCCCGCTGCGCCGCTTCACCGCGCCCGTCTCCCAGAACTGCCGTGCTGTAACTGCCTGTCGCTGTGTATGAGTACCTGGCGGCACGAGCGGTTCCTTCAAAGCTGGGGTTCGCCCGGAGGTCGGGGGCTGTCGGCCGGCCTCAGCCGCTCAGCCTGCTCAGCCCGCTCAGCGAGGCAGCTGAGCAGGGGGCAGCGCGGAAGACCTCACGCGGCGATGCCGAGGGGGCAGCCGACCCCGCGTGACCGCCCCGTTCATCGACATTTGCCCAGGTCAGGGGAATGGCGACCTCGTGGGCAGCTCCGGCGTGGACATCAGCGCGCGCTGTGGGCGGCGGCGGGAATGCGCGAGCGGGTCCGCTTGTTGCAGGAGTCAGCTGACATGCTCGGGCCAAACGTCCGGGGTGTGAGCGAAAGGAGGACCTCATGGCACGCAGCAACACGCGCCCGGTCGTCAGGCTGAAGTCGACAGCCGGGACCGGTGTCACCTACGTGACGCGCAAGAACCGTCTCAGCGACCCCGACCGGCTCGTCCTGCGCAAGTACGACCCGGTGGTCGGCCGGCACGTCGACTTCCGCGAGGAACGCTGAACCACGCCTCCGCCCCCTGGGCGGTGGACGCACGAGGAGGTACACCCCATGAGGCCCGACATCCACCCCGACTCCCGCCCGGTCGTCTTCCGCGACCGCGCCGCGAACGCCTCGTTCCTCATCCGCTCGACCGCGCCCTCGGCCCGGACGACCGAATGGGAGGACGGCCGTATCTACCCGCTGATCGACGTGGAGATCTCGTCGGCCAGTCACCCGTTCTACACCGGCACCTCGAGGGTCGTGGACACCGCGGGCCGCGTCGAGCGTTTCGAGCGCCGCTACGGCCGCGCGGCGGCGGCTCGCCGCTGACCGCGGCCCCGGGTCCCGGTCCCGGTCCCGGTCCCGAGCAGAAGGAGAGACCCGTCATGAAGGTGCGCAAGTCCCTGCGCTCACTGAAGTCCAAGCCGGGCGCCCAGGTGGTCCGCCGGCGAGGCGTGACCTTCGTCATCAACAAGAAGGACCCGCGCTTCAAGGCCCGCCAGGGCTGACAGGCTGCCACGGAGAACTCGATCGGCCCGGCCCGCACCACGCGGGCCGGGCCGCTGCGCGTTCCGGGGCGTCGCCCGGCCGGCCACTGGCTGACCTTCGCGTCGACCGGGATCACCGCGCGCATTCCCGACCACCGCCCACGTGCCCGGGTGATCCAGGGGCGCCGCGGATCCCCTGAACGCAGGCTCTCGGTCCGTTACATACCGGAATGCGCTGATTGGGGGATTGGCGGCGGCAAGCCGGTCCGGAGTGTCTCGCACGGTCGACTGCTTCTCCGCTGGCCAGAGCGCGGTGCGAGCGGGGGCGGGTCCGCGGCCCGTGTACCCGTGCGGGTCATTGGCACGTACAAGGGAGTGTTACGGATATGTCGGTGTTTTGTAACGCGAACGGTGTGCTTGATCCAGTGGCGAGGAAGGCCGCCAGAGTGGGCGGCCTCGGCAATCAGCCGGGATCTCGGATGCACACCTGCCCCGACCGGGGTGGGCGTGCACGAACGCCAGAAGGGACAGCTCCATGTCTGTTTCTCGTACCGTTCTTCGGCTGATCGCCGCGTGTGTGGCATCAGGCGCTCTCGTGGGGGCCGCGGCCCTGCCCGCCCTCGCCGACGGAGGCAGCCGTATCCGTGAGCAGGGGAGGAGCTACGCGCAGAGCGACCGCCCCGACGCTGTCGGCGACCACGGCCGCGACCACGACCGCGGCTACGGGCACCGCCACGGCCACGACCGTGATCACTTCCACGGCTGGGACCGGGGCCATCACCACGGCTGGTACGGCGACCGTCACCACGACCGTCGTCTGGGTGACTGGCTTCGCGACCGGGGCCGGCACCACGGCTGGTACGGAGAGCAGCGGTATCACGGCCACCACGCCCACCGCCGCTAGGACGTGACGCCGCCTGGGCCCGTGGGGTGTAGGACGACTCGCTCATCGACAGCCGGTGAGGCGGGCCCAGGCGGGGGGCCGACGCGAGCCTGTGAGTCGGGGGAGAAGAGGGGCACCCGTGCGGTGACCTGGTGCCGGGCGGCGGCGCGGCGGGCGGCAGGTGTCGGCCTGGTGCAGTGACGGGAGTGATGGGACATGGCGGACGCCGATGCGTTCATGAGCCGGCTGAACCCCGAGATGTGCGTCGTCACGGCCGCGGCGGGCGAGGAGCGGTCGGGGTGTCTGGTCGGATTCTCCTCGCAGTGCTCCATCCGGCCGGTGCGGTTCGTGGTGTGGCTTTCCAAGGTCAACCACACGTATGGGGTGGCCCGTGACGCGGAATGCCTCGCCGTCCACCTGCTGACCGGCGACCAGCACAAGCTGGCGGCTCTGTTCGGCGGCGAGACGGGAGACGAGATCGACAAGTTCTCGCAGGTGCGCTGGATGCGTGGACATGGCGGGGCGGTCGTCCTGGAGGATGCCGCGGCCTGGTTCGTCGGCACCGTCGAGCGAAGCGTCGACGGGGGCGATCACGTCGGTTTCGTCCTCGAACCAGTGCAGTACGGCCGGCGGACCGACGGTCCCTTGCTGCGGCTCGGCGACGCCCTCGACATCAGTCCCGGTCACCCGGTGGACTGACCGGACCGGCGCTTCCCCCCGGCGGAAAAATTGAGCCGACAGGTGTCAACTTCCCGGTGGGTGCGGTATATCGGAAGTGGAGAAGGAGAAGCGGAAAAGCAGGATATGTACGAAGGAGGGATGCAGATGCTGATGCGGACGGATCCCTTCCGCGAGTTTGACCGGCTCGCCGAACGGGTCTTGGGCACGGCCGCCCGCCCTGCCGGTATGCCGATGGACGCCTGGCGCGAGGGAGACACGTTCTGTGTGGAACTGGATCTGCCGGGCGTGACGCCGGAGTCGATCGACCTCGATGTCGAACGCAACGTCCTGACCGTGAAGGCCGAGCGGAAGCCGACGTACGGCGAGGACAGTGAGACGGTGATCACCGAGCGGCCTGCGGGGACGTTCAGCCGGCAGCTGTTCCTCGGTGAGACCCTGGACACCGAGCGGATCGACGCCTCCTACGAGGCGGGTGTCCTGAAGCTGCGGATCCCGGTCGCCGACCAGGCGAAGCCCCGGAAGATCACCGTCAGCGGCGGCGCTGAACGCAAGGGGCTGGGGAGCTGATCCGGGGCGAACTCCCTTCGCCGGTCACAGCGGCAGGGCCCGGGCGGCGAGCCCGGGCCCTGCCGTCATGCTGGTCACGCTCCCACCGCACCTGCTGAAGCGGCCGGCACGGTGAGGGCTTCAGCGCCCCGGTCGCGGCGTCCGGGCAGTCGTCGAACTCGCCCAGGACTCCGAGCGCTTGCACGTCCCGTCCGTCGGGCCACGTTTGCCGGCTGAAGGTCACTGCGACCCGGGACCGGTCAGGTCAGTGCGCGCGCCGAGGCGCCGCGCCGTGTGCAAGCCTGTCCCGGGCTGAGGGGCCCATGATCGCCCGTGCAGACGACGACGGCTTGCAGGGGTTCGCCGCAGTCCCGGTGGTGGACCTCCAGGGGCGGTCCCTCCGGGTCCGCGGTGTAGCGGTCGCCCCACTGCTTGAGTGCGATCATCACGGGCCACAGATCCCAGCCCTTACGTGTGAGCCGGTATTCATGGCGGGTGCGCTGGCCCGGTTCGCGGTACGGGACGGTGTCCAGGACCCCGGCCGCGACGAGTTTGCGCAACCGGTCCGACAGCACCGCGTCCGACAGCCCCACATGGCGGCGGAAGTCGTCGAAGCGGTGCACGCCGTTCATCGCGTCGCGCAACACCAGCAGCGACCACTTCTCGCCGATCAGGTCCAGGGTGCGCTGCACCGTGCAGTTCTCGGTGCTGGTCTCCAGCCAGGTCATACGGCCATCGTAGGCTGGCTTCGACATTGACAGCCAGGGGTGGCGCTGGCTAGCTTCCCCATCAGAAGCCGGCACGGGGAAGGAAGCGCCCATGACGAGGTCACGCACGTTCGAGTGGGAGGACCCCGGCGTCTCCGCGGCCGCGGTCGGGCAGGAGAGCGGGCTCGACTTCCTCCGCAGCGTGCTCAGCGGGCGTCTGCCTGCCGCGCCCATCGCCGCGACCCTCGGCTTCACCCTGGAGGAGGTCGAGTTCGGCCGTGCCGTCTTCGCCCTGGAACCGGGGGAGGAGCACTACAACCCCATCGGCAGCGTCCACGGCGGCGTCTACGCCACCCTGCTCGACTCGGCCGCCGGTTGTGCCGTGCAGTCCGTCCTCCCGGCAGGTATGGGATACACCTCACTCGACCTGACTCTGAAATTCCTGCGCCCGATCACCGTCGACACCGGCAAGGTCCGCGCCATCGGTTCCGTCCTCAACCACGGCCGCCGTACCGCCCTCGCCCAGGCGGAGCTGCTCGACTCCGAGGACCGCCTGCTCGCCCACGCCACCAGCAGCTGCATGCTCTTTCCCGTCACCAGGAGTTAGAGCTCGGAACAAGATGGGCGGTCGGCAAGCGCCCGGGGAGCGCGGTGCCGGGAGCGCCCGGACGCTCCCCGGGCGCTCCGTTTCGATTGCGGCCCCTGATCGGCGCGGATGCCCCATCCGCGCCGATCACGCACAGGGGCCGCGTTCGTATGGCCTTTGCCCGGGCGGACCCGTCACCCTTGAGGCGGACGGACACCCCGTCGAGGGGAGGTGCGTGGGCACGTGCGTACACCTGGCCGAAGCCGGTTCCCTCCGGCCGCAGCGTGGCTGCGCGCCCGCGATCCCGACCTGGCCGCGACCCGCCGCGCCGGGCGCACCGCGATCGTCATGCCCGCACTGTTCGCTCTGTGCAGCCAGGTGATCGGGTCGCCGACGATGGCTGCCTTCGCCGCCTTCGGCTCGTTCTCGATGCTGCTGCTGGTGGATTACACCGGCCCGATGGTGCAGCGACTACGGGCGCATCTGGGTCTTGCGGTGGCCTGGGCGGTACTCGTCTGCCTGGGCACGCTTGTGGCGCACCGGATCTGGCTCGCGGTGACCGCGATGGTGGTGATCGGTTTCCTGGTCCTGTTCGCCGGAGTGGTCAGTTCCGTTCTCGCCGGCACGTCGACCGCCCTGTTGCTGGCCTTCGTCCTCCCGGTGACCTCCCCGGTGCCGCTGCCGCAGCTGCCCGCCAGGTTCGCCGGAGTGGGTCTGGCAGCGGCCGCCGCCATGATCGCGATCTGTCTTCTGTGGCCCCGCTCCACCACTGACCCGCTCAGCGCGCCGGCGGCCCGCGTGTGCCGTGCGGCGGCGGCGCAACTGCGCACCGACGCCTCTCTGCTGGCCGGCGGCCCCGGCACGCCCAGCGGCACGAAGTGCCGGGCGATCGCCGACGAGGCCGCGACCGCGGCGGCCGACCTGCGCGGTGTCTTCGACGCCACCCCCTACCGGCCCACGGGCCTGTCCGCCGGCTCCCGGGCCGTCGTTCGCCTGGTCGACGAACTGACCTGGCTCAGCAGCATCCTGGCCGACAGCGCACCCCCGCTCGACGACCGCCCGGCCTGCGACGCCGACGCCCATGCCGTACGTCGTGCCGCCGCCGCGGTGCTGGACGAAGCGGCCGACCTGCTCGACGCCCCGCGCAACGCTCCGGGCGGGCTGCGCGCCGCGGTCGGCGACCTGCGAGCGGCCATGGCCCGGATGGAGCGCAACGCCACATCACGACTGCCCGTCCAACACTCGGGAGCCGGTACACCCGCACAGGTGCACCCTGTCATCGGCGCTCTGGACCTGTCCTTCCGCGCGCAGGAGCTCGGCTTCGCGACGCTCCAGATCGCCGGCAACGTCGACCTGGCCTCGGCCGCCGAGCGGCGCAGCTGGCCCGAGCGTCTGCTCGGCCGCGAGCCCGGCGCCGTGGCCAGACCGCTTGCCGCGGCGCGCGAGCGGGCCGCCGCGCACCTTCAGCCGCAGTCCGTCTGGTTGCACAACAGCCTGCGGGGCGCGGTCGGCCTGGGCATCGCGGTCGCCCTGGCGGACCTGATCAATGCCCAGCACTCCTTCTGGGTGCTGCTGGGCACCCTGTCGGTACTGCGTTCCAACGCCCTCAACACCGGTCAGAACGCCCTCCGCGCCGTCGGCGGCACGATCGCGGGGTCGATCGTCGGGGCCGGACTGCTCCAGCTCATCGGACACCACGGCACGGTCCTGTGGTTCTTGCTTCCCCTCGCCGTCCTCCTGGCCGGCATCACCCCTGCGGTCATCTCGTTCGCCGCCGGTCAGGCGTCCTTCACCATCACCCTCGCCATCCTGTTCAACATCGGCCAGAACCCCGACTGGCACATCGTGCTGCTGCGGATCGAGGACATCGCGATCGGCTGTGCCGTGAGCGTGCTTGTCGGCCTGTTCTTCTGGCCACGCGGCGCCGCCGCGGCCGTGGAGCGGGCCCTGGCCGAGGCGTACACGGACAGCGCCCGTTATCTGGCGGGCGCCGTGGAGTACGCCGTCGGCCGCTGCGGCGGCGGTGCCCCATCGGCGGGGCTCGCGTTGCAGGAGGCTCGTGAGGCCGCCGCCGCGGCGCGACGGCTCGACGACGCCTTCCGCACCTACCTCGCCGAACGCGGGCAGAAGCCGATGCCGCTCGCGGACATGACCACCCTGGTCACCGGCATCGTCGGACTGCGCCTTGCGGCGGACGCCGTTCTGGGGCTCTGGCAGCGCGCCGCGCAACCGCACGGCGAAGCCGATCGGGCGCAGGCCCGCCTCGTTCTCCTGAGCGCCGCCGGACGGGTCTCCGGCTGGTACCGGGACCTGGCCGCCGGTCTGGGGCGGGACGGCTCCGTCCGCGATCCGCTGCCGCGCAACCCGACGGCCGAAGCTCAGTTGGTGGATTCCCTGCGCCGCGACCTCAGCGACGAGCACGGGCGGGCCACGGACACGGCCGTCCGGATCATCTGGACCGCCGACCATCTCGACGCCGCGCGCCGCCTGCAGCCGAGCCTGGCGGAAGCGGCGCGGCCGGGCAGCGCGTCCTGACCGTGGACGAGCCGTTCCGGGGCGATTGCGCCCTGTGGCCTTCGCCGAAAGCGGGTCCGTCCGTCGGCCGTACCGGTTACAGTCGGCGGGCGGTCGGGGGTTGATCCGAGGGGGAGCGGACGATGACCGGAAGCACGATGAGGCGATGCCCGGCGCGGACCGGGGTCCGGGTCCTGGCGTCCCGTCGGCCACTCCTCGCACTCGCCGTTCCGCGCGTCGGCGGACGCCGGTGGCTTGCCAACCGGCACGTCGCCCCCGGGTGCCTTCCCGTGGCGTTGCCCGGCCGGACATCCGTCCCTGCCAGTGAGGTGGTACCTCGATGAGCATCATTGACCTCGCCGCGCTCGGCGAGTCCTTCACCCGCGACCCCTACTCCGTCTACGCCCGCTTACGGGCCCAGGGCCCGGTGCACCGCATCCGGATGCCGGAAGGGGGCGCGGAGGCCTGGCTCGTCGTCGGATACGAGGCCGGACGCGCCGCGCTGGCGGACTCCCGGCTCTCCAAGGACTGGAGCAAAGCGTCCCCCTCTCTGCCGCTGGGGGCCGTCTCGTCCGGGCCCCACATGCTCAGGGCCGATCCGCCGGACCACACCCGGCTGCGCAAACTGGTCGCCCGGCAGTTCACCGCGCGCCGGGTGGAGGAACTCGCGCCGCGCATCCAGAAGACCACGGACGTGCTCCTGGACCGGATGGTCGCCGCCACCGACGGACGCGCCGACCTCGTCGAGGCACTGTCCTTCCCGCTGCCCATCTCCGTGATCTGCGAACTCCTCGGCGTTCCGGACCTGGACCGCGACTCCTTCAGGAGGTGGTCGAACGACGCGCTCGGCGCCATCGACCCCGAAGAGCGAACAGCTGCGGCGACCTCGATGGCGCGCTACCTGGCCGAGTTGGTGGACGGCAAGCGGCACCGGCCCGGCGACGACCTCATGAGCGCGCTGATCCACGGCTCGGACGAGGACGGCGACAGGCTGTCCCCCGAGGAGCTTCTCGGCATGGCCTGGCTCCTGCTCGTCGCAGGCCATGAGACGACCGTGAACCTGATCTCCAACGGCGTCCTCGCCCTCCTCACGCATCCCGAGCAGCTGGCGGCCCTGCGCGCCGACCTCTCCCTCATCGACACCGCGGTCGAGGAGATGTTGCGCTACGACGGCCCGGTGGAGAGCCCCACGTACCGCTTCACCACCGAGCCGGTGGCGATCGGCGACACCGTCATCCCCGGAGGCGGCGAACTCGTCCTCGTCGCCCTGGCCGACGCCGACCGTGACCCCGCGCGCTTCCCCTCACCCGACAGCTTCGACATCTCCCGTGACGCCCGCGGCCATGTGGCGTTCGGCCATGGCATCCACTACTGCCTGGGGGCGCCGCTGGCCCGCCTGGAGGCACGCATCGCCATCAGGACGCTGCTGGAACGCTGCGCCGACCTGGCCCTGGACGTCCACCCGGCGGCGATCACCTGGCGCCCGGGAATGATGATCCGCGGTCCGCGGAGCCTTCCCGTCCGGTTCACCCCGTAGCCCACCGGTCAACGGGCGGAGGACGAGGCGGGGATTCCGGTCGCCCTGAAGCCGTCGGTGTGACTCTTGTCATGGTCGACCTCTGTCGTACGGCGATGCCTAGTAGCTCCCCGCCTCCTTCTCATTTGGTGTTCAGGTGCCGCCAAGCGGACATTCCTCACCGAGGCTGTGCCGGTTTATCGATCATTCATCCGCCGCGGCTTTTTCCTTCATTTCCCGCTCCTTTGGCGGCGTCACGGAGAACCCGGGAATGCGCTGAGCGGGATTTAGCGTGCCCCCCGATGCCTGGCAAGAGTCGCGTTTTCCTACGAGAAAGCCTAGTACTGGGCGCTCATTGCCCTTGTTGCTCCGCCTTCCGAGAATGACCGGGCCGCAGGGCTTCCCGGCATCTTCCGCGCTGGATCCCGTGCAGGTGGCCGGGGTTGGCGTTGCACAGCGCACACCGCGTGGTCTCCGCACGTGGAATTGTCATGCGCAGCAAATGCCGGGGTGCTGCGAGAAGCGATGCCAATACCAAGTGAGGACGGTCGCGTGAGCAAGCACCGCAGGACATTGCACCACCGAAAGGCAGTCATAGCCGCCGTCGCCGTCGCCGCGGTGGGCGTCCCGTCCGTCGCCATGGCCTGCACCGACTCGTACAACGGACGGCCGGACAGGCACCGTTCGCACCATCACTGGCGCAACAGCTCCGGCAATGCCGCGAAATGGCACTGGGCGAAGGCGACCGGAAGTCCGGCGCCCCAGCCCAAGGCGAGCCCTTCGGCGACCACCACCCCCACCGCCCCGCCCACGGCTTCGACCGCCCCGGCGTCCAGCGCGCCCGCCTCTGCCACGGCACGCGTCGTCGCGCTCGTCAACAGTGAGCGCGCAAAGGCGGGTTGTGCACCGCTGACCGTCAACTCGAAGCTGACGAAGGCCGCTCAGGCACACAGTGCCGACATGGCCGCCCACAAGAACATGTCCCACACCGGCTCCGACGGCTCGTCCCCGGGTGACCGGATCACCAGCGCCGGATACTCCTGGAGCTCGTACGGCGAGAACATCGCCTACGGTTACAGCACCCCCGAGAGTGTCATGGCGGCCTGGATGGCCAGCCCCGGACACAAGCGGAACATCCTCGACTGCGGATTCAAGGAGATCGGCGTAGGCCTCGCCCAGCCCGGCTCCTACTGGACGCAGGACTTCGGCACCGCCCGCTGACCACGCAGCCTCGCCGGCGGCTCACCTGACTCGGCGGTCTGTCTCCACTGTGTCCGGGGCGGTGATCGCCGGTGGCTGCGGCGTCCACTGCGACCGCAGCAGCAGTCGTACGCGGTGGAAGAGGAAGGCGGCCATCGGGAGTTCGACGAAGAGGGCGAGCCCGGCGGACAGCCATACCGCGGACGTGCCCAGGGCGAGCGAGACATCGAACCATGCGTCGCACACCAGGAGGACGGCGGTCGCCAGGGCGGGCAGCACCACGGCCCGGTGGCGGCGCATTCCCAGGACCGCTGTCGCCCCGAGTGCCGTCAGGAGCAGTATGTCGAAGCCGACCCAGGTCGTGCGCCACGCGTGGACACGGTAGTCGGACGGCAGGGTCACTCCCAGTATCACCGTCCAGGGAATCAGTCCCAGCGCCGACACCGCGAGCAACTCGAGCGTGTGCCGTCGGCGCCGCTCGAGGAGGGCATCCCGGCCGTCCCGGCCCGCTAGGGCCGGGCGCACCGGTCTCGAGACGTCCTCGCAGGGGTCGGTCTGCGCCGGGTCCTGTGTCGTCGGGCTCATCGGCGGGCGGCTTCCTCGGCGACGACGGGCGAAGGCGCGGGATACCAGGCCGCGACGCGCCGCGTGGTGAGCCAGCCCAGACCGGCCAGCAGCACGCCGATCACAGCCTGTGGAAGGTGCTGACTCACCAGCATCACCGCGGCAGCGGCGTCCAGACCCATCGCGAGAAGGATGAGCGCGGCCCGCCGCCAGGACTGACGCGGTGCGGTGGCTGCCACAGGACGGTCGGGCCGGCCGTGAAAGACGGGCGATGTGCTGTGGCTCATCGCGGCCACCTCTCCTGACCCGTTCGGTCTTGGTCCATGTCAGCCTCCGGAGAACCGAGAGATGAAAGGGACAACCGGTTCTGGCTCAGGTTCTGTGACGTGGCACTCTGAGTGACATCCGGACACCTTCGAGCCGTGCGCGAAGTCGCCCGAAAATGGCCCGTCGGCCCG
>NZ_JBIAUC010000007.1:365765-401665 GCF_042892355.1 Streptomyces sp. NPDC001796 | reverse complement strand
GCCCGGTTACATTCCGAACCCGGAAGCTAAGCCTTACAGCGCCGATGGTACTGCAGGGGGGACCCTGTGGGAGAGTAGGACACCGCCGAACAATTTGTGAGAAAACCCCCGTGCTATTCAGCGCGGGGGTTTTCTGCGTTAAAGGCAAAGGCAGGACGAGGAAAAAGGGGAAGAGGCGTTGAAGGCCGCCTCATGCCCCTGGAATCAGAGCCGCCCCGCCGCCTTCAGTGCCAAATACGCGTCCGCCAAGGCCGGGGCCAAATCCTCCGGCGTCGCGTCCACGACCGTCACCCCGTGACGCCGCAGCTGCTCGGCCATGCGCGTCCGTTCCGAATGTGCCTGAGCCGCCGCAGCGGCCTCGTACACCGCCTCTGTGCTGCCTCGCGCCGTCGCCATCCGGGCGATGTGCGGGTCGGCCACCGACGCCAGCAGCACCGTATGGCGCTGGGTGAGCTGCGGCAGTACTGGAAGGAGTCCCTCCTCGATGGGAGCCGTGTCCAGTGTGGTCAGCAGGACGATCAACGAGCGCCGGGGCGCCGTTCGTAGTGCGGTGGCCGTAAGACCGCGCGCGTCCGTTTCCACGAGTTCTGGCTCCAGCATCGCCATGGCGTTGACCAGCGACGGCAGGACATCGCCGGCGGCTCGTCCCTGGACCAGAGCGCGTACCCGGCGATCGTAGGCGAGCAGATCCACGCGGTCGCCCGCACGGGTCGCCAGCGCGCCCAGCAGCAGCGCCGCGTCCATGGAGGCGTCCAGCCGCGGCGCGTCGCCGACCCGGCCGGCGGAGGTACGGCCCGTGTCCAGGACCAGCAGGATGTGACGATCGCGTTCGGGCCGCCACGTGCGCACCGCGACCGAGTTCTGCCGTGCCGTGGCGCGCCAGTCGATGGAGCGGGTGTCGTCCCCGGGGACGTATTCGCGCAGACTGTCGAACTCCGTGCCCTGGCCGCGCGTCAGCACGCTGGTGCGGCCGTCGAGTTCCCGCAGGCGGGCCAGTTTGGCGGGAAGGTGCTTGCGGCTGGTGAAGGGCGGCAGAACCCGGACCGTCCAGGGGACTTTGTGCGTGCCTTGGCGGGAGAAGAGGCCGAGTGGCCCGTACGAACGGATCGTGACGCGGTCGGCTCGGCGGTCGCCTCGGCGAGTGGGCCTCAGACGGGTCGTCACACGGCGGCGCTCGCCCGGAGGGACCGTCAGACTGTGGCGGGACGCGGCCACTTCGGTGCCGGGCTGCCAGCTGCTGGGCGGCCAGGCGTCGCGTACCTGGGCGCGCAGCGGCCGTCCTGACGGGTTGGTGACCGTGAGCGTCACGTCGGCCGTTTCGCCGAGGCGTACGGAGGCGTCACCGGAACGGGTAAGGCCCAGTCGGCGTACCGGTGCGGCCAGTGCGAAGTCGCAGGCGCACGCCAGTGCGAGTGAGCCGTTGACGGCGAGAATGCCTGTCCAACTGGGGTCCCAGATGCCGACCGGGAGGGTGCCGAGTGCCGCGAGGAGCGCGGCGCGTCCGGTGAAGGCCATCAGCGCGGGACGGGGACGTGGGCGAGGATCGCGTTGATGACCGAGTCGGTGGTCACTCCTTCCATCTCCGCCTCGGGACGCAACTGGACCCGGTGGCGGAGTGTCGGGAGGGCGAGTGCCTTCACGTCGTCGGGGATGACGTAGTCACGGCCCGTCAGCCAGGCCCAGGCTCGGGATGTGGCGAGCAGGGCCGTGGCACCGCGAGGCGACACGCCGAGCGTGAGGGACGGGGATTCGCGGGTGGCTCGGCAGATGTCCACGACGTAGGCGGTGATCTCGGGGGAAACGGTCGTCTTGGCGACGGCGGCACGTGCCGCCTCGAGTTCCTTGGCGCTCGCCACGGGGCGTACGCCGGCGGCGCGCAGGTCGCGCGGGTTGAAGCCCGCGGCGTGGCGGGTGAGGACGTCGATCTCGTCCTGGCGGGACGGCAGAGGGATCGTCAGTTTGAGCAGGAAGCGGTCCAGTTGGGCCTCGGGGAGTGGGTACGTGCCCTCGTACTCGACCGGGTTCTGCGTCGCGGCGACCAGGAACGGCTCGGGGAGCGGACGCGGGGTGCCGTCGACCGTGACCTGGCGCTCCTCCATGGCTTCGAGGAGGGACGACTGGGTCTTGGGCGGGGTGCGGTTGATCTCGTCCGCGAGGAGGAGGTTGGTGAAGACCGGGCCCGGCTGGAAGGAGAACTCGGCGGTGCGGGCGTCGTAGACGAGCGAGCCCGTGACGTCGCTCGGCATCAGGTCCGGTGTGAACTGCACGCGCTTGGTGTCGAGTTCCAGGGCTGACGCCAGGGCGCGGACCAGCAGTGTCTTGGCGACGCCGGGGACCCCTTCCAGCAGGACGTGTCCACGGCACAGCAGGGCGACGACGAGGCCGGTCACGGCGGGGTCCTGGCCGACCACGGCCTTGGCGATCTCAGCGCGCAGGGCCTCCAGGGAGGCGCGGGCTGCGCCCGGATCCCCGGCGATCCCGGCGTTGTCAGTGGTCGGGTCCATCATGGACGGCGTACCTCTCTTTCGAGGGCGTCGAGTTGGTCGGCGAGGGCGATCAGGGCCGCGTCGTCGCCGGGCGGCGGGCCGAAGAGGAGGGAGTGCAGGGACTGTCCGTCGCCGTGCAGATGGGCGGACAGCGCGGGGAGCAGGGCCTCGGGCGTGTGCGCCTGAGCGAGGGGGATGCCTACCAGGGGGGCGAGACGGGTGCGCGTGGTGGAGCGCAGAGCGGCGGCCGCGCGGTCACGTGCGTCGGTTTTGCGGTAGAGGCGGGCGCGGCCTTCGACGGTTTCGGAGGCGCGGATCGCGACGGGGAGTTTTTCGGGGACGAGCGGGCCGAATCGGCGTGCCCGCCACAGGGCGGCCAGGGCTGCGGCGATGAAGAGCTGGAGCGTGCCCCACAGCCAGCCCGAGGGGAGCAGGTCGAGGAAGCTCTGGCCGCCCGAGTCGGTGGCCGAGGTGTCGGAGAGCGAGGGGAGGTACCAGACCAAGTGGGAGCGCGAGCCGAGCAGTTGCAGGGCGAGCGAGGCGTTGCCCTGCTCGCCGATGCGGTTGTTGTAGAGGATGTCGGGCGCGCCGAGGACGACGGTGTCGCCGGCCCCGGACGCAGCCGGGATGCGCACGAGGGTGGGCAGGCCCTCGCTGGGGTAGCACCAGTCCGCGCGGGCATCGCTCGCGCGGTAGCGGATCCCGCCCGTGTCGGCGGTGCCCGCTCGCCGGGCCTCGGGCAGCTCACAGACGGGCGCCAGTGCCGATTCGAGGCTGACTGCGGGGTCGGCGGAGACGCCGGGAGCCAGCGTGCCGGTGGACGTCTCCGGAGCGACGAGGATCGTCCGGCCGCCGGAGTTCTGCGTCGCCTGGTGCAGCAAGCTCTGTTGGCGGTGCGTCAACTGCTCGGGTGCGGCGACCAGAAGGGTGGTGTCGGTGCCGACAGCGTCGCGCGCTTCGGCGAGGGAGGTGACCACGCGCGTGGACACGCCCCGGTCGGCGAGCAGCCGGGCGACGGCGTGGCTGCCGGAGGGGTCGGCGGAGCGAGGGTCGAGGCGGCCGTGCCGGTCCCCGGATCGGATCACGGCGATCACGACGGCACCGATCAGCAGGATCAGGACGGCGAGGAGCACACCGCGTGCCCGGGTCCACACCTGGCGCACGGTGGGCGAGGCCGACGTGGATGCTACTGCGGCCTCGGCGGTCATCCGGCGGCTCCCTGGCGGGTGTCGTGGGCCGCGCTGGGGGCGTTGCCGGTGAGGTGGGGCTTGGCGCGTTCCAGGTCGTCGTCGAGGACGGCGAGCCGGCGGTACGTTCCTTCGCCCGCGGCCCGACCGCCGTATGCGACGTCGTCGAAGTCCCGGGCGGCGACGCGCAGGCGGTCCGCGTGGTCGGGAAGGACGCGGCCGGCCTCGGATGCCGCCTCGTCGGCGGTGCGCCCTGGGCGGATGTCGAGCAGGGCGCGTTCCTCCAGGGAGCGGACGACGGCGCGCATGCGTTCCTGGACGGCCTGGTTCCAGTGGCCCTGGGCGGCGTGCGCCTCGGCGGCCGAGCGGTGTTCGGCGGCGCTGCGGGGGCGGTCGTCGAAGAGTGTCGCGGACGAGGTGGGCATGCGGCGCGGCGTGCCCAGGCGCCACCACAGGGCCGCGGCGAGCGCAAGGACCACCACCACGATGACGAGGAGGCCGACGGGGCCGCCGGGCGTCGCGGTGGAGGCCTCGGCGAAGAGCCGGTCCAGCCAGTCCCAGAAGGCGTTCAGGGCACGCCGCAGCAGGCTGGGGTCGTTCTGGTGGTACATCCGTTTGGACAGCTCACGCCGGGCCGCCTCCCGCGCGGGGTCGCGCGGGATCGTCACCGGTGGTCCGTCGCCCGAGCGCCACAGCACAGGTGCGGCTCTCAGTGTTCCCCCCGTCAGTCTCACCCCGTCAGCTCCCCGCAGTGGTGCCGGGGACGTGGGAGCCGTAGTCCTGCACGCCGGCGGCGCGGGCCAGCTCGAGGTCGAGGGCCTCGCGGCGGATGCGCTGGTCGATGTAGAGCAGCACGGTGACGCCCGCGGTGATCGGGAACGTGATCATGCGTCCGATCACCGAGCCGAGCCCGTTGATGATGAGGAACGTCCAGCCGGGGCTGCCGGTGGAGCCGCCCATGAGGCTGCCGAGGCCGTCGCCGCTGAACACCCCGGCGAGGAAGGCGAAGGGGATCACGACGATGGACGCCACGATGCTCGCGATGAGCTGGGCGAGCAACTGGATGCCGAAGACCCGCCACCACGAGCCGCGCACCAGCTTCACGGAGCGGCCCATCGCCTTGCGGATGCTCTGCTTCTCCAGCATCAGCGCGGGCGAGGCGAGCGAGAAACGGATCATGATCCACAGGGCGACCAGGCCGGCGCCGAGGCCGCCGAGGACGGCCAGCGACACGCCCGCCGCGGTGGACCCCGACCAGACGATGAGGATGCCGGGCAGCGTGCCCACGGCGACGATCGCCAAGGCCATGAGCGGCAGCAGGATCGTGAGCCCGCCGAGCCGGGCGAGCTGCGGGCGGGCGTCGCGCCAGGCCTCGGCCGCGGTCACCGGCCTGCCGAGCACCGCCCTGCTGGTGACGGCCGTGAGAAGGGCCGTGGCGATGATGGTGCCGAGCAGCACCAGCAGCAGGACCACGGCGGAGCCCAGCAGCGCGTCGCCCAGTGCGCGGCTCACCTCGCTCATGGAGGCGCTGGGGTCCTTGAGGGTGTTGGTGTCGGTGGTGTCGTTCAGGACGAGGCCCTGAAGCAGGATGACCACGGTCTCCGTGACGACCGCGACGGTCAGCGAGATTCCGAGGACCGTGCGCCAGTAGGTGCGCATGGTGGAGACCGCGCCGTCGAGGATCTCGCCGACGCCGAGCGGGCGCAGCGGGATGACACCGGGCTTGGCCGCGGGCGGCGGACCCCAGGAGCCGCCCCAGCTTCCGTAACCGCCGAACCCCTGTTGCGGGGCGCCCCAGCCGCCGCCGGGGCCTGGGTGGCCGCCGGGAGCGGCGGGAGGGCGGGCGCCCCAGCCCGGGCCGGGCGGAGGCGGTGGCGGGGCCTGGCCGGGGCCTTGAGGCTGAGGAGCGGTCCACTGTCCGGGTGGGGGCTGCGCCTTGGACCACTTGCTCGACGGCTGCGGCTGATCGGTACCGCTCTGGTCCGAGGGCTGCTCCGGGGTCTGCGCGCCGGAGGCGTCCGGCTGCCGCCCGTCGGAGGGGGAAGATCCGGGCGAGGCCCAGCCCGGAGTGTCGTTCATCGTCGCTCCTTCACGGTGCCCGACCGCGGTCGCGGCGGCGGGTTGGCAGCCATCGTGCCACGCTGTGTCCGCCGGGGAACCGGGGGTGGTGCACGCAGCATGCCTTCAATAGTCGGCGGTGTACGGGGCAGACTGACCGCATGGCTGATCAGTACGCGCGATCCGGCGAGGAAAACGGGGCGGCTGCGATACCGGCGATCCGCTGGGAGGAGCCGCCCGAAGGCCCGGTTGTGGCGCTTCTCGACCAGAGAAGGCTGCCGGCCGAGGAGGTGGAGCTCGTGTGCACGGACGCGCCCGCGCTCGTGGACGCGATCCGTACGCTCGCCGTACGCGGGGCACCGGTGCTCGGGATCGCCGGGGCGTACGGGGTGGCGCTCGCCGCCGCGCGCGGTTTCGACGTGGACGAGGCCGCCGCCGCGCTCGCGGGCGCCCGGCCCACCGCGGTGAACCTCGCCGTCGGCGTGCGACGGGCCCAGGCCGCGTACCGGGCCGCGCTCGCCGACGGCGGTGACCTGCGGCAGGCCGCGGAGGCGGCACTCGCCGCGGCGCGGGCGCTGCACCGTGAGGACGCCGAGGCCAGCACGCGGATGGCGCGGCACGGCCTGGCGCTGCTGGACGAGCTTCTCCCGGGCGGCGGGCACCGGCTGCTCACGCACTGCAACACGGGTGCGCTGGTGTCCGGCGGGGAGGGCACGGCGTTCGCGGTGGCGCTGGCCGCACACCGGGCGGGGCGGCTGCGCAGGCTGTGGGTGGACGAGACGCGTCCGTTGCTGCAAGGTGCTCGACTGACGGCGTACGAGGCGGCCCGCAACGGGATGGCGTACACCTTGCTCACGGACAATGCGGCGGGCTCGCTGTTCGCCGCGGGCGAGGTGGACGCGGTACTCATCGGAGCGGACCGGATCGCGGCCGACGGCTCGGTCGCGAACAAGGTGGGGAGCTACCCGCTCGCTGTGCTGGCCCGGTACCACCACGTGCCGGTCATCGTGGTGGCGCCGGTGACGACGGTGGATCCGGAGACACCGGACGGTGCGTCCATCGACGTGGAGCAGCGGCCCGGGCACGAGGTGACGGAGTTCACCGCACCTCAGGTGCAGGTGGCTGGAGCGGAAGCGGGAGGCGGGATACCTGTGGCACCCCTCGGGACCCAGGCGTACAACCCGGCGTTCGACGTGACGCCTCCGGAACTGGTGACGGCGATCGTCACCGAGGAAGGCGTCGCGTCGCCTGTGACGGCCGATGCACTCGCTGCGCTGTGTGACAGGTCACGCCAGGTAACGATTTAGTTAATGGGATGATGTGGTCCATGAAGGGACGAGTCCTTGTCGTCGACGACGACACCGCACTGGCCGAGATGCTCGGCATCGTGCTGCGTGGTGAAGGTTTTGAGCCGTCTTTCGTAGCCGACGGTGACAAGGCGCTGGCCGCCTTCCGTGAGACCAAGCCCGACCTGGTGCTCCTCGACCTGATGCTGCCGGGTCGGGACGGCATCGAGGTGTGCCGTCTGATCAGGGCGGAGTCCGGGGTGCCGATCGTGATGCTGACCGCCAAGAGCGACACCGTGGACGTGGTGGTGGGCCTCGAGTCCGGCGCGGACGACTACATCGTGAAGCCCTTCAAACCGAAGGAGCTGGTGGCGCGCATCCGGGCGCGGCTTCGCAGGTCGGAGGAGCCTGCGCCGGAGCAGCTCGCGATCGGTGACCTCGTCATCGACGTGGCCGGTCACTCGGTGAAGCGCGACGGGCAGTCGATCGCGCTGACCCCGCTGGAGTTCGACCTGCTGGTGGCGCTGGCGCGCAAGCCGTGGCAGGTGTTCACCCGCGAGGTCCTGCTGGAGCAGGTGTGGGGCTACCGCCACGCGGCGGACACCCGCCTGGTGAACGTGCACGTCCAGCGGCTGCGCTCGAAGGTCGAGAAGGACCCGGAGAAGCCGGAGATCGTGGTGACCGTCCGTGGCGTCGGCTACAAGGCCGGGCCGAGCTGACCATGACCCAGGACAGTGCCGCTCCGGCGCCCGGCCGGCCCGGAGCCCATCCGGGGCGGCCTGTCGGTCGGCGGACGACGCGCTCCGGGTGGGAACGGTTCTTCGAGGGCGGGCTGCTTCAGGGCGGAGTCCACGGCAGCCCGGTCCTCCGGCTCGTCATGCGCTGGGTGCGCCGCCCGCTGCTGCCGATGATGCGGCTGTGGCGGCGCAACATCCAGCTGCGGATCGTCGTCACGACCCTGCTGATGTCGCTCGGCGTGGTGCTGCTGCTGGGCTTCGTCGTCATCGGGCAGGTCCGCAACGGTCTGCTGGACGCCAAGGTGAAGGCGTCGCAGAGCCAGGCCGTCGGCGGGTTCACCGTCGCCGGGCAGAGGGCCGACAGCGCCGCCAGCGCGAGTGACGGCAACGACAACTCCGGCACGGGCAACAATCCGGTGCAGAACGTCAGCGGGTGGATGAGCGACCTCGTCGAGTCCCTTTCCAGCGGTGGTCAGGGTGCCTTCGACGTGGTCACGCTCAGCACCACCGCCGCGGACAACGAGAACCGCGGCCTCGGTCCGCGCGCGTCGGGCGGGGTGGATCCGAGCCAGAGCGTGCCGGAGGACCTGCGCAAGCGCGTCGACGCCGGCATGGGCGTGGCCCAGAGCTACACCCGCATCGTCTACACCGACAGCGACCGGGCCACCCAGCCCGCGCTGATCATCGGCAAGCAGATCAACGACCCCAACGGCGACCCGTACCAGCTGTACTACCTCTTCCCGCTCACCCAGGAGGAGAAGTCCCTCAGCCTGGTCAAGGGGACGCTCGCCACCGCGGGGCTCTTCGTCGTCGTACTGCTCGGCGCCATCGCCTGGCTCGTGGTGCGCCAGGTCGTCACCCCCGTGCGGATGGCCGCGGGCATCGCCGAACGGCTGTCCGCCGGGCGCCTGCAGGAGCGGATGAAGGTCACCGGCGAGGACGACATCGCGCGCCTGGGCGAGGCCTTCAACAAGATGGCGCAGAACCTGCAGCTGAAGATCCAGCAGCTGGAGGACCTGTCGCGGATGCAGCGGCGGTTCGTCTCGGACGTGTCGCACGAGCTGAGGACGCCGCTGACGACCGTGCGGATGGCGGCCGACGTCATCCACGAGGCGCGCGTCGACTTCGACCCGGTGACCGCGCGGTCGGCGGAGCTGCTCGCCGACCAGCTGGACCGGTTCGAGTCGCTGCTCGCGGACCTGCTCGAGATCAGCCGGTTCGACGCGGGTGCGGCGGCGCTGGAGGCCGAGCCGATCGATCTGCGGGACGTCGTGCGCCGGGTGGTGAGCGGGGCCGAGCCGCTCGCCGAGCGCAAGGGCACGCAGATCCGAGTCGTCGGCGACCAGCAGCCCGTCGTGGCCGAGGCGGACGCCCGGCGTGTCGAGCGGGTGCTGCGCAACCTGGTCGTGAACGCGGTCGAGCACGGCGAGGGCAAGGACGTCATCGTCAAGCTCGCCGCGGCGGGCGGCGCGGTCGCGATCGCGGTGCGCGACTACGGCGTGGGGCTCAAGCCCGGGGAGGCGACCCGGGTGTTCAGCCGCTTCTGGCGGGCGGACCCGGCGCGCGCGCGTACCACCGGCGGTACGGGCCTGGGGCTGTCCATCGCTCTGGAGGACGCGCGGCTGCACGGCGGCTGGCTGCAGGCGTGGGGCGAGCCGGGAGGGGGGTCGCAGTTCAGGCTGACCCTGCCGCGGACCGCGGACGAGCCGCTGCGGGGCTCTCCGATACCCCTGGAACCGCTGGACTCACGGCGCAATCGCGGGCTCAGCGACGCCGGACTGCCGCAGGGAGGCTCCGGCAAGCGTGCCACGGTGCCGGCGCAGTCGACCGGTGAGAAGGCCGGGGCACGTGACCCGATCGTGGCGCGGCCGGCCGTGGCGCCGACCGCGGACCCGACGGCGATGCCCGGCAACGGGGCGCGCGTGGTGCCACGGCCCGCCGGGGGCTCGCGACGCCCGGACGACAGAGCACAGGAGCCGCCGAGGGGCGGCGGTGGACCCGACGAGCGTGAGCAAGGGGAGGCGTTTCGTGGGCGCTGAGGGGGGCGGCCGGCGGCGTGCGCTGCTCAGGGGGGTGTACGCCGGCTGTGCTGCCGTACTGCTGGCTGGGTGCGCCTCGATGCCGGACAGCGGGGATCTGCGGGGAGTCGAGTCGACGCCCCGGCAGGACGCGCAGGTCCGCGTCTTCGCCATGCCCCCGCGTGAGAACGCCGGGCCGGCGGAGATCGTGCAGGGCTTCCTGGAGGCGCTGACCAGCGACGACCCGCAGTACGAGACGGCACGCAAGTACCTGACGGCCGCCGCGTCGCGCGGGTGGGACCCCGACGCGTCCACCACGGTGCTCTCCGACGGGCCGAACACGGTGCCCGACCACACCAGGAGCCGGGAGGCCGGGGACGACTACGCGTACACGCTGACCGGCACCAAGCTCGCCATGGTGGACGAGCAGCACGCCTACACGCCGGACTCGGGGACGTACAGCGCCACGGTGCACCTGACGCTGGTGAAGAAGACCGAACAGTGGCGCATCGACGCGCTGCCGCAGGGCGTGGTGATGGGCAGGTCCGACTTCCAGCGCAACTATGTGTCGGTCAACAAGTACTACTACGCCGCGAACGTGCCCGCCGGGGAGGGCGGACGGCTGAGTACCGTCGCGGACCCGGTGTACGTGCGCAGCAAGGTGGACCCGGTGACGTCGACGGTCCGCGCACTACTGAAGGGCCCCACGCGCTGGCTGGACCCCGTGGCGACGTCGAGCTTCCCCTCGGGCACGGCACTGCGGAAGGACGTCACCTCCCTGTCGCCCGATGACCAGAACAAGCTGACGGTGCCGCTCAACGACAAGGCCGACCGGGTCGGGGCGACGCAGTGCGACAGGATGGCGGCGCAGCTGCTGTTCACCCTGCAGGACCTGACGCCCACGGGCGTGAGCCAGGTGGAGCTGCGCGGCTCGAACGGCACGAAGCTGTGCGCGCTCAACGAGGACCGGGCCGAGGTCATCGCCTCGCACGGCACGGGCCGGCGACCCGAGTACGAGTACTTCATCGACGGCAGGCAGCGGCTGGTGCGCCTGCCCGGCGGCAGCGGCTCCAAGCAGCCAGAACCGGTGCCGGGCCCGTTGGGCGAGGGTGAGAAGCCGCTGCGCGCGGCCGCCGTCTCGCGGGACGAGGACACCGCGGCCGGTGTCTCTGCCGACGGGCAGTACCTGTACGTGGGCTCGCTGGCGTCGGGCGCCTCGTTGGGGAACGCGGTGCTGATCAGTGGCGGCGCGTCGAAGAACGACCGGCTGACGACTCCCAGCTGGGACGGCGGGGGCGACCTGTGGGTGGCCGACCGTGACCCGAAGCACCCGCGGCTGGTGATGCTGCAACAGGGCGCGGGCACGCCGGTGGAGGTCCGCACACCGGGCCTCGACGGGCGGATCGACGCGGTGCGGGTGGCGGCCGACGGTGTTCGGATCGCGCTGATCGTGGAGAAGAACGGCAAGACGTCCCTGCAGATCGGGCGCATCGAGCGGGACAGCGGGAGGGGCGGACAGCCTGCTGTGTCGATCCTGGAACTGCACTCGGTGACTCCGCAGTTGGAGGAGGTCACGGCCATGTCCTGGGCCGGGGACAGCCGGCTGGTGGTGGTCGGCAGCGAGGCCGGCGGGGTGCAGCAGATCCGGTACGTGCAGGTCGACGGCTCGACGCCGGTGGGCAACCCGCCCGCCTCGCTGACGGGCGTGAAGCAGATAGCGGCGTCCGAGGACGAGCGGCTCCCGCTGGTGGCGCACTCGGAGGACGGGATCGTGCGCCTGTCGTCCGGGGCCCAGTGGCAGAAGGTGGTCAAGGAGGGCACCGCGCCGGTCTACCCCGGGTGACGCCGCGAGCCCCGAGCAGGGCTCCCCGCCGGTGGTTCGACGGCCGCCGCCCGGTTGTCCACAGGGAGTTTTCCACAGGGGTGGCAGGCTGCTGCGGGCGTTGGCACAGTGGTCGCCATGCGGAGGTGGTGGCAGGACCTCACCGATCTGGTACTGCCGGCCGAGTGCGGAGGCTGTGGCAGGCCGCGCGCGGTGCTCTGCCCGGAGTGCCGTGCGGCTCTCCACGGCAGCGCGCCGCGCCGGGTGCGACCGATGCCGGAGCCGGCAGGCCTGCCCCCGGTGCACGCGGCGGCGCCGTACGAGGGCGCGGTCCGCGCCACGCTCCTGTCCCACAAGGAACGGGGCGCGCTCACCCTCGCGGGACCGCTGGGGACGGCTCTGGCGGGCGCGGTGAGGGCTTGCTACGGCTCTGTGGCCTCCCGCGCCGGTGGCGGTCCGGGGCCCGTGCTGCTCGTGCCCGTCCCCTCCGCGCGGCGGGCCGTGCGGGCGCGAGGGCATGATCCGACGCGGCGGATCGCGCTCGCGGCGGCGGGACAGCTGCGCCGGGCCGGGACGGCGGCCAGGGTGGTGGCCGTGCTGCGGCAGCGGCGGGCCGTGGCAGACCAGGCCGGGCTCGGCTCGCGGCAGCGGCTGACCAATCTCGCGGGCGCCCTCGAGGTGGCCGCCGGCAGCGCCCGGATGCTGGCCGGCGGGCGGATCGTCCTCGTCGACGACCTGATGACGACGGGCGCTTCGCTGGCGGAGGCGGCGCGCGCGGTACGGGCGGCGCTCGGGGACGTCGGCGGTGCTGACACGGAGGTGTATGCGCGCGTGGCAGGGGAAGCAAGGGGGGAACGAAGAGCGAGGGAGACGACGGCACCGGCGCACCGGCCCCGAGGGCCGTGGGGATCAGCCGCCGGGAACGGCCTTCAGGACGGGATCCGCGCGGCCGTGGTCGCCGCTTCGCCGGAGTCCTTCGAGATAAACCGGAACTGACCGTGAACTTGCTTCGTTGCAGGTAATGAGCAGGTCAATTCACCTGAACGGAGGTACGCCGCAGTAGAGGGTGACGACATCCGTCCGGGCGAGATATGTTCGGTTGAGAGGGAAAAGGCGCAGGCCGTCCCTCCCTTGTCCGAATGCCGTGCTGCGGGTTTTCTGCAATCACCCGTAGCGGTGGGGTGGAGACCTCGCCCCCGGGGGAGGAGGAGGTGGACGTCACCGAGTCCGAGGTTCCGGCGCTCGCCGGGGCCTGGTGCACAAGGGAGATGCTCCGCCAGGAATGCGGAGCGATCCGGGAACGGAGTTCTGCGTGGACATCGTCGTCAAGGGCCGCAAGACCGAGGTGCCCGAGCGGTTCCGGAAGCACGTGGCCGAGAAGCTGAAGCTGGACAAGATCCAGAAGCTGGATGCCAAGGTGATCAGCCTCGATGTCGAGGTGTCCAAGGAGCCCAATCCGCGGCAGGCCGACCGCTGTGAGCGAGTGGAGATCACCCTGCGCTCTCGCGGTCCGGTGATCCGGGCGGAGGCAGCGGCAAGCGATCCGTACGCGGCACTCGACCTGGCGGCGGAGAAACTGGAGGCCCGGCTGCGCAAGCAGCACGACAAGCGGCACACCCGCCGAGGGGTCCGCAGGCTCACGGCAGCCGAGGTGCCCGACCACGTCCCCGGTGCCGCGACGCTCAACGGCAACGGCGGCCTCGTACCGGAAGAAGATTCGGACGCCGTGCCGACCAAGAAGATCGGATCGCTCGAGGTGAAGGGCGAAGGCCCCCTCGTCGTCCGCGAGAAGACCCACGTCGCGTCTCCGATGTCACTCGACCAGGCGCTCTACGAAATGGAGTTGGTCGGGCACGACTTCTATCTGTTCGTCGACTCCGAGACCAAGCAACCCAGCGTCGTCTACCGGCGGCACGCCTACGACTACGGCGTCATCCACCTCAGCACCGACCAGATGGTGGCCGAGGCGCAGGCGGCCGACGCGGGCGGAACGCTCCACGGCTGAGTCCGCCGGGTCACGGCTGAATTCGGTGCCCCTGGTGAGCCCATGCGCCCCCAGGGGCACCGGTGTGCCACCACTTCGCGCCGCGCTCTGTCACCTGACCGTCGTCCCGGCATGGAATCATGGCCACAACGGCTCAACCGGTGGGTCGTTGCCTTGGGTTGGCGATGGCACAGGACCACAGGCCACAGCCTTCAGGGGGAGGAACATGGCGGACAGCTTCGGACCGACGCAGGACGAGGACGCCGACGACGGCGTCGCCGGCACGGGCCCGGAGACGGGCCGTGCACACAAGGAGCCGATCCGCGTTCTCGTCGTGGACGACCACGCCCTCTTCCGCCGCGGCCTGGAGATCGTGCTGGCGGCCGAGGAGGACATCCAGGTCGTCGGCGAGGCCGGGGACGGCGCGGAAGCGGTCGACAAGGCGGCCGATCTGCTGCCCGACATCGTGCTGATGGACGTGCGGATGCCCAAGCGGGGTGGCATCGAGGCATGCACCTCCATCAAGGAGGTGGCGCCCAGCGCCAAGATCATCATGCTGACGATCAGCGACGAAGAGGCCGATCTCTACGAAGCGATCAAGGCGGGGGCCACGGGTTACCTCCTCAAGGAGATCTCCACGGACGAGGTGGCCACCGCCATTCGCGCGGTCGCCGACGGGCAGTCGCAGATCAGCCCCTCCATGGCGTCGAAGCTCCTCACCGAGTTCAAGTCGATGATCCAGAAGACCGACGAGCGCCGGCTGGTGCCGGCGCCCAGGCTCACCGACCGGGAGCTGGAGGTCCTCAAGCTCGTCGCCACCGGAATGAACAACCGGGACATCGCCAAGGAGCTTTTCATCTCCGAGAACACCGTGAAGAACCACGTGCGCAACATCCTGGAGAAGCTGCAGCTGCACTCCAGGATGGAGGCCGTGGTCTACGCGATGCGGGAGAAGATCCTCGAGATCCGCTAGCGGGGCCGGACGAGCCGGGGATCAGCCCAGGGCACGGGCCAGCTCCCGGACGAGAGGCTCGCGCAGTTCCGGGGCGTCCACCCGCTCCACGCGGACGTTGGTGCAGTCCACCCAGCTCGCCGCCTCCAGCAGCGCCTGGGCCACCGACGGGACCGCCTTCGCGCCGTCCAGCGTGACCTGCCGGGCGACCAGCGTGCGGCCCTCGCGCGCGGGGTCCACCCGGCCGACCAGCCGACCGCCGGCGAGGACCGGCATCGCGAAGTAGCCGTACACCCGCTTCTGCTTGGGGACGTACGCCTCCAGGCGGTGGGTGAAGCCGAAAATCCGCTCCGTGCGCGCCCGCTCCCAGATCAGCGAGTCGAACGGCGACAGCAGCGTCGTACGGTGGCGGCCGCGCGGCGGGGTCCGCAGCGCCTCGGGATCCGCCCAGGCAGGCTTGCCCCAGCCCTCGATCGTCACCGGAACCAGGCCCGAGTCCGCGATCACGGAATCGACCTGCTCGCCCTTGAGGCGGTGGTAGTCCGCGATGTCCGCGCGGGTGCCGACGCCCAGGGAGCGGCCGGCGAGCGAGACGAGGCGGCGCAGGCACTCGGTGTCGTCCAGCTCGTCGTGCAGCAGGGCCTCGGGGACGGCTCGCTCGGCCAGGTCGTACACCCGCTTCCAGCCGCGGCGCTCGACGCACACCACCTCTCCGTACATCAGCGCGCGCTCCACCGCGACCTTCGTGCCGGACCAGTCCCACCACTCGCTGGTCTTCTTCGCGCCGCCCAGATCCGTGGCCCTCAGGGGGCCTTCGGCGCGCAGCTGCTTGATGACCTGGTCGTAGGCACCGTCCGGCAGGGTGTGGCTCCAGTGCGGGCGGGAGCGGTAGGCGCGGCGGCGGAAGGCGAAGTGGGGCCACTCCTCGATGGGCAGGACACAGGCGGCGTGCGACCAGTACTCGAACGCGTGCGGACCGGCCGTGGACCGGCCGTCGGACGAACGCGTCCAGTACGCCGAGTCGACCGCCTTGCGGCCTATGGCTCCGAGGCGGGCGTACGGAATGAGTTCGTGTGAGCGCGCCAGGACCGAAATGGTGTCGAGCTGGACGGCGCCGAGCCGGCGCAGCAGGCCACGCACGCCGGCCCTGCGGTCGGGAGCGCCGAGGAAGCCCTGTGCCCGCAGGGCGATACGGCGGGCCTCGTCGGCGGTCAGTTCGATGGCGGGGCGGGGGAGACTCGGCATGGTCACACCGTAGGGGGCGGCACTGACAACGCGGGACGAGCTGCGGGAGCCCGCACCTACGGCGCCGGTTCCGGTGCCGGCAGATACGCCGCCGTCGACGGCAGGCCCACGTCCGAGGGCAGCAGGGAGCCGACCCAGCAGTCCCGGCGCACCCCCTTGTTGTTGATCGCGGACCGCAGCACCCCCTCGATGGTGAAGCCCGCACGCTCCGCGACCGCCCGTGAGCCCGCGTTGCCCACCTCGGCGCGCCACTCCACGCGGTCGACCGACAGGTGGGTGAACGCCCAGTGCGCCGCGCGGAGCGTGGCCTCCGTGATGTAGCCGTTGCCCCGGTGCTCCTTGGTCGCCCAGAAGCCGACCTCGGCGACGCCCAGCGAGCGCATCGTCAGGCCGAGCATGCCCACCAGCTCCCCGGAGGGAAGGAAGACGCCGAACGTGAACATGGAGGCGTCCCTCCAGCCGTCCGGCGCGATCTGGTCGACGAACAACTCCGCGTGCTCGCGCAGATACGGCGACGGGATCGTGGTCCAGCGCTGGATCTCGGGGTCCTGGGCTGCCGCGTACACCGCGTCGGTGTCCTGGGGGACCACGGTGCGCAGCAGGAGCCGTTCGGTGGTCAGGGTGACAGGGTCCATCGCTTGATTCTGCTGGGGCCACCGCCCGGTCGCCATGATTTTCCGCGTCATGCCCGGCCGCGGTCGCCGCTGGTGCCGGTCCGCCGCGCGTCCCCGTCCGCACCCGCCACGCCGTCGTCCGCGCCTGCCTCGTCACCTCGTGACTGCACGATTACTTTTCGTGGCACGGACGCGGCACCTTCCGCCACGCCCGCCCGTTGTCCTAGTGGCTGTCGGTGGCAGACCTCCCGGCGCGGCGGGGTCCTCGCTTACGATGGCCGTTGCTCAAGCTGTCATTTAACCGACCGTCCCAGGCCCGACCGGCAAGGAGACAAACCCCCGTGTCCGTCCTCTCGAAGATCATGCGTGCAGGCGAAGGCAAGATCCTGCGCAAGCTGCACCGCATCGCGGACCAGGTCAACTCCATCGAAGAGGACTTCGTCGACCTCTCCGACGCCGAGCTGCGGGCCCTCACCGATGAGTACAAGCAGCGGTACGCCGACGGCGAGAGCCTCGACGACCTGCTCCCCGAGGCCTTCGCCACCGTGCGCGAGGCCGCCAAGCGCGTCCTCGGCCAGCGCCACTACGACGTGCAGATGATGGGCGGCGCCGCTCTGCACATGGGCTATGTGGCCGAGATGAAGACCGGTGAGGGCAAGACGCTCGTCGGCACGCTCCCCGCGTACCTCAACGCCATCTCCGGAGACGGCGTCCACATCGTGACGGTCAACGACTACCTGGCCGAGCGCGACTCGGAGATGATGGGCCGCGTCCACAAGTTCCTGGGTCTGTCCGTCGGCTGCATCCTCGCCAACATGACCCCGGCCGAGCGCCGCGAGCAGTACGCGTGCGACATCACCTACGGCACGAACAACGAGTTCGGCTTCGACTACCTCCGCGACAACATGGCGTGGTCGAAGGACGAGCTCGTCCAGCGCGGGCACAACTTCGCGATCGTCGACGAGGTGGACTCCATCCTGGTCGACGAGGCCCGTACGCCGCTGATCATCTCCGGCCCGGCCGACCAGGCCACCAAGTGGTACGCCGACTTCGCCAAGCTGGTCACGCGGCTGAAGAAGGGCGAGGCGGGCAACCCGCTCAAGGGCATCGAGGAGACCGGCGACTACGACGTCGACGAGAAGAAGCGCACGGTCGCCATCCACGAGTCCGGCGTCAGCAAGGTCGAGGACTGGCTGGGCATCGACAACCTCTACGAGTCGGTGAACACCCCGCTGGTGGGCTACCTGAACAACGCGATCAAGGCCAAGGAGCTCTTCAAGCGCGACAAGGACTACGTCGTCATCGACGGCGAGGTCATGATCGTCGACGAGCACACGGGCCGCATCCTGGCCGGCCGCCGCTACAACGAGGGCATGCACCAGGCGATCGAGGCGAAGGAAGGGGTGGACATCAAGGACGAGAACCAGACGCTCGCCACGATCACCCTGCAGAACTTCTTCCGCCTGTACAAGAAGCTCTCCGGCATGACCGGTACGGCGATGACCGAGGCCGCCGAGTTCCACCAGATCTACAAGCTCGGCGTCGTCCCGATCCCGACCAACAAGCCGATGATCCGCAAGGACCAGTCGGACCTGATCTACCGCACCGAGGTCGCCAAGTTCGAGGCGGTCGTCGACGACATCGCCGAGAAGCACGAGAAGGGTCAGCCGATCCTGGTCGGCACCACCTCGGTCGAGAAGTCCGAGTACCTCTCGCAGCAGCTCAGCAAGCGCGGCATCCAGCACGAGGTGCTGAACGCCAAGCACCACGAGCGCGAGGCGGCGATCGTCGCCCAGGCCGGCCGCAAGGGCGCCGTGACGGTCGCTACGAACATGGCCGGCCGTGGTACCGACATCAAGCTCGGCGGCAACCCCGAGGACCTCGCCGAGGCCGAGCTGCGCCAGCGCGGGCTCGACCCCGAGGAGCACATCGAGGAGTGGGCCGCGGCCCTGCCCGCCGCCCTGGAGAAGGCCGAGCAGGCGGTCAAGGCCGAGAAGGAGGAGGTCGAGGCCCTCGGCGGCCTCTACGTCCTCGGCACCGAGCGCCACGAGTCCCGCCGTATCGACAACCAGCTGCGCGGTCGCTCCGGCCGTCAGGGTGACCCGGGCGAGTCCCGGTTCTACCTCTCGCTGGGTGACGACCTGATGCGTCTGTTCAAGGCCCAGATGGTCGAGCGCGTGATGTCGATGGCGAACGTCCCGGACGACGTGCCGATCGAGAACAAGATGGTCACGCGCGCGATCGCGTCCGCCCAGTCCCAGGTCGAGCAGCAGAACTTCGAGACCCGGAAGAACGTCCTCAAGTACGACGAGGTCCTCAACCGCCAGCGCGAGGTCATCTACGGCGAGCGGCGCCGAGTCCTGGAGGGCGAGGATCTGCACGAGCAGATCCAGCACTTCATGGACGACACGATCGACGCGTACGTCGCCGCGGAGACCGAGGAGGGCTTCCCGGAGGACTGGGATCTGGACCGGCTGTGGGGCGCCTTCAAGCAGCTCTACCCGGTGAAGGTCACCATCGAGGAACTGGAGGAGGCGGCCGGCGACCGTGCCGGTCTGACCGCCGAGTTCATCGCCGAGTCCATCAAGGACGACATCCACGCGCAGTACGAGCAGCGCGAGGCCCAGCTCGGCTCCGAGATCATGCGTGAGCTGGAGCGTCGGGTCGTGCTGTCGGTACTGGACCGCAAGTGGCGCGAGCACCTCTACGAGATGGACTACCTCCAGGAGGGCATCGGCCTGCGCGCCATGGCGCAGAAGGACCCGTTGGTCGAGTACCAGCGCGAGGGCTTCGACATGTTCCAGGCCATGATGGAGGGCATCAAGGAGGAGTCCGTCGGCTACCTGTTCAACCTGGAGGTCCAGGTCGAGCAGCAGGTCGAGGAGGTCCCCGTCGAGGACGCCCAGCCTTCCCTGGAGAAGGAGGAGGCCGTGGCGGCCCAGGCGGCCCGCCCGGAGATCCGCGCCAAGGGCCTGGAGGCCCCGCAGCGGCACGAGCGGCTCCACTTCTCCGCGCCGACCGTGGACGGTGAGGGCGGCATCGTCGAGGGTGACTTCTCCAGCGACGGCGAGCCGGTCCGCTCGGAGGCGGACGGCCTGACCCGTGCCGAGCGCCGCAAGCAGGCCAAGGGCGGGCGCCGCCGCAAGAAGTAGCAGCGTCGCGTGGTGAGGGGCCGGGCACCCGAGGGTGCCCGGCCCCTCACTGTTCCTACGTCACGGTTGTCGTCACATCACACGCCGTCCTCGTGCGCAGCCCGCGGTCCGCCCAGTTCCACCGCCGTGCAGCGCCAGCGGTGGTCCCGGCCGCATTCCAGGCGGAACGCCATCGCACGGAGCTGGTCGCCCGCGCCGATGCGGGCGAACGCCTCGATGGCGCCGGGGCGCGGGACGTAGTAGCCGATGTCGCGGACGACCGGGCGGGTGCCGCGGGTGCGGAGCGGGCCGCGTTCGGCGAGCCGGGCCAGGTCGTCGTAGGCCCGGCCGACGGTGTGCCGGAGCATGCTGTGCACGGGTCGCTGGCCGCTCAGCACGGACAGCAGGCGGTCGGCGAAGACATCGGTGGGGCGGACGTGCGGCAGGGGCCTGAGCGGCCCCTGGGCGGCCTGCTCGGGCGGCGGTACGGCAGTCGCCGACGCGGCACTGCCCGATGCCGCACTCGCCGGCGTGGCGCCTGTCGACATGGCACCTGCGGGCGTGGCGGACGGCCGCTGGAGCGTCCTCGTGCGCGACGGGCCCTGGCCCGGTTCCGCGCGACGTGGCGTGCTGCCCGGGCGGCGCGTGTCGTGGCGGACCGGCGGGCGGGCGCCCGGGGCGGGCTTCGTCCTGTTCGTCGTCTGGTTCCTGGTCATCGCCTGGTTCCTGGTCATCACCTTGTGCATGGCGGATCCCCGTTTCGCGAGGCCGGTGAGTACCGGTCGGTAACTTCTTGGGGATCTTGTACGGGGCGGGCGACCGCCCCGCAACGAAGCCGGGAGCCTGCCGGGCGGACCGGAGAGTTCACCTATCAGGGTGAGAGGCGGGCCGAAGTCCCGGCGACGGCCCGGGTTCACAGGGTGAGTCGTGCCGACCCCGGTTGACGCCGCCCGGGTGCGAGGGCGGGACCCGAAGGGGGACGCCCGCACGTATCCTGAGGTGACCCCTGACCGACTACGAAAGCGGCTCGCCATGCGCGTCTACGTCCCCCTGACCCTCTCCGGTCTCGCCGAGGCGTACAAGACGGGCGAGCTGGGCGCCGATCCGGTCGTCGCGTACGCCGTCACGCCCGCGCTGCGTGAGTGGTACCTGTCCGACGACATCGAGGAACTGGAGTACGCGGCGCTGGGCCGGTCCGCGCTCGCCTCCCTGCGCCTGCTGGCGGCCGACCCGGGGGCTCCACGGCGGCGGGTCGTCGTCGCGGTCGACGTCTCCGAGGGCGCGGCGACCACCGATCCCGACCGCGGACTCGACCCGGCGGCGCTCGGTGAGGTGCGCGTCGCCGGGCCCGTGCCGCTGGCCAGGGCAGCCGCCGTGCACGTCGACTTGTCCGACGCGGAGCCCGACGTGACCGCGGCGGTGGAGGCGCTCGAGGCGGCCGACCGCGGGGACGACGACGCGCAGTTCGTCGTGGACGGCGCCGAGGACCACGAACTGCTCTGGTACGCCACGCAGGAGATCCCGAACCTGCTCGGTTCCACGGACTGACCGGGCGCTCTCCCGGCCGCCGGGGCGCGCACCGGTGATTGTCAGTGCCGCCGGGTACGTTTCATGGCATGGGGACGTACGGAAGCGCGCACATTGTGTGGGACTGGAACGGGACGCTGTTCCACGACAACGACGCGATCATCGGGGCGACGAACGCGGCGTTCGCCGAGCTGGGTCTGGAACCGATCACGCTGGAGCAGTACCGGGCGCTGTACTGCGTGCCGGTCCCGAGGTTCTACGAGCGGCTGATGGGGCGGCTGCCCACGGACACCGAGTGGCAGCTGATGGACGAGGTCTTCCACCGGTACTACGCGGAGCACCGCGTCCGCTGCGGGCTCACCGAGGGCGCGGTGGAGCTGCTGACGGGATGGCGGTCGGCGGGCCGCAGCCAGTCGCTGCTGAGCATGTACGGGCACGAGGAACTGGTCCCGATGGTCCGGGCGCTCGGGATCGAGACGCACTTCGTACGGGTGCAGGGCCGTACCGGACCGTCCGGCGGCAGCAAGGCGGAGCACATGGTCCGCCACATACGGGCGCTCGCCGGTGTGGATCCGGCCCGAACGGTGGTGATCGGGGACGCCGCCGACGACGCGGTGGCCGCCCGCCACGTCGGGGCGCGGGCCGTGCTGTACACCGGGGGATCCCACAGCCGTGCCAGCCTCGAGGAGGTCGGCGTGCCGGTGGTCGACACGCTTCAGGAGGCGGTCGCGGAGGCGGAGCGCCTGGCGGCCTGAGGGACCTCGGGGCGTGCCCGAGCGCTTCGCCGGAGGTGCCGCGACGGACGGCCCATCGGCTGAAGGGTGCGGCGCCCGGTGGGCACCGCACCCGGGCGGCGGGCTCAGGTCACCGGCGCCTTGGCGCGCAGGACGGTCAGGAACTCCCGCATCCAGCCGGAGTGGTCGGGCCAGGCCCGGGACGAGACGAGCGTGCCGTCGACGACCGCCTCGGTGTCCTGGAAGTCGGCCCCGGCCGCCTGCATGTCCAGCTCCAGGGCCGGATAGGCGGTGACGCGCCGTCCGCGCAGGGCGTCCACCGCCGCGGTGAGCAGGGGACCGTGGCAGATCTGGGCGACCGGCTTGTCCGTGTCGAAGAACGACTTGAGGATCTTGCGGAGTTCGGGGTCGTTGCGGAGGTACTCCGGGGCGCGCCCGCCCGGGATCACGACGGCGACGTAGTCCCCGGGGTCGACCTCCGAGAAGGCGAGGTCGGCGGGCCAGCTGTAGCCGGGTTTCTCGGTGTAGGTGTCGAAGCCGGGTTCGAAGTCATGGACGACGAAGCGGAGCTGCTTGCGGGTCGGGGCCGCGATGTGGACCTCGTAGCCCTCCTCCCGCAGGCGCTGGTACGGGTAGAGGACCTCCAGTGATTCCGCCGCGTCGCCGGTGACGATCAGGATCTTCTGCGTCATGGTGGCCGCGCTCCCCTCGTTGGTGCGGACGGCTGCGTCGGGTTGCTTCTGGCAACGTGCCTCGGCCGCAGGCGCTTGCCAAGGGGCCGCGCACTGCCCGGCACCGCCTCCTGGCGGCTCACACAGCCGGTACAGCCATGCTCGCACCGTGCGCCCTGCACGGCATCGCCCCCGGTGCCCCTGTGCAGAACGTCAAAGTTGGGCCCCCTGTTTTGTACACATACGGCTCATGACGTGCCCCCCACGGGGAGCGATAGCCTTGTGGCGTGATCAGCGCGATAGCTCGCGGGGACGTCGTCGTCCCTGCCCTGCGCCCGGTGAGCACGGACTACCTCCGTGACCGGGCGGCGGTCGCTGGTCTTCACAGGCGGGGCCGGTCGGACAGGGCGCCGCAGGCGCCCGCCGGGGCAACCGGGGCGCCGGGGACGCGGAAGGCGCCGAGCGCGCCGAGAGCAGCGTCACAGTCGCCGCGGGCGCCGGAAATGGCCGATAGACCCCCGCACTTCTCTCCATGCGGCATAGCGTCGAAGCAGACCGGACACCCCGCGTCGCGGCGTTACGTCGGAGAAGAGACCGTACTTCCTTCTACGTCACGCAACGGCGCGCGACAGGAGCCAGAGGACAATGCAGACCAAGCTGGACGAAGCCAAGGCCGAGCTGCTCGAGAGGGCCGCCCGGGTAGCTGAGAACAGCCCGGTCGGGGGGCACCTACCGACCGGGACGACGGACGAGGGCACCCCGGACCGGGAGACCGTGCTCGCGTTCCTCCAGCGCTACTACCTGCACACCGCCCCCGAAGACCTGACCGACCGCGACCCGGTGGACGTCTTCGGCGCCGCCTTCTCGCACTACCGGCTGGCCGAGACGCGCCCGCAGGGCACGGCGAACGTGCGCGTGCACACCCCGACCGTCGAGGAGAACGGCTGGACCTGCAGCCACTCCGTCGTCGAGGTCGTCACCGACGACATGCCCTTCCTCGTCGACTCCGTGACGAACGAGCTGTCGCGCCAGGGCCGCGGCATCCACGTCGTGATCCACCCGCAGTTCGTGGTCCGCCGCGACCTGACGGGCAAGCTCCTCGAGGTGCTGCCCGACGCCCCCGGGGCAGAGCTGCCGCACGACGCGCACGTCGAGTCCTGGATCCACGTCGAGATCGACCGCGAGACCGACCGCTCCGACCTCAAGCAGATCACCTCCGACCTGCTGCGCGTCCTGTCCGACGTCCGCGAGGCCGTCGAGGACTGGGAGAAGATGCGCGACTGCGCGCTGCGCATCGCCGAGGGGATCCAGAAGGAGCCGGTCCCGCAGGACCTGCCGCAGGCGCAGATCGAGGAGGCCGGCGAGCTGCTGCGCTGGCTGGCCGCCGACCACTTCACCTTCCTCGGCTACCGCGAGTACGAGCTGCGCGACGACGACACGCTGGCCGCCGTCCCCGGCACCGGGCTCGGCATACTGCGATCGGACCCCCACCACGCGGGCGAGGACCAGCACCCGGTCAGCCCGTCCTTCGAGCGGCTGCCCGCCGACGCCCGCGCCAAGGCGCGCGAGCACAAGCTGCTGGTCCTCACCAAGGCCAACAGCCGCGCCACCGTGCACCGGCCTTCGTACCTCGACTACGTCGGCGTGAAGAAGTTCGACGAGAACGGCAACGTCGTCGGCGAGCGCCGCTTCCTCGGCCTGTTCTCCTCCGCCGCCTACACCGAGTCCGTGCTGCGTGTGCCGGTCGTCCGGCGCAAGGTCGACGAGGTCCTCAGGGGCGCCGGGTTCTCGCCCAACAGCCACGACGGCCGGGACCTGCTCCAGATCATGGAGACCTACCCGCGCGACGAGCTGTTCCAGACCCCGGCCGACGAGCTGCGCTCCATCGTCACCTCCGTCCTCTACCTCCAGGAGCGCCGCCGCCTCAGGCTCTACCTGCGCCAGGACGAGTACGGGCGCTACTACTCCGCCCTCGTCTACCTGCCGCGCGACCGCTACACCACGGGCGTCCGGCTGCGGATCATCGACATCCTGAAGGAGGAGCTGGGCGGCACCAGCGTCGACTTCACCGCCTGGAACACCGAGTCGATCCTGTCCCGGTTGCACTTCGTGGTCCGGGTCCCGCAGGGCACCGAGCTGCCGGAGCTGTCCGACGCCGACAAGGAGCGCATCGAGGCCCGGCTGGTGGAGGCCGCCCGCTCCTGGACCGACGCCTTCAGCGAGGCGCTGACCGCCGAGCTCGGCGAGGAACGCGCCGCGGAGCTCCAGCGCCGCTACACGAACGCCTTCCCCGAGGGCTACAAGGCCGACCACACCCCGCGCGCCGCGGTCGCCGACCTGGTCCACCTCGAACAGCTCACCGACGAGGAGGGCGGTAAGGACTTCGCCCTCAGCCTGTACGAGCCCGTGGGCACCGGCCCCGGCGAGCGCCGCTTCAAGATCTACCGCAAGGGCGGGTCCGTCTCCCTGTCCGCGGTGCTGCCGGTGCTCCAGCGGATCGGTGTCGAGGTCATCGACGAGCGGCCGTACGAGCTGCGCTGCCAGGACCGTACTACCGCGTGGATCTACGACTTCGGTCTCCGGCTGCCCAAGGAGGTGGCCGGCAACGGCGACTACCTGGGCGACGACGGCCGCGAGCGCTTCCAGGACGCGTTCGCCGCGGTGTGGACCGGGCAGGCCGAGAACGACGGGTTCAACGCACTCGTGCTCAGCGCCGGCCTGACCTGGCGGCAGGCGATGGTGCTGCGCGCCTACGCCAAGTACCTGCGCCAGGCCGGTTCGACCTTCAGCCAGGACTACATGGAGGACACCCTCCGCAACAACGTCCACACCACCCGGCTGCTGGTCTCCCTCTTCGAGGCGCGGATGTCGCCGGAGCGGCAGCGGGCCGGCCTGGAGCTCACGGACGCCCTGCTGGAGGAGCTGGACGCCGCGCTCGACCAGGTCGCCTCGCTCGACGAGGACCGCATCCTGCGCTCCTTCCTCACCGTCATCAAGGCGACGCTGCGCACCAACTTCTTCCAGGAGGCGCCCGGCGGCAAGCCGCACGACTACGTCTCCATGAAGTTCGACCCGCAGGCCATCCCGGACCTGCCGGCGCCGCGCCCGGCCTACGAGATCTGGGTGTACTCGCCTCGCGTCGAGGGCGTGCACCTGCGCTTCGGCAAGGTCGCGCGCGGTGGCCTGCGCTGGTCCGACCGGCGCGAGGACTTCCGCACCGAGATCCTCGGCCTGGTCAAGGCGCAGATGGTGAAGAACACCGTCATCGTGCCGGTCGGAGCCAAGGGCGGTTTCGTCGCCAAGCAGCTGCCGGACCCGGCCAAGGACCGTGACGCCTGGCTCGCGGAGGGCATCCGCAGCTACCGCACGTTCATCTCGGCGCTGCTCGACATCACCGACAACATGGTGGCCGGCGAGGTCGTACCGCCGGTGGACGTCGTACGCCACGACGGCGACGACACCTACCTGGTGGTCGCGGCCGACAAGGGCACCGCGACGTTCTCGGACATCGCCAACGAGGTCGCCGAGAAGTACAACTTCTGGCTCGGCGACGCCTTCGCCTCCGGCGGCTCGGCGGGCTACGACCACAAGAAGATGGGCATCACCGCCCGCGGCGCCTGGGAGTCCGTGAAGCGGCACTTCCGGGAGCTGGACCTGGACACCCAGTCCGAGGACTTCACGGTCGTCGGCATCGGCGACATGTCCGGTGACGTCTTCGGCAACGGCATGCTCCTGAGCGAGCACATCCGCCTGGTCGCCGCCTTCGACCACCGGCACATCTTCATCGACCCCAACCCGGACGCGGCGACCTCCTACGCCGAGCGCCGCCGCCTGTTCGAGCTGCCGCGCTCGTCCTGGGCCGACTACGACACCGAGCTGCTGTCGGCGGGCGGCGGTGTGTTCCCGCGCACGGCCAAGGCGATCCAGGTCAACGCGCACATCCGTGAGGCGCTGGGCATCGAGGGCAAGGTCACCAAGATGACCCCGGCCGACCTGATGCGGGCGATCCTCAAGGCACCGGTCGACCTGCTGTGGAACGGCGGCATCGGCACCTACGTCAAGGCCTCCACCGAGTCGAACGCGGACGTCGGCGACAAGGCCAACGACGCGATCCGCGTGGACGGCAAGGACCTGCGCGTCAAGGTCGTCGGCGAGGGCGGCAACCTGGGCCTGACCCAGCTCGGCCGGATCGAGTTCGCCCAGCACGGCGGCAAGATCAACACCGACGCGATCGACAACAGCGCGGGCGTGGACACCTCCGACCACGAGGTGAACATCAAGATCCTGCTCAACTCGGTCGTGGCCAACGGCGACCTGACCGTCAAGCAGCGCAACCAGCTGCTCGCCGAGATGACCGACGAGGTCGGCGCCCTGGTGCTGCGCAACAACTACGCGCAGAACGTGGCGATCGCCAACGCCCTGTTCCAGTCGAAGGACATGCTGCACGCCCAGCAGCGGTTCATCCGCTACCTGGTGCGCGAGGGCCACCTCGACCGGGCGCTGGAGTTCCTGCCCACCGACCGCCAGATCCGCGAGCGCCTCGCCGCCGGGGCGGGCCTGACCGGTCCGGAGACGGCCGTCCTGCTGGCGTACACGAAGATCACGGTCGCCCGGGAGCTGCTGGACACGCCGCTGCCCGACGACCCGTACCTGCGCAGCCTGCTGCACGCCTACTTCCCGACCGCGCTGCGCGAGAAGTTCCCCGAGCAGATCGACAGCCACGCACTGCGCCGCGAGATCGTGACGACCGTCCTGGTCAACGACACGGTCAACACGGGCGGTACGACCTACCTGCACCGTCTGCGCGAGGAGACCGGCGCCTCGCTGGAGGAGATCGTCCGGGCGCAGACCGCGGCCCGCGCGATCTTCCGCTCCGCTCCCGTGTGGGACGCGGTGGAGGCCATGGACAACAAGGTCGACGCCGCCGTGCAGACCCGCATCCGGCTGCACTCCCGCCGGCTGGTCGAGCGCGGCACGCGCTGGCTGCTCAACAACCGGCCGCAGCCGCTGCAGCTCACCGAGACCGTCGCGTTCTTCGCCGAGCGCGTCGAGCAGGTCTGGAGCGAGCTGCCGAAGCTGGTGCGCGGCGCGGATCTGGAGTGGTGGCAGAAGATCTACGACGAGCTGACGGGCGCCGGCGTCCCGGACGAACTCGCCACGCGCGTGGCCGGGTTCTCCTCCGCCTTCCCGGCGCTCGACATCGTCTCGGTGGCCGACCGCATGGGCAAGGACCCCATGGACGTCGCCGAGGTCTACTACGACCTCGCCGACCGGCTCAGGATCACCCAGCTCATGGACCGCATCATCGAACTGCCGCGCGCCGACCGGTGGCAGTCGATGGCCCGCGCCGCGATCCGCGAGGACCTGTACGCGGCCCACGCGGCGCTGACTGCGGAGGTCCTGGCGGCCGGCAACGGCACGTCGACGCCGGAGCAGCGCTTCAAGGCCTGGGAGGAGAAGAACGCGGCGATCCTGTCGCGGGCGCGCGCAACGCTCGACGAGATCTCGAACTCGGACTCGTTCGACCTCGCGAACCTGTCGGTGGCCATGCGCACGATGCGGACGCTGCTGAGGACACACAGCTAGGTCCGGTGTGACCATGGGGCCGCCCCTCGGTGAGGGGCGGCCCCATGCGCATATCCCGGAATCATGCCCGTGCTCGCCCGTCGGCTAACCTAGTCTGACGCTTTCTTGCCAAGGCCTGGGGAAGTCCAACCCTTCGTTCCGCTCGCCTCTGTTGGACGGGACGTCTGGAGCAGGTTTGGCGTGATCGTCGGACGAGTGGAGGACCCGTACCCGTGTCTGTGAACCTCACCGAGCAGCGGCCCCCGGCCGCTCGCCCGGTTGCCGAGGCCGTCCCTCTTGCCCCCCTCCCGGCGCTCGCCCGGGTGCGGCGTCTGGCGGTCGAGGTCATCAAGTTCGGGGTCGTCGGTGGCAGCGGTGTCGCGGTCAACATCCTCGTCTTCAACGCCCTGCTGCAGGGTCTGGCATGGGCTCCGATGACGGCGACCGTGCTCGCCAGCGTCGTCGCCATGGGCACCAACTACCTCGGCTTCCGCTTCTTCGCCTACCGCGACCGGGCCTCGCGCACGCGGCAGCAGATCGTGCTGTTCTTCGTCTTCAGCGGGGTCGGCGTGGTGATGGAGAGCCTGCTGTTCTACGTCGGCTACCACGGCCTCGGCATGAACGGGCCGATCGGCTCCAACGTGGCGAAGACCCTGTCGATCCTGCTGGCGTCGGCGTTCCGCTTCCTGGTGTACCGGACGTGGGTTTTCCAGCACGGGACGAAGCAGGGCGCCGCGGCATGATGAGCGTCACAGTGAAGGGAACCGGAGGAACCGGCGGGACCGGAGGCACCGACGGAGCCGGGAAGCGGCCCGGGCGGTCCTGGAGCCCGCTCGCGGCCGTGCGGAGGCCGGACGGCAAGGCCGGCGTGGCGCTGTGGGCGGTGGTGGCACTGCTCGTGGTGCTGATGCTGCTGGTCATCGTGCGGCTGCCCTGGGACGGCGACCTCGGCATGCACGCGGCGACCGTGGAACGGCTGCGGCACCGGCTGCTGGACCCCGGCAATCCACTGGTCGACGAGAACACGCCGAGCCCGTACTACTCGCCCTGGATGCTCTTCCTCGGCGTTGTGGCCCGGGTGACCGGGCTGTCCGTCTGGGTGGTCCTGCGCATCGGCGCGCTGATCAGCCTGACGCTGCTGGTGACGGGCGTGTGGCGGTACGGCCGCACGCTGAGCGCGCAACGGGTCGCGCCGCCGCTCGCCCTGCTGTGCCTGGTGTTCCTCTGGGGCACCGAGGTGTTCAAGTGGAGCGGCTTCCTGGGGCTGAACTCGCTGGCGCTGACCGTGGCGTATCCGAGCGTGTTCGCGCTGGGGCTGGTCTTCCATTTCTGGGCGCTGCTGACGCGGACGCTGAAGACCGGGGGCGGCTGGGTGGCGTTCCTCGGCCTTGGCGCGCTGTGGGCGGTGATCCTGCTCAGCCACCAGTTCACCGGAGTGGTGGGGACGCTGGGCGCGCTGGCCGTGGTGATCGGTGCGCGGGCCGGACTCAGGACCTGGCTGCGCCTTGCCGCCGGGCTGGCGCTGGGCGCCGTGATCCTCGCGCTCTGGCCGTACTACGACTTCTTCGCACTCTTCGGCGCGGGCAGCCTGGAGGAGATCCACCGCTCGCTGTACCAGGATCTGCTCGCGCGGTTCGGCCTGGTGCTGCTCGGAGTGGTGGCGCTGGGTGTGCGGGCGCGGCGGGACCGTCTGGACCCGCTGGTGCTGTTCTTCGTCTTGGGCGTGCTGGTGTTCGGCCTGGGCGGCCTGACGGGCCACTACTCCTGGGGACGGGCGCTGCCGGCGGTGCTGATCCCGGCGCAGCTGGCGGCCGCCGTCGAGGTGGCCGGGGCGGCGCGGGGCGCACTGCGCAACGTGGCGGCCGGGGTGCTGGCAGCGGCGCTGCTCGTGGGGGCGTGGACGCAGGTCCAGACGGTCGGGTACGTGACGGGGCGGAGCGCGCTGCCCGAGGCGGTCGCGGAGAAGTACCGGGACCCATGGGTGGGGTACCACTGGATCACGCCCTGGGTGCGGTACGGGGACGTGGTGATGGCGAAGACGATTCCCGCGCGGCAGATCCCGGCGTACGGGGCGTACACGGTGGCGCCGGGCTACCCGGACTTCTTCCTGCCGGACGAGGCGCGGCGGGATGCGGCGGTACGGACCTACTTCGCGGCCGGGTCCTCGCGGACCGAGCGGCTTGAGGTGCTGCGGAAGTACGGGGTGCGGTGGGTCGTCCAGCGCCGGTCGGACGGGGGCCTGCCGGCGGGGGACGGGGCGCTGCGGAAGGTGGCGTCGGGGCCCGGGGGGCAGGCCCTGTACGAGGTGGTGGCGCGCTAGCGGGTTTCTCGCCCCGGCCACCCCTGCCCGTCCGTCCTCCAGGGGCCCCGCCCCTTCGACCCCGCCGAGGGGGCTCCCCGCCCCTTCGACCCTTCCGAGGGGGCTCCGCCCCCTCGGAACCCCGCTCCTCACACGCCGGAGGTGGGCTGGTTTTCCAGCCCGGGCGGCATGGCATCGATCAGCCCGTCTGAGGGTCCCCTTCTCGAAGAGCTGGGGGCGATCGAGGACAAGGCCCCGTTCAGACCGAGGCGGGGGTCCGAGGGCCGCAGCCCTCGGACCCCCGCCTCGGTCCTCTCGCAGTACGGGTTACTTGGCCCCCGCCTTGGCCTTGTCGGCCCCGCCGGTGAACGCCTCGTACTCCGCGAGGACCTCCTCGGTCGGACCGTCCATGCGCAGCACACCGCGCTCGAGCCACAGCACTCGCTCGCACGTGTCGCGGATCGAGTTGTTGTTGTGGCTCACCAGGAAGACGGTGCCGGCGTGCTCCCGCAGTTCCCGGATGCGTTGCTCGGACCGCCGCTGGAAGGCGCGGTCGCCGGTGGCGAGGGCCTCGTCGATCAGCAGCACGTCGTGGTCCTTGGCGGCGGCGATCGAGAAGCGCAGACGGGCGGCCATACCCGACGAGTACGTCCGCATGGGCAGCGTGATGAAGTCGCCCTTCTCGTTGATGCCGGAGAAGTCGACGATGTCCTGGTAGCGCTCCCTGATCTGCTCGCGGGACATGCCCATGGCGAGAGCGCCGAGGTAGACGTTGCGCTCGCCCGTCAGGTCGTTCATCAGGGCCGCGTTGACCCCGAGGAGGGAGGGCTGGCCATTGGTGTAGATCTTGCCGTTCTCCACCGGGAGCAGGCCGGCGATGGCCTTGAGCAGCGTGGACTTCCCGGAACCGTTGGTCCCGATCAGGCCGATGGCCTCGCCCTTGTACGCGGTGAACGACACGTTCTTCACGGCGTGCACCCGGCGGACGCCCGCCGCCTTCTCCGCCTGCTTTCGGTGCAGGATGCGGTTGAGCGCGGCGGTCGCGGAGCCACGGCCGGCCCCCGTGCCGTGGACGCGGTAGACGATGTCGACGCCGTCGCAGATGACGGTCGGGATGAGTTCGTCGGTCACAGGTTCAGCCACGGCCGTACTTCTCCTCAGCCTTCCAGAAGTAGATGAAGCCCCCGACGCCCGCGAGCAGGGCCCAGCCGACCGCGTACGCCCACACGTGGTGGGGGAGCTCACGGGCCGTGAAGCTGTCGATCAGGGCGTAGCGCATCAGGTCGATGTAGACGGCCGCGGGGTTCGACTTCAGTATCACCTTCGCCAAGTAGGGCAGGCCGGTGTGCTTGAGCGTCTTGTCGATGCTGAACATGACGCCGGAGACGTACATCCAGGTGCGCAGGATGAACGGCATCAGCTGCGCGATGTCCGGCGTCTTGGCGCCCATCCGGGCCATGATCATCGAGACGCCGGCGTTGAACACGAACTGCAGGAACAGCACAGGCACGATCAGCAGCCAGGAGGCGCTCACCGGGATGCCGAAGCAGAGCAGGATGATCGCGAGCGCGGCCATCGAGAACAGCAGCTGCTGGAGCTGCTGGAGCGCGAACGAGATCGGCAGCGCGGCCCGAGGGAAGTGCAGGGCCCGGACCAGGCCGAGGTTGCCGGAGATCGCGCGGGTGCCCGCCATGATCGAGCTCTGCGTGAACGTCCACACGAACACACCCGTCACCAGGAACGGGATGTAGTCCGCCACGCCGCGGCTGGTGCCCAGCAGGACGCCGAAGATGAAGTAGTACACCGCCGCGTTCAGCAGGGGCGTCATCACCTGCCAGATCTGGCCGAGCTTCGCCTCGCTGTACTGCGCGGTGAGCTTGGCGGTGGCGAAGGCCGTGATGAAGTGGCGGCGCGCCCACAGCTGGCGGACGTACTCCGGCAGGGAGGGGCGGGCACCGCTGACCGCGAGGCCGTACCGGGCGGCGAGCTGCGCCGGGGTCTCGGCCGCGTCGCTGGCCGTGGGGGGCGGTGTGTGGAGAACCTGGCTCACATCCGCTGCTTTCGCTCGGGGGGTCGGTTGCGCAACCGGTACCGAGTGTTCCGCCGCGTTGTCCCCGTGGGTACCGCTGCCCTGCGTTTCTCACGTTTCCTGTCGGGGCCTTGCTCGGCTCCAGGGCTCTTGTACTGCTCTTGGGGGTTTGGACTACTGTCCTTTACGTCGGAACGGCACCGTATCGTCGCAACGCGAGAGTAAGCCGATTCGACGTCGGAACGCAACCGTTTCGTCGTCACGCCCTATGCTGGTCCGCATGACGACGAACGCCGACCCTCCCCAGGTGAAGCGGGGGCGCAGGGCGCCCGCGGGTGCGGCCGTCCTCCGCGAGGACGTGACGGAAGCCATTCGCGCGGCGGTCTTCGAGGAGCTGGCGGCCGTCGGCTACGCCCGGATGTCCATCGAGGGCATCGCGCGCCGGGCCGGTGTCGGCAAGACGGCGGTGTACCGCCGGTGGCGCTCGAAACTGCACCTGGTCCTGGACCTGGTGTCGGCGATCGCGGTCCAGGGCCTGCCGGCCCCCGACACGGGGTCCCTCGAAGGAGACCTCCGTCTCCTCTACGAGGTCACCTCCCGAGCCCTGCGCCATCCGGTGGCCGGCCAGATCATCCCCGACCTCCAGGCGGAGGCGGCCCGCAACCCCGACATCGCCGAGGCCATGCAGAAGGCGCTGCGCGAAGGCCAGGACAGCGTGGCGAGCGGCATCGTCTCGGCGGCGGTCGCCCGCGGCGAGATCGGCGCGTCGATCGACATGGACCTGGCCCTGGACCTGATCTCGGGCCCGCTGTACTGGCGCGCGGTGGTGGTCCGGGGGCCGAAGCTGCCGAAGGGGTATCTGGCGGGGTTGGCCCGGGCCACGGCGGGAGCGCTCAGGGCCTTGTGAGCCCGGCTGTGACCGTCGGGCCCCGCGCGGAGACAGCGGTCGTCCGCCCGTCGGCCCTCCAGTCGCTCGGCGAACGCGGCCCAGGAGGCGGCGGAGAGCGAGGGCGGACGGGCGCCCGGACCGTCAGATGACCTCTGTCCGGCATACCAAGTGTGTGCACGGCCGTCGCCCCTGCTAACGTCCCGGTGCCGCCCCCCACGGTTGGCCCAGGCGTGGCCAGAACAGGATGTGACGGTCTTTTGAATCGAAAGCAGCGAAGACACCGCCGGTCGAGGATGCGGGTGGGAATGGCTGCCGGGGGCGTGCTCGCCTTGGTCGCGGCGGGGATCGCGGCCGTGGCACAGGCCGGCCAGCCGGGTGGCTCGCCGTCGACGGCGGTCGCTCCCACCGCCCTGCAGGACGAGTTCGCCTCGGCGGCGCGGGAGTTCCACGTGCCGCAGAGCGTGCTGATGGCGGTGGCGTACCAGCAGAGCCGCTGGGACACCCACGCGGGCCGGCCGAGCATGACCGGCAATTACAACGTGATGGGCCTCACGCAGGTGGCCTCGACGGACGTGCCCAAGCCGTCGGTCAGCGACCGCATGCGGGAGCTGAACCTGCGGGGCGAGGACGGCCGGCGGTCCTTCCATCCGTCGAAGCGAGTGCTGGCCGACGTGGGCGCCGTGCAGACCGACGCGCCCGCACTGCACACGCTGGACCGGGCCGCCGAGCTCATCGACGCACCGACGACGTCACTGCGCACCGACATGGCACAGAGCGTCCGCGGAGGTGCGGCCCTGCTGGCCGAGTACGAGCGCGCGGCGACCGGCGGGCTGCCGGCCGACCCGGAGCAGTGGTACGCGGCGGTGGAACGTTACAGCCAGTCGCCGGACAGCCGGGGTGCGGCACAGTTCGCGCAGCGCGTCTACGCCCACATGCGTTCGGGGATCAGCCGTGTGACCGCCGACGGCCAGCAGGTGACGCTCGAGGCGCAGCCCGGGCTGAAGCCGCAGGCGAGCACGGCCGCCTACTCGACCACCGGCAGCACGCACACCGGCTACGCCACCGCGACAAACGCGAGCTACACCACCGCGACGGCGGCCACGGCGACCACCACCCCGGCCCCGGAGTGCCCGACCGGCCTGACGTGCAACTATGCACCCGCCGCGTACCAGCAGACCAGTTCCACCGACAAGACGCAGTACGGGAACTACGACATCGCCAACCGGCCCTCGGACGGCGACGCGATCAACTACATCGTCATCCACGACACCGAGGGCCAGTACTCCTCGGCGCTCAGCCAGTTCCAGGACCCGACCGCCGGCGCCAGCGCCCACTACCTGATCCGCTCCTCGGACGGGCTGGTCACGCAGATGGTGGCCAACAAGGACGTCGCCTGGCACGCGGGCAACTGGTACATGAACCAGCACGCCATCGGCATCGAGCACGAGGGCTTCGCGCTCCAGGGCGGGAGCTGGTACACCGAGTCGGAGTACGAGTCGTCCGCCGCGCTGGTGAAGTACCTCGCGGGCCAGTACAACATCCCGCTCGACCGCGAACACATCATCGGCCACGACGACATCACAGGCCCGCTGGACGCGTACGTTTCCGGCATGCACTGGGACCCGGGCACGTACTGGGACTGGAACCACTACATGTCCCTGCTCGGCGTGCCGAACAGCAACCCGGCCGGCTCGCCGCTCGTCGCCGGCGAAGTGGTGCGCATCGCGCCGCCGTTCGACTCGTCGTACGAACCGCCCGTCAGCGGTCAGTCGGCGCAGCCCGCCGACTTCGTGTACCTGCGCACCTCGCCGTCGAACAGCGCGTCGCTGATCACGAATCCGTACTTCTCCTCCGGGACGACCGCCGCATCCGACTGGAGCGACAAGGCGGTCGCCGGTCAGGACTTCGTGGTGGCCGACCAGCAGGACGACTGGACGGCGATCTGGTACGGCGGCGCCAAGGCGTGGTTCTACAACCCGCACGGCGCGTACACCGTTCCGGTCTCCGACACCTCGGCGGTCACGCTGGTCACAGCCCGCGACGGGGTCGGCTCGATCCCGGTCTACGGCCGCGCCTACCCGGAGGCGAGCGCCTACCCGAGCGACCTCACCCCGCAGTCGGTGACGCCGCTCACCAAGTACTCGATCCCCTCCGGGCAGGCGTACGTCGCCAACGCGCAGGAGACCCCGGACTACTACCGCTCGACGACGTACGACGGCAGCGCCCCGCACGACCGAACGGTGATCAGCGGCACCACCACCTACTACCCGATCCGTTACAACCACCGTCTGGCGTACGTGAGCTCGGCGGACGTGACGGTGACCTCCGCGGTGCCCGGGCCGGCCGCCTCGAAACGGCAGAACCTCATCGCCCGCGACTCGTCGGGCAACCTGTGGCAGTACCAGGGCACGGGGGTGGCGTCGTCGCCGTTCCTGTCGCGGTACAAGATCGGCTATGGCTGGGGCGGCTACAACGCCATGACGCCGATGTCGGTCTTCCATGCCGACGGCACGGGTGACTTGGTCGCTCGCGACGGCTCCGGCAACCTCTGGTACTACCAGGGCAGCGGCAAACCCTCGGCACCCTTCAAGGCGCGTGTGAAGGCCGGCTTCGGGTGGGGCGGCTACACCATGCTCGGCATGGGGGACCTGACCGGCGACGGCAAG
>NZ_JBIAUC010000007.1:55818-365670 GCF_042892355.1 Streptomyces sp. NPDC001796 | reverse complement strand
GCAAGGCGGACCTGCTGGCCCGGGACTCCTCCGGGAACCTGTTCGTCTACCCCGGCACGGGCAGCACGACGTCGCCCTTCGGCCCGCGCATCAAGGCCGGTTGGGGCTGGGGCGGCTACACCATGGTCAACGGCGGTGACCTCACGGGTGACGGCAAGGCGGACCTGCTGGCCCGGGACTCCTCCGGGAACCTGTTCGTCTACCCCGGCACGGGCAGCACGACGTCGCCCTTCGGCCCGCGCATCAAGGCGGGCTGGGGCTGGGGCGGCTACACCATGGTCGGCCCCGGTGACGTGACCGGCGACGGCAAGCCGGACCTCGTCGCCCGGGACTCCTCCGGGAACGTGTACCTCTACCCGGGCACCGGCAGCCCGACGTCGCCGTACGGCTCGCGGAGCAGCATCGCCACGGGCTGGGGCATCTACGACACCATCATCTGACCGGTAGTACCCCGGGCCCGTCGACCCCCGTCCGAACTGCGCGGTTCGCCGCCGGAGCGGACGGGGGTCGGTCGTGCAGCGGTCGGCTCGAGCGGGCCGGTCCGGCGTCCATGGGGGAGTTCGCCGTGCGCGTACTCCCTGCCCGCACTCTCGCGGAGCGCGAGGGCGGGAGCGTCCTGCCGCCGCGCCGCCTCGCGAGGCCCGGGTCCGAGCGTCCTACCGCCGCGCCGCCTCCGGATGCCTGCGCACCCAGCCCTCCCACGCCGAGGTGATCATGTCCTCCACGTCGCGCTTCGCCGTCCAGCCCAGTTCCCGGGCGATACGGTCGGCCGAGGCGACGACGCGGGCCGGGTCGCCGGGGCGGCGCGGGGTGACCGTCGGCGGGATGTCGTAACCGGTGATCGTGTTGATCCGGTCGATCATCTCGCGGACCGACACGCCCTCCCCGCGGCCGATGTTGAGGGTGAGGTCCGTGCCGGGGGAGGCCTGGAGCGCGCGGGCGGCCGCCACATGGGCCTCCGCCAGGTCGGCCACGTGGATGTAGTCGCGGATGCAGGTGCCGTCGGGTGTGGCGTAGTCGTCGCCGAAGATGCGCGGTGCCGCGTTCTCGGTCAGCTTCTCGAACACCATCGGGATCAGGTTGAAGACGCCGACGTCCGCCAGCTCGGGGCTGGCCGCGCCCGCCACGTTGAAGTAGCGCAGGGACGCCGTGGACAGGCCGGTCGCCCTTCCGGCCGCCCGGACCAGCCACTCACCGGCCAGCTTGGTCTCGCCGTACGGCGACATCGGGACGCACGGCGTCTCCTCCGTGACCAGGTCCACATCCGGCATGCCGTACACGGCGGCGGACGAGGAGAACACGAAGGAGGGAACCTGGGACTCCGTCACCGCCTCCAGCAGGACGCGCAGCCCCTCCACGTTCTCCCGGTAGTAGTGCAGCGGCAGCTCCACCGACTCGCCCACCTGCTTCTTCGCCGCCAGGTGCACGACCCCCGTCACCGAGTGCTCCGCCAGCGTGCGGCGCAGCAGGTCGCCGTCCAGGGTGGAACCCTCCACCAGCGGCACCTCGCCGGGCACGCGCTCGGCGATGCCCGTGGAAAGGTCGTCGTACACCACGGCGCGCTCGCCCGCCTCGGTCATCGCACGGACGACGTGCGCCCCGATGTAACCGGCACCGCCGGTGATCAGCCAGGTCATGATGCGGCCGTCTCCTTGCTCGTTGGCCTGTCGTGTTCTTGCTGCCACTTCAGTGAAGCAGGTGGAGTTCACCTGCCGTCGTTCACCTCAAGTGAATCAGGCGCCGGAGCCTGCGCCGCGCGACCGATGTCACACCTCGGACTCCCGACGCGACCCTCAGCGCCAGCGCTCCCGAGTGCGTAGCGTACGGCTGCACCAGCAGCACTCCGTGCCTCAGGCTCGGCACCGCCTGGCGGCGCAGCAGGCCGGCGCCCGCGACGGCGTGCGGCACGGTCTCACGGCTCGTTCCGTCATCGAAGCGGAGCGTCAGCTTCAGGTCCCAGGTTCCCGCGCCGAGCGCCGCCAGGTCCACCGGCGCCTCGGCCGTCCAGCCGGCGGAGTCCGGGTCCTTCCGCAGCTCGGCCGTGGTGGACAGCCCCACCCGCTTCTCGTCCTCCCGGAGCACGAACCCCACGTCCACCCGGGCCGGACGCGCGTTCTCCACCCGCCCGTACAGCTCGTGCAGGCGCAGCCGCAGCCGGCCGGCACGCGCGCCGGGGCGCAGTTCCGCGTCGACGCTGACCGGCAGGTGCTCCATGGGGCGGTGCAGCAGGTGCTCGAGCCGGACCTGCGGCAGGTCCTTCGACCAGACGGGACTGCCGTCCTCCGTCCTAGCGTACGGAGGGATCAGCCGCGCCGGACGGGCCGCGAGCTCCTTGAGCCGGGACAGGTCGCGCGGCTGTTCGGAGGCGAGCACCACCTGCGCGACGACCCGCCCCGGCACGGACGCCTGCGCGAAGTCGGCCGCGTCGAATTCCTCGAGGTACGCGCGCGTGAGCCGCCACCACTCCTTGCGGTACTCCTCGTCGCGCAACGGCAGCTCCCGCGTGTACATGCGCAAGCCCCGGTCCAGGAAGTTGGTGCGGGCCGCCCGCGCCAGCTGCTTCTCGCCGGCGCTCAGGAGGATCTCATGCGACTGCCGGGTCGCCTCCATGCGCGCCTTCCAGTTCTCGATGTCGGCGCGGGCGAGGGAGATGGACAGGCGCTGGGCGGAGCGGCGCACGTGCCAGATGTACACGGTATCGGGGATCACGGCGATGCTCGGGCCTGCGGCGAGCACGCGCGCGCTGAAGACGAAGTCCTCGTAATGGAAGCGGCCGTCGGGGAAGCGGATGCCGTGTTCGCGCAGGAAGTCGGTGCGGTAGAGCTTGTTGACGCACAGCGTGTCGTGGGCCAGGCCGGGGCGCCGGGAGGGGTGGGAGACCACCGCGGCCCGCTCGTACAGCTCCGGCTGCCAGGGCACCTCGCGGCCCGAGGGCAGCTCGCGGCGTACGCACAGGCCGGCGGCGAGCTGGGCGCCGTGCGCGACGGCCGCCATGAGCAGCGCGTCCACCGCGCCCGGCGGCAGCACGTCGTCGCTGTCCAGGAACATGAGGTACGGGGCGGTCGCCGCCTCGATCCCGTCGTTGCGCGGGGTGCCGCAGCCGCCGCTGTTGGTGGTCCGGCTGATCACCCTGACGCGAGGCTCCTCGGCCGCCAGAGCATGCAGCAGCTCGGCACTGCCGTCCGACGAGCAGTCGTCGACCGCGATCACTTCGCGGACGACCCCGCCCTGCGCGAGGGCCGAACGGATCGCTTCTGTCACATGAGCGGCGTCGTCGTATCCGATGACGACGACGCTGACCTGTGCATCGTGAGGGTGACCCATCGCTTCCACGAGCCGAGAATACGGGCAGCCGGTAATGATCTGTTAAGCGGCCCTTAACCCCTTGTGGGCGAGAGGGCGGGAACCCGGTCCTTCCCCGCGGGGGCGTCCGAATTCTCTCGCTGCGGCACCGCGTGCCCGGAGCGCCACAGGCGGACGAACGACATGACCGCCGCGGTGGTCAGCAGTCCGTTGCGGGCCAGCATGAGCAGACAGCCCGGCCAGGTGGAGCCGATCACCTGCCCGTAGAAGGCGGGGTACACCACGGCGCTGATCGCGGTCGCCGCCAGGATGAGCCAGGCCACCGGGCGCTGAGTGGTGTGCCGTGTGGTCAGGCAGACGGCGGCGAGCCCGACCAGCCAGATCATGTACTGGGGGCTGATCACCCGGCTCGTCACCGTGAACAGCAGCACGGCCGTCAGCGCCGCGTCGTACGGGGTCGCCGGCGTCCAGCGGCGGGTACGCAGCCGCCACAGCAGCAGCAGCGCGAAGGCGACCGCGGTCAGCGCGAGCGAGCATTCGGCGACCGCGCGCACATGCGGGCCGACGAACTCCACGGCGCCGTACTGGTAGCGGGTGGTGCCCGACCAGCCGGCCCGGCGCGCCAGCATCAGCACCGTGCCGCCCAGCGACTCGATCTGCACGCCCCGGCCGCCCTGCTGGCGCAGGAAGTCGAACGGGTTGCGGAACAGGACCGCGACCACGGCGAGCAGCGTCACCGCGGTGACGGCCGCCGTCGTCCACGCCTGGCGGGTGCCGCGGCCTCGCGGCGTCCCGATGAGTGCCAGCGCCGGCCATACCTTCACCAGGGCGCCGAGGGCCGCGAACGCGCCGCCCAGGCGCGCGGAGCGCCCCATCGTGAGCAGCGAGACGACGGCGAAGGCGGTGACCTGGACGTCGTACCGGACGAGCGGGATGTGCAGCAGCAGCGGCAGACCGGCGATCCACAGCGCCGCGCCGCGCAGTGAGCGGCCCCGGCGGGTGCCCGCGTACGCGAGGGCGAGCGTGACCAAGGCGTCCGTGAACAGCGTGATGATCACGAACGCCTGAAAGTAGGTCAGCCCCGGCAGCAGCGCGGGCGACAGGAGCACCGCGCCGGCCCCCGGCGGGTACTGCCACAGGTGGTCTCCGGAGGGGAAGGCGCCGTGCCGGAGGATGCCGTACCAGTGGAAGTAGAGCTTCCAGACCTCCCTCGCGACCCCGCCCCGGCCGAGCAGCGGGTACTGGTCGTGGGCGAGCAGCCAGAGCATCAGGGCACGGGTGGCGAGCCAGCCGACGGCGAGCAGAAGCAACCGATCCGTCCGGCGCACCCTCTTCCAGAAGGGTGGCGGGAAAAGGGGTGCCGGTCTGGTCGCCGGGCGTTCCAGGGCAGTCTTCAAGGCACTCATCAAGCCCGGATGGTAGGCCGTCTGCATGGCGCATGTGGTGGATACGGCGTCAACTCAGGGCAAAAGTTATTCAATAGTACAAAAGCCGTACATGTTGAATGCGGGCATGAGCCGGTCACCGAAGAGGCGCGGGGAGCGCGTCGCTGTCCTCCTGCCCGTCGCCGTCATGTTCACGCTCGGGCTGTGGGGGCTGGACCGTGACGGCATGTGGCGTGACGAGGCGGCCACGTTCCAGGTGGCGCGCCGCTCACTGCCGCAGATCTGGCATCTGCTGCGGAGCGTGGACGCGGTGCACGGCCTGTACTACCTGCTGATGCATCCGGTCCTGGCCCTCCACCCCGGCGAGGTGCTGCTGCGGCTGCCCTCGGTGTGCGGGGCGGCCGCGGCGGCGGGTCTGGTCGCCGCGCTGGGAGTGCGGCTCGGACGGCCGCGCGTGGGGCTGTGGGCGGGGCTGCTCTACGCGGTCACGCCGATGGCCGGGCACTACGCGCAGGAAGGGCGTTCCTACGCGCTGGTCGCAGCCGGGGTGGCGGGGGCGACCCTGCTGCTCGTGCGGGCCGTGGAGGGCGGGAGGTGGTGGCCTTACGGGGTGGTCGTCGCCGTCACGTGTGTACTGCACGAGTTCGCGGCGCTGATGCTCCCGGCGCACGCCTGCACGTTGGCGTTGGCGCGGGTGGCGAGGCGGGTGTGGCTTCGCTGGGGGAGTGCGGCCGGGGCCGCCGTGGTGGTGCTGTTGCCGCTGGTGCTGGTGTCCCGGGGGCAGGCGGAGCAGGTGGCGTGGCTGACGATGCCGGACGCGCGGAGCGTTGAGGGGCTGGTGGGGCAGTTCTTCGGGCCGTCGCGCCGGGTGCTCGTGCCGTGTCTGGGGCTGGCGGTGCTGGGGGCTCTGGCGCCGCTGCCGCGGAGGGTTTCCCTCGCGGGAGTGGCGGGACCGCTGCTGGTGATTCCGCCGGCGGTGCTGATGGCGGTGTCCCAGTTCCGGCCGTTGTACTACGACCGGTATGTGCTGTATTCGCTGGCCGGGGCGCCGTTGCTGGCGGCGGCCGGGGCGGAGCGGGTGGCCGGGCTGGTGCGGAGGCTGCGGCCCGGTGGGTGGGCGCACACCGACCGTCGGCTGTACGGCAACGGTGTTGCCCTGCTCGGGGTCGTGGCCGTCTGTTGTGTCTTCCTCGTGCAGTTGCCCCTGCTCCGGGCCGATCGCCGGGCCGCGCACCGGCCTGATGATCTAGCGGCCGTCTCCGCGGCCGTGGCGCGGCGGGTGCGGTCCGGGGACCCCGTGTTGTTCCTGCCCTCGCTGGAGCGGCGGTCGGCGCTCGCCTATCCGGCCGGGTTCCTGGGCGTCCGGGACGTGGCGCTGGGCGTGTCGGCCGCCGAGAGCGGGACGCTGTACGGACGGGAGGTCGGCCCCGGGGAACTGCGGCGGCGGCTCGAGGGGCTCGGGTACGTCTGGGTGGTCACCGAGCGGTACGCGCTGGACCCCTCGTGGACCCCCTGGAACGCCACGGACCGCGCCAAACTCGCGGTCGTGAGGCGCGACTTCGTCACCCGCGAGGAGTACGTGCGCCCCCATCTCACACTTCGACTCTACGTACGCCGCCAGGTGCCGCCGGGGCACTAGGCGCAGCCAGGGGTCTCGTCCAGGGCCGCCGCGTCCAGGGTGCGGGTCAGCTGGTCGAGGCGGTCGCGCAGTTCGGTGATCTCCGTCAGGTCGAAGCCCGTCGCCGCGGCGATCCGGCGCGGCACCAGCAGCGCGCGTTCCCTGAGTGCCGTGCCCTCGTCCGTGAGGTGGATGTGCACGGACCGCTCGTCCCGTGTGCTGCGCTCGCGCCGCACCAGGCCCGCCGCCTCCAGCCGCTTCAGCAGCGGGGAGAGCGTCCCGGAGTCCAGCCGCAGATGCTCGCCGAGCTTCTTCACCGGCAGCTCCCCGTGTTCCCACAGCACCAGCATCACCAGGTACTGCGGGTACGTGAGCCCGAGGTCCTTCAGGACGACGCGGTAGACGCCGTTGAAGGCGCGCGACGCGGCGTGCAGCGAGAAGCAGATCTGGCGGTCGAGGCGCAGGTACTCCTCGGCCGCGGAGGTCGCCTCCGTACGGGGGGTCCGGGTGGTCGTCATGCAGACAGGGTAACGCCCGTCCGTCATTCAGTTGTGTACAACTAAATTGTGTGCTCTACTTGCCTGCGTAAGGCGGCCCCGCGTCAGCAACGGACCGGTCGCCCTGTGACTTCGAGAGGGATGGTTTTCCATGGACGCGCTCTACACCGCTGTCGCCACCGCCACCCACGGCCGTGACGGCCGCGCCGTCTCCTCCGACGGCAAGATCGACCTCAAGCTGGCCCCGCCGGTGGAGCTGGGCGGCAACGGCGAGGGCACCAACCCCGAGCAGCTGTTCGCCGCCGGTTACGCGGCCTGCTTCGGCAGCGCGCTCGGCCTCGTCGGCCGGGCGGCCAAGGTGGACGTCAGCGACGCCGCCGTGACCGCCGAGGTCGGCATCGGCAAGCAGGGCGAGGGCTTCGCGCTCGCGGTCACCCTGCGCGTCGAGCTGCCGGACACCCTGGACCAGGAGACCGGCCGCAAGCTGGTCGAGCAGGCCCACCAGGTCTGCCCCTACTCCAACGCCACCCGCGGCAACATCCCGGTCGAGCTCGTCATCGAGTAGTACCCGCCCGACTGACAACAGCCCGGCTTACGGCCTCGTACGCACTCTCCCCGGCGTACGGGGCCGCGCGGGCGTTCACGGCGACGTCGTCAGCGCCTGCCTGTCGCCCGCCGCCGGTGCCGGCACCGACGCCTGCACGTCCGGCTCGCCCAGCATCAGCGTGCGCACCACACGCTCGGCCGCCCGCCCGTCGTCGAACGCGCAGAACCGCGCCCGGAACGCCGCCCGCAGCCGCGCCGAGTCCTCGTCGCGCCAGCACCCGGAGGCGAACAGCCACGCCAGCTCCCGGTACGAGCGCGAGACATGCCCCGGCGCGTCCTGCGTGATGTCGAAGTAGGCACCCCGGCTCGCCCGGAACGCGCCCCAGTCGTCGGCGTGCACGACGATCGGCCGGTCCAGGTTGGCATAGTCGAACATCAGGGCCGAGTAGTCGGTGACCAGGGCGTCCGAGGCGAGCATCACCTCCTCGACGTGCGGCTCGTCGGTGGCGTCGACCAGCACGCCCCGCCGGTGCAGCTCGGTCAGGCCCGTCCCGCGCGCCGGCCCGTCCGCCAGCGAGGGGTGCAGCCGTACGACGAGGGTGTGGCCCTCGCCCAGGTCCTCGGCGAACCGGGCCAGGTCGAAGCGCTCGATGTGACCGCCGCGGACGTAGTCGCGGCGGGTCGGCGCGTACAGCACCACCGTGTGGTCCTCGGGGATGCCGTGCCGGAACCGGAACCCGGCCCCGTCGCCGGGCTTGGCGTCCACGAGGACGTCGTTGCGGGGGCTGCCGCTGCGCACCGAGGTGAAGTCGCAGGGGTAGGCGCGGTCCCACACCAGTTCGGAGTGGCGGTTGGCGACCAGACTGTAGTCCCAGCGGTCGGCGCGCCGCAGCATCTGCGGCACGTCGAGCCCCAGCCGGGCGCCCGGCTTGTCCCGCAGATCGGCCCCCATGTACTTCAGCGGGGTACCCCGATGGGTCTGGATGTGGATGCTGCCGGGGCGCTTGTCCAGGGCGCCGGGCCAGTTCACGTTGTTGACGAAGTACGTGGCCCGCGCGGTGACCCGCAGATAGCCGAGGGAGCCCGGGAGCACGTATTCGATGTCCGGCGGCAGGTGCTCCACCTGGTCCGCGCGCACCACCCACACGCCGCGGATGTGCGGGGCGAGGTCGCGTGCCGCGCGGTGGATCGCGGCCGGGTCGCCGAGGACGCCGCGGTGCGAGAACGCCGAGTAGACGGCCAGGTCCGGATCCAGCGGCCGCCGCCCGTGCGCCCGGGACCAGCCGCGCTTGACCCGCCCCGCCACGACCGCGCGCGCCTGCCGCCGGCGTCGGCCGAGCGCGCCGCCGACGCCGGCGGCCCGCTGCCGGAGCAGGTAGCCGGCGTAACTGCCCTCCAGCACGCGCAGCTCCGGCGGGGCCGGTTCCCCCGTGCCGTGGACGCGGAACAGGTCGGCCGTACGGCGGAAGAACTCGCCCTTGTCGCAGGCGGGCAGGCGGTCCGGCTTGGCGAGGATGTCCAGACAGTGCTCGCCCATCTTGCGGCTCAGGTACGGCCGCCAGGGGGCCAGCTCCGGATGGGCGTCGAGGTACGCGAAGACCCGCTGGTACTGGTCGTGGACGTCGAAGTGCTTGCGGCTGGTGGTGGACAGGATGTTGCCCTGGCGGCGCTGCCGGTAGTTGACGCAGATCCGGTCGAGGGTCGCGATCCGCCGCGCGCTGAGCAGGGCGGGGAACGTCCAGGGCGTGTCCTCGTAGTAGCCCGGCGGGAAGGCGAAGCCGTGCTCGGTGACGTAGTCCCGGCGGTACGCCTTGTTCCACACCACCATCAGCAGTTCCAGGATCTCGGGCCGCTCGGCCGCGGTGAAGGTGGCCCCGCCGCTCTCGGCGAGGATCCGGGCCAGCACGTTGCGGCGGGTGCCGCCCCACCAGTAGGTGCGGGCGTAGTCGAAGACCAGCACGTCCGGGTCCCGGGTCTCCTCCAGCCGGTCGGCGATCGCGCGCAGCGCGCCCGGGGTGAGCGTGTCGTCGCTGTCGAGGAAGAGCAGGAAGTCCCCGCCGGCGTGCGGCAGCCCGGCGTTGCGGGCCCGGCCGAGGCCGACGTTCTCCGGCAGGTGCAGCACCCGCACGCGCGGATCGCGGGCGGCGTACTCGTCGAGGATCGCCCCGCAGCCGTCGGGGGAGCGGTCGTCGACGGCGATCACCTCGAAGTCGGTGTACGACTGCGTGAGGACCGAGTCCAGGCACTCGCGCAGGAAGCCCTGCACCTTGAAGACGGGCACGATGATGCTGAAGCGGGGCACGGCGGTCAGCTCCTCACCAGGGCAGGGGCCGGGGCCGGGATGCGCTCGGCGAGCGGGATCACGGCCGGGATCGACGCCGGCGGCTCGCCCAGCAGCACCCGGCGCACGACGCGTTCGGCGGCGCGCCCGTCGTCGAACTGGCAGAAACGCTGCCGGAAGGCGGCCCGCACGGCCCTGGCCTCCGCGTCCGCGAACGAGCCGTCGCGGAAGACGGCCGCCAGCTCCTCCGGGGTGCGCACCACCCGGCCCGGCGGCGCCTCCATCAGGTCGAAGTAGACGCCCCTGATCTCCCGGTAGACGTCCCAGTCGTCGGCGTACACGACGATCGGGCGGTCCAGGTTGGCGTAGTCGAACATGATCGACGAGTAGTCGGTGATCAGCGCGTCGGCGGCCAGGCAGACGTCCTCCGCGGAGCGGTGGCGGGTGACGTCGATGACGCGGCCGGCGGCCCGGGCCGCGCCCCGGTCGTAGAAGTAGTGGGCGCGCAGCAGCACCACGAAGTCGTCGCCGACCGCGTCGCAGAACGCCTCCAGGTCGAGCGCCGTGTCGAAGCCGGTGCTGTGGTCGCGGTGCGTCGGCGCGTAGAGGACGGCCGTCTTTCCTTCGGGGACGCCGAGTTCGCGGCGGACGCGGGCGACGTCGTCGGCGGTCGCCGTGTAGTAGACGTCGTTGCGCGGATAGCCGTACTCCAGCGTCTCGTACGAGCCCGGGAACGCGCGCTCCCACATCTCGGTGGAGTGCCGGTTGGAGGAGAGGTTGTAGTCCCAGCGGTCCGTGCGCGCGAGCAGCTTGGCGAAGCTGCCGGTGGACGCCGCGACCACGGGGTAGGGCGACTGGTCGACGCCCATCTTCTTCAGCGGGGTGCCGTGCTGGGTCTGCAGGTGCACGCTGCCTGGGCGCTTGACCACGCCGTCGGCGAAGTTCGCGTTGTTGATCAGGTACTTGGCGCGGGCCAGCACGTCCCAGTAGGCGCGGCTGCCGATCACCGCGTACTCGACGTCCTTCGGCACGCTGCCCACCGCGTCCGGCTCGACCAGGAAGACGGAACGGATGTGCGGGGCGAGTTGGCGGGCCTTGGCGTGGATCGCGGCCGGGTTGCAGGCGTAGCCGCGGCCCCAGTAGGCGCAGTACACGGCGAGGTTGTCATCGAGCGGGCGGTGCAGCTGGAGTGTGTAGCGGGCGCGGGTGCGCGGCCGGTGCGGCAGGGATGCCTTCCTGGTGGCCTTCGCCACGCTCCGGTTGGCGGCCCGCAGCGCCCGGAACGCCCCGTAGGCGCCGGACGCGAGCAGCCGGTGCTGCACGCCGAGGCTCCCCGCCGGCGGCCGGAACCCGGCCGGGCGGTGGCGTCGGTGGAGGCGGCCGGCGCGCCGGAAGAACGCCCGGCGGCGGTGCGCGGGCAGCACCTCCGGATGCGCGGCCGTCCGCAGCACCGCGGAGAACAGCTGCTCGAACAGCGGTCGCGCCCGGTCGGCGGGCAGGCCGAGTTCGGCGGCCCGTACGAGCACGCGCTCCACCTGGTCCAGCAGATCGAACTGGTGCTCGCCAAGGGAGTGCGGCCGGATGCCCTGCCGGCGCACCAGATGCCGGACGCACACCGTGCGCAGCACCGCGAGGCGCTCGGCTGCGAGGGTGACCAGTCCGCCCCAGCCGATGTCGGTGAAGTGGCCGGTGGGAAAGGCGAGCCGGTGCCCGTTGACGAACGCCCGCCGGTACGCGGCACTCCACACGGGCACGGCCACCCCGGTCAGCTCCGGCGCCTTGCCGGGGGCGAACGCCCCGTCCGGCGCCCGGCCGAGCGGCGGCGCGGAGGTCTCGGGATCCCACCAGTGCGCCCGCTCGTGGGCGAAGTAGAGGACGTCCACGTCGCCGGTCGTCCTCAGACGCGCGTCGATCGCCGCCAGCGCGCCGGGCACCAGGACGTCGTCGCCGTCCAGGAACAGCAGATACGTCCCCGTAGCCGCCCCCATCCCGGCCGTGCGGGCCACACCCGGGCCGCCGGAGGGCGGCGAGGTGATCGGGGCCACCCTGCTGTGCCGCTCGGCGTACGCGGCGGCGACCGCCCCCGCGGGTGAGTCGGGCGCGTCGCAGACCGGGATCAGCTCGAAGTCGCCGAAGGACTGGGCGAGGACCGAGTCCAGTGCCTGGGACAGACGGCCGGCGACACCGGAGGCGGGGACGATGATGCTGAAGCGGGGCATTCTGCTCTTTCTCTCGGGCTCCGGTTCCTGCGGCGGGGGCCGGTGCGTCGGGTGTGCGGGAGCGTCAGCGCCCCGGCCGTCCGGCGGGGCGCCAGGTGATGACGGGGTCCTCCCTCAGAGGCGTTCGGTGACCGGCCGGCCCTGGCCGGGCACCCGGACCGAGGTGAGCGGCGGGGCCGGCAGTCCCGCGGCGGCGGACGGGACCGGGCGGCGGTGTGACAGCGGTACGACCGCCGGCTGCCAGGCGTTCTCCCCGAGCACCACCCTGCGCACGATCCGCTCGGCGGCGCGTCCGTCGTCGTAGGGACAGAACCGCTTGCGGAACGCGGCCCGCCGCTGCTCCGAGCGTGAGCCGCACCATTGGCCCGTCGCGAAGATGTCGATCAGGTCGTCCTCGTCGTGGGCGACCGGGCCCGGCGGGAAGGCACGGACGTCGAAGTAGGTGCCGCGGGCCGCCTCGTACGCCTCCCAGTCGTCCGCGTACACGATGATCGGCCGGTCCAGGTTGGCGTAGTCGAACATCAACGCGGAGAAGTCGGTGACCAGGGCGTCCGAGGCCAGGCACACCGACTCCACGCTCGGATGACCGGTGACGTCGACGACCCGCCCCTCCACCGTCCGTGCCAGCGGCCCGCCGCAGGCGGGGTGCGCCCGGGTCAGCAGTACGAACCGTGGCCCCAGCCGGCGCAGCAGGCGCTCCAGGTCGAGACCGGGGCGGTGGCCGCGGCGGTAGTCGCGGTACGTCGGCGCGTACAGGATCGCCACCGAGCCCTCGGGGATGCCGAACGTCTGCCGCAGCCGGGCCACGTCCGCGGAGGTGGCCCGGGCGAAGGCGTCGTTGCGGGGCTGCCCGTACTCCAGCGTGGTGAAGCCGGACGGGAAGACGCGCTCCCAGACGAGGGTGGAGTGGCGGTTGCCGGAGACGACGTAGTCCCAGGTGTCGGCGGTGCGCAGCATCCGGGCGAAGTCCGTGTCGCGGGCGGCGGCCGGACGGTCCTGGAGGTCCAGGCCCATGCGCTTGAGCGGGGTGCCCTGCCGGGTCTGGACGAGGATCTGGCCCGGGCGCTTGACCATGCGGGGGTCGAAGTCGGCGTTGTGGACCAGGTACTTGGACCGGGCCAGCGCCGTCCAGTACGCGGCCGAGCCGGGCCGCAGCCGGCGGGTGGCCACCGGGACGGTGTGGTGGTGCTCGGGGCGGGCGATCCAGGCGGTGCGGATCTGCGGGACCAGGTTGCGGAACGCCGACTCCAGGGCGGCCGGGTTGCAGCCGTAGCGGCCGCCCGCGTCCCGGGTGAAGACGGCCCGGTCGGCGCGCAGGGGCAGGCGGAGCTGGATGCGGTAGTGCGCCAGGAGCGCGGCGGCGAGCAGACGGCGGCTCGACCTGGCGAGCGTGCGCCGCACCCCGCGCGCGAGGCGGGCGGCCAGGGACAGCAGGCGGTGGGTGCGGTGGCTGCCGAAGCGGATCAGCAGGTGGCGCAGCCGGAACGGGGCGCCCGGGACGCGGTGGCGGCGGTACTGGGCGCGGGCCAGGCGCAGGAACTCGGCGCGGCAGGCGCCCGGCAGTCGGCCGCGCCGGGCGAGGATCGCGGCCAGGTGGTCGGCCATGCGGTGGAACAGCACCGGCCGCCAGCGGGCCAGCTCCGGGTGCGCGTCGAGGTGCGCGAAGACCCGGTCGTACTGGTCGAAGACGTCGAAGTGCCCGCGGCCGGTGGTGCCGAGGGTGCCGCCCCGGCGGCGCCGGCGCCAGTGGACGCAGACCCGGTCGAGGGTGGCGAGCGTCTCGGCGGTCAGCAGCACCGGGTACGTCCACGGCGTGTCCTCGTGGGAGCCCGGCGGGAAGGCGAAGCCCTCCCGCTCCACGAACTCCCGGCGGTACGCCTTGTTCCAGGGCACCGTCGGCAGCGACAGCACGCCGGGGCGGTCGTCCAGGCGGAACGGGGCCGGGCCCTGTTCGGTGAGCAGGCCGGCGGGCTGGTTGCGGACGGTCCTCCCGGTCCAGTACGTGCGCGCGTGGTCGAAGACCAGGACGTCCGGGTCGGAGGTCTCCTTCAGCCGGTCGGCGATGTCCCTCAGCGCGTGCGGGGTCAGGGTGTCGTCGCCGTCCAGGAAGAGCAGGTAGTCGCCCCTCGCCTCCTTCAGGCCCGCGTTGCGAGCGGGCCCGGGGCCCACGTTGCGGGGCAGGTGCAGGGGGCGGACGCGGGTGTCACGGGCGGCGAACTCGTCGATGATCGCCCCGCAGGCGTCGGGCGAGCTGTCGTCGACGGCGATCACCTCGACGTCGGTGAACGACTGCTCCAGCACGGATGTGAGGCATTCCTCCAGGTACGCCTGAACCTTGTACGCGGGGACGATGACACTGAACCTGGGCAAAGAGCATCCATGGGGATCGGCGTGGACAACCTGCCCGAAAACGTCCGATGGAGTGGTTTGGTTACGCGTTGTGCGGCATGTGGGGGACCACCGCGGGTAACCCCCGGTGCACGGCGAAGGGTGGACCGTGCTGCCGGCCCACCCCACGAACCGCCCTACCGATCGCCCTACTTCACGGCGCCGGCCATGACGCCGGACACGAACTGCCGCTGGAAGGCGAAGAACACGGCCAGCGGGATCACCATCGAGATGAACGCCCCGGGTGCGAGAACGTCGATGTTGTTGCCGAACTGGCGGACCTGGGTCTGCAGTGCGACCGTGATCGGTTGCGTGCCCGACTTGGTGAACACCAGCGCGACCAGCATGTCGTTCCACACCCACAGGAACTGGAAGATGCCGAGGCTCGCGATCGCCGGGCCGCCGAGCGGCATGACGACCCGGGCGAACAGCCGAAGCTCGCCCGCGCCGTCGAGACGAGCCGCCTCCAGCAGTTCCCGGGGGATCTCCGCGAAGAAGTTCCGCAGCAGGAACACCGCGAAGGGCAGGCCGAAACCGGTGTGGAAGAGGATCACGCCGAGCACCGTGCCGAACAGGCCGATCTTCCCGAACAGTTCGGCGATCGGGATCAGCGCCACCTGGACGGGCACCACCAGCAGGCCGACCACGCCCAGGAACCACCAGTCACGGCCCGGGAACTCCATCCAGGCGAAGGCGTAGCCGGCGAGGGAACCGATGACGACGACCAGGATCGTCGCCGGGACGGTGATCAGGACCGTGTTCAGCAGGGAGTTGGTGATGTCGCTGTTCTCCAGCAGCTTCTGGTAGCTGTCGAAGGTCAGCTGCGAGGGCTTGCTGAGGACGGTCCACCAGCCGGAGGCGTTCATGTCCTCCGGCTTGCGCAGCGAGGCGAGCAGCAGACCGATCGTCGGCACCAGCCAGAACAGCCCGACGAGGATGAGGAAGACACGCAGCAGTCCCCCGCCGACGCCCTCCGCGATCCGCGCCCCGAGGGACCGCCTGGCCTTGACGACGGTGACCGGGGCCGCCTTGGTCAGACGTCCGACCTGCGTGGTCATCGCCGTACCTCCCGCCTCAGCCTGCGGATGTTGAACAGCATCACCGGGATGACGAGCAGCAGCAGGAACACCGCGATCGCGCTCGCGACGCCCGGCTGGTCCTCCGAGAAGCCCTTGCGGTACAGCTCCAGGGCCAGGACGTTCGCGTCGTCCTGCGAGGAGCCCGGCGGGATGATGAAGACCAGGTCGAAGATCTTCAGCACGTTGATCATCAGCGTGACGGTGACCACCGCCAGCACCGGCGCCAGCAGGGGCACGGTGACCCGGCGGAACACCTGCCACTCGTTGGCGCCGTCCACGCGCGCCGCCTCCAGCAACTCCCGCGGCACGCCCGCGAGCCCCGCCGCGATCAGCACCATCGCGAAACCGGCCCACATCCACACGTACGCCCCGATGACCGCCGGGGTGACGAGCGCCGGGCCGAGCCAGTCGACGCCGTTGTACGGCTCTCTGAAGTTGCTCGCGGGCAGGCGCAGTTGAGCTCCGTCCGCGGCGGCGGGCAGCGTGAAGGTGCCGTCGCCGGACGCCTTGGTGGAGGCGACGACCCTGCCGTTCTTCACCGCCTCGATCCGCATCCCCGCGTAGCCCTGCTCGGAGGGGTCCACCGCGCCGAGCCTCCCCACGCCCCTGCCGCGTGTGAAGTCCTGCCAGGCCGTGCCGGTGATCTTCCCCGGCTCGGCCTCGGCCCGCACCGCCCGCTTCGCGCTCTTCGGCATCTGGTCGGGCGCGACACCGACCAGCGGCAGCGCGACGGACTCGCCCGTGTGCACGGTCGTCCTCGTGATGAAGCCGCCCTGGTCCGGCTTCAGGGGCGACTGACGGCCTGGGTGCGCCTTCGGGAAGGCCGACGACGGTGCGAACGTGTCGTGGATGCCCACCCACACCGCGTTCGCGACGCCCTTGTCCGGGTCCTGGTCGTACACCAGCCGGAAGATGATCCCGGCCGCGAGCATCGAGATCGCCATCGGCATGAAGACGACCAGCTTGAACGCCGTCCCCCAGCGCACCCGTTCGGTGAGCACCGCGAAGACCAGCCCCAGCGCGGTCGACACCGTCGGCGCGAACACCACCCAGATGATGTTGTTCTTCAGCGCGGTGCGGATGCCGTCGTCCGTGAACAGCGCCTTGTAGTTGTCGAATCCCGCGAAGGAGTCACCGGAACGGTCGAGGAAGCTGCGGATCACCGAGTACCCGATCGGGTAGACCACGAGCGCGCCGAGCAGCACAAGTGCGGGCAGCAGGAACAGCGCCGCCACGGTCTTGCGGGTGCCGGTCACGCTCTTGCGACTCTTGGGCGCGGCAGGGGCCGAGGGGGCCCCTGCCGCCGTGGCCGACGTCATCGCCGGATCAGCTCCCGCTCCCGTACGCCGCCGCGGCGTCCTTCTCCAGCTTCGCCTGCGTCCCCGCGACGTCGGTCGGGTTCTTCAGGAAGTCCTGGAGGTCCTTCCACTCGCCCTTGCCGGGCGTGCCGCCGAACGCCTGCGGGGCCTGGTCCGACATGTCGAAGCGGAAGCTGTCACCCGCTGCGAGCAGCGCCTTGGCCATCTTCTGCTGCACCGCGTTCGGATACGCGGAGTCCGGGACGTTCTTGTTCGGCGAGAGGTAGCCGCCGAGCCTCGCCTGGATGGTCGCCGCGTCCGGTGAGGCCAGGAAGGTGACCAGCGCCTGGGCCGCCTTGGAGTCCTTCAGGACGACGGCCGCGTCACCGCCGGTGACCACGGGAGGCTGGGCGCCCACGGCCGGGAAGGGGAACACCTTCGCGTCCGTGCCGATCTTCGCCTTGGTCTCGCCGATGTTGACCTGCGCGAAGTCGCCCTCGAAGACCATGCCGGCCTTCGGCTGGTCGCCGCCGGTGAAGGTCTGGGTGACCGAGGCCGGGAACTCGGTCTGGAGGGCGCCGTTCGGGCCGCCCGCGATGTAGTCCTTCTTGCCCCAGATCTGGGCGAGGGTGGTCAGGGCCTGCTTGACGGACGGGTCCGTCCACTTGATCTTGTGCTGGGCGAGCTGGTCGTACTTCTCCGGGCCCGCCTGCGAGAGATAGACGTTCTCGAACCAGTCGGTGAGGGTCCAGCCGTCCGCGCCGCCGATGGAGAACGGGGTGACACCGGAGTCGTAGATGTTCTGCGCCGCCGTCAGCAGCTCCTGCCAGGTCCGGGGCTCCTTGCCGTTCGCCCCCTCGAAGACCTTCGCGTTGTACCAGATCAGGGACTTGTTGGCGGCCTTGTAGTACACGCCGTACTGCTTGCCGTCGACCTTGCCGATGTCCTGCCAGCCCTGCGAGTAGTTCTTGGCGAGCTCCGCCTGCGCCTCGGCGCCGAGCGGCTTGGCCCACTTCCTCTCGACGGCCTGCCTGATGGCGCCGGGCTGGGGGAGCAGCGCCACGTCCGGCGGCTGCCCACCGGCGATCTTCGAACCGAGGAAGTTGATGATCGGGTCCTGGGCGGGCACGAAGGTGACCTTGGCGCCGGTGCGCTTCTCGAACTCGGCGAGCACCGTCTTGAAGTTCTTCTGCTCGCCGCCGGTCCAGACGGCGGCGACCTCCAGATGCTGCCCGTCCAGCTTCGGGAGGGTGACGCTCGCCCCACCGGTCTGTGTGCTTCCGCTGCTCTTGTCGCTGCTGCCCTTGTCGTCGTGGCTTCCGCCGCACGCGGTGAGCGTGAGCGCCAGTGCTCCCGCGATGACGGCGGCCGCGGTCCTGGCGGCCCTGGGTGTCCGGATGGTGCTGCTCGTGCTGCGCATCACTGCCCCGTTCTCCGTCCCTCGTCGAACGTTCGAGCTGCTGTCCGTGCGCTCTGGTCTACGCGGGGTGGTTCGGGGCGGCAAGACCGCCTGCGCTGTCAACCGGCCGATTGTGATCACGTCGTGACGTACGGTCAGGTGAGGTGTCGGCGCTGCTCGGCAATCGGCGGGGCCGGAGGAGACGGCGTCACAAAAGCGAAGGAACCTCCACCGCCGACACCGACCGCGCCGCCCGCTCCAGCGCGCTCGCCAGCAACGCCAGGTCCGTCGGCCCGTTGCCCAGTTCCCGCACGGGACGCCGCGCCGGCGGATCCCCCATGCGGTGCCACTCCAGCGGTACGACCGTCGGCCGCACGGTCGCCGTCCGGGGAATCCGTCCCGTGATACGCCCGCCCTGGAACGGTGTCGCCCTGCCGTCCGCCCGTGTCAACCGCCCGCGTCCGGGCCCCGGTTCGTCCGTGCCCGCGGTCACCGCCTCCAGGCCGATCCGCAGCGAGGCCGCCCGGGCGGGCTCCCACTGCGCCGTCCGCCCACCGGGCCCCGACGCGGCCACCAGGTGCACACCCAGCCGTTCCCCGTCCCGGGCCACCGCCTCCAGCGCCCGTACGACCGACCCGGCCGCCGGGCGGCCCGGGGAGCCGAGCGCCGGGGACAGCAGCGCGTCCAGGTCGTCGACCAGCACCACCAGCCGCGGCAACGGCGGCCCCGCCTCCGCCCGCTGCCGTGCCGCCGCCGGCCGCAGCCGCAGCGTGACACTCGGCGGGCTCTCGAGGTCCCCCGACTCCGTACCTCCCGACCGCTGCGGTCCGATCCGCCTCGACACCTCCTGCCGTGTGTGCCACTCGGCGAAACCGAGCCGTCCGAGCAGTTCCGCCCGCCGTTTCAGCTCGGCACTCAGCGACTGCGCGAACTCCCGCATGCGCACCGGGTCGTTGGCCGCCAGATACGTCGTGACGTGCGGCAGGTCCGTGCAGACCCGCAGACCGTCCCCGCCCGTGCTGCCGTGCGCCGCGCGGTCGCGGCCGTCGACGAGGACGATGCCCAGCCGGTCCGGGCGCTCCGCCGACGCGAGCGAGGCGGCGAGGGCGCGCAGCAGTTCCGTACGACCGCTGCCGGGCGGCCCCTCGACCAGCAGATGCGGTCCCTCGGCGGCGAGGTCCACGCTCACCGGACCGCGTGGACCGGCGCCGAGCACCGCCCAGGCGCGCCCGCCCGGTGACGCGGTGTCGTCCGCCGCGTCCGCCCAACGCGCCATCAGCGACGCCGGGGTGGCCCGGGCCAGCCCCAACTCGTCCAGCAGCCGCGCCGCCTGGGGCAACGGGGCCGACACGCGCGCGTGCCGCTCACCGCCGCCGTCCGTCCGCAGCGGGGCCAGCGCCCGGGCGAACCGCTCCGCCCACGCCGCCGACACCGCGTCCACGGCGGCGACCGTGCCGTGCCCCACGGGTGCGCGCGCGGCGTCCGCGCCCTGCCCCGGCGCGACCCGCAGCAGCCGCAGCGCTGTGGCCACATCACCGCTCAGCAGCGCCACGGCCCCGCACTCCCGGAACACCGGCGAGGCCGCGCACGCCGCCTCGTACGTCTCCGCCACCGGCGACGCGGGCGAGGCGGCCGGCGCCTCGGCCAGACAGACGACATGGATCCCGGCCCGCGCCCCCTCACGGGCCAGCCGCGCCACGGCCGCCCGCACATCGGCGCCGCCGGGGTCACCGTCCACGATCACCACGGAGTACGGCCCCGCGTGCGCGTCGTCCAGCGCCCAGGAGGGGCGGTGGGCGGCCCCCCGAGGGGAAGGGTCCTCCGGTGGGGCGGGCGGCGGGCCGTCCTGGTCCGCCAGCTGGTCCTCCAGGCGGCGCAGCAGCTCCTGGGCGCGGGCCGTCGCCTGTTCGCGGTCGTGGGCCAGCAGCAGGCGGCAGTCCTGGCCGTGGGCCGGCCGGAGATGGGGGAGCCAGCCGAGCCAGGACCATTCGGCGGTGCGCTCCTGCAACGGGCGCGCGCGGTCGGCGCTGATCAGGACCAGCTCCAGGAGGTCGGGGGAGTGCAACGCGGCCAGTTGCGCCACCACCGCGCGCGTCAGCCCGGCCAGCCGCGCGCGCGGCCCCGCCAGCCCCAGCGCGCCCACCTCGCGCAGCCCCGCGGTCACCGGCACCGCCGGCAGCAGTCCCGCACCGTCCGGCGCCGCCCGGTCCGCCGTGCCCAGCCGCACGGTGAGCGCCTCGGGGTGCCCCGGGCCGCGCTCCCACAGCCGCGGGCCCGGTCCCAGCGCGGTGAGCAGCAGCGCCGCCGGGTCCGGCCACTTCTCGGGCGCCCGGGCCACCGGCGGTGCGGAGGCTTCCCCGCGCTCCTCGCATCCGTCCCGTCCGGCGCCGCTCTGCTCGCCGCGGCCCCCGGTCAGCCGCCGTGCCCATGCCGTGAGCCCGCCGCGCCTGCGCAGCCCGGGCGGAACGTCCGTGCCGCGCAGCGGGGTGCCCTTGCGCGTGTTCTCGTCCGCCGAGCCCTGCCCCGGTGCGGCGTGCGCCGCAAGGGCCGGCTCCGCGGAATCGTGCTCCTGCGCTCCGGGGGTCACTCCGCCGGACGCACCCCACCCGGTGACGCCGAAGCCGTGGTGCGTGTCGCTGTCGGGGGAGGGACGCCCGTCCCGGGAAGCGGAAGCCGAGCCGTGTCCCTCCGGAGCGCCGCCGGTGCGGCCGTCCCCGGCGGCGGTGCTCTCGGCACGCGCGTGCCCCACGGCCGCCGCCCGTGCCGGATCCGTGGGCCCTCCCGGGTCCTCCGCCCGCCGCACCCGTACGTGCCCCTCCCCGTCCGGAGCCGTCCCCACGGAGCGCGCCTCTCCGGGCGGGACCAGGCGCAGGGCCGATTCGCCGAGACGCAGCAGCGCGCCCGGGGTGAAGCGCACGGGGCGGTCGGTCACCCGGTGGCCGTCCAGCACCGTGCCGTTCGTGGAGCCGAGGTCGGCGACCGAGACGCGGCCGTCCGGAGTTACCGTGACCGCGCAGTGCAGCCGGGAGACGTCCGGGTCGTCCAGCGGGACGTCGGCGTCGGCGGAACGGCCGATCCGGATCACTCCGCCGTGCAGCAGATGGACACCGCCCGCGTCCGGGCCCGCGACCACGTGCAGCTGGGCCGCGCCCTCGTCCGGCTCGGGGCCCGGCTCCGCGGGCGCGCCCAGGGTCAGCACCGCGCCGTCCAGCAGCGGCGGCTCGCCCAGCGTGCAGCGCTGCGGGTCGAGCCGCTCCGTGCCCGCGTACAGCACCACCGGGCCGGTCCCCGGTTCCCGGCCTCGCTCGGGCTGGGAGGGACCCCCCTCCCCGCCGACCGCCGAGGCCAGGCCGGACGCCACCGCGGCCAGCGCCGTCCCGGCGGGCGCGGTGACCAGCACGTCACAGCTCGCGGCGCGGGCCCGTGACTCCGTGGGCGGGGCCGGTGGGGCTACGACGGTCAGCCGGATCTGCATCGCCGTCAGCGGTCCCTTCTGTCTGCGTCCGCGGTCGCCCACGAGGCGCACGAGCCGGTGCCGGGACCGCGACCGCGCCCGGTCCTTTGGGCCCCGCGCGCTCGCCCCTCGACACCGACGCGCCCCTTCGGCTCCCGCGCGTGCGGGCGCCCGGGAACGGGGGAGGGAGCCGTGCCACGGTCCCCCACCGCGGACTCCCCCACCGCACACGAGCACATCGGCCAGTACGGGATGCATCCTCGCACCTGCCACTGACAGTGCGCCCGCCCTCCACCGTCAAATGATCTTGATTGGTCGGCTCTGCCCGTAAAAGTGCCTGACCAGTGCCCGGCCGGTGCCCGCTTGAGATCGGTCACGCCCGGATCGGGCAACCAACTGAACCTAAGCGAGCGTCTTGTCATCGAACAGGTGCGGGAGCCGGATACGTACCTCATCCATGCGGGCCTGCCGTGCCAGGCGTCGCGCGCCCGGCGGGAATTGTCGGACCTCCCCTACGGTGGGCGGAACACCGGTAGCGCGGTGGACGACCGGAAGAGCAAGCAACAGGGAGCGCATGACGTGCGGCCGGTAGGGAGCAAGTACCTCCTTGAGGAGCCGCTGGGACGCGGCGCCACGGGCACCGTCTGGCGAGCCCGCCAGCGGGAGACCGCGGGCGCCGAGGCGGCCGTCGCGGGCCGGCCCGGCGAGACCGTGGCGATCAAGGTCCTCAAGGAGGAGCTGGCCGGCGACCCCGATGTCGTCATGCGGTTCCTGCGGGAGCGGTCCGTCCTGCTCCGGCTGACCCACCCGAACATCGTGCGGGTCCGCGACCTGGTGGTCGAGGGCGATCTGCTGGCCCTGGTCATGGACCTCGTCGACGGTCCCGATCTGCACCGCTACCTGCGCGAGAACGGCCCCTTCACCCCCGTCGCCGCCGCCCTGCTCACGGCCCAGATCGCCGACGCGCTGGCCGCGAGCCATGCCGACGGCGTCGTCCACCGCGACCTGAAGCCCGCGAACGTTCTGCTCGCGCAGCACGACGGGCAGATGCACCCGATGCTGACCGACTTCGGCATCGCCCGGCTCGCCGACTCGCCCGGCCTCACGCGCACGAGCGAGTTCGTGGGCACGCCCGCCTACGTCGCCCCGGAGTCGGCCGAGGGCCACCCGCAGACCTCCGCCGTGGACATCTACGGCGCCGGGATCCTGCTGTACGAGTTGGTCACCGGGCGTCCGCCGTTCTCCGGCGGTTCGGCCCTCGAGGTGCTCCACCAGCACCTGAGCGCCGAACCGCGCCGCCCGTCCACGGTGCCCGACCCGCTGTGGACGGTGATAGAGCGCTGCCTGCGCAAGAACCCGGAGGGCCGGCCGAGCGCCGAGAACCTGGCGCGGGCGCTGCGGGTGGTCGCCGAGGGCGTCGGCGTGCACGCGAACTCCGCGCAGATCGCCGCCGCCGAGGGCGTGGCCGCCCTGCTCGGCCCCGACCCGGCCCCGGCCACCGTCCCCGGCTCCGCCGACCCCACCCAGGTACTGCCGCAGGGCTCGGCGTCCTCGTACGACCCGAACGCGGCGACCAGCGTTCTGCCGCACACCCCGCCCGGCTCCGCCGACCCCACCGCCGTCCTGCCCACCAACGGGGCCGCCGACCCGACGGCCGTGATGCCGCCCATGCCGCCGCACGGGCCCGGCGGGCAGCCCGGGCAGGAGGAGCCGCACCCCTGGCAGAGCCAGCTGCGCGCGGCCCGCGACCGCAACGAGCAGACGCAGGTCCAGTCGTACCTAGACCCCAGCGAGGACCCGCTGCGCCGCCGCCCGCAGCGGCAGGTGGCGCGCCCCCAGCAAGGCCCGCCGCAGCGGCAGCAGCCCGGGCCGGGGTACGGCCGTCCGCAGGGGCAGCCCCAGCAGTACGCGCCCCAGCGGCAGCAGTACGCGCCCGCCCCGCAGCACCAGCCGCAGCGGTACGCGCCCGCGCCTCAGCAGCCCCAGCAGCCGGCGCCCCGTCCGGCGCGTGAGCCCCGGCCGCCGCGGCAGCGCAGCGCGAACCCGATGAAGATCCCGGGGCTCGGCTGCCTCAAGGGGTGCCTGTTCACGATCGTCATCCTGTTCGTCGCCGGGTGGCTGGTGTGGGAGTTCAGCCCGCTCCAGGAATGGATCGGGACGACCAAGTCGTACTGGCAGCAGTTGAGCGACTGGTTCTCCACCGCGGCCGACTGGATCGGGCAGCTGAGCAACAAGTAGCGGCCTCAAAATGGCCTTCGTGCACGCCGAGCTTGGGGATTTGTCGACATCCGACGGGTGATTTCCCGCTCGCCGGTGAAGGTTGCCGCTTCGGACGCGTAGTTTTGTCGATCGGGGTCCGGCGCAGGGTCGGCAACACGCGTCCCCAGTAGGAGCAGACTTGGCACGGAAGATCGGCAGCCGGTACACCGCCAACCAGATCCTGGGGCGGGGAAGCGCCGGCACGGTGTGGCTGGGGGAGGGGCCCGACGGGCCCGTCGCCATCAAGCTGCTGCGGGAGGACCTCGCGTCCGACCAGGAGCTCGTGGGCCGCTTCGTCCAGGAGCGCACGGCGCTGCTGGGGCTGGACCATCCGCACGTCGTGTCCGTACGGGACCTGGTGGTCGACGGCAACGACCTGGCCCTCGTCATGGACCTGGTCCGCGGCACGGATCTGCGCACCCGTCTGGACCGGGAGCGGCGCCTCGCGCCCGAGGCGGCGGTCGCGATCGTGGCCGACGTGGCGGAGGGGCTGGCGGCGGCGCACGCGGCGGGCATCGTGCACCGGGACGTGAAGCCGGAGAACATCCTGCTCGACATGCAGGGGCCGCTGGGCCCCGGCGGGGCGCACCCGGCACTGCTGACCGACTTCGGCGTGGCGAAGCTGATCGACTCGCCGCGGCGGAGCAAGGCCACGAAGATCATCGGCACTCCGGACTATCTGGCGCCGGAAATAGTGGAGGGCCTGCCGCCGAGGGCGGCGGTGGACATCTACGCGCTGGCCACGGTGCTGTACGAGCTCCTCGCGGGCTTCACGCCGTTCGGCGGCGGCCACCCGGGCGCGGTCCTGCGCCGCCATGTCACGGAGACGGTCGTCCCCCTGCCCGGCATCCCCGACGAGCTGTGGCAGCTGATGGTGCAGTGCCTGGCGAAGGCGCCGGCGTCACGACTGCGGGCGTCGGAGCTGGCGGCGCGGCTGCGGGAGCAGCTGCCGCTGCTGGCGGGGATGCCGCCGCTGGACGTGGACGAACCGGACGCGGAGCCGGCGGAGGAGCCGTACGAGGCGCCCGGGGAGCCGGAGGTGACGCGGGCACGGCGAGGTGCGGTGCCGCTGGTGCCCGGGGCGAAACCGGACTCGAACCGGGACACCCACACCTCGATGCGGGTGCCGGGCCCGGACGAACTGGCGGGCGGCGCCCGCGGCACGGCCCGCGCCCCTCGCACCCCGGGCGCCCCCCGCCCGGGCTCGGCCCGCCACCGCGCGGCGGCCCGGCGCCGCCGGATCACCCTGGGCGTGGCGGGGGCGGTACTGGCGGCGGCGATCGGGGTGGGCGCGTGGTGGGCGACCTCGGGCGACGACACCGGGGCTCCGCCTGCGACCTCGGGGAGCTCGGCTCCGGCGTCGCCCTGAGCCCGGGGCCGGAGGGGCGGTGGTTGTGTCTTTGAAGGGGCGCGGGGAACTGCGCGACCGGCCATGGACGGCCCGCACGCGTCCATCCGGCGATGCCACCGCGGTGCGGCTGCGCCGCCGGCCGTCAGGCCGACTGGGCCCGGACCCCGGCCGTCAGGGCGATCGGGGTCCGGGCGGAGCCCACAGGGGCCGCACCCCGGCTTAGGGCGCCCCGTAACCGTGCGGTCACCCGGCATGGTGCGCTTGGCGGAGCCGTTACGCTGGATGCGTGGCAGTCGTCGATGTATCCGAAGAGCTCAAGTCCCTCTCCTCGACCATGGAGTCGATCGAGGCCGTTCTGGACCTCGACAAGATGAGGGCAGACATCGCCGTGCTCGAGGAGCAGGCGGCCGCGCCGTCCCTCTGGGACAACCCGGACGAGGCGCAGAAAATCACCAGCAGGCTCTCCCACCTCCAGGCCGAGGTGCGAAAGGCCGAGGCCCTGCGCGGCCGGATCGACGACCTCGGTGTGCTCTTCGAGCTCGCCGAGGCCGAGGACGACCCGGACACCCGTGTCGAGGCCGAGGCCGAGCTCGCCGCGGTCAAGAAGGCGCTGGACGAGATGGAGGTGCGGACGCTCCTCAGCGGCGAGTACGACGCCCGCGAGGCACTCGTCAACATCCGTGCCGAGGCCGGCGGCGTCGACGCGGCCGACTTCGCCGAGAAGCTGCAGCGCATGTACCTGCGCTGGGCCGAGCGGCACGGCTACAAGACGGAGGTCTACGAGACGTCGTACGCCGAAGAGGCGGGCATCAAGTCCACGACCCTCGCCGTCCAGGCGCCGTACGCCTACGGCACCCTCTCCGTCGAGCAGGGCACGCACCGGCTCGTCCGCATCTCGCCCTACGACAACCAGGGGCGTCGCCAGACCTCCTTCGCCGGCGTCGAGGTCCTTCCCGTGGTGGAGCAGTCCGACCACGTCGAGATCGACGAGTCCGAGATCCGGGTCGACGTCTTCCGTTCCTCCGGGCCCGGCGGCCAGGGCGTGAACACGACGGACTCCGCGGTCCGCATCACGCACCTGCCCACCGGCATCGTCGTCACCTGCCAGAACGAGCGGTCCCAGATCCAGAACCGGGCCACCGCCATGAACGTCCTGCAGGCCAAGCTTCTTGAGCGGCGACGCCAGGAGGAGCAGGCCAAGATGGACGCCCTCAAGGGTGACGGCGGCAACTCCTGGGGCAACCAGATGCGCTCGTACGTCCTGCACCCGTACCAGATGGTCAAGGACCTGCGCACCGAGTACGAGGTCGGCAACCCGGAGGCCGTCTTCAACGGCGAGATCGACGGTTTCATCGAAGCCGGAATTCGCTGGCGCAAGCAGCAGGAGAAGTAAACCGGCCGCGCTCGGCCCGACGTCACCGGGAAAAACGGCCGCGAAAACAGCGTTTTGTCGACAAGGCAACTGCCCCTCGCGTAGGGGCAGTTGCCTTGTCTGTCTCCGGATGTCTGGGTTTTACATCACACTCACAGTCCCGCTTCTCCCGTAAAAGGCGCGTTATCGGACATGGCGCCCGCAACGACCTTGACGTTGCTGTGAAAACTCGGAAGGGTAAAGCGCGGCATGCGTATCTCTGGGGCGCATGTGAACCGGGGGGCTCGCTGAAGAAAACACAGCCGTCCCCGAGTGCCGTCGCCCCGGACGCTGCTCCAATGACGATCAGCTACTGGGGGTAGCAGCCTGATGACCAAGAAGACGCGGATCCGGGTGGCGCGGATAGCAGCCGGTGCGGTGATCGCAGCCGGTGCGTCGCTGACCGCCGCGGGTGCCGCTTCGGCGCTCGACATCAAGATCGGCGCGAGCGTCGACCAGAACGGTATCGGTGCCGGCGTGAGCGTCAACGACGCCCCGACCGGTATCCCGACCGCCCCGGTGACCCCGCCCACCACCACCCCGCCCACCACCGCCCCGGCGACCCCGCCCACCGACCCGGGGACCCCGCCCACCACCACCCCGGCGACCCCGCCCACCACCCCGGGGGAGCCGACCGACCCGCAGCAGCCCACCGGCAACCCGACCGAGCCGACGGAGGCGCCTCCCTCCAACGGCCACGGCGGCGGCAACGGGAACGGGAACGGCCACGGCAACAACGGTGGCGGCGACAACACCAACCCCGACGGCGGTGGCAACAGCCCCGTCCAGCAGGGTCAGGGCTCCTCGGTCCTGACCGACACGGGCTCCGACAGCGGCACCACCGACACCTCCGCCCAGGGCAGCGGCAAGCAGCTGGCCGAGACGGGTGCCGGGCAGACCGCGTTCCTGCTGGTCGGCGCCGCCACGATGATCGCCGGCGGTATCGGCTTCCGCGTGATGCCGCGCCTGATCAACGGCCGCGGCGGGGCCGCCGCCTGAGCGAGGGGCGCACAGCCTCACCCACAGGCGTGAGACCAACGTGAGAAGGGCCCGGGGCGGCATCGCCCCGGGCCCTTCCCGTACACCCGTCTTTCCCCGCTCCGCTACGCCGTCTGGTGCGCCAGCAGCGCCACCGCCGCGATCAGCACGGCCACCAGGGCGATCAGCGCCGCCGGTGTCAGCCCTGACCAGGGGTTCTCCTGCTGAAGGCGCTCCCGGCTGGCGCGGCACACGGGACAGCGGCCCTCACTCACGGGCGCCGCGCAGTTCGCGCACACCAATCGGTCGTACGTCATGCGCCTCGCCCTCCTCGTGCCGCTTACACGTACACAACGTTTCCGGGAACGCGACAGTTCCCACTCCACTGTGCCAGGTTCCGCGAGCCGCTGCGCGGGCTCCGCCAGTCCTACGGCCGTGGAGGGCGTCACAGCGCGCCTCCGTACCCTCTGGGGCTATGACAAAACACGCAACTCCCCCGTAACCACGACCGGCGACTGCGCTCCTGCACCTGGTTCGCGTATGGTCACGCTCACCTACCCCCAACGGCCTGTGGTGCATCCGTGATCCGATTCGACAACGTCTCCAAGGTCTACCCCAAGCAGACCCGCCCCGCACTCAGGGATGTCTCCCTGGAGGTGGAGAAGGGCGAGTTCGTCTTCCTGGTGGGGTCCTCCGGCTCCGGAAAGTCCACCTTCCTGCGGCTGATCCTCCGCGAGGAGCGGTGCAGCACCGGGCAGGTGCACGTCCTGGGCAAGGACCTCGCCCGCCTCTCCAACTGGAAGGTGCCGCAGATGCGCCGCCAGCTGGGGACGGTCTTCCAGGACTTCCGCCTGCTGCCCAACAAGACGGTCGCCGAGAACGTGGCCTTCGCGCAGGAGGTCATCGGCAAGTCGCGCGGTGAGATCCGCAAGTCCGTGCCCCAGGTTCTCGACCTCGTCGGGCTCGGCGGCAAGGAGGACCGGATGCCCGGCGAGCTGTCCGGTGGTGAGCAGCAGCGCGTGGCCATCGCGCGGGCCTTCGTCAACCGGCCCAAGCTGCTGATCGCCGACGAGCCCACCGGCAACCTCGACCCGCAGACCTCCGTCGGCATCATGAAGCTGCTCGACCGGATCAACCGGACGGGCACGACCGTGGTGATGGCGACCCACGACCAGAACATCGTGGACCAGATGCGCAAGCGCGTCATCGAGCTGGAGAAGGGCCGCCTCGTCCGTGACCAGGCACGCGGCGTCTACGGCTACCAGCACTGAGTTCCACGGAAAGGCTTGAGCAGACGCCATGCGCGCCCAGTTCGTTGTCTCGGAGATCGGTGTCGGTCTCCGCCGCAATCTGACGATGACCTTCGCGGTGATCGTCTCGGTCGCCCTGTCCCTCGCCCTGTTCGGCGGCTCGCTTCTGATGAGCGACCAGGTCAACCAGATGAAGGGCTACTGGTACGACAAGGTCAACGTCTCGATCTTCCTGTGCAACAAGAGCGACGCGGAGTCCGACCCCAACTGCTCCAAGGGCGCGGTCACCCAGGAGCAGAAGGACCAGATCCTCTCCGACCTCAAGAAGATGTCGGTCGTCGAGAAGGTCACCTACGAGTCCCAGGACGAGGCCTACAAGCACTACAAGGAGCAGTTCGGCGACTCCCCGCTGGCCAGTTCGCTCACCCCGGACCAGATGCAGGAGTCGTACCGCATCAAGCTGAAGAACCCTGAGCAGTACCAGGTCATCGCGTCCGCCTTCAACGGCCGCGACGGCGTGCAGTCGGTGCAGGACCAGAAGGGCATCCTGGACAACCTCTTCGGCCTGCTCAACGGCATGAACTGGGCCGCCCGCGCGGTCATGGCGATGATGCTGGTCGTCGCGCTGATGCTGATCGTCAACACCGTGCGCGTCTCCGCGTTCAGCCGTCGTCGTGAGACCGGCATCATGCGTCTGGTCGGCGCCTCCGGCTTCTACATCCAGGCCCCGTTCATCGCGGAGGCCGCGGTCGCCGGACTCATCGGCGGCACGGTCGCCTGCGGATTCCTGCTGATCGCGCGGTACTTCATCATCGACCACGGCCTCGACCTGTCCCACAAGCTCAACCTGATCAACTTCATCGGCTGGGACGCCGTCCTGACCAAGCTGCCGCTGATACTCGCCACGAGCCTGCTGATGCCGGCGCTGGCCGCGTTCTTCGCGTTGCGCAAGTACCTGAAGGTGTGACGCATGCCAACGGGGGCGTACGGGCAACCGCCCGTACGCCCCCTTGCGTTGTCCTAGACTCACCGGCATGTCAGGCCGTGACCTGTTCTGTCAGCCCCGTCGCATCCGCCACGGGGCGGCCCTGACATTGGTCTTCGCGAGCGTCCTCGCCGCCGGCGCCGCGACCGGCTCGTTCGGTGGAAGCGACGCGAAACAGCCCTCCACCGAGTCCGTGGTCCCGGCCGGCCACGACGACGTCACCGAGGCCGCCGAGCGGGCGATGGCCGACGGCAAGTCCCCGATGGAGGCCGCCGAGCGCGCGGTCAGCCGCAGCGGCGACCGGTGGAGCGCCGTCTACTCCCAGGGCGAGTACGAGGAGTTGGAGGAGGCCCTCGACGGCCAGTACACCGGCGTGGGGCTGTCGGCCCGGCGGGAGAGCGACGGACGGATCGAGGTGACCCGGGTGCAGCCCGGCTCGCCCGCGGCCCGCGCCGGGATCCGCAAGGGCGACCTGCTGCGCGGCGTCGACGGCGAGGACGTCACCGGCCGGCCCGTCACCGAGGTCGTCTCCCTGCTGCGCGGCGACGCCGACGACGCGGGGGCCGGCTCCCGGGTGCGGCTCGGACTGCAGCGCGGCACGCACACCTGGAGCGAGGTGCTGCGCCGGGCCCGGCTGTCCACGGACTCGGTGACCGTGCGACGGCTCGCCCGGGACATCACCCTGATCAAGGTCACCGCGTTCACCAAGGGCTCCGGGGACCGCCTACGGGACGCCGTCGACCGGGCGCCCAAGGGCGGCGGGATCGTGCTCGACCTGCGCGGCAACTCCGGAGGATTCGTCGCCGAGGCCGTCACCGCCGCGTCCGCCTTCCTCGACGGCGGGCTGGTGGGCACCTACGACGTCGACGGCGACCAGCGCGTCCTGCACGCCGAGCCCGGCGGCGACACCACCAGACCCCTGGTCGTGCTCGTCGACGGCGGCACCATGAGCGCGGCCGAACTGCTCACCGGTGCCCTCCAGGACCGCGGCCGGGCGGTGGTGGTGGGCACCCGCACCTTCGGCAAGGGCTCCATCCAGATGCCGAGACGCCTGCCGGACGGCTCCGTCGCCGAGCTGACCGTCGGCCACTACCGCACCCCCGCGGGCCGCAGCGTGGACGGCCGCGGCGTCACCCCCGACCTGGAGGCCGACGACGGGGCGCTCCAGCGGGCCGAGACGGTGCTCGGCGGCCTGGGCGACGCCTCGTAGCGACGCGTCGCGACGCCATGTAATCGACTTCCCCGCACACCCCCCTGTAGTGCGAAAATGGGCGGCACTATGGCTAAGGAAAAAGGGCGCAAGCTGATCGCGCAGAACAAGAAGGCGCGGCACGACTACCACATCCTCGACACCTACGAGGCCGGTCTCGTCCTCATGGGCACCGAGGTGAAGTCGCTGCGCCAGGGGCGGGCATCGCTGGTCGACGGCTTCGTGCAGCTCGACGGGCACGAGGCGTGGCTGCACAACGTGCACGTGCCGGAGTACAGCCAGGGCACCTGGACCAACCACAGCGCCCGCCGCAAGCGGAAGCTGCTGCTGCACCGCGACGAGATCGACAAGCTGGAGTCCAAGTCGCAGGAGACGGGTCACACGATCGTGCCCCTGTCCCTGTACTTCAAGGACGGCCGCGCCAAGATCGAGATCGCGCTGGCGAAGGGCAAGAAGGAGTACGACAAGCGGCAGACGCTCCGCGAGAAGCAGGACCGCCGCGAGGCGGAGCGGGCGATGTCCGCGGTGCGCCGCCGGCAGCGGGCGTGAGCGGGAACACCGGCCTCGAGCGGGAACACCGGCGTGAGCCGGGAAGAACCGGGCACCCGTTGGTGTTGAACCTGGTACCACGGCGGGGTGACCGCCGGGAATACGCTGGCGACGGGATACGTTGATCCCGTACGATGGCATCGCACCGCGTGGCCGGTGCGAGTCCCTCCTCCAGAGGGGCGCCGATTGAAAAATCAACATGGGGATGATCGGTTTCGACAGCGGCTGTCGAAGCAGGGGAAGCGTGTCGAGGAAGCGGCCATGATCTCGTAAACCACAGGCCGAAAAAAATAATCGCCAATTCCAAGCGCGATCTCTCCCAGGGCCAGCTGGCCCTCGCTGCCTGATCAGGTAGCGAGCCTCAGCTGCCCTACTAAAGGGAGTGTCAGCCCGGGGGTGTTCCCGACCCGGATCCTGGCATCAGCTAGGGAACTAAACCTCGATCCCGGTCACGGGGTGAAGAGGGAAACCACACAGTGACTGAGCCCGTCGGAGACTTGTCCGCGTGATCTCCGGGGCCGAGAAAAGCACAGCGGACTGCACACGGAGAAGCCCTGATTCTTCACCGTTGGACGCGGGTTCGATTCCCGCCATCTCCACGATCGGGAGGCCGAGGCCTCCCGAACCCCATGTGGGCGAGGCCCCGTCGCTTTCGAGCGGCGGGGCCTTTGCCGTGCGCGGACAAGAGAGGCGCGTTCCGGCCAACTTCGGGTGGCGCCGGGAGCCCTGCCGCCCCCGCGATCTTCACAGGTGGCCCACAGATTCTGTGCCGTTTCGCCATGTCCGGCCGAGTGGTCGGCTTTCGGTCACGCCTCGCCCGGGACTTGTCCTCGTCCGTCTTGGCATGTCTATGGTGACCGTCGCGTCTCCGCGGACCTGACCCCTCCGCCGGCGCGCACTCCAGCCCGCGGTCGGGGGGAACCGCCGCCACGTCCACTGCTTCGGACGGGCATGCCTCGGCCTGCCTGTTTCACGAAGAGGACTCATCGACCGATGTTCTTGCTCCGCCTTCTCCCGCCGCTTCCCCGGGAGATATCCCTCGCCGTCGTCGGGCTGCTCTTCGGTCTGTTCCTGACCGTGCAGGGGGCTCGGCAGGCCTACGCAGAGGCGGCAGGTGTGCACGGCACGGTCAAGGTGGCCGAGTGCACGCCTGCTACCGGCAGCTTGGGCGATCTGTGGCAGGACGGCTGGGCCTGCAAGGGCTCGTTCGAGGCCACTGACCACTCCGTCAGCATCAGCCGCGTCGCCGTCGACGGAATCATGGAGAACCGCCCCGCCGACGGCACCCTGCCCGCCCTCGTCGACGGCTCCGGCGACCACACCGCGACCCGCGACGGCTCCGGCCGTTGGAAGATCCCCACTCTCACCGGCGTGGTGTTCCTCGCCTTCACCGCTTGGCGGATCCGCACGGTCAGAGGCATGCTCCGCCTGCGCCGAGCGGTGCGGACCGCCGAGTCCGGTAGCCCGACCCCAGTGCCCGTGAACGAAGGAAGCAGAGAGGGGAGGGAAGGGGCGTCCAAGCAGGACGAGCAGCACCACGTGGTGCCCACGAAGGGCCCGAACCCCTGGGGACAGGCCGTCGCGGCCGTCGCGGTGGTAGCGGTACTCGGTGTCGTTCTGTGGACGTTCGGGCAGACGTCGTCCTCGGGCAGTGCTGCGACGGCTGCTACGTGTTCGGACGTGGAGCCCGACAAGTCGCCGGGGAACGCGTCTCGCCATGTCTCCGGTGCGCAACTCTGCAAGGCAGTGAACCGTCCCGACCTCGCCGAACTGCTGGGCACGCCCGGGGAGACGGCGACGAACGCCAGCGGCAGCGACGGCTCGGTCAGACTCGCCGGTGGCAAGGAGATCGACAACCCCTCGGCTCAGGTGGAGTTCGGCACCTACACGGTGACGCTGTCGGCCACCTACGACCGCCTTCCGGTGGCCGGGACGGCCGCGCTCCTGGGGGACGGCGCCCGGCAGCGGACGGTTCTCGGGCGACCGGCCGTCCTGTACTCGGACCGCACCATCAGCATCCATTTCCGCCTCGACGGGAGCGACACCGGCAGCGGTCCTGGCGTCCCGGCCCGCGTCCTCACCGTGGCCCGCGATGCCAAGGACAGCGGCGGCTCCTTCGAGGTGGGCCTGTGGCGCGCGGACGGCGCGGTGCCCGACGACGCGGTACTGCTCCGCGTCGCCGAGAAGGTGCTGCCGACGATCCCGGGGTGGTCCGCCAACGGATGACGGCCCGCCGGCAGGCCGTAGCCAGCACACAAGTGGTGCGCTGGTTGTGGTGTCCCGTCCCATATCGGGGGGAGGCGTCTGTTCCTACGGTCCCCGGCATGACGCACACCAGAGCCGCACGTCGCTTCTTCGTCCTGGCGAGTCTTCTGGTCGCTCTTCTCGCCGCCTTCCTCACGCCGGGCACCGCCTCGGCGGCCTCCCTCGTGGAGGTCACCGGGTTCGGGTCGAACCCCGGTGCGCTGCGCATGTTCCGGTATGTCCCGGGTGGGCTTCCCGCCGGGCGGCCCGTCGTCGTCGCGTTGCACGGGTGCACCCAGGACGCCGCCGGGTACGGCACTGGAAGCGGGTGGATCCAGCTCGCCGACCGGTGGGGGTTCTCCGTGGTCCTGCCGCAGCAGCAGAGCGGCAACAACCCCTCGAACTGCTTCGACTGGTTCCAGAGCGGTGACATCGAGCGCGGCCAGGGCGAGGCCGCGTCGATCGCGCAGATGGTCGACCGGCAGCTCGCCGACGTCTCCGGTGACCCCGCACGCGTGTACGTCACCGGGCTGTCGGCGGGCGGCGGCATGACCACCGTGATGATGGCGGCGTACCCGGAGAAGTTCGCCGCGGGCGGGATCGTCGCGGGGCTGCCGTACGGGTGCGCGCAGGCCGCCGGGTCGCCGTACGTCTGCATGTACGTCGGGGCCACCCAGACCCCCAAGCAGTGGGGCGACCGGGTGCGGGCCGCCCGCCCGGGGTACGGCGGACCCTGGCCGACGCTCACGGTCTTCCAGGGGACGGCCGACTACACCGTGAAGCCCGTCAACATGACCGATCTGATGAAGCAGTGGACCGATGTGCACGGCGCCGACCAGACGGCTGACGTCAGCGACACCGTCGCCGGGTATCCCCACCAGGTCTTCCGGGACCCGGCCGGGAACACCGTCGTGGAGACGTACAGCATCACCGGCATGGGGCACGGCCAGCCCGTCGACCCCGGGACCGGGAGCGAGCAGTGCGGGGCGGTCGGCTCCTACTTCCTCGACGTGAACCTGTGCGCCGCCTACCGGCTCGGGCGGGCCTGGGGGCTCGGCTGAGCCGGGAGCTCGAACCAGACGGTCTTGCCGATGCCGCCGGGGCGGGGTTCTGCACCCCAGGCGTCCGCCAGTGACGCCACCAGGGCCAGGCCCCGGCCGGACTCGTCGTCCGGTGACGCGTCGCGGGGTGTGGGCAGGGTGTCGTTCGCGTCCGTCACCGAGATGTGGAGGCGGTTTGCCCTCAGGACGCAGCGGGCCCGGATCTCCCGGCCCGCGGGGACCTTCGCGTGGCGGTACGCGTTCGTCATCAGCTCGCTGAGCAGGAGTACGGCCGTTTCCGTCACCTCCTCGGGGAGCTTCCAGGAGGTGGCCTGTTCGCGGAGGAGGGTACGGGCGCGGCTCACGCTGCGGGCGTGGCGGGGGAGGCGCCATTCGATGTCCTGCGGTACTGCGGAGGGGGAGTCAGCCATGCGGCCGGTGGTTCCTTGCGTGTGATTCTCCGTCATTTCGCCAGGCCAGGCTGGTGGTTGGTGCGTAGTCTCCGGGAGTGGCGGAGTGGGTACACCGCGTGGCTGTACACGGTGTGTCGGCGGGAGACCGGTGGGGGTGTCGTGGCTTCGGGGGAGTCCCAGCAGGCGCAGCAGAACTGGCGGTACTGCGGTGGGCAGGTCAAGTTGTGGCGGGAGGAGGCCGGGATCAGCCGCCAGGCGCTCGCCGAGGAGGCCGGCTACGACTACGAGTACGTCAAGTCCATGGAGTGCGGGAGGCGGCGGCCGACGCTGCGGTTGTTGCAGGTCGCGGATCAGATGTGCGGGGCGCGGGGGAAACTGGTCGCTGCCCACGAGTTCCTGAAGCCGGAGCCGTTTCCGGCGCGGTCACAGGAGTACATGGCGATCGAGGCCGAGGCGATCGCCGTGCATGACTACTCGCTCGGTCTGGTTCCTGGCCTGCTGCAAACCGCGCAGTACGCGCGAAATCTGATCAGTGAGAGCTGTCCCCCGCTGGACGACGAAACTGTGGAGGAGCGGGTTCGGGCACGGCTGGCGCGGCAGGAAGCGCTGACACGGCGTGCCAAAACGGTGTACGGCTTCGTCATCCATGAGGCAGCGCTGCGCACGGAGGTGGGTGGGCGGACCGTCATGCGGCAACAACTGCTCCACCTCACGGAGGTTGGCGCGCTGCGCAATGTGTCCGTTCAGGTGCTGCCGTTCGGGAAGTGCGGAGGTCTCGCGCTCAACGGCTCGTTCATCCTGCTTGAGACCGCCGACCACGAGCGCTTGGCTTATGTGGAGGGTCCAGAGACGAGCGTGCTGCACTCCGAGGCCGACAAGGTCAGCGATCTCGCACAGGTGCATGGCATGATCCGCATGCAGGCCTTAGGAGTTGAGGAGTCGGCAGCGTTTATCAGGAGGGTGGCCGAAGAGCTATGAGCGAAACGCTGGCATGGTTCAAGTCCAGCTACAGCGACTCTCAAGGCGGCGCCTGCCTCGAAGTCGCCTACCCGTCCCCGGAGTTCCTCCGTACCGTCCACCTCCGCGACTCGAAGCTCGGAGCTCGAAGCCCCCGCTTCGCCGTCCCTGTCGACGCCTGGAACGCGTTCCTCGCGTACGCCTCCCGCGAGGCCTGAGCCCCGGGCTCCGGGCCTCGAGGTCCGAGCCTCTTTTTCAAGGAATGGGCGGTAAGGCTCACCCACCCGCCCACCCGCCCATACCAGGCCGTGTCACTTTTCGTAAGCAAGTTGCGACTCGCTGTCGCGACCCTCTAGCGTGCGCAACAACAAACAACCCCGGCCGGGTGCTACCAACACCCGCCGGGGTCTCACCCCAAGATCGGAATGGACGATCTCGTGGCTTACGAAAACTCTAGCGCTGCCCTGCCCGCGCCCGCAGCGCATCCCATGGCCAAGCCCGGCTACGGCAAGCGGTCCGCGCCCGACCAGTTGCCGTCCCGAGCCGGGGACTTCGATCACCTCCCGGCCCGTGAGGCGTACCTCGCGGGCCTCCTCGACCGGCTCCCCGAGAACGCGGCCATGGACGCCAAGACCATCGCCAGGTTCCAGCCCTTGTACGGGCAACAGGCCGTCCGATCCGCGCTCAACGAGCTCAGCAGGGCCGGGCACCTGCGTCGCGTGCGCCGTCGTGTCGAGCCCGGTGGCGAAGGCGGTACCGCCACCGGCACCCGCTGGGTCTTCCACACCTACTGGTCACGCACCGCACGTGACGACGAATGGTGGGCCCGGTTCCTGGACGGTGACCCGGTACCCCGAAGGACCCCCGGACCCGGGGTCGCCCCCACTGCAACACTCCAGCCGAAACTGTCGCACTCGCAGGCGGTGGGTCGGCCCTCCACCGCCTACGCCGCTCTCGCCGGACTCGGTCTCCGCGACCCCCGCCTCGCCCTTTCCTCCGGCGACTGCTCCGACCTTGAACAGTTGGCCGAGGACTGGCTGGCCCGCGGGACGACTCCGGAGTACCTCACGCAGGCCCTCCTCGCCGGCCTGCCCGAGCAGGTGTACTCGCCCCGGGCGTTCGTCCAGCGCAGACTGATCGACAAGATGCCGCCCGAGCGCCCCACCACTCCCTCCCGCGCGCCCCGCACCCTTATGGAGTGCACCGACTGCGGTGTCCCCGGCCGCCCGGAGGCCCTGCTCGGCGGTCTCTGCCGCGCCTGCCGCGGCGGGGACGGCAGTGCGCGTCCAGGCTCCACCCGAACGCAGTACGCGACGGTGCGCGCCCGGGTCGCTCGGGTACGCGACGCGATCCGCACGCCACAGCGGATGTGAATCCCGTTGTCGGCCCAGGAGCCAGGCCATACGGTCAGCGGCATGACCTTACGCCTTCGTATGCGACAAGCCCTCCCGGAAGCGATGCGCGCCCGCGACAAAGTCGCGGTGAGCGCCCTGCGCGCCACGCTCGCCGCATTGGACAACGCCGAGGCGGTGCCGGTGGGCGAAGCCGAACTGCGCGGAACAGCCCTTGAGGAGTCGCCGGTCGGTGTCGGCGTCGCGGAGGCACAGCGTCGTGAGCTGAGCGAGCGAAGCGTGGCGGACATCGTGCGGTCCGAGGCAACTGAGCGACTGGAGGCCGCGGACCAGTTGACCGCTCCTGCGCATGCCGACCGAGCCGCGCAGCTGAGAGCGGAGGCCGCTGTGCTGCTTCGGTTCCTCGAGGATCCGGGCACCGGGTGAACCGGTGCGCCGCGTACCGGCTCGGGTGAGCCGGTACGCGGTCCGTGCGTCAGCGGAGCGTGAACGTCGAAAGCCGTAGCCCCTTGCTCAGCACCAGGTACACGTCCGCACGGCCGCTCGCTCCTGTCAGCGCAGCCGTCACCGTGGCGTACGTGTAGGGCGACGACGTCCCGTCGAAGTGTGCCGTGCCCAGCAGTCGGCCCGTCGGTGAGCCCAGCCGGACCTCCAGTGTTCCGGCCGCGCCCCCCAGCCGCGCCGTGACCGCCGACGTGCCCGGACCCAGCCGCGTGTCCGCGAACTTCAGCCACGCCCCGTCCGCGGAAGCCGACACGGCCGTCCCGCTCGCCTTCGACTCGTCCACCAGGCCGACCGCGCTGTAGTCGTCGAAGTTCTCCGCCCGCGTCACCCGCGAGAGGTCCCGGGGCGGGATCGTCTCCCCTCGCACCTTCAGTGACGTTCCCGCGCGGATGTCCGTCGACGACGCGCCGACCATCACGTCGTACGTCCCCGTCTCCACGACCCACTTCGAGCGCGTGACGTCCCAGTGCGCCAGGTCCGAATCCCGCAACTTCAGACGGACCGTCTTCGTCTCGCCCGGCTTCAGCGGCACCCGTGCGTACGCCTTCAGCTGCTTCAGCGGCTGCTTGTCGCGGGATTCCCGCTGGTGGACGTAGAGCTGGACCACCTCGTCACCGGACCGGCGGCCCGTGTTGGTGACCTTCACCTCGTAGCCGTCCAAGACCCGCTTCAGCCCGCCGTAGCGGAACGTCGTGTACGACAGTCCGTAGCCGAAGGGGTAGAGCGGCTGCCCCTTGTAGTACAGGTACGTCCGGTTCGACTTGATGATGTCGTAGTCCAGGATCGAGGGGAGGCCGGACTCCGAGCGGTACCACGTCTGGGTCAGGCGGCCCGCCGGGTTGGCGTCGCCGTACAGCAGGTCGGCCAGCGCGTTGCCCGTCTCCTGGCCCGCGTGCGTCGTCCACAGCAGGGCCGGGACCTCCCTCTGGAGGGCGCCCAGCGTGGTGGGGTAGCTGTTCTCGACCACGACCACCGTCTTCGGGTTGGCCTTGCGGACCGCCTTGACCAGCGCCTCCTGCGCGGGTGCCAGGCCCATGTCCGTGCGGTCGTGGGCCTCGCGCCCGTTGATCGCCGGCATCGAGCCGACCACCACCACGGCCGTGTCCTTGCCCTTGACCGCGGCGACCGCGTCGTCGACGCCGCTGCGGACCACGTCCTTCGCGTAGTGCGCGGCCTTGTCCTCGGCCACCAGGCCGAGCGTGCCGTCGGCGTCCACGGGGCCCAGGTACACCGGGTTCGACCACCACGACTCGCCGGTCTCGTAGCCCGCGTACCGCAGCAGGTACGTCCCGTCGTCCTGCCGCTCCAGCTTGAACTGCTGCTGCACGAACCAGCCGTTCGGCTGCGTCTGGTCGTTGACGAAGTTCGACCAGTTGTAGCCGACGTACTTTCCGTTGGCGGCCGAGCGGAGGGTGACGACCCCCGATCCCCAGTCGAACACGTCGAACTGCGCGCCGGCGCCGCTCTCGGTCGTCTCCTTCAGCGGCGCTCCCGCATCCCCCGTGCCGGCGGTCACGTATTTACCGGTCGCCGTGTCCTTGAGCGCGATCCGGTCCACGCCCTCGCTGCTCGCCACGGACGTGCCCAGCTTGGCCTCGATGCCGTCCTTCGGCGTCACCGCGTACGGCAGACTGCCCGAGTACCAGTCGGTGTAGAGGGTGTCGGCGAGCGGGCCGACCACCGCCGCGCTCCCCGACTTCCTCAGCGGCAGCGCGCCGTCGTTCTTCAGCAGCACCGCCGCCTCGGTCGCCGCCTTGCGTGCCAGTGCTCGGTGTGCCGGACTGTCGATGACGGACGCGTCGATCGAGCCGTACCTGCCGCCGCCCGGGTCGAACTCGCCGAGCCGGACCCGGACGCTCAGGACATGACGTGCCGCGGTGTCGACGTCCGACTCCTTCAACAGGCCCGACGACAGTGCCGACTTGATCGCGGTCGTCGTCGGCCCTGAGTCCGTGTCGTTGTCGGTGAAGCTGTCGATGCCGGCCTTCAGCGCCGCCGCGTCCGCCTCGGTCCGGGTGCCGTAGTACTTCTGACTGCCGACCAGGTTGCCGGGCGCGTAGGCGTCCGTGACGTTCAGCAGGTCCTGCGAGGTCCACGTGCGCACGGGGTCGTTCAGGGCCGGGTTCACCGTGTTGGGGCGGCCGTTGACGAGGTTGTACGAGGACATGACGCCCGTCGCCGCGTCCGCCTCGATCGCGGGCTTGAACGCCTGCTCGTCGTACTCCTTCAGCACGCGCGGGCGAAGTTCGGAGGACGTGGTGTCGCGGTGCTCCTCGTTGTTGTTGGCGAGGAAGTGCTTGATCGTGGGTGCTGTCTTCAGGTGGTTCGGGTCGCCGCCCGTCAGGCCTGTGCCGTAGGCCGTGGAGATCGAGCCGGTGAGGTACGGGTCCTCGGAGTAGCCCTCCTCGTTGCGGCCCCAGCGCGGGTCCCGCAGCAGGTTGGCCACGGGCGCCCACAGGTTGAGGCCCCACCCGGCCGGGCGCTGCTGCTGGAAGCCACGCGCCTCGTCGCCGACCGACGAGCCGACCTGGCGGATCAGCGCGGGGTCCCAGGTGGAGGCGAGCCCGATCGCCTGGGGGAAGACCGTCGTCTTCCCGAGCCAGGCCACGCCGTGGAGGGCCTCGGTGCCGGTGCGGAAGGACTGGATGCCGAGGCGGGGGATGGCGGGTTCGTACTGGTGGAGGAGGGAGATCTTCTCGTCGAGGGTCAGGCGGGAGAGGAGGTCGTCCACGCGCTTCTCGACGGGGAGGTTCGGGTTGCGGAAGGGGTAGGCGGGATCGTCGGCCCGGGCGGGGACGGTGGTGCCGAGCCCCGCGATCAGGGCGAGCGCCACGGCCAGGGTGGTTCTGCGTCTTCCTCGCGTGCCTTGCATGCCACGGCTCCTTCGGTCAGGGCCTTGCAACGGGACGAATCCGGTCAATTTCGGGGCTTGGGGCTTGGGGCTTCGCGGGTTCGCGGGTTCGCGCCTTCCGGCTTCGCGCCTTCCGGACTTCAGGACGCGGAGCGCGGTGCGGTGCTCGCGCGGAGCGTGAGGTGGGGGACGAGCAGGGTGGCCTCCGGAACGGCCGACCCGCCCAGCTTCTTCATCAGCAGCTCCACCGCCCGCTCACCCACCTCGGCGGACGGGACGGCGACGGACGTGACCGGCACCCGGGCGCCGGCGGCCTGCTCCTCCGGGCAGATCGCGGTGACGGACAGGTCGCCGGGTACGCGCAGGCCGAGCGACTCGAAGGCGTCGATCAACGGCTCGAGCACCGCCTCGTTGTGCACGACCACCCCCGTCAGCGCGGGCTGCTCCCGCAGCAGCCGCTCGGCGACCCCACGCGCGGCGGCCGGCGCCGCCTCGCAGGGCTGCACCGACGACACCAGCCGGTGCCGGTCGGCCGCCGCGGTGAACCCCTGCACGACCCGCTGTGCGAACCCGGTGCCCCGCACGTACACCTCCGGCGGCGACCCGACCAGCGCGACCACCCGGTGCCCGAGGCCCGCCAGGTGCTCCACGCACAGTTCGCCCGCCGCCATGAAGTCGAGGTCGATGCAGGTCAGCCCCTGCGCGGAGGCAGGGAAACCGATCAGCACGGACGGCCGGTCCAGGGCCCGCAGCAGCGCCAGCCGCGGATCGTGCAACTGGACGTCCATCACGATCAACGCGTCCACCAGCGCCGTGTCCGCCACGCGCCGCAGCCCCTCCTCGCCCTCCTCCTGGGTGAGCAGCAGCACGTCGTGGTCGTGCCGGCGCGCGGCCGTCACCACCGACACCGCGAACTGCATCACCACCGGGACGTTGATCCCGGAGCGCAGCGGCACCACCAGCGCCAGCACGTTGGACCGGCTGCTGGCCAGCGCGCGGGCGCCGGCGTGCGGGCGGTAGCCCAGCTCGCGGATGGCCTCCTCGATGCGCAGCCGGGTCTCCTCGGAGATGGGGCGCTTGCCGCTGAGGGCGTACGAGACGGTGCTGGGGGAGACCCCCGCGTGCCGGGCCACGTCCGTGATCTTCACCATGTCAGTCCAGCTCCTGTGGGGGGAGGAACCATCACTCCGACTCCAGCTCCAGCGAGAGGAACCCGGCGCCCGCCGCCGCACGGGCGGTCCGCTCCCCGCTCGCCAGGGCCCAGGGCGCCCGGGGATCACTGCAGGAGGCCCGCAGCGTCTTCCCCTCCCGTACGACGGTGAAGGTCACGTCCCCGACCGGCACCGTCACCTGCGCGCCCTGCTCCAACCGGAACGCGCGCAGGGTGACCCCGTCGGCGTACGGATAGTCGGGGCGGTCGTCCACCGCGCCGACCGGGATCACCGCACCCGGCCTGACCAGGAGCGGGACGCTGGAGAACCCGTGCCGTTCCCGCACCCAGCGCGGGCCGGTCACCGTCCGCCCGGTCAGGTAGTCGGTCCAGGCGCCCTCGGGCACGTAGTAGGAGACGTCCCCCTCGTCGCTGAAGACCGGCGCGACCAGCAGGTCCGGGCCGAGCATGTACTGCCGCTCCAGGTGCGCGCAGCCGGGATCGTCCGGGAACTCCAGCACCATCGCCCGCATCATCGGCACGCCCTCGGCCTGGGCGGTGCGCGCGGTCTCGTACAGATACGGCATCAGGCGCAGCTTGAGCCGGGTGAAGTGCCGCAGCACGTCCACGGACTCCTCGTCGAACAGCCACGGCACCCGGTAGGAGGAACTGCCGTGCAGCCGACTGTGCGAGGACAGCAGCCCGAAGGCCAGCCAGCGCTTGAACAGTGCCGGGGTCGGCGTGCCCTCGAAGCCGCCGATGTCATGGCTCCAGAACCCGAAGCCCGACAGACCGAGGCTGAGCCCGCCGCGCAGCGACTCGGCCATCGACTCGTACGTGGCCTCGCAGTCGCCGCCCCAGTGCACCGGGAACTTCTGGCTGCCCGCGGTCGCCGAGCGGGCGAAGACCACGGCCTCCTGCTCGCCGCGGTGCTTGCGCAGCACCTCGAAGACGGTGCGGTTGTACAGGTACGTGTAGTAGTTGTGCATCCGCTCCGGGTCCGAGCCGTCCGCGTAGGCGACGTCGACCGGGACGCGCTCCCCGAAGTCGGTCTTGAAGCAGTCGACGCCCTGGGCGAGCAGCGCCTCCAGCTTGGCGGCGTACCAGTCACGGGCGTCCGGGCTGGTGAAGTCGACCAGGGCCATGCCCGGCTGCCACAGGTCCCACTGCCACACGCTGCCGTCCGGCTTCTTCAGCAGATGGCCCAGGGCCTTGCCCTCGGCGAACAGCGGCGAGCGCTGCGCGATGTAGGGGTTGATCCACACGCACACCCGCAGCCCGCGTTCCTTCAGGCGGGAGAGCATGCCCTCCGGGTCGGGGAAGACCCGCGGGTCCCACTGGAAGTCGCACCAGTTGAACTCGCGCATCCAGAAGCAGTCGAAGTGGAAGACCGACAGCGGCAGTTCCCGTTCCCTCATGCCGTCGATGAAGGAGGTGACCGTGGCCTCGTCGTAGGAGGTGGTGAAGGAGGTCGACAGCCACAGCCCGAACGACCAGGCGGGCGGCAGGGCCGGGCGGCCGGTGAGGGCGGTGTACTTGCGCAGGATGTCCTTCGGGGTGGGCCCGTAGATGACGTAGTACGTCAACTGCTGGCTCTCCACGCTGAACTGGACCCGCGACACCGCCTCCGAGCCGACCTCGAAGGACACCTTGCCCGGGTGGTCGACGAACACGCCGTAGCCCGCGTCCGTCAGGAAGAACGGGACGTTCTTGTAGGCCTGTTCGGTGGCGGTGCCGCCGTCCGCGTTCCAGATGTCGACGACCTGGCCGTTCTTCACCAGCGGCCCGAAGCGTTCACCGAGGCCGTAGACCGACGTGCCGACCCGGAGGCCCAGCTGTTCGCGCAGGTAGTGGGCGCCGGAGGCGTCGCGCATGATGCCCATGTTCTTGGGGCCGCTGGTGGTGAGTGTGCGGCCGTGGGCGAGGAAGTCGACGTGCCAGGGGCCGGTGCGGGCGACCCGGACGGAGAGGGCGCCCGCGGTGAGGGTGGCGGTCTCCTCGTCGTACTCGGCGTGCGGCACGAAGTCCTCGTCATGCCGGATCTCGAACCTCGGCCCCCGGGGCTGTTCACCCTCGAAGTGCGTGAAGGTGAGGCCGATGACGTCCGGCATCGGCGCGTGGGCGCTGATCGTCACGACCGGTCCCTTCAGCAGGTCGCCGCGGTGGCGGATGGGCTGGGTCGGCGCATGGATCTCCAGGGCCCCCTCAGGCGTGGTCACGTCCAGGACCTGCACCGGGTGGGCCGCGGTGACGCCTTCGCGCAGCAGCCAGTAGCCGTCGGTGAACTTCAAGCGTGCCCCCTACTTGACGGCACCCACGGCGATGCCGCGGGTGAGAGTCCGCTGGAAGACGAGGAAGAAGACGATGGCGGGCAGCACGCCCAGCAGGGCCGCCGCGTTGGTCATCGTGGCGTCCATCAGACGCTGGCCCTGCAGGACGCCGAGCGCCACCGACACCGTCTGGTTGTCGTTGGAGATCAGCATGACCAAGGGCAGCAGGAACTCGTTCCACGTCCAGATGAAGAAGAAGACGAGCAGCACCCCGATCGTGGGCCGGCTGACCGGGACCACGATCCGCCACAGCACCTGCCACTTGTTCGCCCCGTCGATCCGGGCGGCCTCGATGATCTCGCGCGGGAACTGCCCGAGGACCGAGGAGAGCAGATAGGTGCCGAAGGCGGCCTGGATCACCGTGAAGACGATGATCACGCTCAGCCGGGTGTCGTAGAGGCCGGCCTGCTTGCTCAGGTAGTACAGCGGGTAGACCAGCGCCTCCTGCGGCAGCACGTTGGCGAGCACGAAGAAGGCCAGCACCCAGGTGCGGCCCTTGATGCGGCCGATGCCGATCGCGTACGCGTTCAGCACGGACAGCACCGCCGCGAGGACGGCCACCGAGCCGCTGATCAGGACGGAGTTGAGGAGCTTCTGGCCGTAGTCGACGCGCTGCCAGAAGTCCTTCAGACCGTCCAGGTACAGGCCCTTCGGCAGGCTCAGCGGCCCGTGCTGGGAGTACTCGGCGGGGGACTTCACGGCGTTGAGGGCGACGATCAGGAACGGCAGCACCATGAACAGGGCCGCGGTGCACAGGGCGACGAGAACGGGGTAGCGGCCGAGGGCCGTGCGGGGCCGCGTGCGGATCTCGGTGCGTACGGCGGTCATGCGCGGGCCCCTTCCTCGGCGTCCTCGGCGCGCGTCTGGAGCTTCAGGCCCACCAGCGCGAGGAGCAGGATGATCAGGGTGAGGACGGTGGAGATCGCGGCGCCGTACCCGGCCTGGGTCTTCTCGAAGAAGGTGGTGAAGGAGAAGTAGGACGGGACGTCGGTCGCCCCGCCGGGGCCGCCCTTCGTCAGCACGTACACCGCCCCGAACACCTTGAGCGCCGCGACCGTGCACCAGGTCAGCACGACGTAGATCTCCGGCCTGATCTGCGGCAGCGTGATGTGCCAGAAACGGCGCCACCAGCCGGCGCCGTCGAGTTCGGCCGCCTCGTGGAGCTGCGGGTCGACGCGCTGGAGCCCCGCCATGAAGACGACCAGCGGGAAGCCCAGCTGCACCCACACCATCACCCCCATGACGCTGTAGAGGGCGATGTCCGGGTCGCCGAGCCAGTCCTGCTGCCAGGAGCCGAGACCCACCGCCTTCAGCAGCGCGTTCAGGGAGCCGTTGTCCGGGGCGAGGATCCAGCTCCAGACGATGCCCGCCACCGCGATCGGCAGCACCTGAGGCAGGTAGAAGCAGGCCCGCAGCACGGCGGCCGGCTTGCTGCCGAAGTGCTTGCCGATGTAGTCGAACAGCGCGGCCGCGAGGACGAGCCCGATCATCGTCGGCACGACCGCCATGGCGACGACCATGAACAGACTGTGCCGGAACGACGCCCAGAACTCGCTGTCGTCCAGCAGCTGGCGGTAGTTGTCGAGACCGGTCCACTTCGGCGAGCCGATGCCGCTCCACTCGGTGAAGCTGACGCCCGTGTTCATCAGGAACGGGACGATGATCACGGCGAGGAACGCGAGCACGCCGGGGAGCAGGAAGAGCGCGTACGAGGTCTGGGAGCGGGGGCGGCGCGGGCCGGTGGGCGGGCGCTTGCCGACGGCCCGCGCGCCCCGTTCGACGGTGCTCGTCATTGCTTCGGCGCGCCCTGGTCGTACGCCTTCTGCAGCGCGCTGAGATAGGCGTCCGGCTGCTCGCTGCCCGTGATCAGCTTCTGCGTCTCGGAGACGAGGGTGTCGTAGAAGCCGGGGACGGGCCAGTCGGGGTAGAAGGCGAGGCCGTCGCGCTGGGAGAGCGTGTTGAAGTCGGAGATGAGGGTCTTGGACTGCGGGTCGGTGATGGCGTTGGGGTCGGCCGCGACCGGGACGCCGCCCTTGTTGCCCAGCAGGTTCTGGATCTTCGGCGACATGGTGATGTCGATGAAGTCGTAGGCGAGGTCCTTGTTCTTGGCGCCCTTGGGCACGACCCAGAGGTTGCCCCCGGACCCGAGGGTGAGGTCGGAGCCCGGCCAGAGCATGGTGCCCCAGTCGAACTTGTTCTCCGTCTTGAAGCGCCCGTACCACCAGCTTCCGCTGAACAGGATCGGGTTCTTGCCCTGGATGAAGGCGACGCCCGCGTCCTCGGCCTTGGTGCCGCTGGACGTCTTGCTGATGTAGCCCTTCTTCGCCCAGTCGGCGAAGGTGGTCGCGCCGTACGTCCAGGCGGCGTCGTGGAAGTCGGTCCTGCCCTTGTACAGCTCGTACTTGTCGACCCAGGAGCGGTCGGCCTTCGACAGCGCCAGCTGGTACAGGTACTGCTGGGCCATGTACTCGGCGCCGGCGTTGGCGAGCGGCGTGATGCCCTTGGCGACGAACTTGTCCATCGCGGCGGTCAGGTCGTCGAACGTCTTCGGCTCGGCGATCCCGTACTTCTTGAACAGGTCCTTGTTGTAGAAGATCATGGTGTATTCGGCGTAATTGGGCACTCCGTACCACTTGCCGGAGCCCATGACGCCGTTGGTGTCGTACTGGCTCGTGGTCTTCACGCCCGCGCTGAGCTTCTTGTCCCAGTCGCGCTCGGTGACCTCGGCGGTCAGATCGGTGAGAAGCCCCTGCTTGGACAGCAGGCCCGCCGTCGCGTTGCCCTTGTTGTACTCCATGATGTCGGGCGCGTCGGAGGAGTTGAGCACCATGGGCGCGGTCTTCTGGATCTGTTCGAAGCCCTTCTCCTCGAACTTCACCTTCACGCCCGGGTGCTTGGCCTCGAACTCCTTGACGGCCTCGTTCCAGGCGGCGCCCATCGCGCTGTCCGGGCCCTCGTAGTGCCACAGCTTCAGCGTCTTGCCGTCGGAAGAGCCACTGTCCGAGCCACCGCAGGAGGCCAGGAGCAGGGATCCGGACAGGACCACCGCAGCCGTCGCCACCACACGTCGTCGTGCTGTCAACATCCAGTACCTCCGGGGGAGTCGGATGGGTATCGGAGCCCTCACGCAGGGTTCGTCGAATCGCTTCGATACCTGGCGTCGAAGCGCTTCGACGGGGGAACGTATGTGGGCGTTCCGATCGCGTCAATGGGGGGCGCACGAATCGGTGCGGATTCCTTCGACCGCCCTGTGCCCGAGAGCGGTCGCCAGGGCGAGGCCCGCGGCCGTCGTGGGAAGGGCGAAACCGGCGGTCGGGGACAGGTGCTCCACCGCCCAGCCGCCGATGGCGGAACCGCAGGCGACGCCCCCGAGCAGGGCTGTCACGGCGAGGGTCATGCCCTCGTTCGAACGACCCTCGGGGGTGCGCCGCTGGACCAGCACCATCGCCGTGACCATCGTCGGGGCGGTGGCCATGCCCGCGAGCAGCAGGGCGGGCGCGAGAGCGAGGAGGGAACCGGTGGTGCGCGCCGCCAGCAGGGGCAGCGCCATGAGGGCCGTCATCGCCACGAGGCACCACACATAACGGCGCTCGGCGGGACCGGCGGGCCGCAGCGTGCCGTAGAACAGTCCGGCGGCGCACGAACCGGCGGCCTGCAGGGCGAGGACCGGGCCGGCAGCCGCCTTGTGCCCCTGTGCGTCCGCGAACGCCACGGTGACGACCTCCATCGCGCCGAAGACCGCGCCGGTGGCCAGCAGTCCGAGCAGGAGCGGGGGCATGCCGGGGGCGCGCAGCGGGGGCCGGGTGCCCGGGCGGCGGCTGGGCGGCGGTTCCGTGGCGCGCTGGGCGGTGAAGACCAGCATGCCGGTGAACAGGAGGATTCCCCCGGCCAGAGTGCCGGCCTCCGGGAAGAGCCGGGTGCAGAGGAAGGCGGCGAGCACCGGGCCGAGCAGGTAGCACAGTTCGTCGGCGGCCTGCTCGAAGGAGTTCGCCGTGTGCAGGGCGTCCGGGGCGTCCCGGAACAGGTGGGCCCAGCGGGCGCGGGACAGGCCGCCGATGTTGGGGGTGGTCGCGGTGGCCGCGTGTGCGGCGAACAGGGTCCAGGCGGGGGCGTCGTAGTGCACGCACAGGACCAGTGCGAGGCTCCCGAGCAGCGCCAACAGCGTGGCGGGCAGGGCGATCCGGGCCTGGCCGTGACGGTCGACGAGCCGCGCCACCCAGGGCGCGACCGCGGCCGTGGCCACGAGGCCGGTGGCGGTGACCGCTCCGGCGAGGGCGTACGAGCCCCGCGAGCCGGCGATCATGATGACCGAGCTCACGCTGAACATGCCGATGGGGAGCCGGGCGATGAGGTTCCCGATCGTGAAGGCACGGGTGCCGGGGTGGGCGAAGAGCCGGCGGTAGGGGTTGCGCGGGGCGGGCGCCCTGCCGGTGGCGCGCGGGTCGGGCGTCCTGCCGGTGGTGCGCGGGGTGAAGTCGGCGGCGACGAGGGTGTCCTGCGTGACGGTGAGCAGGGGTGGTCTGCGAGGAGAGGGCTGCGGCATGCAGGGAAGCGTCGCCCGGCCCGTGACCTGGGGTCCAACACTTGCTCCCTGGAGATTGACGCACCTGGGTTGTAAGTTCGCCGGATGCCCGCCGCCGTCGACCCCCGCCTGCTCCGCGCGTTCCTCGCCGTCGCGGAGGAACTGCACTTCACCCGCGCCGCGACCCGTCTCTACGTCGCCCAGCAGGCGTTGAGCCGGGACATCCGCAGGCTGGAGCGGGAGTTGGGCACCGAGCTGTTCGTCCGTACGACACGGCAGGTCACGCTGACCCCCGACGGCGAGCGCCTGCTGCCGTACGCGCGCCGGGTGCTGGACGCGCAGGACGAACTCCTCGCCGCCTTCGGGCAGGCGCGGCCGCTGCTGGTGGACCTGAACTCCCCGGGGCTGGTCACCGGACGCCGGGTGCTGCACAGGGCCCGCGCGCTGGTCCCCGATCTGGAGTTGATGGCCCGCTACGAGAGCGGTCTCACCTATGCCGCGTCCGAAGTGCTCGCCGGCCGGCTGGACGCGTCGTTCGGGCGGTTCGCGGGCCTGCCCCCGGCGCTGCGGGCCGGGCTCGACCAGCAGCCCGTGCGGTACGAGCCGATGGCGGTCGTCCTGCCCGAAAACCACCGTCTGGCGTCGCTGGAGGCGGTGCCGCTGGCCGCCCTCGCCGGGGAGACGGTGTACGCGGGCGCCGGGAACCCGCGCACGCCGGAGTGGACCGACCTGGCGCACCGTCTGTTCGATGGGCGGGGCATCCGGGTCGCGCCGCCGGTCCCGCTGGCCGTCGGGGACGAGGAGTTCCAGCGGATCATGGCGAGGACGGGCCATCCGATTCTCGCCGTGGTGGACTTCCCCGCGCTGCCCGGGACGGTGCGGCGTCCGCTCGTCGATCCGGTACCGCTCTCACCTGTCTCGCTGGTGTGGCGACAAGGGCTGACGCACCCGGGACTCGATGCGCTTCGACGGGCCTCGGCCGAACTCGCCGCGGCGGAGGGGTGGCTGCGGCGACCCATGGATGGATGGATTCCAGCCAATGACGCGGAGGCCATGACTACCCGTAATTAGCGCATCGGAAACACACACCCCCCACATGCGCTACATTCATGGCCCGGGCAAGGACATGGTAAGAGGGGGCGCTCGGGCCAGGTGGGGGCCTGGTCCGGTCGACAGGTGCCCGGGGCCGTAGGCGCGCCCGGAACTGTCCCGTGGGGGGATGTGCGCGCGTGGAAAAGTGGCGGGAAGACGCCCAACCGGAATGGCCCGATGCCGCATCGGCGACCCGAGAAGTCCCAGTCGGCGGGCATGACGTCCGTTCCTTGGCGGCGTCCGGCGGAGCGGAGACGCTGCGTGCGGGTGCGGGCCTGACGGGCATGGACGCGACCGAGGTCCTGCCGCGAGCCGGTGCGGGCGCGGGCGCGGGCCTGCCGGACCTCACCGAGACGGAGCTCCTTCCCAGGGCCGTGCGGCACGCGGGCCTGGCGGAGACCACCGGGACCGAGGCCCTTCGCAGGGCCGCGGGTCGCGCGGGACGCCCGGGCGTCACCGAAGCCGAGGCCGTTCTCAAGGCCGGTGCCGGTGCGCGTCTTCCGGAGGTCGCCGAGACGGAGTTTCCTCCCGGGCCCGCCGGTCACGCGGGCCTGCCGGACACGGCCGGGATCCAGGGCATCCCCGCACAGCGCGCCGGCGCCGCTCGCCGGGACCCCTGGCCCGGCCCGGCCGACACCGAGCACGCCCACGACCCGCACGAGGTGACCGTCCAGCTCGACAGCATCGGTTGGCGGCTCGGGGCGGGACCCGGGCAGGCCGAGCGTGGGGAGCCCGGCGGCCGGGACGGCTCCGAGGGCCCCGTCTTCGTGGACGAGTCCGGACGGCGCGGGCGCCGGCTGCGCCGTATCGGCATCGCCATCGGTGTCGCCTGCGCCGCCTACGCCGCCGTCATCGTCGCCACCCTGCTGTCGGGCAACTCCGCCGCGCCCTGGCTGCCGGTGCCCAGGGAGCAGGAGGACGTGCCGGCGAGCAAGGTCGACAGCTCGCCGCTGCCCTCCCGGTCCGCGCAGCCGTCCGCGCCGGGCAGCGCCGCCCCCGGCGTGACCGCGTCGGCGAGCGAGGCCACGACACCGTCGCCGGGCCTCAGCGCCTCCACGCGCGGCGCCTCCGCGAGCCCAGGACGGCAGGGCACCTCCGCCGATCCCGGGCCGTCCGCGACGAGCACCGCCAGCGACCCGGGCAGCGGCGTTACCCGACCGAGCCTGCGTCCGTCGGTGCCCGTCCCCACCCCGCCGGCCGAGAGCCCCTCGGCGGGCGGCAACCCCTCGCCCGACCCGTCGCCGAGCCCGGACGGCGGCACCCCGGGCCCGGGCCTGCGCAGCATCGCCGACGGCCCGAGCGCGCCGTCGCCGGTGGCCGGGGGTGCGCGCACCCCCACGCCCGACGCCGAAGACGCCGCCGGGTCCTCCTCCTCGCTCTCCCGTTCCCCGGAGTACGTCCTCTGATGGCATCCCGCACCCGCCGTCCCGGGGCCGCGACCGGCGCCCGCGACGGCGCCCGGCGCCGCCGTGTGCCCATGCGCCTGCTGCTGCCCACGCTCCTCCTCGTCGCCCTCGTGACGATGCTGATGCTGCGCGGCTTCGTGCACAGCGAGATCCTCGCCGACCACCGCATCCGGCCCGAGGCGGCCACCGGTCACGTCCCGGAGCAGATCCTGGACGGCGGTCCGGTCATCGACACCCGCAGCGGCCGCACCAGCACGATCCGTGTGCCGGACCACCGCCTGGTCCTCACCTTCGACGACGGCCCCGACCCCACCTGGACGCCCAAGGTCCTCGACGTGCTGAAGAAGCACCACGCGCACGCGGTCTTCTTCGTCACCGGCACCATGGCCTCGCGCTACCCCGACCTCGTCGCCCGCATGGTGGCGGAGGGCCACGAGGTCGGCCTGCACACCTTCAACCACCCCGACCTGTCCTACCAGTCGAAGCGCCGCATCGACTGGGAGCTGTCCACCAACCAGCTCGCGATCAGCGGAGCGGCCGGTGTGCGCACCTCCCTCTTCCGGCCGCCGTACTCCTCCTTCGCCGACGCCATGGACGACAAGTCATGGCCGGTGACCGAGTACATCGGCAGCCGCGGCTACATCACCGTCGTCAACGACACCGACAGCGAGGACTGGCAGAAGCCCGGCGTCGCCGAGATCATCCGCCGTGCCACCCCGCACGGCGGCAAGGGCGCGATCGTCCTGATGCACGACTCCGGAGGCGACCGCCACCAGACGGTGCAGGCACTGGACCGGTTCCTGCCCGGACTCCAGGCTGAGGGCTACCGGTTCCAGAACCTCACCGAGGCGCTCGGCGCGCCCAGCGCACTGACCCCGGTCACCGGCCTCGACGCGGGGAAGGGCAAGGCGTGGATCTTCCTGGTCCAGGCCTCCGAGAAGGTCACCGACGTCATGGTGGTCTGCCTCGCGGTGGTCGGCAGCCTCGTCATCGGCCGCTTCGTGCTGATGCTCCTGCTCTCCGGCGTCCACGCGCGCCGGGTGCGCCGCAGCGGCTTCCGCTGGGGGGCGCCGGTCACCGAACCGGTGTCGGTGCTGGTGCCCGCGTACAACGAGGCCAAGTGCATCGAGAACACCGTCCGTTCCCTGATGGCGAGCGAGCACCCCATCGAGGTGGTCGTCGTCGACGACGGCTCGACCGACGGCACGGCCCGCATCGTCGAGGCGATGGGCCTGCCCAACGTGCGTGTCGTACGGCAGCTCAACGCGGGCAAGCCGGCCGCTCTCAACCGCGGTGTGGCGAACGCCCGTTACGACCTGGTCGTGATGATGGACGGCGACACGGTCTTCGAACCGGCCACCGTCCGGGAACTGGTCCAGCCCTTCGCCGACCCGCGCGTCGGCGCGGTGGCGGGCAACGCGAAGGTGGGCAACCGGAACTCCCTCATCGGTGCGTGGCAGCACATCGAGTACGTGATGGGCTTCAACCTCGACCGCCGCATGTACGACATCCTGCGCTGCATGCCGACGATCCCCGGCGCGGTCGGGGCGTTCCGCAGGTCCGCGCTGGAACGGGTGGGCGGCATGAGCGACGACACGCTCGCCGAGGACACCGACATCACCATGGCGCTGCACCGCGACGGCTGGCGGGTGGTGTACGCCGAGAACGCCCGTGCCTGGACGGAGGCCCCGGAGACCGTCCAGCAGCTGTGGTCCCAGCGCTACCGCTGGTCGTACGGCACCATGCAGGCGATCTGGAAGCACCGGGGGGCGCTGCTGGAGCGCGGTCCGTCCGGGCGCTTCGGCCGGGTGGGCCTTCCCCTGGTCTCCCTGTTCATGGTGGTGGCCCCGCTGCTGGCCCCGCTCATCGACGTCTTCCTGCTCTACGGCGTGGTGTTCGGCCCGACGCAGAAGACGGTCGTGGCGTGGCTGGGCGTCCTGGCGATCCAGGCCGCCTGCGCGGCGTACGCCTTCCGCCTCGACCGCGAACGCATGACCCACCTGCTCTCGCTGCCCCTGCAGCAGATCCTCTACCGCCAGCTGATGTACGTCGTGCTGCTCCAGTCCTGGATCACGGCGCTCACCGGCGGCCGGCTGCGCTGGCAGAAGCTGCGGCGCACCGGTGTCGTGGAGGCGCCCGGCGGCCCCGTGCCGCAGCCAAGGCCGCACAGTGATCGGAGGCCCGTGGCATGACCCACGGCTACACCACCGGAACGGGCCCGGAGCCGGCGTCGGCGTACGGGATCCCGCGGCAGCGGGAGGCGGAGAAGGGGAGCCCCGAAGCCCGCAAACCAGGCCGCGACCGCTACCTGGACCTCCTGCGCTCCCTGGCCCTGGTCCGGGTCGTGGTCTACCACCTCTTCGGCTGGGCCTGGCTGACCGTGCTCTTCCCGTCGATGGGCGTGATGTTCGCCCTGGCGGGCTCCCTGATGGCCCGTTCCCTGAGCCGCCCGGCGCCGAGTGTGATCAGGAGCCGGGTGCGCAGGCTGCTGCCGCCGCTGTGGGCGTTCAGCGCGGTGGTCCTGACGCTGATGTTCGCGGGCGGCTGGAACCCGCTGAAGGACCGGGACCACGGCGGCACCTGGGGCCTGCTCGGCCTGGTCGACTATGTGATCCCGGTCGGCGCCCCGCCCTTCCCCTGGCACCTGGGCGCCAAGTCGGGGCTGCTGGAGGACACCTGGGCGGTGCAGGCGGTGGGACCTCTGTGGTACCTGCGCGCCTACCTGTGGTTCGTGGTGGCCTCGCCGCTGCTCCTGTGGGCGTTCAGGCGGGCTCCGTGGCCGACGTTGCTGGCGCCGCTGGGCCTGACGGCGGTCGTCGGCACGGGCCTGGTCTCGATCCCCGGCGAGACCGGCAACGCGGTGACGGACTTCGCGGTCTACGGCGGCTGCTGGGTCCTCGGCTTCGCCCACCACGAGGGCCTTCTGGCCCGGATCCCCCGCTATGCCGCCGTCTCCTGCTCGGCCCTGCTGATGGCGTTCGGCCTGTGGTGGGCGTCGGGCCACCAGGGCCCCGACGGCTGGGACCTGAACGACATCCCGCTGGCCCAGGCGACCTGGTCCTTCGGGTTCGTCGTCATCCTCCTCCAGTACTCCCCGTCCTGGCAGGAACTCCCGGGCCGGCTGCGCCGCTGGGACAAGCTGGTGACCCTGTCCAACAACCGCGCGGTCACGATCTACCTGTGGCACAACATGCTGATCATGGCCACGGTCCCGATCCTGGACCAGCTCTACAAACTCCCCTTCCTTCAGGCCGACAGCGCCGTGGCGGCGCCGGACGCGACGTACACGCTCTGGATGTTCGTCCTGATCTGGCCGCTGATCGGCCTGGCGATCGTGGCGTTCGGCTGGATCGAGGACAGGGCGGCCAAGCGGAGCCCGAGGCTGTGGCCGAACGGGGCGGGACGCAACGGGGCGGGACACAACGGGCCGGAGCGGAACCGGCCGGGGCGGAACGGGCAGGAGCGGGACCGGTCGGCGGGACGCAGGCGGGCCGGGTCCGTGTGAGACCGGGGCAGAACCAGGGCCGTCCGGTGAGCGGGGATGCACCGGACCGCCCTGGTGTCCCATGGACGGCTACACCGCCAGCCAGGCTGCCTGGTCCGGTGCCAGCAGGCCGTCCTCCACGGGGCCGCTCGTCAGCAGGACCGAGGTGTGGTCGGGCAGCCGGTACGCCTCGGACGAGAGGTTGACCACGCAGACGAAGCCGGGTTCGCGGCGGAGCGCGAGGACTCCGGCGGGAGCGTCCAGCCAGACCAGAGTGCCGTCGCCGAGCGCCGGGTGCTCGCGGCGCACACGCAGGGCGCGACGGTAGAGCTCCAGCATCGACGTCTCGTCACCGGTCTGCGCCTCCACGCTGCGCTCGCCCCAGTCGGCGGGCTGCGGCAGCCAGGGCGCGGCCGAGGCACCCTCGGGGCTGAAGCCGAACGGCGCGGTGTGCCCGGACCAGGGGATCGGCACCCGGCAGCCGTCACGACCGCGTTCGGTGTGTCCGGAGCGCTCCCAGATCGGGTCCTGCAGGACGGACTCGGGCAGGTCCTCGACCTCGGGCAGGCCGAGTTCCTCGCCCTGGTAGATGTAGGCGCCGCCGGGCAGGGCGAGCATCAGCAGGGCGGCCGCACGGGCGCGCCGGATGCCCAGCTCGAGGTCCAGGGGGCCTTCGGGCTCGTAGCGTTCGTTGGCCAGCCACCGCTTGACGGTCCTGCGGCCGTAGCGGCTGACGTGGCGCATGACGTCGTGGTTGGACAGCACCCAGGTGGCCGGTGCGCCCACCGCGCCGAGCATGGCGAGCGAGTCGTCGATGACCGCGCGCAGGTCCTTCGCGTCCCAGCTCGCCATCAGGAAGTCGAAGTTGAACGCGGTGTGCAGGCCGTCGTGGCGGACGTAGGCGGCGAGCCGCTCGGGGGTGTCCGCCCAGGCCTCGGCGACGAAGGAGCGGTCGCCGGGGAACTCGTCGGCCACCTTGCGCCACGCGCGGTAGATCTCGTGGACCTCGTCGCGGTCCCAGTGGGGGTGGTCGACGTGCTGCCGGATCCGCTCCTCCGTGTCGTCGCGGCGGGAGAGCGGTCCGAGCACCCCCGCCGGCTCGGGGCGGGGCGGCAGATCGGGCAGTTCGGGGTGCTTGACGAGTCCGTGTGCCACATCGATGCGGAACCCGTCCACGCCCCGGCTGAACCAGAACCGCAGGATCGACTCGAACTCGGCCCTCACCTCGGGGTGTTCCCAGTTGAGGTCGGGCTGCTCGGGGGCGAACAGGTGCAGGTACCACTGCCCGTCGGGCAGCCGCGTCCAGGCCGGGCCGCCGAAGGAGGACACCCAGTCGTTGGGCGGCTCGGCGCCGTCGGGCCCGCGGCCGGGCCGGAAGACGTAGCGCTCCCGCTCGGGGCTGCCCGGCCCCGCCGCCAGCGCCGCCTGGAACCAGGCGTGCCGGTCGGAGGTGTGGTTGGGCACGATGTCGGGGATGACGCGGATCCCGTGCCGGTGCGCCTCCTCGATGAGCTCCTCCGCCTCGGCCACCGTGCCGAACAGCGGGTCGATCTCACGGAAGTCCGCCACGTCGTAACCGTGGTCCGCCATCGGCGACTTGTACCACGGGTTGATCCAGATGGCGTCGACCCCGAGCGACTTCAGATACGGCAGACGGGAGCGGATGCCGGCGATGTCGCCGACGCCGTCACCGTTTCCGTCGGCGAAGCTGCGGATGTAGATCTGGTAGATGACGGCGCTGCGCCACCACGGTGCGGTACCGGACATACGAGTGCGTCACTCCTTGGACGTCGGGAAGGGTCGGCGCGGCGCCGGTGCCTACTTGGCCGCGCCTGCGGTGAGTCCGGCGACGATACGGCGCTGGAAGAGCAGCACCATGATCACCAGCGGGATCGTGACGATGACGCCTGCCGCCATCTGGCTGCCGAACGGCGTCTGGTACGTCGTGGCTCCGGAGAACTTCGAGATGGCGACCGTCGCGGTCTGCATCCCGGGCTTGTTGGTCATCGACAGGGCGATGAGGAACTCGTTCCAGGCGGCGATGAAGGTGATGATCGCGGTGGTGAAGATGCCGGGCGCGGCGATCGGGATGATGACCTTGCGGAACGCCTGGCCGCGGGTGCAGCCGTCGACCATCGCGGCGTGCTCCAGCTCGTCCGGCATCTGGCGGAAGAACGTGGTCAGGTTCCACACCGCCAGCGGCAGCGCGAAGGACATGCTCGGCACGATCATGGCCTGGTAGGTGTTGATCCAGCCGATGTCCGTGAACAGTTTCAGCAGCGGAACCACGATCGACACCACCGGGAACATCGAGGTGGCGATGATCAGCGTGAGGATCAGCCGCTTGAACCGGAAGTCCAGCCGGGCCATCGCGTACGCGGTGAACGTGGCCAGCAGCAGCGCCAGTGCCGTGGTGATGCCGGCGACGATCAGGCTGTTGAGCAGCGCGCGCGAGAACCCCTGGGAGGGGTTGAACACCGCCCGGTAGTTCCGGAACGACAGCGGCGAGGGAAACAGCGAGGTGCTGAAGATGTCGTCGTCGCGCCGCAGGCTGGAGACGAGCATCCAGTAGAACGGGGCCAGGCAGTAGGCGACCACCGCGGCGACACCCACATAGGGCAGCCGCTGACGCCAGGTGGCTGTGAGGGTCATGCCGTCACCTCCGCACGGAGCAGCGCCACGGAACCCCGGCGCCCGGTCCGGCGCCCGCGCCTGTTGCGGACGCCGCCGTCGCCGACGAGGTCGGCGCCCAGCAGCCGGACGAAGGCGAGCGCGATGAGGAAGACGTAGAGGAAGAGGAGCACCGCGTAGGCGGAGGCCGGTCCGAAGCGGACGTTGGACGCCTCGTTCTGCGCGAGCATCGACAGGGTTTCCACCGAGTTCTTCTGCGCGCCGATGAGGATGTAGGGCAGGTCGAACATCCGCAGCGCGTCCAGGCACCGGAACAGCACCGCCACCAGCAGCGCGGGCTTCACCAGGGGCAGGGTGATGTGCCAGAACCGGCCCCAGGCGCGGGCCCCGTCGATCCGGGCCGCCTCGAAGACCTCCTTCGGGATCACCTGCAGTCCGGCCAGGACCAGCAGCCCGATGAAGGGGGCGGTCTTCCACACGTCGGCGATGATGACCGCGATCTTGGCCGAGAAGCCGTCGGCGGTCCACAGGACCTGGTGCCCGACGAGGACGTTGGCGATGCCGTCGGCGTTGAAGATCCACCGCCACAACAGGCCGGAGATGGCCGTGGGAATCGCCCAGGGCACGAGGATGCTCGCCCGTACCAGGCCCCGGCCCCGGAACGCCTTGTGCATGATCAGCGCCATGGCCACACCGATCACCGTCTCCAGCGACACCGTGACGACGGTGAAGAGGGTGGTGTTCCAGAAGGCGTTCCAGAACCGGTCACCGGCCTGGGTGAAGATGCCGGTGTAGTTCTTCAGGCCCACGAACGGCTCGGTGTTGTTGATGAAGCCGGTCTTGGGGTCCAGTCCCTTGGGCCCGTACAGCGACTCGTGCAGCGCCATGAGCGTCGGATAGATCACGACGATCGTCAGCACCAGGAGCGTGGGGGAGACCAGCAGCGCCGCCAGCCGGCCCGTGCCCGTTGTCGCGCGGTCCCGTGTGCGCCGGAGGTTCCGCAGCGCGGAGGGCCGCCCGGGGCGGCCCACCGCCCCGGGCTCCCGGCCGGCCGTTCCGGACGGGATCTTCGTGTCGGCCATGACCCGTGTCCTCACTGCGCCGTCAGCTTCTGCAGGTCCGCCTGCAGATCCTTCAGAGCCTGAGCGCTGCTCTTGCTGCCGGACAGGGCTGCGTAGGCCTCTTTCTCGATCGCCGACGTCACGTCCCCGTACTGCACGACCCGCGGGCGCGGCACGGCGTGCAGGATGGACTGCTTGAGGACGGGCAGGTACGGATACTGCTTGTCCAGCGACGCGTCGTCGTACAGGTTCGTGTACGGCGGGGCGAGGGAGGCGGCCTTGAGGAAGTAGCTCGCGCTCTCCTCGCTGCTGAAGAACTTCATGAAGTCCAGGGCCGTCGCCTTGTTCTTGGCGGAGGACGACAGGGCCAGGTTGTGACCGCCCAGACTGGAGGAGCCGGCCCCGTTCAGGCCGGGCAGCGGCGCGACCGCGAACTTCCCCCCGACCGGGCTCTTCTGGGCCAGCGCGTACACGTACGGCCAGTTGCGCAGGAATACCAGCTTGCCGGACTGGAACGCCTGACGGCCGTCCTCCTCCTGGTAGGTGATGGCCTCCTTGGGGATGGTCCCGTCCTTGAAGGAGTCGACGAGGAAGTCCAGGCCCTTCTTCGCCTGCGGGGTGTCGACGTCCGGCTTGCCGTTCGCGTCGGTGACCACGCCGCCCGCGGAGTTCACGGCCTCGGAGAAGTTCACCGTCAGGCCCTCGTACTTCTGGAACTGCCCGGCGTAGCAGGACATGTCCTTGGCCTCGGGCAGCTTCTTCACCTTGGCGCAGTCGGCCGTCATCTGGGACCAGGTCACCGGAGGGCTGGTGATGCCGGCCTTCTTCAGCAGGTCGCTGCGGTAGTACAGCAGGCCGCCGTCGGAGCTGCCCGGGACCGCGTACAGCCCTCCGCGGTACTTCGCGGTCTCCACCACGGGCTTGAGCATGTTCTGCAGTGGGAACCGGGTCTCGGGCAGGCGGTCGATCCACTGGTGGGCGGCGAACTCCGACGTCCACACGACGTCGAGCGAGAGCACCGTGTAGGCGTCGGACTTCGTCTCCGCGTTCTGGATCATCTGCTGCCGCTGCGAGTCCGCGTCCGTCGGCAGTTGGATGAAGGTGACCTTCTCCTTGGGGTGCAGCTTGTTCCAGCGGTCGATGATCGTCTGGATGGTGCCGGTGGCGTCCTTGCCGGCCACGTACGTGATGGGGCCGCGGCCCTTGAACGACATGCTCTGGGAGTCCTGTCCGGAGCTGCCGCCGCTGCCGCCGGACGAGCCGCAGGCGGTGAGGAGCAGCCCGGCGGCGGCGAGCGTCGCCGAACACTGAAGGGCTCTGGTGGTCCTGGTCATCACTGTCTCTCTCCTGGTCGTGCGGAACCGAAGGCGCGACTGACAGTGCTGTCACGGCGCGAAGATCCCTCAAAAGCGCAGATCGGAGCCCTCAAGGCTGGCTACACGAAAGCACCTTGCACGCCGCCGTGACAACGCTTGCACGCTAGGAGTGCAGTTGGGGGAAGTCAATCCGTAAGTCGCCGATGATTCAGACAGTTTTAGGTGCGTACCGCAGTTATTTTTACAGCAAAACGGGGCAAAAAGCCCCATGGTGGAGTTGTGGCAGCGCTTTCACGAGCCAGCTGTCAAAAGCCCGCCTCTGTGCTAACTTCCGCTCATGTCACCAGCTCAGCGGCACCCCACGATGGCCGACGTCGCGGAACGGGCCGGCGTCTCCCCGTCCACGGTCTCCCGCACCCTGCGCGGACTGACGTCCGTCTCGGCGGACGTCCGCGTACGCGTCGAACAGGCCGCCCGCGAGCTGAACTTCGCGGTCTCGCGGCAGGCGGCGAGCCTGGTCACGGGGAAGACCGGGGTCGTCGCGGTGCTCGTGCCCACGCTCAACTCGTGGTTCATGGGCTCGGCGCTGTCCAGCCTGGGCCCGCTGCTGCGCGCGGCCGGCATGGAGCTGAACGTCTACGTCATCCCGGACATGGCCGAGCGCACCTCGTTCTTCGAGCACCTCCCGGCCCGGCGGAACGCCGACGCGCTCCTCGTCTTCGGCTTCGACCTCACCGACGAGGAGACGGCACGGCTGGACGACCTCGGGATGCCGGTCATCTACGTCAGCCAGCACGCCAAGGGCCGCCCCAGCGTCTACGTCGACGACGTGGCCGGAGGCTGCAAGGCCACCCGGCACCTGCTCAACCTCGGCCACCGCAGGATCGCCTTCGTGCCGACGGCGGGCGCCACCGGCTTCACCTTCAGCTCGCGCGAACGGCTGCTCGGCTACCGGCAGGCGCTCACCGAGGCCGGCATTCCCCTGGACGACGAGCTGGTGGTCACCATGTCGGTCGAGGACAAGCGCGGTCTCGCCGCAGGGATAGGCGCGCTGCTGAGCCTGCGGGAGCCGCCCACCGCAGTCTTCGCCGAGCAGGACGAGCTGGCCGTCGCTGTCGTACACACCCTGCGCGCGGCGCGGATCCAGGTGCCCGAGCGGATGTCCGTCATCGGCTTCGACGACCACCAGATCGCCGAGTGGTTCGATCTGTCCACGGTCGCCCAGTCACCCTCGGACATGGGCCGGGTGGCCGGGGAACTCGCCCTGAAGCTGATCGACGACCCCGAGGCCGACCGCACGCGCCACGTCGTGCTGCCCATCCATCTGATCCCTCGCGCGACCACCGCGCCCCCCGCGCCCACCGGCGACGTGGTGACCGAGGCCGGCATGTGATCCCGTAGCAGGCATGTGATCCCGTAGCAGGCGGGAGGGTGCCCGGCACGACCTGCGACCTACGTCCGTGCCAGCGCCGCCCGCCGGCGGTGGCGGGCCACCCGCTCCCGGTTGCCGCACACCTCGCTCGAGCACCAGCGGCGGCGTCGGCCCCGGGACGTGTCCAGGTAGACGATCGGGCAGTTGTCGCCCTCGCACCGCCGCAGGCTCGCCCTGGCCTTCGGATCGGTCAGCAGTTCTATGGCCTCGCGGGCCACCGCCGCCAGCAGGTCCTCGCAGCCGGGCAGTGCGCGCAGCCGTCGTACCAGCGCGCCGTCCTCCGTGCGGACCGCGCACGGCGCGGGCGGTGCTCCCCGGGCCGCCGCGTTGACCCGGGGCAGCGCCCCGTCCGCCGGACGCCCGTCCAGTTCGCCGTCCACCAACTGACCGATCTGCTCGCGCAGTTCACGGAACGCCCGCAGCCAGCCCGCGTCCACCCCGGTCAGCGGGGTACCGGGCGGCACCAGCCCGGACCCGGTGATCCACGACCGCAACCGGTCCACCGAGTCGAGGCGCTCCTCGGGATGCGTCGTCGTCAGCAGGTCCAGGCAGATCCGCCCGGAGCCGAACCGCAACGCGTACGAGGCCGTGACCGTGCCGGATGCCATGTGCCTGTCACCGCCTTGGGATCGCCGCGGTCGCCCCCTCTACAGTGCCCGCCCGCACACGCCTCGGGAAGGCCCCGTACGCCCCCGACTCCTCGGCCTCAAGGCGAGCGCGTGGGCCACGAGGGCCGCACGGGTCACGACCGACGGAGGCTCAGACGTCCGCGTACTTGGAGTCCGCCGCCGGGTCGAGCGCGAGCCGGTAGCCGCGCTTGACCACCGTCTGGATCAGCTTGGGCGCACCGAGGGCCGTCCGCAGCCGGGCCATCGCCGTCTCCACGGCGTGCTCGTCGCGCCCGGCGCCCGGAAGCGCGCGCAGCAGGTCGGAGCGGGGGACCACCCAGCCCGGCCGCCGGGACAGGGCGCGCAGCAGGGACATCCCCGCCGGCGGTACGGGCCGCAGGGCGCCGTCCACCATCACCGCGTGCCCGCGGATCTCCACCCGGTGGCCGGCGACGGGCAGCGTACGGGCCCGGGCGGGCAGTTCCTGGCACAGCAGCTGGACGAGCGGGCCGAGCCGGAAGCGTTCGGGCTGGACCGTGTCGATGCCGTGGGCCTGGAGCGGAAGCGCGGTGACGGGGCCGACGCAGGCGGGCAGCACGTCGTGGTTCAGGGCGGCGAGCAGTTCCGGCAGCAGCCCGCGCTCCTCGGCCCGGGAGAGCAGGGACGCGGCAGCGGGCGCGCTGGTGAAGGTGAGGGCGTCCAGGCCCCGGCTGACGGTCGCGTCGAGGAGGCGGTCCACCGGCCCGATGTCCTCCGGTGGCATCCACCGGTACACCGGCACCCCCACCACCTCGGCGCCCCCCTCCCGCAGCGCCTCCACGAAGCCCGGCAGCGGCTCGCCGTGCAGCTGGACGGCGATACGGAGGCCGTCGACGCCTTCTTCGAGCAGCCGGTCGAGCACCTCGGCCAAGGACTCGGAGCTGGGCGACCACTCCTCGGTCAGCCCGGCCGCCCGTATGGCGCCCTTGACCTTCGGGCCGCGCGCGAGCAGCCGCACCCCGCGCAGCGTTACGAGCAGATCCTCGCCGAGCCCCCAGCCGTCGGCGGCCTCGACCCAGCCGCGGAAGCCGATCGCGGTGGTGGCGACCGCGATGTCGGGCGCCCGGTCGATCAACTCCTTGGTGGCGGCGAGCAGTTCCCCGTCGTCGGCGAGCGGCACGATGCGCAGGGCCGGCGCGTGCAGCACGGAGGCGCCGCGCCGCTGGAGCAGGGCTCCCAGCTCGTCGGCCCGTCGCGCGGCCGTCACGCCCACGGTGAACCCCTCGAGGGGCCCGTGTTCTGGTCGCTGCTGGTTGTCGTACATGGCTCTCGTCCCGCACTCGAGTCGGCATACCGGTGGTCACGCGGTCGTGAACACCGGTCGTACGCGTCCTGCCTACATGCCGACCGAGCCTGTCAACGGCTCGTGACAGGCTCGGTTCGGCTTCATGTCGCTGGTGTTACGTCACACCTCGGCGTAGCTGAGCTGCTGGTTCGCCTCGGAGGTGGAGGCGTTGGCCTGAGGTTGCACGGCCGGGCGGCGAAGGTATACGGCCCAGGTGACCGCGAAGGCCGCGGCGTAGAAGGCGAGGAAGGCGACGAAGGCGCCGGTGCCGGAGCCGTAGGAGAGGAAGGACTGCCGGAAGGCGAGGTTGATGCCGACACCGCCGAGCGCGCCGACGGCGCCGATGAGGCCCATGGAGGCGCCGGACAGCCGCCGGCCGTACGCTGCGGCCTCCTCGCCCTGAAGCCCCTTGGCGACGGCCTTGGCCTGGAAGATGCCGGGGATCATCTTGTACGTCGACCCGTTGCCGAGCCCGCTGAGCACGAACAGCACGACGAACGCGGCGGTGAACAGCGGCAGCGACTTCTGCATGCTCGCGAAGACCAGGACGGCGGTGGCCGCGCCCATGGCGACGAAGTTCCACAGCGTGATCTTCGAGCCGCCGTAGCGGTCGGCGAGCCAGCCGCCCACGGGACGGATCAGCGAACCGAGCAGCGGGCCGATGAAGGTGACGTACGCCGCCTGCAGCGGGGTGCGCCCGAACTGGTTCTGCAGCACCTGCCCGAAGGCGAAGCTGTAACCGATGAACGAGCCGAAGGTGCCGATGTAGAGGAAGGACATGATCCAGGTGTGCGCGTCCTTCGCGGCGTCCCGGGCGGCGCCGGTGTCGTTCTTCACGGAGGCGAGGTTGTCCATGAAGAGGGCGGCGAGCACGGCGGCGACGACGATCAGCGGGATGTAGATCCCGAGCAGCACGCGCGGCCCACCGCTCGCGCCGATGATCGCGAGGGCGACGAGCTGGATGACGGGCACGCCGATGTTGCCGCCGCCCGCGTTGAGGCCGAGGGCCCACCCCTTCTTCCGCAGCGGGAAGAAGGCGTTGATGTTGGTCATCGAGGACGCGAAGTTGCCGCCGCCGATGCCGGCGAGCAGGCCGACGACCAGGAAGGTGGAGAAGGAGGTCCCCGGCTTCATCACGGCGAAGGCGGCGATCGTCGGGATGAGCAGCAGGCTCGCGGAGATGATCGTCCAGTTGCGCCCGCCGAAGATCGCGACCGCGAAGGTGTAGGGGACGCGGACGACGGCGCCGACGAGCGTGACCATGGACGTGAGCATGAACTTGTCGGCGGGGGTCAGCCCGTACTTCGGGCCCATGAAGAGCACCAGCACGGACCACATGGTCCAGATCGAGAACCCGATGTGCTCGGAGAAGACGGAGAACAGCAGGTTGCGCCGGGCGATCTTCTCCCCGGTCTCGTTCCAGAACGTCTCGTCCTCGGGATCCCACTGCTGGATCCAGCGGCCTCCCCTGCCGGCGGCGGGGGCTGTGCTCGGGGCTGTCATGACGCCTCCACGGTTCTGCGGTGCCCGGGTGTCGTACGCGGTGATGAGTCCCGAAGGTAGGGAGAACGCGTTTCCGCCCTGTGGCACCGGGTGACCGGAAGGGAACGTTGCGCTCACCTGGCGGGCAGGGGCGCGGTGAGGCGGCGGCGGGGCGTTCTGAAGACCCTGAACACCCGGAACCCCCTCGACGCGCTGAGCGCTCTGTAAAAGAAATGGAAGCCGAGGGAAACCGGGCGCCCGCCGGGAAGGGAGACCATCCGTATAGCCCGCAGGAAAAGGAGAGTTACCGAAGAATTTGGCTGAAACCGGGCAGGGCGCGCCTGGACCTCGACAATTCCTCCACCGAAGTCCAGCCAAATTTTCACACGGCGATCTTGGTGGATTCGGGAGTGAAGCGCCTGCCGGTGTGACCTGGGTCTCTCCACTCCGGCGGCCGTATGTCCCGTTGGGGGAGAAATGGGTGCCCGGGAACGGGTGCTTCCACACCTTCTCAAAGAAATTTGTGGTGTCGCTCTGAACACAACGGCCCCTTCGCGCGTACCCGGATGTGAGCGACCGACTGGGGGAACCCCCGGACACCGGAGGTAGGCGTGCGCAAGGATTCCGCCGTGGCTGATGAACGAAAGCGGCCCAGGGCCCGACATCGCATGACCTCGTCCTCGGCGTCCTCGACCGAGCCGGACGAGGAGCTGATGCGTGCCCTGTATCGAGAACATGCGGGACCCCTGCTCGCCTACGTGCTGCGCCTGGTCGCGGGCGACCGGCAGCGCGCCGAGGACGTCGTGCAGGAGACGCTCATCCGTGCCTGGAAGAACGCCGGCCAGCTCAACCGAGCGACCGGTTCGGTACGCCCCTGGCTGGTGACGGTCGCCCGGCGCATCGTCATCGACGGCCACCGCAGCCGGCAGGCCCGGCCGCAGGAGGTCGACCCGTCGCCGCTGGAGGTCATCCCCGCGGAGGACGAGATCGACAAGGCGTTGTGGCTGATGACACTGTCGGACGCGCTGGAAGACCTGACCCCTGCTCACAGGGAGGTCCTGGTCGAAACGTACTTCAAAGGGCGTACGGTCAATGAGGCGGCCGAAACGCTCGGCATCCCCAGCGGAACGGTGCGCTCCAGGGTGTTCTACGCCCTGCGGTCGATGAAGCTGGCACTGGAGGAGCGGGGGGTGACGGCATGAGCAACCTGTACGGGGGATTCGGCACTGGTGGCCCCGGGGCCGTGAGAGGCGGTCCCCAGGGGCAGGGCGACATCCACGAAACCGTCGGCGCCTACGCCCTCGGCATCCTGGACGACGCGGAGGCGACCGCCTTCGAGGCGCACCTCGCCACCTGCGACTGGTGTGCCCAGCAGCTCGACGACCTGGCAGGCATGGAACCGATGCTGGCCGCGCTCGCCGACATGCCGGGCAGCCAGGGCACTCCGGCCATCGGCGAATCCCTGTCCGCGAAACCCAGCCCACGGCTCGTCGAGCGACTGGTCGACGAGGTCTCCGAGCGGCGCGCCCAGAAGCGGCGGCGCAGCTTCTACCTCGTCGCGGCCGCCGCCGCGCTGATCATCGGCGGCCCGGTCGCCGTGATGGCGGTGAACGGCGGCGACGACACCAACAACGGACACACGGTGGCGGCGGTCTCGCCGGCCAAGGCCGCCTTCCAGTCCATGACCGACAAGGTCTCGGCGACCGACCCGACCACCGGGATCAGCGCCACGATCGCGATGCAGGCCAAGGACTGGGGCACCAGCGGCGCCATCGAGGTGAAGGGCGTCAAGGGCCCGCTCAAGTGCTCGTGGGTCGCCGTCGGCAAGAACGGCGAGCGCGAGACACTGGCCTCCTGGTCCGTCCCGAAGTGGGGCTACGGCATCCCCGACGGAAAGACGGAGGAGTCGAAGAACCCGCTCTACGTGAGCGGCGCCGCCGCTTTCACACCGAACCAGATCGACCACTTCGAGCTCATGACGTTCGACGGGAAGAAGCTGGTGGAGGTGAAGGCGTAGCCGTCCCCCGGCCGGCCTGACCCCTTCCCCGCGGCGTGCGTCCGAGTCACGCCGCGGGTCGACGTGTGCGTGGATCGGGGCGGGCCGTAGCCTCCCCGGTCCCCCGTCGCGTACGGTGGACGGCTGCTCAGCACGTCAGAAGGGGGCCCGGTGGCCGCTCAGGTTCAACAGGAAACCGCGCTCGGCCCGGTCGGCAAGTCCGCGCACGACTCGCTCCGTGACCGGGAGATCAGCGTCGAACAGGAACACCTGGACCGGGTGTACCGGCGCCTCGAGGAGAAGATCCACGAGGCGGAGTTCCTGATGAACGACGCCGCCAAGCGCGGCCAGGTCGGCACGCCCGGCGCGCTCGCCGAGCGCGACGCCCAGGTGTTCCGGGCCGGTGTCCACCTCAACCGGCTCAACAACGAGTTCGAGGACTTCCTCTTCGGCCGGATCGACCTGCTGCTCGGCAAGGACGGCAAGAAGGGACCCGACGGCGCGTACACGGCCGTCGAGCCCGCCGAGGGCGCGGTGCGCCCCGACGACACCGCCGACATCGCCGAGACCCTGCACATCGGCCGCATCGGCGTCCTCGACGAGGACTACGCGCCGCTGGTCATCGACTGGCGGGCGCCCGCCGCCGCCCCCTTCTACCGTTCCACCCCGGTCGACCCCGGGCGGGTCGTGCGCCGCCGGGTCATCCGCTCCAAGGGGCGCAGGGTGCTCGGCGTCGAGGACGACCTGATGCGCCCCGAGCTGACGGCCTTCCTCGACGGCCACGAGCTGCCCGTCATCGGCGACGGCGCCCTGATGGCCGCCCTCGGCCAGGCCCGCACCCACACCATGCGGGACATCGTGGCCTCCATCCAGGCCGAGCAGGACCTGGTCATCCGGGCCCCCGCCGCCTCCGTGACCTATGTCGAGGGCGGCCCCGGCACCGGCAAGACCGCCGTCGCCCTGCACCGGGCCGCGTACCTGCTTTACCAGGACCGGCGCCGCTACGCGGGCGGCATCCTGATCGTCTCGCCCACCCCGCTGCTCGTCGCCTACACCGAGGGCGTCCTGCCGTCGCTCGGCGAGGAGGGGCAGGTCGCGATCCGCGCCATCGGCTCGCTCGTCGAAGGCGTCGAGGCCACGCTGTACGACTCCCCGTCCGTGGCCCGTGCCAAGGGCTCCTCCCGCATGCTCAAGGTGCTGCGCAAGGCGGCCCGCGGCGCCCTGGAGCTGAACGACGCACCCGACAGGCTGCGGGTCGTCGCCTTCGGCCGCCGCCTGGAGCTGGAGGCGGAGGAACTGGAGCGGATCCGGCGCACCGCTCTCACCGGTACGGCGCCCGTCAACCTGCTGCGCCCGCGCGCCCGCAAGCTGCTCCTGGACGCCCTGTGGGCGCAGTCCGGCGCCGCGAACCGGCACGCCGACCCGGAGCTGGCCGCCGAGCTGCGGTCCTCCTTCGACGAGGACATCACCTCCGAAGACTCCTTCATCGCGTTCCTGGACGCCTGGTGGCCGGAGCTGACGCCCCGGTCCGTCCTCACCGCGATGGCCGACGAGAGGCGGCTCGGCCGCTGGGCGCGGCGCGTCCTCACCCCCGGTGAGGTGCGCAGGGTCGCGCGCTCGCTGAAGCGGGACGGGTACTCCGTGCACGACATCGCCCTGCTCGACGAGCTCCAGGCCGTCCTCGGCCTGCCGGCCCGTCCGAAGAAGAGGCGCGAGCTGGACCCGCTGGACCAGCTGACCGGGCTCGAGGAGCTGATGCCCGTCCGCGAGGAGTCGCAGCGCGAGCGCGCCGAGCGGCTGGCGCAGGAGCGCACCGAGTACGCGCACGTGATCGTCGACGAGGCGCAGGACCTCACGCCGATGCAGTGGCGGATGGTCGGGCGCCGCGGCCGGCACGCGACCTGGACCGTCGTCGGCGACCCGGCCCAGTCGTCCTGGTCCGACCCGGACGAGGCGGCCGAGGCCCGCGACGAGGCTCTGGGCACCCGCCCGCGCCGCCGCTTCACGCTCACGGTCAACTACCGCAACCCCGCCGAGATCGCCGACCTGGCGTCGAAGGTCCTCGCGCTCGCCATGCCGGGCTCCACCGCCCCCACGGCCGTCCGCTCGACCGGCGTCCAGCCGCGCTTCACGGTCATACGGGACTCGATGGCGCGGACCGTCCGTGAGGAGGCCGCCCGGCTCCTCGGCCTGGTCGACGGCACGGTCGGCGTCGTCGTCGCCATGAACCGGCGCGAGGAGGCGGCCCGCTGGCTGGACGGCCTCGGCGACCGGGTGGTGGCCCTCGGCAGCCTGGAGGCCAAGGGTCTGGAGTACGACGCGACGGTCGTCGTCTCGCCCGCGGAGATCGCCGACGAGAGCCCCGCGGGGCTGCGCGTGCTGTACGTGGCGCTCACCCGGGCGACGCAGCAGCTGACGGTGGTCTCGGGAGAGCGGGACGAGCCGGACGCGGCAGGGGTTGCGGACCTGCTGCGGGACTAGAAACCCGGGGCGGGGCCCTGTACGCGAGATGAACTCTGGGTACGGGAATGGCCTTACGGGATCCGTTTGTTAGCCTGGATGTGGCACCGGCCCGATCCAAGCCCCCGGGCCCAACCTTAGTCGCTACGAGCGACCACTTGCCGCGAGGCGAGCATGGCGGGTCGGTGTCACTGACTTGTGGAGGGGTCCGCGTCCTTGTGCGACGCGGACCCCTCTCGTGTACGGCGTGCCTCTGCGAACCCCCCGGGCCTCTCGTATTGTGGAAGTCGCCTTCCGAAAGTAGCCCGGGCCGACGAACAAAACGTTCGCAAATCCGGGGCGACTACCGCGTACTCTCCGGTAGGTGCGACGATCGGACGGCATATCCGCGACACGGTGAAAGCAGAGGAAGTCGGCCATGGCAACGGCGCCCAGCGTCTCCTACTCGATGACGGTCCGGTTGGAGGTGCCCGCGAGCGGAACCGCCGTCTCGCAGCTCACCACCGCCGTGGAGTCCTCCGGGGGCTCGGTGACCGGCCTCGACGTCACCGCGTCCGGCCACGAGAAGCTCCGCATCGACGTCACCATCGCCGCCACCTCCACCGCGCACGCGCAGGAGATCGTCGAGAAGCTGCGCGGCATCGAGGGCGTCACGCTGGGCAAGGTCTCGGACCGTACGTTCCTCATGCACCTCGGCGGCAAGATCGAGATGGCGTCGAAGCACCCCATCCGCAACCGTGACGACCTGTCCATGGTCTACACGCCGGGTGTGGCCCGCGTGTGCATGGCGATCGCCGAGAACCCGGAGGACGCCCGCCGCCTCACCATCAAGCGCAACTCCGTTGCGGTCGTGACGGACGGCTCGGCCGTGCTGGGCCTCGGCAACATCGGCCCGAAGGCCGCGCTGCCGGTCATGGAGGGCAAGGCGGCCCTCTTCAAGCGGTTCGCCGGCATCGACGCCTGGCCGATCTGCCTCGACACCCAGGACACCGACGCGATCGTCGAGATCGTGAAGGCGATCGCCCCCGGGTTCGCCGGCATCAACCTCGAGGACATCTCCGCGCCGCGCTGCTTCGAGATCGAGGCACGGCTGCGCGAGGCGCTGGACATCCCCGTCTTCCACGACGACCAGCACGGCACGGCGATCGTGGTGCTGGCCGCCCTCACCAACGCACTTCGCGTGGTGGGCAAGGAGATCGAGAACGTCCGCGTCGTGATGTCGGGCGCCGGCGCGGCCGGTACGGCGATCCTCAAGCTGCTGCTCGCGGCGGGCGTGAAGAACGCGGTGGTGGCCGACATCCACGGTGTCGTGCACGCCGGCCGCGAGGACCTCGTGGACGCCGCGCCGGACTCGGCGCTGCGCTGGATCGCCGACAACACCAACCAGGAGGGCCTGACCGGCACGCTGAAGGAAGCGGTGCGCGGCGCCGACGTCTTCATCGGTGTCTCCGCGCCCAACGTGCTGGACGGCAACGACGTGGCGGCCATGGCGGAGGGCGCGATCGTGTTCGCGCTCGCGAACCCCGACCCCGAGGTCGACCCCGCAATCGCCCGTCAGACGGCGGCTGTTGTGGCCACCGGGCGCTCCGACTTCCCGAACCAGATCAACAACGTGCTGGTGTTCCCGGGCGTCTTCCGCGGTCTGCTGGACGCGCAGTCCCGCACGGTCAACACGGAGATGATGCTGGCGGCCGCGCAGGCCCTCGCGGACGTGGTGACCGAGGGCGAGCTGAACCCGAACTACATCGTTCCGAGCGTCTTCAACGACAAGGTCGCGGGCGCGGTCGCCGGAGCGGTGCGGGAGGCCGCGAAGGCGGCGGGCGCGTCGGCGACGGCGGACGAGTAGGGATTCTGTGCCGCTGCTGTGACCATTGCCACGGTGGCGGCCGACCGGCGAGTCGTGGAACCCCGGGTGCCCGGCCGACCTCTATGGTGGCGGCCGGGCTCGGACCCCCGGAACCTGCGATCTGTCGCGGAAAGCGGACGGAACGTCACCGCCGGATTGGCGGTGGCGCCCTTCGTGTGACTCCCAAGGGTGTTCTCACGACTCCTACGGGTGCCGGATTGGCTTTCCCGCCGCAGGTGGGGGCAGGATGCGTCTTCGGGCGCGAGGGTCTGACGACGGACCCGGGTCCGGGGACTCACCGAGGACCCTGGCAGCATCGGCTTCGCCGTGCCCAACATGCGGCTCCGCCGCGTGGCACGCCTCAACGGCAAGAAGAACACGGGAGTAACAACATGAACCGCAGTGAGCTGGTGGCCGCGCTGGCCGATCGCGCCGAGGTGACCCGCAAGGACGCCGACGCCGTGCTGGCCGCGTTCGCCGAGACCGTCGGCGAGGTCGTCGCCAAGGGCGACGAGAAGGTCACCATCCCTGGCTTCCTCACCTTCGAGCGCACCCACCGTGCCGCTCGCACCGCGCGCAACCCGCAGACCGGCGACCCCATCCAGATCCCGGCCGGCTACAGCGTGAAGGTCTCCGCGGGCTCCAAGCTCAAGGAAGCCGCCAAGGGCAAGTGATCTTGCCGTTCGTGCGCCACGGGACGGCGTACGACGCCGTGACGCCACGGGACGGCGTACGACGCCGTGTGACGCCACGGGCCGGCGCAGCAAGGCCGCCGCACCGCCACAGGGCGGCGTGACGAAGCCCGCCCGCCACAGGGCGGCGTGACGAGGCCCTACCTGCCGTAGGACGGCGTGACGAGGCCGCGCCCGTCGCAGGGACGGCGCGATGAGGCCCGTACCGCCACGGGACGGCGAGTGACGAGCCCGGCAAGCTCCTCGCGACGGCGTACGGGCCCAGCAAGGCCAAAAGGGGCGGTCACCCGGATCAGGGTGACCGCCCCTTCGCTTACCTGGGCCGCCACGGGCCGCCCCGGAAGGCCGACCGAACGCGCCCGTCGGCGAGCCGGTGACCGTCAGCCGAGCGCGTTGCCGGGAAGTTCGACCTTCGCGCCCAGCTCCATCAGCTTCTCCATGCTGTGCCGATCCGGGGGACGACCCCCGGACCCCCAGCCGCTGGTGGACCTCAGCCGAGCGCGTTGCCGGGAAGTTCGACCTTCGCGCCCAGCTCCATCAGCTTCTCCATGAAGTTCTCGTAGCCGCGGTTGATCAGGTCGATGCCGTGGACGCGGGACGTGCCCTCGGCCGCAAGGGCCGCGATCAGGTAGGAGAAGCCGCCGCGCAGGTCGGGGATGACCAGGTCCGCGCCCTGCAGCTTCGTCGGGCCCGAAACCACCGCGGAGTGCAGGAAGTTGCGCTGGCCGAAGCGGCAGTCGGAGCCGCCGAGGCACTCGCGGTAGAGCTGGATGTGCGCGCCCATCTGGTTCAGCGCGGAGGTGAAGCCGAGCCGGGACTCGTACACCGTCTCGTGGATGATCGACAGGCCCGTCGCCTGGGTCAGGGCCACGACCAGCGGCTGCTGCCAGTCCGTCTGGAAGCCGGGGTGCACGTCCGTCTCCAGCGCGATCGACTTCAGCTGCCCGCCGGGGTGCCAGAACCGGATGCCCTCGTCGTCGATCTCGAACGCGCCGCCCACCTTGCGGTAGGTGTTCAGGAACGTCATCATCGACCGCTGCTGCGCGCCGCGGACGTAGATGTTGCCGTTGGTCGCCAGCGCCGCCGACGCCCAGGACGCGGCCTCCAGCCGGTCCGGGAGCGCGCGATGGGTGTAGCCGCCGAGTTTCTCCACACCGGTGATGCGGATCGTGCGGTCGGTGTCCATCGCGATGATCGCGCCCATCTTCTGCAGCACGCAGATCAGGTCCTCGATCTCCGGCTCCACCGCCGCGTTGGACAGCTCGGTGACACCCTCGGCGAGCACCGCCGTCAGCAGCACCTGCTCGGTCGCGCCGACGGACGGGTACGGCAGCCGGATCTTCGTGCCGCGCAGCCCCTTGGGCGCCTCCAGGTACTGGCCGTCCGCGCGCTTCTCGATGACCGCGCCGAACTGCCGCAGCACGTCGAAGTGGAAGTCGATCGGCCGGCCGCCGATGTCGCAGCCGCCGAGACCCGGGATGAACGCGTGGCCCAGCCGGTGCAGCAGCGGACCGCAGAACAGGATCGGGATGCGCGACGAGCCCGCGTGGGCATCGATGTCCGCGACGTTCGCGCTCTCGACGTGCGTCGGGTCGAGCACCAGCTCACCCGGCTCCTCACCCGGACGGACCGTCACACCGTGCAGCTGCAGCAGCCCCCGGACGACGCGGACGTCGCGGATGTCGGGGACGTTGCGCAGTCTGCTCGGGGCACTGCCCAGAAGGGCGGCGACCATGGCCTTCGGTACGAGGTTCTTCGCACCGCGGACACGGATCTCGCCCTCGAGCGGGGTGCCGCCGTGGACAAGGAGGACATCGTCGTTGACGGTCATGAATCTCGCGTTCCGTGGAGGGGGGCAGGGGCCGAAGACGTAAGCGTAATGGCCGCGTACCCCCCTTCAGTAAGCCCAAGTGGCCCCAAGGAAGGTCATAGCTTTGCCACAACACGAGCCGTATGTGACCGGACGCGCGGGGTTACCGGGCGGCGTGTACGCCCGACCGCACCCGTACGCCCCTCCCGCTCCCCGCCACCACCCTCGAAGGAGGCCTTACCAGGCCGCCTGTCTGATTCATGGCTGCATTCACCCACGTACCCCCGTTGCCTCCCCATCCGAAGGCAAGATGCGGGATCATGTCTGGCATGACCGAGGTGTCCTCGCTCACAGGGCGGCTGCTCGTGGCCACCCCCGCCCTGGCGGACCCGAACTTCGACCGCGCTGTGGTGCTGCTCCTCGACCACGACGAGGAGGGCTCGCTCGGCGTGGTCCTCAACCGCCCCACGCCCGTTGACGTGGGCGACATCCTGGAGGGCTGGGCGGACCTCGCGGGCGAGCCCGGTGTCGTCTTCCAGGGCGGACCCGTGTCGCTGGACTCGGCGCTCGGTGTCGCGGTGATCCCCGGCGGGGCGTCCCCGGAGCACGCCCCGCTCGGCTGGCGGCGGGTGCACGGCGCGATCGGCCTGGTCGACCTGGAGGCCCCTCCCGAGCTGCTCGCCAAGGCACTCGGCTCGCTGCGCATCTTCGCCGGATACGCCGGCTGGGGGCCGGGCCAGCTGGAGGACGAGCTGGTGGACGGGGCGTGGTACGTCGTCGAGTCGGAACCGGGCGACGTGTCGTCCCCGGCCCCGGAGAAACTCTGGCGCGACGTGCTGCGACGCCAGCGCAGCGAGCTGGCGATGGTGGCGACGTACCCGGACGACCCTACGCTCAACTGATGCCCGTGAGCTTCAGTACCCTTGGCGCTATGAGCACTCTTGAGCCCGAGCGCGGCACCGGTACGGGGACCCTCGTAGAGCCGACGCCGCAGGTGTCGCACGGCGACGGCGACCACGAGCGCTTCGCCCACTACGTCCAGAAGGACAAGATCATGGCGAGCGCCCTGGACGGCACTCCCGTCGTGGCGCTGTGCGGCAAGGTCTGGGTCCCGGGACGCGACCCGAAGAAGTACCCCGTCTGCCCGATGTGCAAGGAGATCTACGACTCCATGGGCAGCGACGGCGAAGGCAAGGGCGGCGACAAGTAGCCGACCGCTCGGCTGCCTGACGACCGCTGGCTCCCGGGACGCGTGTCCGGTGCGTCCCGGGATCCTTTGTGCCTGCTGCCGCTGCCCCGGGAGTGCGCCTCGAAGTGCGGTGAATCCGCCCTCGGGGCCGGGCCGGGCGGTGAAGACTGGCGGCATGCCTGAGTTTCCCTACTCCCTCCACCCGGGGCTCGACGTGCACCTGGTCCCCGCCCCCACCCGAATGTCCCCCTCGATCGGCGGCGGCACGGGACACGTCCTCGACGAGGACACCCAAATCGAGACGACGGGCCCCGGCACCGAGCGCGTCGCGCGGTGGCTGCGGGCGGCCGTCGGCGCCGCGACCGGGCTTCCGCTGCCGCCGGCCGGCGACGACGGGAACCGGGTGGTGCTGCGCATCGTGCCCGGCCTCGAAGAGGAACTGGGCAGCCCTGAGGCGTACCGCCTCACCGCCGACGGCCACCTCGTCGTCATCGACGGCGCGAGCGAGACCGGCCTGTTCTGGGGTGCCCAGACCTTCCGCCAGCTGCTCGGGCCGGAGGCCTTCCGCCGTGCCCCGGTGACCGGGAAGCGTCGGTGGGAGGTGCCCGCGGTGACGATCCACGACGCCCCCCGCTTCCGCTGGCGCGGCCTCCTGCTCGACGTGGCCCGGCACTTCATGCCCAAGGACGGCGTCCTGCGCTACCTGGACCTGATGGCCGCCCACAAGCTCAACGTCCTCCACCTCCACCTCACCGACGACCAGGGCTGGCGGCTGGAGATCAAGCGCCACCCGAGACTCACCGAGGTCGGTGCCTGGCGGGCGCGCACCAGATTCGGCCACCGGGCCTCGCCGCTGTGGGAGGAGAAGCCGCACGGCGGTTTCTACACGCAGGACGACATCCGCGAGATCGTCGCGTACGCGGCCGAGCGGCACATCAACGTCGTCCCCGAGATCGACGTCCCCGGGCACAGCCAGGCGGCCATCGCCGCGTACCCGGAACTCGGCAACTCCGACGTCATCGACACGACCTCCCTGACGGTCTGGGACGACTGGGGCATCAACCCCAACGTACTCGCCCCCACCGACGCCACCCTGCGGTTCTACGAGGGGGTGTTCGAGGAGGTCCTGGAACTCTTCCCGTCACCCTTCGTCCACATCGGCGGCGACGAGTGCCCCAAGGACCAGTGGCGGCGCTCGCCGGCCGCGCAGGGGCGCATCAAGGAGCTGGGACTCGCGGACGAGGACGAGCTCCAGGCCTGGTTCGTGCGCCACTTCGACACCTGGCTCACCGCACGCGGGCGCCGGCTCGTCGGCTGGGACGAGATCCTCGAGGGCGGCCTCGCGGACGGTGCGACCGTCTCCTCGTGGCGCGGGTACGCCGGCGGGATCACGGCGGCGCGCGCCGGCCACGACGTCGTCATGTGCCCCGAGCAGCAGGTCTATCTGGATCACCGTCAGGACGGCGGCCCCGACGAGCCGGTGCCGATCGGGTACGTGCGCACCCTGGAGGACGTCTACCGATTCGAGCCGGTGCCACCGCAGTTGACGCCGGAGGAGGCGCGCCACGTCCTCGGCACCCAGGCCAACGTGTGGACCGAGGTGACGGAAGATCAGGGGCGCGTCGACTACCAGGCGTTTCCCCGGCTCGCGGCGTTCGCCGAGGTCGCCTGGAGCGCCCTTCCGGACCCGGCCGAGCGCGACTTCGGGGACTTCGAGCGGCGCATGGCCGCCCACTACCGCCGTCTGGACGCCCTGGGGGTCGCCTACCGGCCGCCCGCGGGCCCGCTGCCGTGGCAGCGGCGACCCGGGGTGCTCGGACGCCCGATCGAGGGTGCGCCCCCGAACGTGTGAGGTGGCGGGCGGAGGGCAGGCGAGGCGCCGAGTCGGCTGGAAACGTACCCCCGCATGGGAAAAGCAGTGCAAGGAACGTCGAAGAGTCGCAATACACCCCCATCGGGGATGTCGTGGCAAAACGGTCCATCTCCCTGGTCGCAGGGGCGAATGCCTCCTAGCGGACCCCCGCGTCGGAGGCCGTGAAAGATGTGCCAGAGTTGCCACGTCCGCCCTGTCAGCACGTACCGTACGGCAACACAGGTGGGACCAGGGGGCAGCGGGAAGGGGCAGCCGGTTTTGACCACGCACGCACCGCAGGCGGCGCAGGCCGTGACGCTGCCCGCCTCGCTGGACGAGGCCGTGGCGGCCCTCGCCGCCCATCCGGCCGCCGTCCCCGTGGCGGGCGGCACCGACCTCATGGCCGCCGTGAACTCGGGGCAGCTGCGGCCCGCCGCGCTGGTCGGCCTCGGCCGCATCAGCGAGATCCGCGGCTGGCAGTACCAGGACGGCCACGCGCTGCTCGGCGCGGGCCTCACCCACGCGCGCATGGGGCGCCCCGACTTCGCGGCGCTCATCCCCGCCCTCGCGGCGGCGGCGCGCGCGGCCGGCCCACCGCACATCCGCAACGCCGGCACCCTCGGCGGCAACATCGCGTCGGCCGCCCCCACCGGGGACGCGCTTCCGGTGCTCGCCGCCCTGGAGGCCACGCTGATCATCGCCGGCCCGGGCGGGGCACGCCGGGAGATCCCGGTCTCGCACCTGCTGGCCGGCGTGGAGATGCTGCGCGCCGGTGAACTCATCGGCTACGTGCGCGTGCCGCTGCTGCACGCCCCCCAGGTCTTCCTGAAGGCGACCGGCCGCACCGGACCCGGGCGGGCGATGGCGTCGGTGGCGCTGGTGTTGGACCCGGCCCGGCGCGGGGTGCGCTGCGCCGTCGGTGCCATAGCGCCGATGCCGCTGCGCCCGCTGGAGGCCGAGCAGTGGGTCGCGCAGCTCATCGACTGGGACAACAACCGCGCGATCGTCCCGGAGGCCCTGAACGCCTTCGGGGAGTACGTCGCCGCGGCCTGCATCCCCGATCCGGCGCCCGCGGAGGACGGCACCGTCCAGCAGCTTCCGCCCGCCGTACTGCACCTGCGGCGCACCGTCGCCGCGCTGGCCCGACGAGCACTGGGGAGGGCACTGTCGTGACGGACGACCAGCACCCGGAGGAAGCCCGCCGCCAGGGCACCAACGGCTCCTGGGAGCGGCTGCCGCAAGGGGACTACGACGACGGCGCCACCGCCTTCGTCCAGCTCCCGGAGGGCGGGATCGACGCCCTCCTCGCCTCCGACAGCCCGCTGGCCGCGCCGGGCCACGGCTATGTGCCGCCGACCTTCACCCCGCAGGAGGGCACGGGCGCCGAGGAGCACGGCGGGAACTGGGGCGCGCCCGCCGAGGGCGCCCACTGGCCGGGCGCCACGCAGGAGGGTACGGGGGACCGGTTCACGTACAACCCCGGCGCGACCGGGCAGTGGAGCTTCGAGGAGGTCCGGGCCGCGCGGGAGCCGGCGCCCGGGCACGACGTCACCGGGCAGTGGTCGATCCCGGTCGCGGGCGGGGATCTGCCGGACGAGTCGGGCGAGTTCACCACGTCGGCGCTCGTCGAGCAGTGGGGCGGCACGCCGCCCGCGACCCTGCCGGGCGGCGCGCCCGCGCCCTGGGCGACGGAGGCGCCCGTGCCGTCGTGGCACGGGCAGGAGACAGCCGCGCAGACGCCGGAGGAGGCCCCTGGGGAGCCGTCGGACGGGTCGTACGAGGCCTACGAGGCCGCGCGGGCGAGCGGTGCTTCCGAGGCGCCGGAGGCCGTCCAGGGGCCGTCCGAGGCCGCCGATACGTCCGACGCCGCCGACGGCACCTCCGAAGCCGAGGAGGCACCGGCCGACGAAGCGGCCCGGCACCCCGAACCCGACCCGGCCCCCGAGCCCGCCGGCGCCCAGGACCCGCCCCCGGATCAGGCCGCCGAACCCGCGCCCCCGCACGACGAGCACCCCCTGGCCTCGTACGTCCTGCGGGTGAACGGCGCCGACCGGCCCGTCACCGAGGCCTGGATCGGCGAGTCCCTGCTGTACGTGCTGCGCGAGCGGCTCGGCCTCGCCGGGGCCAAGGACGGCTGCTCGCAGGGCGAGTGCGGCGCCTGCAACGTGCAGGTCGACGGACGGCTCGTCGCCTCCTGCCTGGTGCCCGCCGTCACCGCCGCGAGCAGTGAGGTCCGTACGGTCGAGGGACTCGCCGTCGAGGGACAGCCCTCCGACGTGCAGCGGGCGCTCGCCCGGTGCGGTGCCGTGCAGTGCGGCTTCTGCGTGCCCGGCATGGCGATGACCGTGCACGACCTGCTGGAGGGCAACCCGGCGCCGACCGACCTCGAGGCCCGCCAGGCGCTGTGCGGCAACCTGTGCCGCTGCTCCGGCTACCGGGGCGTCCTGCAGGCCGTCCAGGAGGTCGTCGCCGAGCGGGAGGCGCACCGCGCCGAGGGCGACCCGGCAGCGGACGGCGACGAACCGCGCATCCCGCACCAGGCGGGCCCCGGAGAGGGCGGCGTCCACCTCGACGCGTTCGGCAACGTGACCCCGAACGACCACCCGTACGGCCAGGACGGAGGCCAGGCGTGAGCAACGAAGCCGCCACCGCGACCACAGCGGCGGCCGCACCCGCCCCCGAGCCGCTGCCGCACGGCATCGGAGCCTCCCTGCCGTCCGCCGACGCCCGCGCCAAGACCGAGGGCACCTTCCCCTACGCGGCCGACCTGTGGGCCGAGGGCCTGCTGTGGGCGGCCGTCCTGCGCTCGCCGCACCCGCACGCGCGCATTCTGTCCATCGACACCGGCCACGCGCGCGAGATGCCCGGCGTGCGGGCCGTCCTCACCCATGAGGACGTGCCCGCGGGCGCCCTCCACGGACGCGGCACCGCCGACCGCCCCGTCTTCGCCTCCGACGTCGTACGCCACCACGGGGAGCCCATCGCGGCCGTCGCCGCCGACCACCCCGACACCGCCCGCATGGCCGCCGCGGCCGTCATCGTCGAGTACGAGGTGCTCGACCCGGTCACCGACCCCGAGCAGGCGTTCGAGGCCGAGCCGCTGCACCCGGACGGCAACCTGATCCGCCACATCCCGCTGCGCCACGGCGACCCGGACGCGGTCGGCGAGGTCGTCGTCGAGGGCCTGTACCGCATCGGCCGTCAGGACCCCGCCCCCATCGGCGCGGAGGCCGGCCTCGCCGTGCCCCGGCCCGACGGCGGCGTCGAGCTGTACCTCGCCTCCACCGACCCGCACACCGACCGGGACCGGGCCGCCGCCGTCTACGGCCTGGAACCGGACCGGGTGAAGGTCGTCGTCACCGGAGTGCCCGGCGCCACCGCGGACCGCGAGGACCAGGGCTTCCAGCTGCCGCTCGGGCTCCTCGCGCTCAAGACCGGTTGCCCGGTGAAACTGACCGCCAACCGCGAGGAGTCCTTCCTCGGCCACGTCCACCGCCACCCCACACTGCTGCGCTACCGCCATCACGCGGACGCCGAGGGCAGGCTGGTGAAGGTGGAGGCGCAGATCCTGCTGGACGCGGGGGCCTACGCGGACACCTCCTCCGACGCGCTCGCCGCCGCGGTCTCCTTCGCCTGCGGCCCGTACGTCGTCCCGAACGCCTTCATCGAGGGCTGGGCCGTCCGCACCAACAACCCGCCGTCGGGCCATGTGCGCGGCGAGGGCGCGATGCAGGTGTGCGCCGCGTACGAGGCGCAGATGGACAAGCTCGCCAAGAAGCTCGGCCTCGATCCGGCGGAGCTGCGGATGCGCAACGTCATGGCGACCGGCGACGTCCTGCCGACCGGCCAGACGGTGACGTGCCCGGCGCCGGTGGCCGAACTGCTCGAGGCAGTACGGGACCACCCGCTGCCCCCGCTCCCCAAGGACACCCCCGAGGAGGAGTGGCTGCTGCCGGGCGGCCCCGAGGGCGCGGGCGAACCGGGCGCGGTCCGGCGGGGTGTGGGCTACGGCCTCGGCATGGTCCACATGCTCGGTGCGGAGGGCGCCGACGAGGTCTCCACCGCGACCGTGAAGGTCCAGGACGGCGTGGCGACGGTGCTGTGCGCGGCGGTGGAGACCGGCCAGGGCTTCGCGACCCTCGCCCGGCAGATCGTCCAGGAGACCCTCGGCATCGACGAGGTGAACGTGGCCCCGGTCGACACCGACCAGCCCCCGGCGGGCGCGGGCTGCCGGGGCCGCCACACCTGGGTGTCGGGCGGCGCGGTCGAACGGGCCGCGAAGATGGTCCGCACCCAGCTGTTGCAGCCCTTGGCGCACAAGTTCGGCATGTCCACGGAGCTGCTCCAGATCACGGACGGCAAGATCACGTCGTACGACGGGGTCCTGTCCACGACCGTGACGGAGGCGATGGACGGCAAGGAACTGTGGGCCACCGCGCAGTGCCGCCCGCACCCGACCGAACCGCTCGACGAGACGGGCCAGGGCGACGCCTTCGTGGGAATCGCGTTCTGCGCGATCCGCGCCGTGGTGGACGTGGACATCGAGATCGGCTCGGTACGGGTCGTGGAGCTCGCGCTGGCCCAGGACGTGGGCCGGGTGCTGAACCCCGCGCAGCTGGCGGCGCGCCTCGAGGCCGGGGTGACGCAGGGCGTGGGCATCGCGCTCACGGAGAACCTGCGCACGGCCCGCGGCGTGGTCCGCCACCCCGACCTGACGGGCTACTCCCTGCCGACGGCCCTGGACGCCCCCGACATCAAGATCGTCAAACTGGTCGAGGAACGGGACGTGGTCGCCCCCTTCGGTGCCAAGGCGGTCAGCGCGGTACCGGTGGTGACATCCCCGGCGGCGATCGCGTCGGCGGTCCGCGCGGCAACGGGCCGCCCGGTCAACCGCCTGCCGATCCGCCCGCAGGCGGCGGTGGTGACGACGCAGTGAACTCGCCGCGGACCTGACCGTGGACGAGACGGTGGAGGCGATCCCGGCCGGGCGGGAGCGGGCGCGGATCGGGTGAGGTCCGCAAGGACGGTTTATTGCCGGGGCGTTGTCAGTGGTGCCGCGTAAGGTTCTCGGCGTTGGGGGAGAGCTGCCCGGCAGGACGATGTGTCCTGCCCTGCGGACGCTCTGGGCCAGGCACGGAACACCGGGGGAAGACGATGGGCACGACCGACGCCTGCGGCGTGATCACGCCGACCGGGACGGAACCATATGCACGGGGGGCCGGGACACCGTGCGGGCGGTCGGTGCTGCGGCGGGCGGCCGAGCTGGTCGACGACGCGGAGAGACTCGCCGAGGAACTGCGCGACCAGATGGTCATCGGGGCGCTGCGCACCGTAGACCGTGATCTGGAGTCGCTCCTGCTGGGCGGCGCCACGGGGCGGATACCCACGACGTACCTCTCCCCGCGCACCCCGGGCCCGATGGACCTCTCGCCGCTCGCGCCCTCCCTGGAGGCACTGCTGCGGCTCGCGGCGGCGACGGACGAACCGACCGCCTTCCCGGGCGGGTTCGCCTCGCACGCCCTGATCCGCCCGCTGGCCCGGATCGCCCGCCCCGGCACGGGGCTCGCCCTGGACCTGCCGCCGCGGCTGCTGGACGAGGAGTTCGGCTCCGCCGCGATGGTGCGCTTCGAGGACATCGACTTCCCCCGCACACTCACGCACGAACCGACCCGCCGTTTCCTGCGCGAGGTGGGCCTGCCGGAGACCGGCTACTGGTTCGAACCGGACACGGACCAGCCGCTGCCGACGCTCGCCGAGCACTACGCGGACGAGGGCGTCCCGGAGGACGACCTCCCGGAACGGGCGGACCGCCTGATACGCCTCGGCTGCCTGCTGGAGGACACGAGCCTGCTGCTCGACGGCGCCACCGGAGCGGTCCTGTGCTGGAGCGAGCCGGACGCGACCCTGCGTCCGCTGCACGCGGACATCTCCACCCTGGTCTTCACGGTGTGGCTGGCCCACCGCGACAGGAGAGTGACGGAAGCGACGTCGACGGTCTGATCCGGAAGACCGAGACGGACCGGCCGGGCGATGACGACGATCGGGCGGCCGGCGTGCATGCACCGGTCAGGTGAGACGCGGACTGAACAGGACGAACAGCAGGGCGCACCCCCCGCAAGGGTGCCGTTCCGCCGTTGTGGCCATGCTGGAGATCCGGTTGCTCTACTTCCCTTCGCGCAGGGTCGCGTAAGCCGCCGCCACCGACGCGCAGTTGACCCGCGGGTTCCCGGCGGGCACCGAGTGCTCCAGGTTTTGCAGGACGCTGAACCCGTCCTCGTCGTTGACGCCGTTCTTCTTCAGGTCTTTCAGCGTGGCGTTGACGACGGCCGTCAGGCGCGGGCGGTCCTCCGTGCAGCGCGGCGCCAGTGCGTCGAGAACCTGCTGGTACTCGCCGGCGGGCCGACCGTTCCCATCGAGGTCGGCCAGCTTCTGCGCCGGCCCAGGCGTCGACGCATGCGTGGCCGGGGTCCGCTTCGTCTTCGCTGACGACTTCGCTGCCGGACTGCTGTGGCTCGCTACAGGTGTCGCGGCTGCTGCCGAGGTGTCGTGTGTGGCGGCGTCCTTGACTCCAGAGACCACGCCGGCGATGAACGGCGGAGCTGCGATCAGCACCCCGACGCCGATAGCGATCTTCTTTCCCTTGCCCAGCGGCTTCTTCGGCGCCGGAACGGGCTGCTGACTCACGATCCCCCCTGTAAAGGCCGGGCGCCCCTGATCTCGGACGCGGCTTCCGGACCGTACACCTGACCAAAGGGGACGGGCATGTCGGAGGGCGGAGGCCTGGCCCATGAGCGGGGCGCGCCCCTGCGGGCCGACTGGGACGAGGAGTGAGACGGATCACTGATGGGGCGGCACCCCGCGCAGGGTGCCGCCCTCTCGTTTTTCCTGTTCAGACAGGTGGAGGCCGTGGCGGGAATCGAACCCGCGTAACCCGCTTTGCAGGCGAGTCCCTGAACCACTCGGGCACACGGCCGGGATCAGGCCCGGTACGGCTTGCCCGTGCCGTCCTGATGTACCGACCGTAGGAGCGGTGGATCACCGGCTCAAGAGGATCGGCGGCCCTGCAACGGGACTGCCATACGCCGTTCATGAACCGGGCTCGGTTCGGTCCTAAGACCAAGGTCCCGGCCCATCACCGGCTCCTGACAGGAGCCAATCCCGGTCGAGCCCCTTACTCTGACCTGTATGACCGCCCTGGACCCCCGCGACACCGACGTCGCCGCCGCCACACCCTCCCCTTCCCACGCCACCGGCGGCGTGCTGAGCCGGCCGTACCGGGCCCTGAGCATCGGGATCGTCTCCGTCGTGCTGCTCATCGCCTTCGAGGCGACGGCCGTCGGTACGGCGATGCCGGTCGCCGCGCGGGAGCTGGACGGGCTGTCCCTGTACGCCTTCGCGTTCTCGGGCTACTTCACGACCAGCCTGTTCGGCATGGTGCTCGCCGGTCAGTGGTCCGATCGCAGCGGCCCTCTTTCCTCGCTGACCTGCGGCATCGCCGCCTTCGCGGCCGGTCTGCTGGTGTCCGGGACGGCGAGCGCGATGTGGCTGTTCATCCTGGGCCGGGCCGTGCAGGGGCTCGGCGGCGGACTGGTGATCGTCGCGCTGTACGTCCTCGTCGGCCGGGCCTACCCGGAGCGGCTGCGCCCGGCGATCATGGCGGCGTTCGCGGCGAGCTGGGTGATTCCCTCGGTGGTCGGCCCCCTGGCGTCGGGCGCGGTCACCGAACAACTCGGCTGGCGCTGGGTGTTCATCGGTATCCCCGTGCTCGTGGTGTTCCCGCTGGCGCTCGCCCTGCCGCAGATACGGCGGCGCGCGGGCGGTCCCGCCACGGAGACCGCCGCCCCCTTCGACGCGCGCCGCATCCGCCTGGCGTTCGGCATCTCCCTGGGCGCCGGACTCCTCCAGTACGCCGCCCAGGACCTGCACTGGGTCTCCCTCGTCCCCGGCGTCGCGGGCGCCGCCCTGCTCGTCCCGGCGGTGCTCGGACTGCTGCCCCGCGGCACCTGTCGGGCGGCGCGCGGCCTGCCGTCCGTGGTGCTGTTGCGCGGTGTGTCGGCGGGCGCGTTCATCGCGGCGGAGAGTTTCATCCCGCTCATGCTCGTCACCGAGCGCGGCCTGTCGCCAACCCTGGCAGGGTTCTCGCTGGCGCCGGCCGGCGCGACCTGGGCACTGGGCTCGTACATCCAGTCCAGGCCGCGCCTGGAGCCGTACCGGGAGCGGCTGATGACGCTCGGCATGGTGGTCGTCGCGGCCGCGATCGCCACCGCGCCCAGCGTGCTGATCCACGCCGTGCCCCCGTGGATCGTCGCGGTCGCCTGGGGTTTCGGCTGCTTCGGCATGGGCCTGGTCATCTCCTCGACCAGCGTCCTGCTCCTGAAGCTGTCCGCGCCCGAGGAGGCGGGCGCCAACTCGGCCGCCCTGCAGATCTCCGACGGCCTGTCCAACGTGGTGCTCCTGTCCGCGGGCGGCGCCGCGTTCGCCGCGCTCGGTGGCGGCACCGTCGCCCACACCGCCACGGACACGACCGCCCAGGGCTCCCATCCCGCAGCCTTCGCCGCGGTGTTCCTTCCGATGGCGGTGGTGGCGCTGGTGGGGGCTTGGGTGACCACGCGGCTGCGGACGGAATCCCGGTGACACCGAGTGGTACCACGTAGTACCGTCGAACCATGGCTGGACTGAACCTGCGGTTTACGGACGAGGAGCTCGAGGCGCTGCGCGAGCGTGCTGCGGCGGAAGGGCGCAGCATGCAGGCGTTCGCGCACGACGCCGTGATGTCGGCCATAAACGAGCACTCGCGTCTGTTCAACGAGGCGGCGGAGCACGTCCTGAAGGTCAGTGCGGAGCTGAACCGGAGACTCGCCTGATGCACTACCTCACGCTTCCCGAGCTGCTGAACCTGACGAAGCGGCTCGGGGTGGACGACGTGCGCGATTACGGGCTCCTGGACTCGGCCCTCGCGCGTCCTCAGTCGAGTGTGTTCGGTCAGGACGCCTATCCCGACGTGTGGCAGAAGGCCGCCGCGCTGATGGAGTCCCTTGCCCGCAACCACGCCCTCGTCGACGGGAACAAGCGCATCGCCTGGTACGCGACCTGGGTGTTCCTGCACGTGAACGGGCACCCCCTGGACGCGGACTTCGACGTGGACGAGGCCGAGCGATTCGTGCTGGACGTCTGCCAGGGCGCCTTGGACGTACCGAAGATCGCCGCCCAGCTGCCGCGCTTCGCGCGCTGACCGAGGTGCGTGCGTAGCGCGATGTGAGCTGAATCCCATCCCCGGCCGGTCCGGCGCTGTCCGAGCGTCGGCCGCACCGGGGCGCCGGTAGGGTGGCCCGGTTGTCGTACGCATCCCCGCCGCCCGACCCACACGGAGACCGTGAGTACCACCGCCGCCGCCAGCTCCAGTTCCTCGCACTCCCACCACCTCTCGCCCGCCTTCCCGGGCCGTGCCCCCTGGGGCACCGCCAGCAAGCTGCGTGCCTGGCAGCAGGGGGCGATGGAGAAGTACGTCCAGGAGCAGCCGCGTGACTTCCTCGCCGTCGCCACCCCCGGCGCCGGTAAGACGACGTTCGCCCTGACGCTCGCGTCGTGGTTGCTGCACCATCACGTGGTGCAGCAGGTGACCGTGGTCGCGCCGACCGAGCACCTGAAGAAGCAGTGGGCGGAGGCCGCCGCGCGGATAGGGATCAGACTCGACCCCGAGTACAGCGCCGGACCGCTCGGCCGGGAGTACCACGGCGTCGCCGTCACCTACGCCGGTGTCGGCGTGCGGCCCATGCTGCACCGCAACCGCGTCGAGCAGCGCAAGACCCTCGTCATCCTCGACGAGATCCACCACGCGGGCGACTCCAAGTCCTGGGGCGAGGCGTGCCTGGAGGCCTTCGAGCCGGCGACCCGCCGACTCGCCCTGACGGGTACGCCGTTCCGCTCCGACACCAACCCCATCCCGTTCGTGACGTACGAGGAGGGGGCGGACGGGATCCGGCGCTCGGCCGCCGACTACACCTACGGCTACGGGGCCGCGCTCGCCGACGGCGTCGTGCGGCCGGTCATCTTCCTCTCCTACAGCGGCAACATGCGCTGGCGCACCAAGGCGGGCGACGAGATCGCCGCCCGGCTGGGCGAGCCCATGACCAAGGACGCCATCAGCCAGGCCTGGCGCACCGCGCTCGACCCGCGCGGCGAGTGGATGCCGAGCGTGCTCCGCGCCGCCGACCAGCGGCTGACCGAGGTCCGCAAGTCCATCCCGGACGCGGGCGCCCTGGTCATCGCCTCGGACCAGGACTCGGCCCGCGCCTACGCCAAGCTGATCCGCGACATCACCGGGCACAAGGCGACCCTCGTGCTGTCCGACGACGCCGGTGCCTCCGACCGGATCGACGAGTTCAGCAACAACGACGACCGGTGGATGGTCGCGGTCAGGATGGTGTCCGAGGGCGTCGACGTGCCCCGGCTCGCGGTCGGGGTGTATGCGACCACCATCTCGACGCCTCTCTTCTTCGCCCAGGCCGTCGGCCGCTTCGTACGGTCCCGGCGGCGCGGCGAGACGGCGTCCGTGTTCCTGCCGACCGTGCCCGACCTGCTCTCCTTCGCCAACGAGATGGAGCGGGAACGCGACCACGTCCTCGACAAGCCGAAGAAGGACGGCGAGGCCGAAGACCCGTACGCCGAGTCCGAGAAGGAGATGGACGAGGCGAACCGGGAGAAGGACGAGGACACCGGCGAGCAGGACATGCTGCCGTTCGAGGCGCTGGAGTCCGACGCCGTCTTCGACCGGGTCATGTACAACGGCGCCGAGTTCGGCATGCAGGCCCACCCGGGGAGCGAGGAGGAGCAGGACTACCTCGGCATCCCGGGGCTTCTCGAGCCGGAACAGGTGCAGTTGCTGCTGCAGAAGCGGCAGGCCCGGCAGATCGCGCACAGCAGGAAGAAGCCGGACGCGGAGGCCGACCTGCTGGAGCTGCCCGCGGAACGGCGGCCCGTGGTCACGCACAAGGAACTGATGGAGCTGCGCCGGCAACTGAACACGATGGTCGGGGCGTACGTCCATCAGAGCGGGAAGCCGCACGGCGTGATTCACAACGAGCTGAGGCGGGTGTGCGGGGGCCCGCCGAGCGCGGAGTGCACGGCCGGGCAGTTGCGGCAGCGGATCGCGAAGGTCCAGGAGTGGGCCACGCGGATGAAGTGACCCCGACGAAGTGGGGCCAGGGACTGGCTGACCGGGGGACGTATCTCCGCAAACCGAACCACTCCCCACCGGCCACTGACCGGATTCTGGACGGAGCCTTCCGCTGAGCGAACCGGCTCGCTACTGTCCCGCTACGCACACGCCCCGTGGCAGCGCCGCCGCGGAGCGCAGCCGTGAAGCGACAGAGTCCGGGAGCCGCCCGGGCCGCCAGCCGATCGGCGGCCTCTGAAGCGCGTCGCCGACGGGACTCGGTGTCGCATCCGCCGCGAAGGGGGCCGTCGACCTCACCACTAAGGAGTGGGCGTCGTGACCGCGGAGACTTCCCAGACGCTCGACCGGGGCCTCAGGGTCCTCAAGCTGCTCGCCGACACCGACCACGGGCTGACCGTCACCGAGCTCTCCCACAAACTGGGCGTGAACCGCACCGTGGTGTACCGGTTGTTGGCCACGCTGGAGCAGCACTCGCTCGTACGCCGCGACCTGGGCGGCCGCGCCCGGGTCGGGCTGGGCGTACTGCGTCTGGGGCGCCAGGTGCATCCGCTGGTGCGGGAGGCCGCGCTGCCCGCGCTGCGGTCGCTGGCCGAGGACATAGGGGCGACCGCGCACCTCACGCTCGTCGACGGCGCGGAGGCGCTGGCCGTCGCGGTGGTCGAGCCGTCGTGGACGGACTACCACGTGGCGTACCGCGCAGGGTTCCGGCACCCGCTCGACCGGGGAGCCGCGGGCCGGGCGATCCTCGCCGCCCGCCGGCAGCCCATCGCCGAGCCCGGGTACACGCTCACGCACGGCGAGTTGGAGGCAGGGGCCTGCGGGGCCGCCGCACCGCTGATAGGGGTGACCGGGGTCGAGGGCAGCGTGGGCGTCGTGATGCTGGCGGACTCGGTACCGGAGCGGGTGGGCCCGCGGGTGGTGGACGCGGCGAGGGAGGTGGCGGAGGCACTGCGCTGACCGCCGGCTGTCCAGGACCCTCGGCTGTCCAGGGCCCTCAGCTGTCCAGGACCCTCAGCTGTCCAGGACCCTCAGCTGTCGGGCCCTTGACTGTCCAGATCCCTGGCCGTCCAGGGCACTTGGCCGTCCAGATCCTCGGCTGTCCAGATCCTCGGCTGTCCAGATCCTCAGCCGCCCAGGACCCTCGACCGTCCAGATCCTCAGCCGTCCAGGACCCTCGGCTGTTCGAAACACTCAGCCGTTCAGAACCCTCAACTGCAGCCACAGCGCCAGCCGTTCATCCGCGTCGTCCAGGTCCACCCCGAGCTGCCGCCGCACCTGACGCAGCCGGTACCGGCACGTGTTCGGGTGCACGGCGAGCCGTTCCGCCGCACTCCCCACATCACACCCCGCCTCCAGCCACGCGAGCAGTGTCGCCGCGTACTCCGTGCCGTGCCCGAGGTCGTACGCCACGACCTCCTCCCACGCGCCCGCGGCCAACTCCCGCCTGCCCCGCATCACCTCGGCGAGCCGTAGCAGCGTGATCCGGGCCCTCACCTGCCGCACGGACGCCACCGGCTGCTCCGGACCGAGCACCCGCAGCACCAGGTCCGCGTCCTGCCGCGAGGCGGCAGCCGCGGCGAGGGAGGGCACCACCTCCCCGAGCCCAGCCCGCACCGGCACCCGCAGCGCCCGTCCCGCCCGCCGCACGATGTCCTCCGCCAACCGCACGTGCCGCTCACCACCACGCTCTCCGGAAGCGGGCAGCAGCGCGTACACCACCCCGTCGACCAGCACGCACGCGTGGCGTCCGTACCGCGCCTCGCACTGCAGCCGTACGAGGTCCAGCAGCCGGAGCGTGGTCTGTTCGTCGTCCGGCGCGGAGGAGGCGGACGGGGCGGACACCGTGGAGTCGCAGTCCAGGACGAACGCGGCGACCCGTACGGCCTGGAGCCCCAGCCGGTGGGCGGCGGCGGCCGGGTCGGCGGCGCCCTCGAGGACGCGGCGCAGCAGGGCGCCGTCCTGGTGCCGGGCCAGTTCCCGCGCGGCACGCGCGCGCAGCAGGAGCAGGGCGGCCGTGGACGCTCCGCGCGCCAGGGCCTCCTCGGCGTCGGGTGCGAGCCGGCCGTCGTCCACCACCCACAGGGACCCGAGGGTCTCGCCGCCGGCGCGTACGGCGACGGCCAGCCGTGGCAGCGCCCCCGCGAGAGCCGGCAGCCGTACCGGGCCGGGGGCCGCGAGGACGGTCCGGTACTGCTCGGCGTTGTCCGGGATCTCCGGCACCCTCAGGCCGAGGATGCCCTGCCGACGGTCCTCGTCCGTGGCCTGCCCGGGAACCGTCGAGTAGGCGAGGATCCGCTGCCCCGGGTCCTCGATCGCGGTGGCCCCGCCGACGGCCGCCGCCACCGCGTCGGCCAGCGCGAACAACTCCCCGCGTGTGTCCCCGCCGCCCCCGGCCGCCGGGCGCGCGGCCAGCGCCGACGCCAGCAGCAGGTGCACCTGGTGCCAGGCCGCGTCCTCGTCCACGCAGAGCAGGGCGACCCCGGCCGCCTCCGCCTCGGCGACCGGCCCGTCCTCGCCCCGTACGACGACACCGGTCATCCCGGCCTCCGCCGCTGCCCGCACCAGCGGCGCGGCGGACCGGGGCGGCACGCCCACCGCGAGCAGCAGGGCTCCCGGGGTGCGGGGGAGCGGGGCGTGAGTGTCGTGGAGCAGCGCCTCGGTGACGGGCGCGGTCAGCCCGGCGGGCGCGGTGCGCAGGCGCAGGGAGGGTTCGCCGACGACGTCCAGCAGGTCGCCGAGCGTGCGGACGTCCATGGCAGTGCCCCCGGGTGTTTGGTCGATCCCCTCAGCAACGTACGCGTACGTTGTCCGTCTCCACAACGCGGACGCCCGCCACTCCTTCGACACTCGTGTCATGACTGCAGAGACGGACCGACCATCCGTACGCACCCACGCGGACGACGCCGACCACGCCGCCCGCGCGGCCGGGGTCACCGTGCGCACCGTGCACGACGTGAACGGTATCGCCGCCGTGGCCGACTTCTTCAGCGACGTCTGGCGGACCCCCCGGCAGGCCCCGCCGCTGCCTGCCGAGGTGATGCACAGCCTGGTGCACGCGGGCGGCGCCGTGCACGCGGCGTACACCCTGGACGGCGACCGGCTCGCCGGGGCCTGCGCCGCCGTCTTCGGGCCTCCGGCGTCCGCGGACGCGTACTCCCTGCTGGCGGCGGCCGACCGGGGCGTCGGATACGCCGTGAAACAGGCGCAGCGCCACTGGCTCCTGGAGCACGGCGCGCGCACCCTGCGCTGGACGTTCGACCCGCTGGTGGGCCGCAACGCCCGCTTCAACCTGGTCAAGCTGGGCGCGAGGGGCACCGAGTACCTGGTCGACTTCTACGGTCCGATGGCCGACGGCGTGAACGAGGGCGACGAGAGCGACCGGCTCACGGTGACCTGGGACCTGGCGGCGCCCCGCGAGGGGCGCGGGACCGGCGACCGCGCCGCCGCAGCCGTCACCCACCTCGCCCCCGACGGCGCCCCGCTCGCCCGCCGCTCCCACGACGACCGGCAGGTGTGGTGCCGGGTACCGGACGACATCGTCGCCCTGCGCGCCGCCGACCCCGCTCTCGCCCTGCGCTGGCGGCACGCCGTCCGCGACGTCTTCACCGGTGCCTTCGCCGAGGGGTTCACGGCGACGGGCATGTCCCGGGACGGCTGGTACACGCTCAGCCGAACGCTCACCCGAGAGGAGGAGTCCCCGGCATGAAGCTCGAACGCGTCGAGATCGTCCATGTGGCGATCCCGCTCGTGACCCCGTTCCGCACCTCCTTCGGGACGATGACCACGAAGGACACCTTCCTGCTGCACGTCGTCACGGACGCAGCCGAGGGCTGGTCGGAGTTCGCGGCCGACCCGGAGCCGCGCTACTGCTCCGAGTTCGTCGCCGGGGCCGAGATCGTCCTGCGGGACTTCCTGCTGCCGCGCGCCGCCGCCCTGCCGCGACTGGCGACGGCCGCGCTCGCCCCGGCCCAGGCGCAGGTCAAGGGGCACGAGCTGGCCAAGGCGGCGCTGGAGACGGCGGTCCTGGACGCCGAGCTGCGCGCGCACGGCATGCCGATGGCGACCTATCTGGGGGCGGTACGGGACCGGGTGCCGGCCGGGGTGTCGGTCGGCATCAAGGACTCCGTGCCCGAGCTGCTGGACGACGTCGAGCGCTACCTGGCCGAGGGGTACGTCCGCATCAAGCTGAAGATCGAGCCCGGCTGGGACCTCGAGCCCGTACGGGCCGTGCGCGAGCGGTTCGGGGACGCGCTGCCGCTCCAGGTCGACGCGAACACCGCGTACACGCTCGCCGACGCCGAGCACCTGCGGCGGCTGGACGAGTTCGGGCTGCTGCTGATCGAGGAGCCGCTGGAGGAGGACAACCTGTACGCCCACGCCCGGCTCCAGCAGCGCCTGGCCACACCCGTCTGTCTGGACGAGTCCCTGCACAATGCCCGCGACACCGCCTCCGCGATCGCCATGGGCGCCTGCCGCGTGGTGAACGTCAAGCCCGCGCGGGTGGGGGGCTATCCGGAGGCCCGGCGTGTGCACGACGTGGCGCACGCGCACGGGGTGCCGGTGTGGTGCGGCGGCATGCTGGAGACGGGCATCGGCCGCGCGCCGAACCTCGCCCTGGCAGCCCTGCCCGGCTTCACGCTCCCGGGCGACACCTCGGCGTCGGCCCGCTACTTCGCCGAGGACATCACCGAGCCGTTCGTCCTGGAGGACGGCCATCTGCCGGTCCCGTCCGGGCCCGGGATCGGTGTGGAACCGCTGCCGGACGCCCTACGGCGCTTCACGACGGGAAGGACGGACCTCTACGCGGCCTGAGCGAGAACCGGGCGCCTGACCGGGCGGCCTGAGCGAGAACCGGGGGCCTGACCGCGGGCGGCCTGAGCGAGAACCGGGGCCTGACCGGCGCCTGGCCAAAAGTGGCCGTCGCGTTAGATTGATCCCGTGCTCTCTCGCCTCTCCCGCCCCAAGGCCGCCACCGTCTGCGCCCTGCCCGTCGTGGCCCTGCTCGCCACGGCGGTGTTCGCGCCGCTGCCGTTCGCCGTGGCGCAGCCCGGCATGACGGCGAACGTGCTGGGCCAGAACAAGGGCACCGCGGTGATCACGATCAACGGGGCGCCCACCCGCACGACGACCGGCCAGCTGCGGATGACGACCATCGAGGCGACGGGCCCCGACGCGCAGGTCTCACTCGGGGACGTGATCGACGGCTGGTTCCGCACGGACCGCGCGGTGCTGCCGCGCGACGCGGTGTACCCGAGCGGCGACACGGTCAAGGAGATCGAGCAGCACAACACCGAGCAGATGAAGCAGTCCCAGGACGCGGCGACCCGCGCGGCCCTGTCGTATCTGCACCTCAGCGACAAGAACGTGAAGGTCACGCTGAAGCTCGCGGACGTCGGCGGCCCCAGCGCGGGGCTGCTGTTCACCCTCGGCATCATCGACAAGCTGAACGGCAACGGCACGGGCGGCGACCTCACGGGCGGCCGCACGATCGCCGGCACGGGCACGATCGACTCCTCGGGCCAGGTCGGCCCGGTGGGTGGCGTGGCCCTCAAGACGCAGGCCGCCAAGCGCGACGGCGCGACGGTCTTCCTGGTCCCGAGGGCGGAGTGCGCCGACGCGAAGGCGGAACTGCCCAAGGGCCTGCGCCTGGTCCCGGTGACCACCCTCAGGAGCGCCATCGACGCCCTGGTGTCCCTCGAGAAGGCGAAGGACTCGGTCCCGAGCTGCTAGGCCACGGACCCCGGAGACCGGTCGACGGCCCTGGGGACCGGCACACGAACCCCGAGTCAATCGACGCACCGCGGGGGCTCTGCGGGAGCGATCTCTTCCGCTATCTTGTTACCGCGCCGTAGTTAACACCTCAACAAGGCCTGCCGGCGCGGCCTTTGCCTGTCTTCGGCTCCCGTTTCCGAGCGGAGTACCCCGTGACCCAGTGCTGTGTCATGCCCATGCAGGCCGAGACGGCTGAAGCACCCTCGTCCGCTTGAACGGCGGGGAACGCTCCGGCCGTCCGTCCGTGCACCCGCTCACCGAAAGCCGCCACACTTCGTGACCGTCTCCCTGTACGAGATCCAGCCGGCCGGCCGGCACGCCGCGGTGCCCACCGGCAGCCTGTTCCGACGGGTCTACGCGCCGCGCGCCTGCGACGCGCTCGCCTACTCCATGGCGACCTACGCCATGCCGCTCGTCGTGCTGGCGACCACCGGCTCCGCGTCCCTGACCGGACTGGCCTTCGCGCTGGAGTGGATCCCCCGGGTGGCCGCCTTCGGCTTCGCCGGTGACCTGGTGGACCGCAGTGGCGCGGCGATCGTGTGCTTCCTCGCCTCGCTCACCCGTGCCCTGCTGGTCGCGGGCGCCGCCGTCGTGCTGGTGATGCTGCCGCGGGGGACGGCCGAGACCGCCACCGTCATGGCGCTGGCCGCCGTGACCGGCGCCCTCACCCAGTTCAGCTTCATCGCCAACGAGGCGGTGGGCGCCATCGTCGGCCGCCGCGTCGAGGGGCGGTCCCACAAGGTGCAGCCGGTGCTGATCGGCATCGACCAGACGGCCACCCTCGTCGGCCCGGCCCTGGGCGGCGTGCTGCTCCTGACCGGGCCGACCCGCATGCTCGCGTGCCTGAGCGTGCTGTCCTTCCTGTCCGCCGGCCTCGCCCTGCAGACCCCGCCCACGCCCCTGCGTGCGGCGCGCCAGGGCGGACAGGGACGCCGCGGAGGCATGCGGGAAGGGTGGCGGACGCTGCGCTCCCTGCCCTCGCTGCGGCGGCTCGTGGCCGGCCTCGCCTGCTCGAACCTGGCACTCGGCCTGCTGCAGTCGGCCGGCCCCGTCCTCGTGGAGGACCACTTCGGCCGGTCGCCGGCCGCCGTCGGCACGCTCTGGTCGGTCGCCGCCGCCGCCACGCTGGTCGCGGTCACCTGCTGCCGGTTCGCGCTCGACCGGCTGGGCCTGTGGGGGGTCGGGGTCATCAGTGCGACCGTCGCGTCCGCCGCCTGCCTGGCGGTGCCGCAGGCCCCCTCCTACCTCAGCTACACAGCCCTCGTGGCCCTCTTCATGGCCGCCGACGGAGGGCTCACCGTGGTGCTGCGCACGCTGCGCTCGCTGACCATCCCGCCCGCGGCCTTCGGCACGACGCTGTCCCTGACGATCCTGCTCCTGCTGCTGCCCTTCCCCGTGGCGGGCGTCCTGCTCGCCGTCACCCCACCGCCGTATCTGACCGACGTCATCGGGGCGTGCGCCGTGCTGCAGGCGGTGACCCTGCTCGTCACCTTCGTACGGCTGCGCAAGGACCCGGTGCTGCGTGCCACGGCGGACCCGGCCGGGCGCGGGACCTGATCCCGCCACTGCCCCGCAGGGACCGGCCCCACCACTGCGCCGCGGGGCTCGGCCCCATCGCTCAGGCCTCCTCCCGGTCCTGCGCCGCCTGCTCCACCAACGGGATCACCCGCAGCGGTACCGGGTTCTCCATCACGATCGCCGTGGAGGCGCGGACGATGCCCTCGAAGCCGACCACCCGGTCGATCACCCGTTGCAGGTCCGCGTTCGAGCGGGCCACCAGACGGCACAGCATGTCGCCGCTGCCCGTCGTCGTGTGCAGCTCCAGGACCTCCGGGACCGTCGCCAGATGGGCCCGTACGTCCGCGCCCTGGCCCTGGCGGATCTGGAGCGTCGCGAACGCCGTGACCGGGTAGCCGAGCGCCGCCGGGTCCACCTCCGGGCCGAAGCCGCGGATGACACCGCCCGCCTGCAACCGGTCCAGGCGCGCCTGGACCGTGCCGCGGGCCACCCCGAGCCGTCGGGACATCTCCAGCACCCCGATGCGCGGCTCCCTCGCCAGCAGCACGATGAGCCGGGCGTCCAGATGATCGATCGCCATACCGCGCTCCTCGATGGTCATCCTGTACAGAACGCCCGGCGACACGGGCGATTCACTGAGCAGATTGCCCAGTCGAAAAGCAAACTATTGCGCACCTTGCGGCGCCGGGCGAGGCTGCCGCTATGACGCAGACCACACACCACGCCCCTGACACCGCGCGCGAGGCCGACCCCTTCCCGGTGAAGGGAATGGACGCGGTCGTCTTCGCCGTCGGCAACGCCAAGCAGGCCGCGCACTACTACTCCACCGCCTTCGGCATGCGGCTCGTGGCCTACTCCGGACCGGAGAACGGCAGCCGCGAGACCGCCAGCTACGTCCTGGAGAACGGCTCCGCCCGTTTCGTCCTCACCTCCGTCATCAAGCCGACCACCACCTGGGGCCACTTCCTCGCCCAGCACGTGGCCGAGCACGGAGACGGCGTGATCGACCTCGCCATCGAGGTCCCCGACGCCCGCGCCGCCCACGCGTACGCCCTCGAGCACGGCGCCCGTTCCGTCGCCGAGCCGTACGAGCTGAAGGACGAGCACGGCACCGTGGTCCTCGCCGCGATCGCCACCTACGGCGAGACCCGCCACACCCTGGTCGAACGCTCCGGCTACGACGGCCCCTACCTGCCCGGCTACGTCGCCGCCGACCCGATCGTCGAGCCGCCCGCCCACCGCACCTTCCAGGCGATCGACCACTGCGTCGGCAACGTGGAACTCGGCCGCATGAACGAATGGGTGGAGTTCTACAACAAGGTCATGGGCTTCACGAACATGAAGGAGTTCGTGGGCGACGACATCGCCACCGAGTACAGCGCCCTGATGTCCAAGGTGGTCGCCGACGGCACGCTCAAGGTCAAGTTCCCGATCAACGAGCCCGCCGTCGCCAGGAAGAAGTCCCAGATCGACGAGTACCTGGAGTTCTACGGCGGTCCCGGCGTCCAGCACATCGCGCTCAACACCAACGACATCGTGCGGACGGTCCGCACCATGCGGGCGGCCGGCGTGGAGTTCCTCGACACCCCGGACTCGTACTACGACACCCTCGGCGAGTGGGTCGGCGACACCCGGGTCCCCGTCGAGACCCTGCGCGAGCTGAAGATCCTCGCCGACCGCGACGAGGACGGCTATCTGCTGCAGATCTTCACCAAGCCGGTCCAGGACCGCCCGACGGTCTTCTTCGAGATCATCGAGCGGCACGGCTCCATGGGTTTCGGCAAGGGCAACTTCAAGGCCCTGTTCGAGGCGATCGAGCGCGAGCAGGCCAGGCGCGGCAACCTGTAGGCCCTCCCGGAAGCCGTCCCCCGGAGGAGCGCCGGCCCCCGGCGCGCTCCTCCGGGGACGCTCCGGGCTTCCCACCGCCGCCCCCCGGTGCGACGCTGTGATCATGAGCCGTATCGAAGCCCCGCGCGACGAAGTCACCGGCAACCTCCTCGACCGTCTCAGGGCCGGCCTGCCGGCCGAGGCCGTCCTGACCGACCCCGACGTCACGGCCTCGTACGCGAACGACATGGCGAGCTTCTGCGCGGCCGGGACCCCGGCCGTGGTCGTGCTGCCCCGCACCGTCGAACAGGTCCAGCACGTCATGCGGACCGCCACCGAACTGCGCGTACCCGTCGTCCCGCAGGGCGCCCGCACCGGCCTGTCGGGCGCCGCCAACGCCTGCGACGGCTGCATCGTGCTCTCGCTGACCAGGATGAACCGCATCCTGGAGATCGACCCGGTCGACCGCATCGCCGTGGTCGAACCCGGCGTCGTCAACGCCGCGCTCTCCCGCGCGGTGAACGAACACGGCCTGTACTACCCGCCGGACCCCTCCAGCTGGGAGATGTGCACCATCGGCGGCAACATCGGCACCGCCTCCGGCGGCCTGTGCTGTGTGAAGTACGGGGTGACGGCCGAGTACGTCCTCGGCCTCGACGTCGTCCTCGCCGACGGACGCCTCATGTCCACCGGCCGCCGTACCGCCAAGGGGGTCGCCGGATACGACCTCACCCGGCTCTTCGTCGGCTCCGAGGGCTCCCTCGGCATCGTCGTACGGGCGATCCTCGCGCTGAAGCCGAAGCCGCCCCGGCAACTCGTCCTGGCAGCCGAGTTCGCCTCCGCGGCCGCCGCCTGCGACGCCGTGTGCCGGATCATGGCGGGAGGGCACGTGCCGTCGCTCCTGGAACTCATGGACCGTACGACCGTCAAGGCCGTCAACGCCCTCGCCCACATGGGGCTGCCGGAGAGCACCGAAGCGCTGCTCCTCGCCGCCTTCGACACCCCGGACCCTGCCGCCGACCTCGCCGCCGTCGGCGCGCTGTGCGAGGCCGCGGGCGCCACCGAGGTCGTACCGGCCGACGACGCGGCCGAGTCCGAACTGCTCTTGCAGGCGCGGCGGTTGTCGCTCACCGCGCTCGAGGCCGTCAAGGGCACCACGATGATCGACGACGTGTGCGTGCCCCGCTCCAAGCTCGGCGAGATGCTCGAAGGGGTCGAGCGGATCGCCGAGAAGTACCAGCTCACCATCGGCGTCTGCGCCCACGCCGGTGACGGCAACACCCACCCGACCGTCTGCTTCGACGCCCAGGACCCCGACGAGTCCCGGCGCGCCCGCGAGTCCTTCGACGAGATCATGGCCCTCGGCCTGCGACTCGGCGGCACGATCACCGGCGAGCACGGCGTCGGCGTCCTGAAGAAGGAGTGGCTGGCGCGCGAGATCGGCCCGGTGGGCGTGGAGATGCAACGGGCCGTCAAACAGGTCTTCGACCCGCTGGGCATCCTCAACCCCGGCAAGCTGTTCTGACCCGTTCGGCCCACTGCTTTCGGGGTGTGTTCGGGGCGTGTGAAGGGCGTGCACGGTGTCGCCCGGAAAGGGGTGGGTACCGGCGGACCGGCAATGCCGCCTGCGCACTTCTGATAGATGTGGAGCCTCACACGACCCCCCGAGCAGATACGGGACGACGGACATGAGCGCCCCAACCCCGGCACCCGGCGACGACAGGCCCCGCGAAGGCTACTACCCGGACCCCTCCATCCCCGGATACGTCCGGTACTGGAACGGTGTCTCCTGGGTCCCGGGCACCAGCCGGCCGGCTCCCACCGACGGCGAGCCGCTCTCCCCGCCGGCGGGCGCGCGCCCCGCGCAGCCCTCGGTGGAGGAGACCGGGCCGCACTTCTTCGACGAGGACCCGGTCGACGAACCCGATCGCGCCGCCCAGGCCGACAGCCACCCGGAGCCCGCCCCGGCATGGGGTGCCGACCGCTCCCAGCAGTCCGGCTTCGGTGGTGAGCAGGACCGCCGGGTGTCCTGGGGCGCCGCGCAGGCCGCCGACCCGCGGCTGCCGGCTGCCGGCTCCGGGTCCGAGGCGTCCCCGGGCTCGCCCGGCACGACGGCGCTCCACAGGCCGGCGCGCCCGGAGGGCACCGCCGGTACCGACGAACCCGCTCCGTCCGAGGGCACCATGAAGTTCCGCGCGGTCTCCCCGCGCACGGGGGAGCAGGGCGGAGGCACGGCGACTGCCGGTTCCGGCACCGGCTCCGGCGCCGCGCAGCCCGGCGCCGCGCGCCCGGCGAGCGCCCAGGCCGCCGCCCGTCAGGCGCTGGGCCTGGACCCGGCCGCCCCGAGCCCCGTCCCGGCACCGCAGCAGCCGTCCGTCCCGAAGCCCGCGGCGCCCGCGGCGGGGGTGCCCCCGCAGCAACCGTCCGTCCCGACGCCCGCGGCGGGGGTGCCCCCGCAGCAGTCCGCCGCGCCGGTCGCCACGCCCCTGACCAGCGGCCCCGGCGGCGGCCAGCCCTCCTGGGCGCAGCAGGTGCACCAGCTGGCGAGCCCGGGCCCCGGCGACCGGCCCGTCGCGCCCTGGAAGCCGCCGGTGGAGGACCCGTTCCAGGCGGCCGCCCGGGCACAGGCGGCGGCCCGCCCCGCGGGACTCGGCAAGCGGCTCGCGGCGCGGCTGCTCGACACCCTTGTCCTGGCGGCGGTCACGGGCGTGGCCGCGGTACCGCTGGGCACGAAGGCGATCGACCACATCAACGGGAAGATCGACGCGGCGAAGCTGTCCGGGCAGACCGTCACGGTCTGGCTGCTCGACGGCACGACGTCGGTCTACCTCGCGATCGTGCTCGCCGTGCTGCTGGGCTTCGGGGTCCTCTACGAGGCGCTGCCGACCGCCAAGTGGGGGCGCACGCTGGGCAAGAAGGTGTGCGGTCTGGAGGTACGGGACATCGAGGCCCATGAGCCCCCCACCTTCGGCCAGGCCCTGCGCCGCTGGCTGGTCTACAGCGTCCCCGGTGTGCTCGCCGTCGGCGTGGTCGGCGTCCTGTGGTGCGTGTTCGACCGCCCGTGGCGCCAGTGCTGGCACGACAAGGCCGCCCGTACGTTCGTGGCCGGCTGACCCGGACGGACCTGTAGGGATGCGGAGCCGGAGGGTTCGCGGTCGACTCGGGCCATGAGCACCGAACCGCCACCGCCCGGCCGAGGAGACGCCCCGGACCCCGACCGGCCACCGCCCGGCCGTGGGGCCGCGTCCGGCGGTCCGCCGCCCGGCGGCGAGCCCCCGCCCGGTGGCCCGCCGCCCCACGGACAGCCCCCTACCGGCGGTGAGCCGCCCGGCGGCAGCCCCCCGTACGGCACACCCCCGCCCCACCCAGGCGGCCCGTACGGCGGCGGGGGCCCCGAGGGCGGCGGCCTCTACGGCGGAGGCGGCCCGTACGGCGGCGGGGGCCCCGAGGGCCCCTACGACGGCACCGACCCCCTCGCCGGTATGCCCCCGCTCGCCGACAGCGGCAAGCGCGTCCTCGCCAGGATCATCGACATGATCCTCGTCGGCGTGGTCGTCTGGCTGCTGTCCTGGGCGTTCCACACCGTCGAGTACAACCTCGAGGCCACCAAGGTCGACACCGGCAAGTCCCTCGGCCAGTCCGTGATCGCGGCCGTGCTCTACACGGCCTACGACACGATCCTGATCAGCAGAACCGGGCAGACGCTCGGCAAGAGGCTGCTGAACATGCGCGTGGCCAACCTCGACGACGGCTCGAACCCCTCCCTCCAGGCGTCCCTGATCCGCGCCTTGGTGCTGTGGCTGCCGTTCGCGTTCTGCTGCGCCTGCGTGTGGACCGCGATCTGCGGCGGCTGGAGTTTCTTCGACCGGCCCTACAAACAGGGGCTGCACGACAAGGCGGCCAGGACGGTGGAGGTCAGCACGGCGGTCTGACAGAGGGCGGTGGCGTACGCATGAACCGGCGGGCCCGTGCATCAGGGGCCCGCCGGTTCGAGTGCTCGGTGTGAAGTTGTGCGCACGGCGCCCGGTTCAGGGGTTTGCCGTCTCCCGGACGGGCTCGGTGGCCGCGGTGGATCCGACCGACGCCGTCGGGCGCCCCACCGGTGCGTGCTGCCGCGCGGCGGGCCGCTCGGCGGCGGCCGGTGCGGACTTCGGCAGCGGTACCGTCACGGCGACGAGCAGCCCGAGTGCGAGCGCCGACAGGGCGATCACGGCGATCCCCAGGCCCGAACTTGTCTGTGACAGCAGCAGCATGGCGAGGGTGGAGAAGATCACGGTGCAGGAACCGTAGGCGAGCTGTGCGGCGTTCGGACGAGGCATGGCCATTCCTCGGGGTGGGGGACTCCCCCCGTGCCTCTCGTGATGGGGGAGGATGCGGACAACTAGGGGCAGAACTAGGGACACTTGAACGTACAACCACGGAATTGCGGAAATGACAACGGTGTCGACAGGGCAAACCGCCGCCATTCCGGCGCTCCACCCGCCGACTCTATTCGCCACCATGCCCGAGCGGAACGGCTGGTAAGCGTGACCTAACCCACGGTTCCGAAGCACAAGGGGCGCACGGAGTCATGCGTTCCAGCAACTGGACACGTGCACGCGCCGGTTGACGGGGGATTATGCCGACCGCGCTCGTTCGTATAGCGAACATCTCGTCCTGTTAATGCACTTGACCTGTGCAAGTCAAGATCTGTTTTTTCTTGTAAACCTCCGGTCAAATGTCGTCACTTGACTACACGCGTTGATCGGTGCGCACGGGCCCCTCCATGACCAGGACCCCCTTCCGTGCGCCCTGGCGCGGGGGAGGAACTCAAGTGACCAGCAGACCCTGGACGTTCAGAGCGGCCGCGATAGGCGTCGCGCTCGCGGCGGCCTCCGCCACGTTCTCCACCTTCGCCGTCGCGCAGGCGAGCACCACCGCCGAGGCCACTGCCGCCACCCGGCACGACCCGGCGCCGGTGAAGCAGCAGGAGCACGACCTCGACGGCCCGCTGAGCAAGACGCAGGAGGCCCAGCGCCAGGAGGCCCTCAACCAGGTCATATCCGGCAAGGCCCAGCCCGAGGAGCGCGACGGCTCGAAGGTCGTCGAGCTCAAGAGCAAGAAGGGCGACCCCAAGTACGTCGAGCTGAGCCGGGAGAAGACCGACAAGATCTTCACCATCCTGGTCGAGTTCGGCGACAGGACCGACCCCGAGTTCGGCGGCACGGCGGGCCCCCTGCACAACCAGATAGCCGCGCCGGACCGTACGAAGGACAACTCGACGGCCTGGCAGAAGGACTACAACCAGAAGCACTTCCAGGACCTGTACTTCGGCACCGGCAGCAACGTCGAGTCGGTGAAGAAGTACTACGAGAAGCAGTCCTCGGGCCGCTACTCGGTGGACGGCGAGGTCGCTGACTGGGTCAAGGTCCCGTACAACGAGGCCCGTTACGGCAACAACGCCTGCGGCTCCAAGAACTGCCCGAGCGTGTGGAACGTCGTCAGCGACGGCGTGAGCGCCTGGGTCGCCCAGCAGAAGGCGGCCGGCAAGTCCGACGCGGACATCAAGGCGGACCTGGCGCGGTTCGACCAGTGGGACCGCTACGACCACGACGGCGACGGCAACTTCAACGAGCCCGACGGCTACATCGACCACTTCCAGATCGTGCACGCCGGTGAGGACGAGTCCGCGGGCGGCGGCGTCCAGGGCACCGACGCGATCTGGGCCCACCGCTGGTACGCCTTCGGCACCGACGCCGGCGCCACCGGCCCGGCGGGCAACAAGCTGGGCGGCACGCAGATCGGCGACAGCGGCATCTGGGTCGGCGACTACACCATCCAGCCGGAGAACGGCGGCCTGGGCGTCTACGCCCACGAGTACGGCCACGACCTCGGCCTGCCGGACGAGTACGACACCAACGGCGGCGAGAACTCCACCGGCTTCTGGACGCTCATGTCCTCCGGCTCCTGGCTGGGCACCGGCAAGGAGACCATCGGCGACCTCCCCGGCGACATGAACGCCTGGGACAAGCTCCAGCTGGGCTGGCTCAACTACGACACGGCGAAGGCCGGCATCAAGTCCTGGCACAAGCTGGGCGTCGCCGAGTACAACACCAAGTACCGGCAGGCGCTGGTGGTCAACCTGCCCGACAAGGCGGTCACCACCCAGGTCGTCACCCCCGCGCAGGGCTCGACCCAGTGGTGGAGCGGCAGCGGCAACGACCTGAAGAACACGCTGACCCGTTCCGTGGACCTCACCGGCAAGTCCTCGGCCACGCTGACCCTCGACGGCTACTACGACATCGAGGCGGGCTACGACTACCTCTACACCGAGGTGTCGACCGACGGCGGCGCCAACTGGACCGCGCTGGACGGCACGGTGGACGGCCAGGCCATCCCGCGTGACGCCAGCGGCGCCCCGGCCCTGACCGGCACGGTGGACGGCTACAAGAAGCTGTCGTACCCCCTCGACGCCTACGCGGGCAAGAAGATCCAGCTCCGCTTCCGCTACCAGACGGACGGCGGTGTGGCCCTGAAGGGCTTCGCGGCCGACGAGATAACGCTGACTGCTGGGGGTACCCCCTCTGGGGGAGGTTCGGCCCTCTTCTCCGACAACGCCGAGAGCGCGGACGCCGCTTGGGCCGCGAACGGCTTCTCCCGCATCGGCGCGTCCTTCACCAGGGACTACAAGCAGTACTACATCGCCGAGAACCGCCAGTACGTGTCGTACGACAAGACCCTCAAGGTCGGCCCGTACAACTTCGGCTTCGCGCCGGCCCGTCCGGACTGGGTGGAGCACTACCCGTACCAGAACGGCCTGCTGATCTGGAAGTGGGACACCTCCCAGGCGGACAACAACACCAAGGACCACGCCGGCACCGGCCTGATCCTGCCGGTCGACTCGCACCCCACCGCGCTGAAGTGGTCCGACGGCACGCTGATGCGCAACCGCATCCAGGCCTACGACTCACCCTTCAGCCTGGAGCGCACCGACGGCATCACCCTGCACAAGGAGGACGTCGCGACGAAGATCAAGTCGTCGAAGGGTGTGTCGGTCTTCAACGACCACACCAGCACCTACTACGACGCCTCGAACCCGGCGGCCGGGGTCAAGATCACTGACACCAACACCAAGATCGAGATCGTCAAGCAGGGCGTGAACGGCTCGACGATCGAGCTGGAAGTCGGACCCGCGGTGAAGTAGTCGGCATTTGCGCAGGTCAGAAGCGTATCGGCGGCAGCCCCTTGGCGGGCGGCCGCCGATCGTGTTTAGGTGCCTGCTGTGGCTCTCTTATTGACACCAGGTCTCACGGGGGTATGACGCGTATGGCCGCAGGAGGTTTCTGCAAGCTGCCGAACGGCAGTGTGGTGGTGGCTCTGAACCTGCCCAGCCCCGGTTCGGGCGCCGGTTCGGTCCGTGTCCTGGTCCACGCCCAGAACCGCGCCCGTGCCCTGACGCGTCTGCGCAACCTGGGCATGCGCGCGGTCTACCTGCGCGGCAATGCGGCCCCGCCCTCCCCGGACGAGGTCACGGCGGTCCTGCACCACCCCGACGGCCTGATATGGCGCACGGCCCCGGACACCGCGGCACAGGACCTGTCGGTCGAGCTGTGGCACCCGATCAGGTCCCTGCTGAGACGGACAACCCAGCCGTGACCCGCTGGGGCGCACGGGAGCGGGGCGCACGGGTGCGGGGGCCCGGCGGGTGTCAGGACACCACCGGCTTGCCGGACAGCTCCACGCCCGCCTCCCGGAGCTCCTCCAGCGCGCGTTCCGTGGTCTCCTCGGCCACCCCGGCGGTCAGGTCCAGCAGGACCTGCGTACGGAAGCCCTGGCGCACCGCGTCCAGCGCGGTGGCGCGCACGCAGTGGTCCGTGGCGATCCCGACCACGTCCACCTCGTCGATCTCCCGCTCCCGCAGCCAGTCCGCGAGCGCGACCCCGTTCTCGTCGACCCCCTCGAACCCGCTGTAGGCCGCCGAGTACGCCCCCTTGTCGAACACGGCGTCGACCGCGCCGGAGGCGACCGCCGGGGCGAAGTTCGGGTGGAAGCCCACGCCCTCCGTGCCCGCCACGCAGTGCGCGGGCCACGAGTGGACGTAGTCCGGGTTGTCGGCGAAGTGACCGCCCGGGGCGATGTGGTGGTCACGGGTGGCCACCACATGGCGGTACCCGGCGGGGGCCTGCCCGATCAGCTCGGTGATCGCGGCGGCCACATCGGCACCCCCGGACACCGCGAGGCTGCCACCCTCACAGAAGTCGTTCTGCACGTCTACGACGATCAAGGCGCGGCGCATGGTCGGTGTCCTTCGGCTTGGCAGCGGTTCGGGTGTGGAGGGTGCGGGCCCGGCCGTCCGTGAACTACATGACCTACCGAGCCTAGAGACTTCGGGGACCGGGCGGGAGAGGGCATCGGGCGGTCGGCCGGTGCGCGGGGTGCGTCGCCGGTGCATTTCCGCCCGCCGTCCGTCCATGCGCCCTCAAGCGAGCAGCGGCCGAAGCCGCACCCGGCCCCTCCCTCCATGGTCCTCCCGGCGCGTCAACAGCGGCGCGTCACACGTACTCGGTCGGGATCACCGGCTCCCCGCGCGACAGCTGTGTCGCCGACAGCGGCAGGTTGGCGCGGGCGGCCGCGTGCCGGTCGCGGACGACGTCCAGCGGCTCCCGGGAGATCACCTCGCCCCCCTTGACCAGCTGCACCAGCAGCTGCCGGTCCGCCAGCTCGTCCGGCACCGGCCCGATGCCGACCACCTCGGCCTCGGCCACCCCGTGCTCGTCCAGTCGCCGCGCCGCCCACTTGCGCCCGCCGACGGACGTCTTGCCGCCGGTCGACTTCTTCGCCACCGGCACCAGCGGCGCCTTCGGGTCCGCCGACTCGGCGCGGGCGACCAGCTTGTAGACCATCGAGCAGGTCGGGTGCCCGGAGCCCGTGACCAGCCGGGTGCCCACGCCGTACGCGTCCACGGGCGCCGCCGCCAGCGAGGCGATGGCGTACTCGTCCAGGTCCGAGGTCACGATGATCTTCGTGTGGGAGGCGCCCAGCGCGTCCAGCTGCTGCCGCACCCGGTGCGCGACCAGCAGCAGGTCCCCCGAGTCGATGCGCACGGCGCCCAGCTCTGGCCCGGCCACCTCGACGGCCAGCCGGACGGCCTCCGTGACGTCGTAGGTGTCCACGAGCAGCGTGGTGCCCCGGCCCAGCGACTCCACCTGGGCCCGGAAGGCGTCCTGCTCGCTGTCGTGCAGCAGGGTGAAGGCGTGTGCGGACGTCCCGACCGTCGGAATGCCGTACCGGAAGCCGGCCGCCAGGTCCGAGGTGGTGGTGAAGCCACCGACGTACGCGGCGCGGGAGGCGGCCACGGCGGCCAGCTCGTGGGTGCGCCGGGCACCCATCTCGATCAGCGGCCGGCCCCCGGCGGCGGAGGCCATGCGCGAGGCGGCGGCCGCGACGGCCGAGTCGTGGTTGAGGATCGACAGGACGACGGTCTCCAGCAGAACGCACTCGGCGAAGGAGCCCTCGACCCGCATGATCGGCGAGCCGGGGAAGTACACCTCCCCCTCCGGGTAGCCCCAGATGTCGCCGCTGAAGCGATAGCCGGCGAGCCAGTCCAGCGTCTCGTCGTCGACGACCCGGCGCTCGCGCAGGAAGCCGAGGACGCCCGCGTCGAAGCGGAAGTTCTCCACCGCGTCCAGGACACGCCCGGTACCGGCCACCACGCCGTAGCGGCGGCCGTCGGGCAGCCGCCGGGTGAAGACCTCGAAGACCGAACGCCGCTCGGCGGTGCCCGCCCTGAGGGCGGCCTGCAGCATCGTCAACTCGTAGTGGTCGGTGAAGAGCGCCGTCGAGGGAACGCCCACCCGTCGCCCACCACCGCCCTTATGAGGAAGCGCTTCGCGCCCTTCTTCGGGCAACCCGAGATCCGCAACGCCCACCAAAGCTCTCCTCACACACGACTGTTCGAGTGCACCCATCGGTGCTTCAAGTGCCTGGGACAGCCGATCGTACTCCTCATCTCGTCAGTCTGACGATTTGCGGGCCGGGTGGAGGTGCCCGTTTGTGCGACCACCCCCCTCGGGTGGCAGCATGGGGCTTGTGACGTCACCCGCTCCCGTAGAGATCGAACGAACACAGCCGGCGGAGGAAGAGTTCGCCGTACCCGAGCCCGACGTCCCCTGGGTCACGATCGTCCACAACGACCCGGTCAACCTCATGAGCTATGTGACGTACGTCTTCCAGACGTACTTCGGCTATTCCAAGGACAAGGCCACCAAGCTCATGCTCGACGTCCACCACAAGGGCCGGGCGGTCGTCTCCAGCGGTACGCGCGAGGAGATGGAGCGCGACGTGCAGGCGATGCACGGCTACGGCTTGTGGGCCACCCTCCAGCAGGACCGGAAGTAGCGACCTCCCTTCATGTCAGGACACTTCGAACCGCTCCCCGGCGGCGGCGCGGCCGTCGCCCTCGACGACGTCGAGATCTCCATCATCCGCTCGCTGGCCGTGCAGCTGCTGGAACTCATCGGGCCGGGCCCCGCGGAGAACGCCTCCGAGGATCCACTCGCCGAGCTGTTCGCGGAGGGCCCGAGCGAGCCGCCCGCCGACCCCGTGCTGCGCCGGCTGTTCCCGGACGCGTACGGCGACCCGGGCAGCGAGCCCGTCTCGCCCGGTCAGGCCGACGAGCTGCGCGCCCATTCCGCCGAGTTCCGCCGCTTCACCGAGAACGACCTGCGCGCCCGCAAACGCGAGAACGCCCTCGCGGTGATCCACACCCTGGACGCGCTGACCTCGGCGAGCCGGGAGGGCGGGGTGCTGAAGCTGTCGCGCGAGGAGTGCGAGCAGTGGCTCGGCGCCCTGAACGACCTGCGCCTCGCGATCGGCTCCCGGCTCGAGGTCGCCGACGAGGACGACACCGACGAGCTGTACCGGCTGCCGGACGAGGACCCGCGCAAGCCGATGGTGATGGCGTATCTGTGGCTCGGTGGTCTCCAGGAGACGCTCGTCACCACCCTTATGCCCTGACCTGTGTGGATTTCGTGTTCGCTCAGCGGACGCTCAAATCCGGATAACGATCCCGTCACCATTGCGGCCATGTATGGGCCGTTCGTGCGTACTTTGTCCGCTTCTTGCTGTGTGCTGCGCCACATCGCGTCCGGGTGATCAGTGTTGCGGTCGTGATAAATCTTCACGACCGCCCGGCGAACACCACCCATGTTGCGCCGGGTGCGCCACCGAGCCGACGACCGTCGGCCAGGCATGAGCGGACCCGGGAGAGCCCGAGCCCGCTCGCTCCATCAATCCGGGGGGATCGAGACGATCCGCGGCCGACGAGAGGCCCGGGTCGGCATGGAGAAAGGCGCAGCACACATGACCTCAGCGCAGGTCGAGACGGAGAACACCCCTGAGGAGGGGTACGAGCGCGGGCTCGGCAGCCGTCAGGTCCAGATGATCGCGATCGGCGGCGCGATCGGCGTCGGCCTGTTCCTGGGCGCGGGGGCGAACATCGCCAAGGCCGGACCCAGCCTGATCCTGATGTACGCCCTCGCCGGCGTGATCATCTTCTTCATCATGCGGGCGCTCGGCGAGCTGCTTCTGTACCGCCCGGTGTCGGGTTCCTTCGCGGAGTACTCCCGTGAGTTCCTCGGCCCGTTCTTCGGCTACTTCACCGGCTGGACGTACTGGCTGATGTGGGTGGTGACCGGCATGGCCGAGCTGACGGCCGCCGCGATCTACGTCCACTACTGGTTCCCGTCGATCCCGCAGTGGGTGACGGCGCTGGTCTTCCTGGTGGTCCTGTTCGTGGCCAACCTGATCTCGGTGAAGCTGTTCGGCGAGATCGAGTTCTGGTTCTCGATGGTCAAGGTCACCGCGCTGATCGGCATGATCGTCATCGGTCTCGGCGTGCTGACCTTCGGCTTCAGCGCCGCCGGCGACACGGCCGCGGTCTCCAACCTCTGGCAGTTCGACGGCTTCTTCCCCAAGGGCATCGGCTCGTCCCTGATGACCCTGCAGGGCGTCATGTTCGCCTACCTCGCCGTCGAACTGGTCGGTGTCACCGCGGGCGAGTCCGAGGACCCGGAGAAGACCCTCCCCAAGGCGATCAACACCCTGCCCTGGCGCATCGCCCTCTTCTACGTCGGCGCCCTCACCGTGATCCTGTGCGTGGTGAAGTGGACCGAGTTCGCGGCGGGCGTCAGCCCCTTCGTGAAGGCGTTCGCGGTCATCGGCATCCCGGCCGGCGCGGGCATCGTCAACTTCGTGGTGCTGACCGCGGCGCTCTCGTCCTGCAACTCGGGCATGTACTCCACGGGCCGCATGCTGCGCACCCTCGCGGACAACGGCGAGGCGCCCCGCGTCTTCAGCAAGCTGTCCGCCTCGAAGACCCCGGCCCTCGGCATCACGGTCTCGGTCGCCTTCATGGGCATCGGCGTGGTCCTCAACTACGTCGTCCCGGAGAAGGCGTTCGGCTACGTCACCTCGGTGGCCACCGCGGCCGGCATCTGGACCTGGCTGATGATCCTGGTCAGCCACGTCCTGTACCGCCGCGCGGTGGACGCGGGCCGGCTGCCCGCCTCCTCCTTCCCGGCGCCGGGCGGCGCGGTGTGCAGCTGGATCGCCATCGCGTTCCTGCTCTTCGTCACCTGCCTGATCGCCTACGACGCCGACTCCCGCGTCTGCCTGTACGTGATGGCGGTCTGGGCGGCCGCCCTGGCCGTCGGCTGGGCGGTGCTGAAGGCCCGCAACCCGCAGGTCGCCCAGCGCCGGGAGCAGGAGCTGGAGAAGGTCCGCTGAGTCCCACGTGAGTCTCCTGACTCGCTCGTAGCTCACCATGTGGGCCGCCCCGTACCACCCCTCGGTACCGGGCGGCCCACCCGTCTCCCACCACCGCCCTGCCTGACGCGCCCCCAGAGCTGAACGCCTGGGGGCGCCCCCGTCGCGCGGCCCCCCTCGAATGTCTGCTTATGCTGGCCGTCATGCTGACCATCACCCAGGCCCTCGTCGACCGGATCGTCGCGCACGCGCGCCAGGACCACCCCGACGAGGCGTGCGGCGTCATCGCCGGCCCGGCCGGCTCGGACCGCCCCGAGCGCTTCGTCCCGATGCTGAACGCGGCCCGCTCGCCCACGTTCTACGAGTTCGACTCCGGCGACCTGCTCAAGCTCTACCGGGAACTGGACGACCGCGACGAGGACCCGGTGGTCATCTACCACTCCCACACCGCGACCGAGGCCTACCCGTCCCGCACGGACATCTCCTACGCCAACGAGCCCGGCGCCCACTACGTCCTGGTCTCCACCGCCGACACCGACGGCGCGGGCCCCTTCCAGTTCCGCTCGTTCCGGATCGTGGAGGGCGAGGTCACGGAGGAAGAGGTCAAGATCGTGGAGTCGTACTGATCTCGCATCGCGGATGAAATCTGTCCGAACAGCGAGATCACACTCCAGGGCCCCGGCCGGGAATCGTTACGATGAGCGCATGGTTCTGAACGACGTGAGCGACAAGACGCCGGGCGCACTGCTCGTGGCGCGGCTGCACGTCGACCTGTGCAGGCTCGCCAGCGCCATCTGTTGACGCTGTCCCTGCCGCCGTACGGCCGTGAGCCGCGGGGCCCGACCCGCGCATCCCTGCGTTCTCGCGCCCGCCGCGCGCCCCCAAGCTCTCGACTTCGCTCGAGCAGGGTGGACCCCCACCCTGACTTCCTTCCGACAGGAGCCCGCAACCATGGCCATCGAGGTCCGCATCCCGACCATCCTCCGCCAGTACACCGACGGCCAGAAGGCGGTGGAAGGCACCGGGGAGACCCTCGCCGACCTGTTCGCCGACCTCGAGACCCGTCACCCGGGCATCCAGGCCCGCATCGTGGACGGCGGCGAGCTGCGCCGCTTCGTGAACGTCTACCTCAACGACGAGGACGTCCGCTTCCTCGACGGCATCAACACCAAGGTCGCCGACGGCGACAACGTGACGATCCTGCCGGCCGTCGCCGGCGGCATGGCCTGAGCCCGACGGTCGCTGATCCCGATGCGCTACGACTCCCCGCTGGCCGCGGTGGGCAACACCCCCCTGGTGTGCCTGCCGCGGCTGTCGCCGTCCCCCGACGTCCGTATCTGGGCCAAGCTGGAGGACCGCAACCCGACCGGTTCGATCAAGGACCGCCCCGCGCTGCACATGATCGAGCAGGCGGAGAAGGACGGCCGCCTCACCCCCGGCTGCACGATTCTCGAGCCCACCTCGGGCAACACCGGGATCTCCCTGGCCATGGCGGCCAAGCTCAAGGGCTACCGCATGGTGTGCGTGATGCCCGAGAACACCTCGCAGGAGCGCCGGGAACTGCTCGCCATGTGGGGTGCCGAGATCATCTCCAGCCCGGCGGCGGGCGGTTCCAACACCGCCGTACGCGTCGCCAAGGAGCTGGCGGCCGAGCACCCGGACTGGGTGATGCTCTACCAGTACGGCAACCCGGACAACGCGGGCGCGCACTACGCGACGACCGGCCCCGAGATCCTCGCCGACCTGCCGTCCATCACGCACTTCGTGGCCGGGCTCGGCACCACGGGCACCCTGATGGGCGTGGGCCGCTACCTGCGCGAGAACAAGCCGGACGTGCAGATCGTCGCCGCCGAACCGCGCTACGACGACCTGGTGTACGGCCTGCGGAACCTCGACGAGGGCTTCGTGCCGGAGCTGTACGACGCCTCCGTCCTCACCAGCCGCTTCTCCGTGGGCTCGGCGGACGCGGTGACCCGGACCCGTGAACTGCTCCAACAGGAGGGCATCTTCGCGGGCATCTCCACCGGCGCCGCGCTGCACGCCGCGATCGGCGTCGGCAAGAAGGCCGTCAAGGCGGGCGAGAGCGCCGACATCGTCTTCGTCGTGGCCGACGGCGGCTGGAAGTACCTGTCGACCGGCGTCTACACGGCCGCCACCACGGAAGAGGCCATCGAGACGCTCCAGGGCCAGCTCTGGGCCTGAAGCCCTCCGGCCCGTCCCGCCATCAATGCGCCAACCCCCTCCTATGAGGGGGCTAAGCGTTGCCTACGGCGCGGCAAAGATCTTCGCCGGGGGGAACCTTTCGGAGGCGGACGGAGCTACGTTCTGCCCGTCCTGTCAATGTCACGCTCATCGGCATCGCAGGGTGTTCCAAGTGTCATGCCCATGACGCGCGTTCCACCGCCGCTACGCGCGTCACGGCCTGCCACTCAGCTCGCGAATCCCCACTTCCGGCTGTGGTCCGCGTCCGGCCCCACCCAGGCCGCGCGGTGCCGGCCTCGACCGATGGAGGCAACACCCCCATGCGTGAGTCACGCCCGAACAAGCGGCGCCGGAGTCTTCGAAGACTCCTGACCGCCGCCGTCCCGGCCCTCACCCTCACCGTCGCCGGGTTCCTGGCGGCCCCGTCCGCGGGCGCGCAGACCGCGCCCGCCGCCACCGCGCACACCACCCGCACGTCCCAGAACGCCACGGCGCTCACCGATCCCCAGCGGCAGACCGTCCACTCGACCGGCAAGGCCGGCCAGAAGGTCCCGACGCAGCACCTGTGCGCCACCGCGAAGCCCGGCCAGGCGTCCTGCTTCGCCCAGCGCCGCACCGACGTCAAGCAGCGGCTGGCCTCCGCGCTCGCGGCCGCCGCGCCCTCCGGCCTTTCCCCGGCCAACCTGCACAGCGCCTACAACCTGCCCTCGACCGGCGGCTCCGGCCTGACCGTCGCCGTGGTCGACGCCTACAACGACCCCAACGCCGAGTCGGACCTGGCCACCTACCGCTCGACGTACGGCCTGTCCGCGTGCACCAAGGCCAACGGCTGCTTCAAGCAGGTCAGCCAGACCGGTTCGACCACCTCGCTGCCCACGAACGACTCCGGGTGGGCCGGTGAGGAGGCGCTGGACATCGACATGGTCAGCGCCGTCTGCCCCAACTGCAACATCATCCTCGTCGAGGCCAACTCCGCCAACGACACCGACCTCGGCATCGCCGAGAACGAGGCGGTCTCGCTGGGCGCCAAGTTCGTCTCCAACAGCTGGGGCGGCTCCGAGTCCTCCTCCCAGACCAGCGAGGACACCTCGTACTTCAAGCACCCTGGTGTCGCGATCACCGTCTCCGCGGGCGACTCCGGCTACGGCGCCGAGTACCCGGCGACCTCCCAGTACGTCACCGCCGTCGGCGGGACCGCGCTGAGCACGTCGTCCAACTCCCGCGGCTGGACCGAGTCCGTGTGGAACACCAGCTCCACCGAGGGCACCGGCTCCGGCTGCTCCGCCTACGACCCGAAGCCGAGCTGGCAGACCGACACCGGCTGCTCCAAGCGCATGGAGGCCGACGTCTCCGCGGTCGCCGACCCGGCAACCGGCGTCGCGGTCTACGACACCTACGGCGGCTCCGGCTGGGCCGTCTACGGCGGTACCAGCGCCTCCGCCCCGATCATCGCCGGCGTCTACGCCCTCGCGGGCACCCCGGGCTCCACCGACTACCCGGCGAAGTACCCCTACTCCCACACGGGCAACCTGTACGACGTCACCAGCGGCAGCAACGGCTCCTGCTCGACCTCGTACTTCTGCACCGCGCGCACCGGCTACGACGGCCCGACCGGCTGGGGCACCCCCAACGGGACGACCGCCTTCTCCTCCGGCAGCAGCACCGGCAACACGGTGACCGTCACCAACCCGGGCAACCAGTCCACCACGACCGGCGGCTCGGTCAGCCTGCAGATCAAGGCGACGGACAGCGCGGGCGCCACCCTCACCTACAGCGCCACCGGACTGCCCACCGGCCTGTCGATCAACAGCTCGACCGGCCTGATCTCCGGCACCGCCTCCACCGCGGGCACCTACAGCGTGACCGTCACCGCCAAGGACGCGACCGGCGCCTCCGGCTCGACCTCCTTCACCTGGACGGTCGGCTCCTCCGGCGGCACCTGCACCTCGGCGCAGCTGCTCGGCAACCCGGGCTTCGAGTCGGGCAACACCACCTGGAGCGCCTCCAGCGGTGTGATCACCAACGACAGCGGTGAGGCGGCGCACAGCGGCTCCTACTACGCCTGGCTCGACGGGTACGGCTCCTCGCACACCGACACGCTGTCCCAGTCGGTGACCGTCCCGTCCGGCTGCAAGGCCACACTGACCTTCTACCTGCACATCGACACCGCGGAGACCGGCAGCACCGCGTACGACAAGCTGACGGTGACCGCCGGGTCGACCACGCTGGCGACGTACTCCAACGTCAACGCGGCCTCCGGTTACACCCAGAAGTCCTTCGACCTGTCCTCGTTCGCGGGGTCCACGGTCACCCTGAAGTTCAGCGGCGTGGAGGACTCCTCGCTGCAGACCAGCTTCGTCATCGACGACACCGCCGTGACGACGAGCTGACGCACCTGTGCGCGAAGGGGCCCCGGCCGGGCGTGTGGGCCGGGGCCCGTTTGCGGGCTCGTGGGGATCCTGATGCGCTGGAGAAACGTCACATCGGCACACACGGGCACGAGAAACGAGAGGCGGCCCTCATGCGCCGTACCACCGCTCAGCGGACCACTGCCATCGCCGTCGCGGCAGCGGCGCTCCTCCTCGCGGGCTGCGGCACGCACAGTGGGCCGGGAGCGGCCGGCAGCGGCGCGGTGTCGCCGTCCCCGTCGGTGACCGGGTCGGCCTCGGCGCCCGCGTCCGGATCGGCGTCCCCGTCGGCCTCCCCCTCGGCGCCCTCCTCCGGGGAACCGTCCCCCACGGCCACTCCCGCCGGCTGCACCCCTCACGTCCAGCTCACCGCCGCCGACACCGGCCACACCGTGTGCCTGACCACCGGCGGACAGCTCCGCCTCACCCTGGACGGCACCCAGGACCGCCCCTGGACCCCCGTCACCGCCACCGGCGCGGCGCTGAAGGCCGTCAACGCCGGTTTCGTCGTTCAGCCGGGCGACGCCGTGGCCGCCTTCGACGCCGTCGCGCCCGGCACCGCACAGCTGGCAGCCACCCGCCCGCTGTGCGCGAAGCGCCCCGGCCAGACGTCGTGCCTCGGCATCCAGCGGTGGACCGTCACGGTCACGGTGACCAAGCCATGAGGCCCGCCATGAACACGCTCATCCCGCCAGGTACCGCACCTGGTCCCACAGCGCGGGGTCCACCACCCCCACCCGGCGCCGGAAGTCCCACAGCGGCACGTCCCGCAGCTCGTCCGTCTCCAGGAAGCTGGGCCGCCCCTGGACGTCGCCGACCGACCCCGGCGGGAGCGGGATCACGCCCGTCCGCTCGTCGCGGTACCGGCTGGTGATCCGCGCGACCGTCGCGCTGTCCCCGCGCACCGTCAGCACCAGGCACGGCCGCTCCTTGCCGCCCGGCCGGTCACCGTGGGGCACGCTCGCCCACCAGATCTCGGCCGGCCGCGGATGCACCCGGGCACGCCCCGCCGGACGCGCGGCCGCGGCACGGTGACGCCGCCCGCGCCCCCATCCGTCCACCAGCGTCGCGACCAGCGCGAGCAGCACCACCGCCGCCAGCGCGAGCCACCACGACGTGTCCATACGGACGACGGTACCGGCGCGTCCGCATCACTGCGCGCCCTTCGCACGCGCCAACGAGCGGCTCAGTCGCGGGCTGTGCGCCATACGGTGCGCCGCGCGCGCCGTTGTTCCAGCCGAACCGGTGACACCACAGGTGAGTTCCCCCACAACGGCCCCTGGCGGAGGAGCGACCCGACCTTTTGCGCCTTACGCTCGACGGACCGCACGACCCCCGTCACCGTTCCCCGTCCCTGCCTTGCGCACGCCCCGCCACGGAGGTTCCAGCTCTATGAAGCTCACCGTCGTCGGCTGCTCGGGGTCGTTTCCGTCCGCGGAATCGGCCTGCTCGAGCTACCTCGTCGAGGCCGACGGCTTCCGGCTGCTGCTCGACATGGGCAACGGCGCCCTGGGCGAGTTGCAGCGCCACTGCGGTCTGTACGACCTTGACGCCATCTTCCTGAGCCACCTGCACGCCGACCACTGCATCGACATGCTCGCGTACTTCGTCGCGCGCTACTACCGCCACGACGGCGGCCGCTGCGCCCCCATCCCGGTCTACGGACCGGAGGGCACCGAACAGCGCCTGACGACCGCCTACGGCGACACGCCCTCGGCATCCTCGATGAGCGAGGTCTTCGACTTCCACACGGTCAAGCCGGGCACGTTCGAGATCGGCCCGTTCACCGTGCACACGGAACGCGTACGCCACCCCGTGGAGGCGTACGGCATCCGGATCGAGCACGGCGGCAGGTCACTCACCTACTCGGGCGACACCGGTGTGAGCGAGGCGCTGGACGAACTCGCGCGCGACGCCGACCTGTTCCTGTGCGAGGCCGCGTTCACCCACGGCAAGGAGGACATTCCCAACCTCCACCTGAACGGCCGTGAGGCGGGCGAGACCGCCACCCGCGCCAGGGCGCGCCGCCTCGTCCTCACCCACATCCCGCCGTGGACCGACCCCCAGGTCAACCTGACGGACGCCCGCGCGGTCTATCCGGGACCGGTCGAACTGGCGGCGCCACGGGCTACGTACGAGCTCTGACGCCTTGGCCCCAAGACGTCGAACGGCACATCGAGGCCTCTCCGGACGATCCGACGCCGACCGCCGCTTCCCATGGAGCGGCGGTCTTTGCGTGTCCTCTCAGTGGCCTCTTGCGTCGTCTGTCCTATTGCGTCTTCTTGCATCCTCTTACGTCTTCTTGCGTCCTCTTGCATCCTCTTGCGTTCTCTCAGCTTCTTCTCAGTGACGCCTGCACAGGCTGGAGAGGTCACCGGGACGAGCGAGAACCTCCACGAGCCGAAAAGGAGGAGCCCCGATGGCCTCCCACGCCTGCGCCCGACCCACCGTCAGGACCAGAGGCCACACCGGACCAGGGACGCCGCGTTCCCTCGGCCGGCTGTACCGCTACTTCGAATCCGCCTGCGACCGCAGCCCGTCGGCCGTGGCGCTGGAGTGCGACGGGCAGCGCCTGACCTACGCCGGCCTCGACGCCCGCGCCAACCAGGTCGCCCACCACCTGCGCCGGCTGGGTATCGGCCCGGGCGCACGCGTGGCGCTCATGGTGCCGCGCTCGGTGGAGATGTACGCGTGCCTCCTGGGCGTCTGCAAGGCCGGGACAGCGTTCGTGCCGGTCGATCCGGAGGCACCGCCGGACCGCGTCGCCTTCATCCTGGCCGACGTCGGCGCCGCCGCCCTGCTCACGACCTCCGCTCTCGCCCCCGGGGCGCCGAGGCGGTGCCGGGTGATCGAGACCGACACCCTGGCCCACGACCTGGCCCGCCTGCCCACCACACGTCCGCCCGCCGCCGAGCCGGATGAGGACGACCCCGTGGCCTACGTCATGTACACCTCGGGATCCAGCGGCCGCCCCAAGGGCGTGGAGATCGCTCAGTCGAGCATCTGCAACTTCCTCCGCGTGGTGACCCCCGTCTACGGCATACGCCCGGACGACCGGGTGTACCAGGGCATGACCCTGTCGTTCGACTTCTCCATCGAGGAGATCTGGCCGACGTGGACGGTGGGTGCCACGCTCGTCGCCGGACCGGCCGGACCGGGACGGCTCGGCGACGAACTCGCCGACTTCCTCGATGAGCAGGCCGTCACGGTGCTCTACTGCGTGCCCACGCTGCTGGCGACCCTTCCGCGGGACGTGCCGCGGATCCGCGGCCTCCTCGTGGGCGGCGAGGCCTGCCCGGCGCCGCTCGCCGAGCGGTGGAGCAGGCCCGGCCGCCGCGTCCTCAACACCTACGGACCCACCGAGGCCACCGTCACCGCGACCTGGAAGGAACTGCGCCCGGGCCGGCCCGTCACCATCGGGCGCCCCTTGCCGACGTACTCGGTGGTGCTGCTCGACGAGCGGCTCCGCCCCGCGCCACACGGCGCGACCGGCGAGATCTGCCTGGGCGGCCCGGGCCTCGCCCGCGGCTACGTGGGCCGCCCCGACCTGACCGCCGAGCGTTTCATCCGGCACCCGCTGGCCCCCCGCGGCGGCCGGCTCTACCGCACCGGGGACCTCGGCCGCATGACCGCCGACGGGGACATCGAGTACCTGGGCCGGGCCGACGCCGAGGTGAAGGTCCGCGGCCACCGGGTCGCCCTCGACGAGATCGACAACGTCCTGTTGGAGGACCCAGACGTGGCCGCGGCGGTCACCACGCTGGTCCCGGTGCCCGGCGCGCGAGCCGATCAGGGCCCGGACGGCAAGGCTCTCGCCGCCTACGTCGTCCGCGCCGGCGGCCCCCATGCACCGGACGGCGCCCGGGACGACGACGCGTTCGCCGCCCGCCTCCACGAGCGTCTGCGCCGCATGCTGCCCGCGTACATGGTGCCGTCGTTCCTGGACGTCCTCGACCGGCTGCCCGTCATGCCGAGCGGCAAGGCCGACCGCAGCCGGCTGCCGGTCCCGACCGGCAGACGGCTCGCGTGCACCGGTCGGGTGGTGCCCGCCCGCGACGTCCGGGAGACCCGCGTCCGGGACGCCTGGTCCCAGGTCCTCGGCATCCCCCCGGACCAGCTGTCCGCCGAGGCCGACTTCTTCACCGATCTCGGCGGCCACTCCCTGCTCGCCGCCCGGGCCGTCTCCCTGCTGCGCGGCCGGGACGGCGAACCCGGTCCCACCCTGCGCGACCTCTACGAACACCCGACCGTCCGCGCGCTCGCCGCCCGGCTGCGCAGCAGGGAGACGGCCATCCCCGCCACCAGCGAACCGCCCCGCCCGCCACCGCTCCGCCACGGCCGCGCCCGGATCGCACGCGCCGGGCTCGCCCAGGCCGCGGCGATCGACATCGTGCTGCTGCTGTTCACGCTGCCCTTGGCCGTCTCGTTCGCCGTCCGTAACGGCCAGGTCTCGGGCTGGGCGGTGGCCGAACCCGCGATCGCCGTGCTGACCGGCTACACCGCCCTGCGCTGGCTGCTCCCCGTCGTCCTGGCCCGCCCCCTCGCCGCGCGCATCACCCCCGGCCGCCACCCGCTGTGGGGGGTGGTCTACCTGCGCCTGTGGGCGTTGGACCTGCTGCTCGGCATCAGCCCGCTCCGGGTGCTCAGCGGCTCGCCCCTCATGGCGCCCTACCTGCGGCTCCTCGGAGCCCGCATCGGGGCCCGCGCCACCATCGCCACCGGCCTGATCACCCTGCCCACCCTGCTGAGCGTCGGCAGCGACACCGCCGTCGGCTACGGTGTCTGCCTGCGGCCCTGGCAGGTCGCCGACGGATGGGTGACCGTCGCCCCGATCACCATCGGTGAGCGGGCCTACGTCGGCGCGGGGGCGGTCCTAGAACCCGGCGCCCGCATGGGCGACCGCTCCGCACTCGGCGAGCAGTCCCTGCTCGGCCCGGGCGAGCCGGTCCCCGCCGGGGCGCGCCGAGCCGGATCACCGGCGCGCCCGGTCGATGCCCTCGCCCCGGCCGTGGAAACCATGCTGGCCGGGCCCTGCGACACCGACCGCCGACGGCCACGGCACCTGGCCGCCGCACTGCTCGGTCTGCTCCTGCTGGAGGCCGCCCCGCCCGCGATGATCCTGCCGTCCTCCGCCCTGGTCCGGTGGGCCTGGCTGCGCTGGGGCGGGGGCGCCGGAGCGGCCGCCGCCGCGCTGTCCGGACCGCTGCTGGTGGCCACGGTGTGCACGGTGGTCGCCGTCGGCAAGCGCCTCGTCCTGCCCCGGGTACCCGTCGGCATCCACCCCGCGCGCTCCTTCCTCGGCGTGCGCAAGTGGGTCGCGGACAAGCTGCTGGAGTACAGCCTCACCTTCACCAACTCGCTGTACGCCACCCTCTACACCGTGTCGTGGCTGCGGCTGCTCGGCGCGCGCGTCGGCCGGGGCGCCGAGGTGTCCACGGCCGCCCACGTCGACCCCGGCCTGCTCACGCTGAAGGACGGCAGCTTCGTCGCGGACATGGCGAGCATCGGGTCCGCCGCCTTCGCCGCGGACCGGGTGGCGTTCGGGCCCACCGAGGTGGGCAGCCGCGCGTTCGTCGGCAACGCGGCGCTCGTCCCGGCAGGAACGGAACTCGGAGCGGGCTCCCTGGTGGGCGTGGGCACCGTCCCGCCGCCGGATCGCGTCCCCGAGGGCACCACCTGGCTGGGCTCGCCCGCGCTGCGGCTTCCGGTGCGGCAGAGCAGCGGATCCTTCCCCGAGGAGCTGACCTACCGGCCGACCCGCAGGGCCGTGCTGGGGCGCCTGGGCATCGAGTTCTTCCGCGCCACCCTGCCCGCCTCCCTGCTGGCGGCCGGCGGCTGCCTGTTCCTGTCGGCGCTCTCCGCCCTCACCCGCCGGGCGGGCGTGCCGGTGGCGGTGCTGGTGTCACCGCTGCTCGCCATGGGCGCGATGGGCGCCGTCATCGCGTTCTGCGCGCTGGTCAAGCGCGTCGTCGTCGGGCGGTACCGGCCGCGCGTCGCACCGCTGTGGAGCCTGTTCGTCCGGCGCACCGAGTTCGTCACCGGCCTGTTCGAGGCCGCTGCGGTCCCGGCCGGAGTGGGTATGTTGGTGGGAACGCCCTTCCTGCCGCCGGTGCTCCGCCTGTTCGGCGCCCGCATCGGACGGCGCACCTGGATCGGCACCACCTTCCTCACCGAGTTCGACCTGGTGGAGGTGGGCGACGACGCCGCGATCGGAACCCACGTCTCCCTGCAGACCCACCTGTTCGAGGACCGGGTCATGAAGATGTCGAAGGTGACCGTCCGGTCCGGAGCGAGCATCGGCACCCGCGCGATCGTGCTGTACGACGCGGTGGTGGGCGAGAGCGTCCGGCTCGGGGCACTGTCCCTGGTCATGAAGGGGGAGCACCTGACGCCGGGGACCAGTTGGCGCGGGCTCCCCGCCGAGGGCGTCGCGCATTCGGGGCGGTGAGGAAGGCGTGGCACACGCCGATGCGTCCGGCGCCGGGCGGCGTGCGCTCGCCCTCGTCTACCGGGGGCCGGCCAGTCTGCCCGGATGCCCGGAGGCGGTCGCGGACCTGCTCACCGCCGGCCCCTGGGACCTGGACGTCCGCTTCACCGGGCCGCGCGAGGCGGTGCCGTTCTCGGCCGGGTCGCTGTCCCGGGCCCTGGTGTACGCCCAGCCGGGCGGCGGCACGCTCTCGCGCGCCTACCGCAAGCTGCGGCGGCAACGCGACGCGATCCGCGACTTCGTCCGGGGCGGCGGGCGGTACGTGGGCTTCTGCCTGGGCGGCTATCTGGCCGGGGCCACCCCCGGGTTCGGGCTGCTGCCCGGGGACACCGACCAGTACATCTCCTCGCCGGAGTGCACGGTCCACGACGAGAGCGACACGCTGGTCGGGGTGGTGTGGCGGGGTCGGCCCCGGACCTTGTTCTTCCAGGACGGGCCTTGCTTCGTCCTCGACGAGACCGCCGCGGCGGCGGACACGCGGGTGCTGGCCACGTACACGAACGGTCTGCCCGCCGCTCTGGTGACCCGCTTCGGCGCCGGCCTGGTGGCGGTCACCGGCCCGCACCCGGAGGCCACGACCGACTGGTACACGGACAACAGTCTTCCGGTTCACGACACCCGTGACCTGGCGGTGGACCTGGTGAGCGCGGCGCTGGAGGGCGTGGCACCGGAGGGCTGACACACGCACAGCAGGGCCCCGGAACCACGGGGTAGGTGGCTCCGGGGCCCTGCCGGTACTACTGGACCGTCATGCCTTGGTCAGGTCCTCGACCTCCTCCTCGGGCTCGCGGCCCGGGGTGGTGAGGTTGAACTTGACGATGGTGAACCGGAAGACGAAGTAGTAGATCGCCGCGAACACCAGGCCGATCGGGATGATCAGCCAGGGCTTGGTGGCGAGGTTCCAGTTCAGCAGGTAGTCGATCGCACCGGCCGAGAACGTGAAGCCGGCGTGGACGCCGAGCGCCCAGGTGATCGCCATGGACAGCGCGGTGAGGACCGCGTGGATCCCGTAGAGCACCGGCGCGATGAACATGAACGAGAACTCGATCGGCTCGGTGACACCGGTGACGAAGGACGTCAGCGCGAGCGAGATCATCAGGCCCATGACGGCCTTGCGGCGCTCGGGGCGGGCGGTGTGGGCGATGGCGAGCGCGGCGGCCGGCAGACCGAACATCATGATCGGGAAGAAGCCCGACATGAACTGTCCGGCGGTCGGGTCACCGGCGAAGAAGCGGTTCAGGTCGCCGTGCACGATGACACCCGCGGAGTTCTTGTAGTCGCCGATCTGGAACCAGGAGACGGCGTTCACGAACTGGTGCATGCCGACCGGGATCAGCGCGCGGTTGATCAGACCGAACAGACCCGCGCCCACGGCGCCGAGACCGGTGATCCACTTGCCGACGTCGGAGATGCCGTTGCCGATCGGCTCCCAGACCAGGCCGAAGAAGACGCCGAAGAGCGTGCCGACGAACGCCATGATGATCGGGACGAGCCGGCGGCCGTTGAAGAAGCCGAGCCAGTCGACCAGCTTGGTGCGGTGGAACCGCTGCCACAGTACGGCGGACAGCAGACCCAGGAGGATGCCGCCGAGGACGCCCGGGTTGTTGTACGTCGCCTCGACTATCTTGCCGTTCTCGATGTGCTGCTCGCTCAGCGGGAACGCCTTGAGGACGTTGCTGTAGACGAGGAAGCCGACCAGGGCCGCGAGCGCGGTGGAGCCGTCCGACTTCTTGGCGAAGCCGATCGCCACGCCGATGCAGAAGAGCAAGGGCAGGTTGTCGAACACGGCGCCGCCCGCGGTCGCGAAGACGGACGCGACCTTGTGCCAGCCGAGTCCGTCGTCGCCGAACACGTCGGGCTGGCCCAGCCGGAGCAGGATGCCCGCCGCCGGCAGCACGGCGATCGGGAGCTGCAGGCTGCGGCCGACCTTCTGCAGGCCCTGGAACAGACCGGAACCCCGCTTCTTCGCGGGGGCCGCCGTTGTTGCGGTGGCGGTGCTCATACTTCCTCCATGTGCCGGGGCTGCCGGGGGACGGGAAGGGGGGGGTGGAACGGGGGTGAAGCAGCCCCGTGTGGTCTACACCACCTGTGGTGTAGACCTGTTGTAGCACGGTGAAGGCGCGATAAGGAACCCATGAATTCTGTTGCCTCGGACAGACAGGGAGCAAATGCCGCACTCGTGATAAAGGCCACGTAGGCGGGCGCGGTGTTCCCGCCCGGCGCTTTGCGGCCGTTCCCGGGGTGGTGTAGACCAGTTTCGACACAGCGGTTCGGCTCAGGGAGTAAGGACATGGCCAGCAAGGCTGAGAAGATCGTTGCCGGGCTCGGCGGCATCGACAACATCGACGAGATCGAGGGCTGCATCACCCGGCTCCGCACCGAGGTCCACGACGCCTCGCTGGTCGACGAGGCCGCCCTGAAGGCCGCCGGCGCCCACGGCGTCGTCAAGATGGGCACCGCCATCCAGGTCGTCATCGGCACCGACGCCGACCCGATCGCCGCGGAGATCGAAGACATGATGTGAGCCACCGGCTCACGCGGACTCACACACCAGTACGCATACGCCGATGGCCAGGGGCTTCTCCCACCGTGGGAGAAGCCCCTGACGCAGTTGCGGATAGGCTCGGCGCCATGTCTCGAATCGACGGCCGTACCCCCGAACAGCTCCGCCCGGTCACCATCGAGCGCGGCTGGAGCAAGCACGCCGAGGGCTCCGTCCTCGTCTCCTTCGGCGACACGAAGGTCCTCTGCACCGCCTCCCTCACCGAGGGCGTGCCGCGCTGGCGCAAGGGCAGCGGAGAGGGCTGGGTCACCGCGGAGTACGCCATGCTGCCCCGCTCCACCAACACCCGCGGCGACCGCGAGTCGGTCAAGGGCAGGATCGGCGGCCGTACGCACGAGATCAGCCGCCTCATCGGCCGCTCCCTGCGCGCCGTCGTCGACACCAAGTCGCTCGGCGAGAACACCGTCGTCCTCGACTGCGACGTCCTCCAGGCCGACGGCGGCACCCGCACCGCCGCCATCACCGGCGCTTACGTGGCGCTCGCCGACGCCGTCGCCTGGGCGCAGCGCAGGAAGCTCGTCAAGGCCACCCGGCAGCCGCTGACCGGCACCGTGTCCGCCGTGTCCGTGGGCATCGTGGCCGGCGTGCCGCTCCTCGACCTCTGCTACGAGGAGGACGTCCGCGCGGAGACCGACATGAACGTCGTCTGCACCGGCGACGGCCGCTTCGTCGAGGTCCAGGGCACGGCGGAGGCGGCACCCTTCGACCGCGGGGAACTGAACGCCCTCCTCGACCTCGCGATGGCGGGCTGCGAACAGCTCACCGCGATCCAGCGGGCGGCGCTGGACGCAACCGCGTAGCGCGGTACGGCGTTTTCAGGAGTGAACCCGGGTGGGGCGCACGGACGACACCGCGCGCCCCACCCTCACCACCACCGAGAGGGAACCGCTCCATGGCCGCGCGCCACCGCCGACGCACCGCCACCGCCGCTCTCGCGACCGTCGCCGTCCTCGCCGCCGTCGGCGCGAGCGCGGGCTGCGACGCCGTGAACAAGGCCATCGACTGCGTCCAGACCGCCGACGCCATAGCCGACAGCGTCACCGGCCTCCAGCAGGCCGTCGAGAACGCGGCGAACGACCCGACGCAGACGGACGACGCCCTCGACTCCATCGAGAAGAACCTCGGCAAGATCAGCGACAAGACGGACAACGTCGACGTCAACAAGGCGGTCGACGACCTGCACAAGGCGGTCACCGGTGTCCGGGACGCCATGAAGAACGGCGACAAGACCCCCGACGTGGCCCCGGTGACGAACGCGGCGGGCGAACTGACGAAGGTCTGCACGTCCTCCTAGCCCCGCAGGCGGGCGCCGAGGCCGCGCACCGCCCACGGATACTGGTCCCATGACCCGCCTGATCCTCGCCACACGCAACGCCGGAAAGATCACCGAACTCAGGGCTATCCTCGCCGAAGCGGGCCTCCCGCACGACCTGGTCGGCGCGGACGCCTACCCCGACATCCCCGACGTCAGGGAAACCGGCGTCACCTTCGCCGAGAACGCCCTCCTCAAGGCCCACGCCCTGGCCAAGGCCACGGGCCTGCCCGCGGTGGCGGACGACTCCGGCCTGTGCGTCGACGTCCTGAACGGCGCGCCCGGCATCTTCTCCGCCCGCTGGGCGGGCCGCCACGGCGACGACAAGGCCAACCTCGACCTGCTCCTCGCCCAGCTCGCGGACATCGACGAGCCCCACCGCGGCGCCCACTTCGCCTGCGCGGCGGCCCTGGCCCTCCCCGACGGCACGGAACGGGTGGTCGAGGGCCAACTCCGCGGCACCCTCCGCCACGAGCCCACCGGCACGAACGGCTTCGGCTACGACCCGATCCTCCAGCCCGAGGGCGAGACGCGCACCTGCGCGGAACTGACCCCCGACGAGAAGAACGCGATCAGCCACCGCGGCAAGGCGTTCCGCGCGCTGGTACCGGTGGTGCGGGAACTGCTGGGCTGACGCAGGCTGCGCGAAAGGCCCGGTCCCTTACCTGGACCGGGCCTTTCGTCATGCCACGTCTGTGTGCGGTCGGTGGGACTCGAACCCACACGGGATTTCTCCCACGGGCTCCTAAGGCCCGCGCGTCTGCCATTTCGCCACGACCGCGATAAAACGGACACTCTGTCTTCCTGTGTCGTTTCGCGTTGCTCAGTGTACGGGTGGGTCCGGATGCTTTGTACGGCGCCCGACTTTCTGGCGGCACCATGTGGCTGTCAGGGCATGGCAGTTCGGGCACAGATACCTCAGGTTCTCGACGCGATTGTCCAGCCAGTCACCGTTGATGTGGTCGATCTGGAGTGTGATCGGTTGCCCCAGCCACTGGCCCGGGTTTCCGCAGGTGGCGCACTGACAGGGAATCCCTGAATCTTGCAAGGCCGCATGCAGCCGTGCCCGGTTCGGACGCGCGGATCCGGGCGGAAGGACCACAAGTACCTTCTCCCTCATGGCCGTGCGCGGGCTTGTCTGCACTGAGCCCCAGGGGCGTCGAGTGAAGTGGCTTGTGTCCAGGCCGAGCTCGGCGACCTTACGGCGGATGCGTCTGTGATTCGTGTCGTTCACGTCGAGTTTCAGGGCGCGCATGAGATCGGCGTAGCTCGTGGCTGAGGGTACCGCCAAGCGCAGCTCGCGCCGCTGTCCACCGCTCGGCTTGAGCCCCAGTCGGCGCATGAGGTCATTCCAGGTATGGGAGCCGGCGACTGCCTCCGCGAGCGTGTTCCGTTGGTACTTGTCCGTCGTGGCCATGCCCCCTCCGATCTCGACCGCGCGTTCGCGATCTCGTACGGAGTAACGAACCGCTCATCGGACAGTCACGGAAAGGCACGGCAAAAGGGGCTGGTGACGATGGTCACCGGCCCCTTTCGGGTGAACGCCGTTGATCTACAGGTACAGCCCCGTGGAGTCCTCCGCCCCCTCGAAGCGGTCCGCCGCCACGGCGTGCAGGTCGCGTTCGCGCATCAGGACGTAGGCGATGCCGCGCACCTCCACCTCGGCGCGGTCCTCGGGGTCGAACAGGACCCGGTCGCCCGGCTCCACGGTCCGTACGTTCTGCCCGACCGCGACGACCTCGGCCCAGGCGAGGCGCCGGCCCACGGCCGCGGTCGCGGGGATCAGGATGCCGCCGCCGGAGCGGCGCTCGCCCTCGCCGGTCTCCTGCCGCACCAGCACGCGGTCGTGCAGCATCCGGATGGGCAACTTGTCGTGGTGGGTCTTCTCGCTCACGCCCTGAACCTACCTGCCTTCGACGGCCTCGCGCGCGGCCGGGTCAGTCCTTGCGCCGCCGGGAGCCCAGCGCGAACAGTCCCACGACACCGACCACGACCAGGGCCACGGGCACGATGCGCTCGAGGCGCGGCGCGCCCTCCTCGGTGACCAGCTGGCCCTTGACCTCGCTGACGACCCGGTTGACGCCCACGTAGGCCCGCCCGAGCGTGTGGTCGATGTTGGAGACGACCTTGGCCTTGGCGTCCCCGACGATCGTCTTCGGGTGTACCCGGACGCCGATCTCGTCGAGCGTCTCGGCCAGCGTCTCGCGGCGGCGCTTGATGTCCGCCTCGATCTCGGCCGGAGTCCTGGTGTCCGGTGTGCTCGACGTGTCCGTCACCGCGCTTCCTCCGTGGTCGTGTGCGGCGTGTTCCGCGCAATTTTCGTGATTCTGTGGTCGACAGTCTGTCAGCTCTGTGCCGAACGCACTCCTCGGCACCCCCGTGGAGGGCCCAGAAGCAGATTAGGCTCATCGGGTAACCCGCGTGATCCGCGTGACCCGCCCCTTGCCCCGTGAGGTACCGATGAGCGAGCGACTCCAGCCCGGCGACACCGCCCCCGCCTTCACCCTGCCGGACGCCGACGGCAACGAGGTCTCCCTGGCCGACCACAAGGGCCGCAAGGTCATCGTGTACTTCTACCCGGCTGCGCTCACCCCTGGCTGTACCAAGCAGGCGTGCGACTTCACGGACAACCTCCACCTGCTGGCGGGCGCCGGCTACGACGTCATCGGCATCTCCCCGGACAAGCCGGAGAAGCTCGCGAAGTTCCGCGAGAAGGAGTCCCTGCGGGTCACCCTCCTCGCCGACCCGGACAAGAAGGTGCTGGAGGCGTACGGCGCCTTCGGCGAGAAGAAGCTGTACGGCAAGACGGTCGTCGGCGTCATCCGCTCCACGGTGATCGTGGACGGGGACGGCAAGGTCGAGCGCGCCCTGTACAACGTGAAGGCGACGGGCCACGTGGCGAAGATCATCAAGGATCTGGGCATCTGACCGTCCCGCCTCCCACGTATGCGGACGGCCCGCACCGGTGTGATCCGGTGCGGGCCGTTCGCACACGGCGAGGACCCTGCCGCTACGACCTCCGGCCCTGCGCGCTCAGCGCCCCGCTGGTCGTCCCGCCGTTCCCCGTCGTGCCGCCGTCCCCGGTGGTCCCTCCGGTGCCGGTGGTGCCGCCCGTGCCCGTCGTGCCCCCGGTGCCGGTCGTGCCGCCGTCGCCGGTGGTGCCTCCGTTCCCCGTCGTGCCGCCACCGCCCGTGGTGCCGCCCGTCCCCGTCGTGGCGCCGCCGGTCGTGGTGCCGCCCGTGCCGGGTGTGCCGCCCGTCGTCGTACCGCCCGTGCCCGGGGTGCCGCCCGTCGTCTGCCCCTGGGTCTGGCCCTGGTTCTGGCCCGGGGTGCTGGACTGGCCGCCTGTCGTGCCGCCGTTCGACTGGTCGCCGGTGGTGCCCGGCTGCTGGTCCCTGGGCCCGGTGCTCGGAGGCTCCAGCGTCTGGTCCGCGCCCGCCTGGAGCTGCAGGTCGAAGTCCTTCACCGGCTGCCCCTGCAGCGCGTCCTTGGTGAACTGCGCCCAGATCTGCGCGGGCGCGCCGCCGCCGTTGATGCGGGGCACGCCCATCGCGCCGTAGAGCGACTCGTGCTTGCCGGTGTCCGGGTCCTGGCCCATCACCGCGACCACGGTGGCCAGCTGCGGGGTGTAGCCCGCGAACCAGGCCGCCTGGTCCTCCTCGGCGGTGCCGGTCTTGCCGGCGGCGGGCCGGCCGGCGCCCTGTGCGGCGGTAGCGGTGCCGTTGTCGACCACGCTCCGCAGGACCGACGTGGTGGTGTCCGCCGCCTCCCGGCTGACCGCCTGCTGCGTGGACTGCTGCGGAAGCTCGATGCTCTGCGTGCCGTCGCTGACCTTCTCGACCAGCGTGTACGTGCCGTGCTTGCCGTGGTTGGCGAGCGTCGCGTACGCCTGCGTCATGTCGAGGACGCTCGCGGTGGCCGTGCCGAGCGCGATCGACGGGTACGGCTGCAGGTCGGGCGTGTTCGCGGGCAGGCCCAGGCGGATCGCGGTCTGCTTGACGCTGGACGGGCCGACGTCCACGGCCATCTGCGCGTACACGGCGTTCACGGACTTGTCCGTGGCCTTGCGGACGGTGATCGGGCCGTAGGAGACGTTGTCCTCGTTCTCCGGCGCGTACGCCCCGCCGGACCAGCCCTGCACGGGCCGCTTGTCGGTGCCGTCGTACACCGTGTTCGGGGTGATGGTGACGCCGTCCTGGGTGCGCGAGGCGTTCTGCACCGCGGAGGTGAACACGAACGGCTTGAACGTGGAGCCGACCTGGTAGTCGCGGCGGGTCGCGTTGTTGACGTACTGCTTGGTGTAGTCGATGCCGCCGTACATCGCGACGACCTTGCCGGTGGCCGGGTCGATGGCGGCGCCGCCGGCGCGGACGTACCGGTCGACCTTGTTGTTCTTCTTGTCGAGCTTGCTCATCACCTGGTCGTCGACGGCCTTGACGAAGGCGTCCTGCTTGGACTTCTCCAGCGTGGTGGTGATGCGGTAGCCGCCGCGGGCCAGGGTGTCCTCGTCGATGATCTTGTTGCTGGTGAGGTAGTCCTTGATCGCCTCGACCAGGTAGCCGCGCTGCCCGGACATGCCGGAGGCGTGGACCTGCTGGCGGGGCGTGGGGAAGGTCTCCTTCTGGCGCTCGGTGGCGCTCAGCCAGCCCTTCTTGACCATGCCGTCGAGGACGTAGTTCCAGCGGGCCAGGGCCGCGCCCTTGTTCTCGGGGTGCGCGATCACGTCGTACTCGCTGGGCGCGTTGAGCAGGGCGGCGATGTAGGCGGCCTGGCCGACCGAGAGGTCCTTGGCGTCCACGCCGTAGTAGGCCTGGGCCGCGGCCTGGATGCCGTAGGCGTTGCGGCCGAAGTAGCTGGTGTTGAGGTAGCCCTCGAGGATGTCGTCCTTGCTCTTCTCGCGGTCGAGCTTGATCGCGATGAAGAACTCCTTCACCTTGCGGGTGACGGTCTGCTGCTGCTCGAGGTAGTAGTTCTTCACGTACTGCTGGGTGATCGTGGAGCCGGACTGCTTGCCCTTGCCGGTGGCCGTGTTCCAGGCGGCTCGGACCATCGCCTTGGGGTCGACGGCGGACTCGGTGTAGAAGTCGCGGTCCTCGGCGGCGAGCGCGGCGTGCTGGGCGGCCTTGGAGATCTGCGCGAGCTTGACGTTCTCGCGGTTGACGGTGCCGTCGCGGGCCAGCTCGCTGCCGTCCGCGTACAGGTAGACGTTGCTCTGCTTGGTGGCCGCCGCGTTCGCCGCCGGGATCTTGACCGTGTAGTAGCCGAGGGCGAACAGTCCGACCAGGAGCAGCAGGCCCACTACGAGGGTGCCGAGCACCGTCTTCCAGGTGGGGACCAGCCGGCGCCATCCCGTGCGCCTCGGCCGCTTCGGGCCGTCGCCGGGAACCGCGGCGACAGGCGCCGTCCGTGGTTCTTCGGACGCCACGACCTGGCTGCTCTTCTGCGGCTGTGGCTCGTCGCTCATCGTGGTGCCGGACTCCCGTTTCGCGTCGTACGTTCCCGTACGTCCTCGTACGCCATCTGCATCCCCTGATGAAGACTGTCGCACCTTGCGTTCCAGTTCCCGGCACGAGGGACGTTCCGTGCGGGAAAACGTGTGGTGCGCCACTTCGTCCGCGCGCTAGGCTCCTGCGCTTCGCCCGGAACGCGTCGAAGGGAGGACTTCCGTGGGGGCAGGGCGGTTGTACGCCGCTGTCGCCGCCGGTGGTTTCCGGAGGTACGCGACCTATCGGACCGCGACCGCGGCGGGGGTGTTCACCAACACAGTCTTCGGATTGATCTTGGCATACACCTATCTGGCCCTGTGGCACGAAAGGCCGCACCTGGGGGGTTACGACGAGGGCCAGGCGCTGACGTACGTGTGGACGGGTCAGGCGCTGCTGATGACGGTCTCGGTGATGGGCGGCGGTTTCGAGGACGAGCTGATCGAACGCATCCGCACCGGCGACATCGCCATCGACCTGTACCGGCCCGCCGACCTTCAGCTGTGGTGGCTGGCCGCGGACGCGGGGCGGGCGCTTTTCCACCTGCTCGGCCGGGGCGTGGTGCCACTGGTGGTGGGCGCGCTGCTGTTCCCGCTCGCGCTGCCCACGAGCCCGCTGACCTGGCTGGCCTTCCTGGTCGCGGTCGGGTTCGGGGTGGTGGTGAGCTTCGCGATCCGGTTCGTCGTGGCGCTCTGCGCGTTCTGGCTGCTGGACGGGGCGGGGGTGGCCCAGTTGTCCTGGCTGCTGGCGGTCTTCTGCTCGGGCATGCTGCTGCCGCTGAACGTCTTCCCCGGCGCGCTCGGCGAGATCGTCCGCGTGCTGCCCTGGTCGGCGCTGCTCCAGGCCCCCCTGGACGTGCTGCTCGGCACGGCGGATCCCCTGCCCACCTATGCCTTCCAGGGCGCCTGGGCGGTGGTGCTGCTGGCCGCGGGGCGGCTGGTGCAGTCGGCGGCGACCCGGCGGGTGGTGGTCCAGGGTGGCTGAAGGGCATCTGCGCCGCTCGTCGGACCGGGAGCGCACGGAGGCGTACGGGGAGGGGAGGACGTACGGCCGGGTGCGCGAGGGGCTGCGCGCCTACCGTCTGATCACCGCCATGTGGATCCGCTCCACGATGGCCTACCGTGCCTCCTTCGCGATGACCACGGTCGGCAACTTCGTCGGCACCGCGCTGGACTTCGTCGCGATCATGCTGATGTTCTCGCGGATCGACACGCTGGGCGGCTACAGCCTGCCGGAGGTCGCGTTCCTGTACGGCCTGTCCGCGACCGCGTTCGGTTTCGCCGACCTCGCGCTCGGCTCGATGGACCGGCTGGGGCGGCGGGTGCGCGACGGCACGCTGGACACGCTGCTGGTGCGCCCGGTGCCGGTGCTGGCGCAGGTCGCCGCGGACCGCTTCGGGCTGCGCCGCCTCGGCCGGGTCACCCAGGGGGTGCTCGTCCTCGGGTACGCCGTCGCCGCCCTGAACGTCTCCTGGACTCCACTGAAGGTGCTGATGGTCCCGCTGGCGCTGGCGAGCGGCGCCGGGATCTTCTGCGCGTTGTTCGTGGCGGGCGCGGCGTTCCAGTTCGTCGCGCAGGACGCCTCCGAGGTGCAGAACTCCTTCACCTACGGCGGGCAGACGCTGTTGCAGTACCCGCCCACCGTGTTCGCGAAGGAGTTGCTGCGCGGAGTGACGTTCGTGCTGCCGCTCGCCTTCGTCAACTGGCTGCCCGCGCTGTACGTGCTGGGGCGGCCCTATCCGCTCGACCTGCCGTCCTGGGTGGCCTTCGCCCCGCCGCTGGTCGCGGCGGGCTGCTGCGGGCTGGCGGGGGTGGCGTGGCGGGCGGGACTGCGTTCGTACCGGAGTACGGGGAGCTGAGGGACAACTCATGGACAGCGTGGACGGCGGCCCCGACCGCGACGGCCGGCGCGAGGACGGCCGGTTCATCGAACTCGACCGGGTCGAGAAGGTCTTCGACGTGCGCAAGAGGACCGGGTTCCTCAAGAGCGAGCGGCGGCAGGTGCGGGCCGTGGACTCGATCTCCTTCACCGTGGCGCGCGGCGAGATGGTCGGCTACATCGGGCCGAACGGCGCCGGGAAGTCCACCACGATCAAGATGCTGACCGGGATCCTGACCCCGAGCGGCGGCCGGCTGCGGGTCGCCGGCATCGACCCCTCCCGGGAGCGGACCCGGCTCGCGCAGCGCATCGGCGTGGTCTTCGGGCAGCGTACGACCCTGTGGTGGGACCTGCCGCTGATCGACTCCTACCGGCTGATGCACCGCATGTACCGCATCCCGGACGCCCGTTACCGCGAGAACCTCGGCCGCCTGGTCGAACTGCTCGAGCTCGGCGCGCTGCTGGACGTGCCGGTGCGGCAACTGTCGCTGGGCCAGCGGATGCGCGGCGACATCGCGGCGGCGCTGCTGCACGACCCCGAGGTGCTGTACCTGGACGAGCCGACGATCGGGCTGGACGTCATCTCCAAGGTGAAGGTGCGGGAGTTCCTGCGGGAGGTGAACGCCGAGCGCGGTACGACGGTGCTGCTGACCACGCACGACCTGCAGGACATCGAGCAGTTGTGCTCCCGGGTGATGGTCATCGACCACGGCCGCCTGATGTACGACGGCCCGCTCGCCGGGCTGCACGAGGTCGGCGACAGCGAACGCACCCTGGTGGTCGACCTGGAGCGGGAGCTGCCGCCGATCCAGGCGCCCCCCGCGCGCGTGGTGCGGGTGGAGGGGCCGCGGCAGTGGCTCGCGTTCCCGGCGTCACAGTCGGCGGCGCCGCTGGTGGCGCGGGTCGCGGCGGAGTACCCGCTGGTGGACCTGTCGGTGCGGGAGCCGGACATCGAGGCGGTGATCGCGAAGATGTACGCGGAGAAGCACGCGGAGAGGCACGCGGAGAAGCGGACCGAGGTGCACGCGGAGAAGCACACCGAGGAGTCCGGTGAGGGCCGCGGCGTGGTCCGGGACGCCGCGAACTCGTAGGCTGACGCCCATGACCGACGCTGTGTCTCACGGGGGAAGCGACGAGCAGCGGCCGGCGCCGCACACCCCGGTCCCGGATCCGGATCTGCGCGCCTCCGACGCCGATCGTGAACGAGTCGCCGAGGTCCTCAGGGACGCCCTCGCGGAGGGCCGTCTCGACATGGAGGAGTTCGAGGAGCGGCTGGAGGCGACGTACAAGGCGCGGACGTACCGCGAACTGGCGCCGATCACCAGGGACCTGCCGGTTGCGGGTGCCACGCCGCCGGCCGTGTCCCTGACCAAGGAACCGGTGCAGAGCGGCCGTTGGGCCGAGCGGATCACCGGTGGGGAGGGGTCGTCCACGTGGGCGGTCGCCGTGATGTCCGGGTTCCAGCGCAAGGGCCGCTGGCGGGTGCCCAGGCGGTTCAACTGCTTCGCCTTCTGGGGCGGCGGTGAGATCGACCTCAGGGAGGCGGACTTCGCGGACCGCGAGGTCGAGATCAACTGCGTCGCGATCATGGGCGGGATGAACGTCATCGTGCCGCCCGGCGTCGAGGTGGTCGTGCGCGGCATCGGCATCATGGGCGGCTTCGACCACCGTGAGGAGGGCGTGCCGGGGGAGCCGGGCGCGCCGCGCGTGGTCGTCACCGGGTTCGCCTTCTGGGGCGGGGTCGGCGTCGAGCGCAAGCTGACCAAGGCCGAGCGGCAGCGGCTGAAGGAACGGCGGCGCCAGGAGAAGCTGGAGCGCAAGGCCGGTCGCGGGGAACTGGAGAACTCCCCCCGTGAAGGCCTGGAGGGCCTGCTCGACGCCCACAGGGCGCTCGAGGAGCACCGCGACTGGATGCGCGAACGCCGCGAGGAGCGGCGGGAGGAGCACCGCGAGCGCCGTGAGGCGCGGCGCGAGGAACGCGACCGGCGCCGTCACGGCGGCTGGTGAGCGGTTACGCCCGCGCGGGCGTCGGGTGAGTGCCGCAGCGCGGGGCGCGCCGGATCCGGGCGCTTCGTACCCGGAGGCGTTTGGGCCCCAGCTCCCGGTGCGAGTGGCCTGAGGAGCGGAGCGAGGGGCACCGTGAGCGCCGTGAGGCGCGGCGCGAGGAACGCGACCGGCGCCGTCACGGCGGCTGGTGAGCGGGATCGCGGCTCGGTGAGCCGGGTTACAGCTCGGCGGGCGCGGCGCCCTTGAGCGAGGTCAGGTCGACGGCCTCCGCCATCCTCCGGAACCCCTTGTCGCTGGGGTGGAGGTGGTCGCCCGAGTCGTAGTCGGAGCGCAGCCGGCGCGGGTCGTAGGGGTCGCGCAGCGCCCGGTCGAAATCGACGACCGCGTCGAACACGGTGCCCGAGCGGATCCGCGCGTTGACGGCCTGGCGCACCCGCTCCCGGTCGGCCCGGTAGACGTGGTGGCCCTTGAACGGCATCAGGGTCGCGCCGACGACCCTCAGGCCGCGTGCGTGGGCCTCCTGGACGAGGGTGCGCAGCCCCGTGGTGATCCGGTCCGGGTCGGCCCGGCCGGGGTTGTGCAGGATGTCGTTGACGCCGAGGTCGATGACGACGACCTTGACGTTCGTGCGCCCCAGCACGTCGCGGCCGAAGCGGCTCAGACCGCTCGGGTTGTCGGCCGGCCGGCCCCCGCCGCCCGCCAGGACCTCGTTGCCGCTGATGCCCTCGTTGACCACGCTGTAGCGGGGCACGCCACCCGATCCGGCTGCCTGGCGCAGCCGCTCGGACAGCACGTCCGTCCAGCGGCGGTCGGCTCCCACGGTGGAGGTGATGCCGTCGGTGATCGAGTCCCCGAGCGCGACGACGGTGCCCGTCGCCTCGTTGCTGAGCAGGTCGACCGCGGTCAGATAGCGCCAGGAGAGGGTCGGGACGGTGAAGGGGGCGCCGCTGGTGCCCTCGGTGCGGTCCCCCTGGGCGGCGTAGGAGACCTGCCGGGCGTGCCGGTGGTAGGTGACCGGGCCGGACGGGGTGGGGGAGTAGGTGGTCACCAGCACGTCCGCGTCGCGCGGGACGACGATCCGTACGGCGTCGCTGACCACCTGGCCACCGGGCGCGATGACGACCGAGGGGAGGCCGCCGAAGGTGAGCCGGCGCATGCTGCCGTCGGCCGCCCGGGCGGTGTCGTCCGCGGCGGCGAGGGCGATCGAGGCGTGCGTGATGCTCAGCGGCTGTCCGCCGTGGAGATTGGACAGCGTGATGCGGGCACTCGTCCCGCCGACGCCGACGTGTACGACGTTGCGGACGGACCTGCCCGCCATGCCGGTCGCCCGGGTGCCGGGCTCGGCCCCGGACGGCGAGGCCGCCCAGGCGCCCACCCAGATGCCGGTGGAGGCGGGTTCGGCGGCGTTCGGCGGGGTGGGGTGGTCGGCGACGAGCGTGCCACGGCGGCCGCCGTCACCGGCCGTGACGCCGATGTATATGGCGGCCGAGACGGTCAGAACGATCGTCAGGACAGCCGCCAGCAGGGCATAACCGTGTTTCCTGGTCACGCGGTTGCGTTGTCTCCTAGGGGGAGCGGAGCCCGGAGCTCCGTATTGATCATTTCTCATGATGCGTCATGGGGCGTAGAGGAACCGGCGCGGCCCTGGGCCGGCCCCTTGGGGGAAACCCCCGACGTAACCATGGAAAGCCCCCGAATCTTCCCTCTCCGGACAAGACGTCGGGAACTCCTGTTCCGTTCCATGAGTCGGTCGGGAAGGGACAATGTGTACGGGGGACGCGGACGGGTGGAGTGGATGGAACGGACGAAGACGGACGACGAGGTGACGGTGCGGCAGCCGTCCGGCCCGGGCGTCGCCGCAGGCCGGGCGATGACGTCCTTCAGCCCTGCCGACGAGGAGAAGCGCCGGGGCGTACGCCGGATGAAGGGCACGGCGACCGGGCTGCTGCTGCTGGTCGCGGTGGTGTACGCGCTGGCCAGATGGGCGCAGAACACGGGCGCGGGGCCCTGGGCGGGCTATGTGGCGGCGGCCGCCGAGGCGGGCATGGTCGGCGCGCTCGCCGACTGGTTCGCGGTCACGGCCCTCTTCCGTCATCCGCTCGGCCTGCCGATCCCGCACACGGCGATCATCCCGAACAAGAAGGACCAGCTCGGCGTCTCCCTCGGCGAGTTCGTCGGGGAGAACTTCCTGTCCCAGGAGGTCGTACGGCAGCGGCTGCGCGCCGTCGGCATAGCGAGCCGTCTGGGCGCCTGGCTCGCCGAGCCGGAGCACGCCGACCGGGTGACGGCCGAGCTGGCGACGGCCCTGCGCGGGGCCCTGACCGTGCTGCGCGACTCCGACGTGCAGGCGGTGGTCGGCGAGGCCATCACCCGCCGCGCCGACGCCCAGGAGATCGCGCCCGGGCTCGGCAAGCTGCTGGAGCGCGTCGTCGCGGACGGCGGCCACAGGCGGATCGTCGACCTGGTCTGCGCCCGCGCCCACGACTGGCTCGTCCTGCACGACGACCAGGTGATGGCCGCGGTCCAGGGCGGCGCCCCCGGCTGGACGCCCCGCTTCGTGGACAAGAAGGTCGGTGAGCGGGTCTACAAGGAGCTGCTCCGCTTCGTCACCGAGATGCGGGACGCGCCCACGCACCCCGCGCGCGGCGCCCTCGACCGGTTCCTCGCCGACTTCGCCTCCGACCTGCAGTCCGACACCGACACCCGGGCGCGCGTGGAGCGGCTCAAGGGCGAGGTGCTGGGCCGCGGCGAGGTGCAGGACCTGATCGCCTCCGCCTGGACGGCCGTACGATCCATGATCGTCTCGGCGGCGGAGGACGAGCGCAGCGAGCTGCGGCTGCGGGTGCGGGCGTCGCTGCTGTCGCTGGGCGCCCGTATGGCCACCGAGCCCAGGACGCAGGGCAAGGTGAACTCCTGGGTGGAGGGCGCCGCGGTGCACGTCGTGACGACCTACCGCAGGGAGATCACCTCCCTGATCACGGACACGGTCGCGAGCTGGGACGCCGGCCACACCACCCGCAAGATCGAGGCGCACATCGGCCGTGACCTGCAGTTCATCCGGATCAACGGCACGGTGGTGGGTTCGCTGGCCGGGCTGCTGATCTACACGGTGTCGCGGGCGCTGGGAGCGTAACCGGCGCCGGTGCGGGAACCCGGGGCGCATGCGGCGTCACCCCGACGCCCGTGAGGAGGGAGCCATGTCGATCACCGCGCCACGCCCTGGCACGGTCACCACCGCCATACCCGCCCGTCTCGACCGTCTGCCCTGGTCACGCTGGCACTGGACGATCGTGATCGGCCTCGGCACGGTGTGGATCCTCGACGGCCTGGAGGTCACGGTCGTCGGCAACATCGCCAGCCGTCTGTCCGAGCCGGGCAGCGGACTCGCGATCAGCTCGAGCCAGGTCACCGGTCTCGCGGCCGCCCTGTACGTGGCGGGTGCCTGCTCCGGCGCCCTGTTCTGGGGCCGTCTGACCGACCGGTTCGGACGCAAGAAACTCTTCATGATCACTCTCGCGGTCTACCTCGGCGCCACCGCCCTGACCGCGGTGTCCTTCAACTCCTGGTGGTTCTTCCTCTTCCGCTTTCTGACCGGCTTCGGCATCGGCGGTGAGTACGCGGCCATCAACTCCGCGATCGACGAACTGATCCCGGCGCAGTTCCGCGGCCGGGTCGACCTGATCATCAACGGCAGCTTCTGGGTGGGCGCCGTCGGCGGCGCGCTGCTGTCGATCGTCGCCCTGAACACCGCGATCCTGCCGAAGGACGTGGGCTGGCGGCTGACCTTCGCCCTGGGCGTCGTACTCGGCCTGGTCATCCTGCTGGTACGGCGGCACGTCCCCGAAAGCCCGCGCTGGCTGCTGATCCACGGCCGCGAACAGGAGGCGGAACAGGTCGTCTCCGGCATCGAACGGCGGATCGAGGAGGAACGGGGGGAGCGGCTTCCGGAGCCGGAGGGCACCATCACCATCCACCAGCGCGAGAGCATCGGCTTCGGCACCATCGCCCGCACGGTCTTCCACGACTACCGCAGGCGCACCGTGCTGGGCTTCTCCCTCTTCATCGGCCAGGCGTTCCTCTACAACGCGATCACGTTCGGCTTCGGCGCGATCCTGACCAAGTTCTTCGACGTGCCCGCCGACCACACCGGCTACTACTTCGCCGTCATCGCGATCGGCAACTTCATGGGCCCGCTGCTGCTCGGCAAGCTCTTCGACACGGTCGGCCGCCGGGTGATGATCTCCTCGACGTACCTGATCTCCGGTGTGCTGCTGTTCGGCACGGCCTGGCTGTTCGACCGGGGCTCGCTGGGCGCGGGCACGCTGACGGCCTGCTGGTGCGCGGTGCTGTTCTTCGCCTCGGCGGGCGCCTCCAGCGCCTATCTGACGGTCTCCGAGGTGTTCCCGATGGAGACCAGGGCCATGTGCATCGCCTTCTTCTACGCGATCGGCACCGCGGCCGGCGGTGTCACCGGCCCGATCCTGTTCGCGGACCTCACCGGCACCGGCAAGGTCGCCGACACGGTCCTCGCCTTCCAGATCGGCGCGGCGGTGATGTGCGCGGCGGGCCTGGTCGCCGCCCTGCTCGCGGTACGTGCGGAACGGCGCTCGCTGGAGGACATCGCCCGGCCGCTGACGGCGGCGACGACGACGCGAGGGGCACAGGCGACGCCGTAAGGGGCCGCACAGGCGACGCGTAGGAGGCGGCACCGGTGGCCGCGCAGCGGTGGGGATCTGAGTATCCGTACTCTCCCGACCCCGCCGCTCCGCGGCCACCCTCGTACGTATGACCGAGAAGCTGTTCCGCCCCATGCGAAGGCGCCCCTGGCCCGAGCGCTGGCTGATCCGCCTGCTCGGCGCCGCGCTCGCGGCCGGGGCGTACCTCCTGTGCCTGCCGTGGGACCTGCGCAACCGCCCCACCGCCCCCGAGGAGACGACCCCTGTGACGGTCGTCGGCGTCCTCTTCCTCGCGCTGGCCCTGCTGCTCCTCGCGGCCTACTTCGGCCACTGGGACGACCTCGGCTGGCCCCTGCTGCTGGTGGCGGCACCCCCGGCCACGCTGATGCACGTCTCCCTGCGCGCCCACCCGGGCCCGGATGCCTCGCTGTGGCCCCTGGCCTGGGGCTTCTTCACGCTGCTGATCGCGGCCGGGGTACTGGTCGCGGCGGGGGTGGCGCGGGCGTTCCGGGGGGAATGGGCGAAGGAGGCGGAGGAGTTGACGCTCACCAATCCGTTGTGAGGGTCCGGGACTTGGCCAGGGCCTGTCCTCCCGATCAGAGCGGCTGCGCGGAACAGTGCCTTTCAGCCGAGCCGAGCGGGCCCGTCGGCCTCTCCTAGCCGCGCCGGTCGGCCACGGCCCAGGACGCCAGCGCGACGGCCCCGGCGACCCCGAACACCGACGGCCACGCGCCCACCTTCTTGGCCAGCGGGTGCGACCCGGCGAACGCGGCCACGTACGCGGCGGTCAGCGCCCCGGCGGCCACGCCCCCGGCCTGACGCCGCCACTGCTGCGCGGCCGCGGCGCCCGCGACGGCCAGCACGGCCCCGCCCAACTGCCGCTTCCTGGTCCAGCGGGCGACCCCGTACCCGCCGACGAGCCCGCTCGCGGCGACCAGAGCTGTGGGAACCTTCGCCATCGCTGCCTGCCTCCTGCTGGTGCGTGTGTGTGATCGATCGAGGCTAACTCTGCGCGGGCGCTTCGCGGCGCGGGGGCACGCCCCGGCGCGCCACCACCGCCTTCCCGTACGCGCCGGTCACGCCCGGCCCGAAGCCCCGCCTCACCTGCGCAAACACCGCCCTCCCAGCAACTTGAGTCGGAGCTTGTCAACTTTCTGCCTCCGCGCTATATAAGAAGTCGTAAAGGGCATCGCACAGCAGCACCTCAGGAAGGGAGTGACCTGTGATGCTCATGCGCACCGACCCGTTCCGCGAGCTCGACCGGCTCACCCAGCAGGTCTTCGGCGGCGCCGCACGTCCAGCGGCGATGCAGATGGACGCATACCGTTCCGGTGACGAACTCGTCGTCCACTTCGACCTCCCCGGCGTCGACCCCGAGTCGATCGACCTGGATGTCGAACGCCACGTGCTGAACGTCCGCGCCGAGCGCCGCTCCGCGGCCCCCGAAGGCGCCGACATGCTCGTGGCCGAGCGCCCCACCGGAACCTTCACCCGCCAGCTCTTCCTGGGCGACACCCTGGACACGGAACGCATCGACGCCTCGTACGACGCCGGCGTCCTCACCCTCCGCATCCCCGTCGCCGAGGAGGCCAAGCCGCGCCGCATCCAGATCACGGGCGGCGACAAGCGCAAGCAGCTCAGCAGCTGACGTCCACCGGCAAAAAAGCGCCCGTCCTGTGTCCGAATCGTCGCGGGACGGGCGACGGCAACCGGGTACCCGGGAGGGGACCGGGTGGGGAAGCGAAACGGAGGAGTACCCGCACGATGAGTACGACCACGACGAGAGCGGCGGCGACCGGAGCGGCGACGATGGGCGCGATCGATACGGCAATCCTGGACGCGCCGAGCGCGGTGGAGGCGACGACCCGGCCCGACTGGTCCCGGCTGGTCGAGGCGGTGCAGGAATCCGGCCAGTACACGACCATCAAGGAGGCCGAGCGCATCACCCGCATCGTGCTCTCCGCCCTCGGCGGACATGTGATCGGCGACGAGCGCGTGGAACTGGCCCGCCGCCTCCCCGAGGAAGCGGCGCGCCTGATCGCTTCGCAGATCCCGGTGACACGGCCGCTTGCGGCGCCCGAGTTCGTGGACGCGGTGGCGACCCGTATCGAGGGCGCCACACCGGCGACGGCGCGCTGGGACGTCAGTGCGGTCCTCAGCACGCTGCCCGCCCTGGTGGGCGACGACCTGACGGCTCGTCTGCTCCGCCAACTCCCTTCCGGTTACGCATTGCTGTTCGGAAAGGCGGAACTGGCGCCGGCGGTGTGACACCGGCGCCCACGCATATGTGATCACCCCCATGACCGCGGAGCGAGGGGCCGCGCCCCCAGCGGCGCGGCTCCTCGCTCCGCGGCGGGGACCGCTCCCTCACGACCGAAGCGACGCTGGACCAGCCGGAACGCCTGCACGCGACCGTCAGTGCGTCCCTGAAGACGGGCAAGTGACGCACATCACACCGACCCGGCCCGTCTGCGTGTCACATCCGCGCCGGGTCGCCCTGTCCTTGTTGCGTAACCGTCGACACGGCAAGGTATGGGGAGATCACCATGGACGCCCGTCTCAACCTCTTCGGCAACCAGGCCGCGGCCAAGTTCCTGAAGCACATCAACTCCGCGGGCAAGGCCGTGTCGGACTCGGCCCTCCCGGCCGCGACCCAGGAACTGGTGAAGATCCGAGCCAGCCAGATCAACGGCTGCGGCTTCTGCACCGACATGCACACCAAGGACGCCGCCCACGCCGGGGAGACCTCCCTCCGCCTCAACCTGATCGCCGCCTGGCGGGAGGCCACGGTCTTCACCGACGCGGAGCGCGCCGCCCTGGAGCTGACCGAGCAGGGCACCCGCATCGCGGACGCGGCCGGTGGCGTCACCGACGAGGTATGGGCGAACGCCGCCAAGTACTACGACGAGGACCAGCTCGCGGCCCTCGTGTCCCTGATCGCCCTGATCAACGCCTACAACCGTGTGAACGTCATCGTCCGGCAGCCGGCGGGGGACTACCGGCCGGGCATGTTCGGCTGACGCCTGGAGGCGCGGCCCGGAGGAGCGGGTGTCACTCGTGTACGACGAGCGGCGCCCGCCCCTCCATGTGCGCGGCGATGTGCGCGAAGGTGACGTCCGGCTGCTCGATGTGCGGCAGATGGCCCGCCTTCGGGACGACCTCGAGCCGACCGTCACCGAAGGCCTCGGCGTACGCGGCGCCGTAGGCGGGGCTGACGATACGGTCGCTCTCGCCCCAGACCAGGAGGGCGGGAACCCGGACACGGCCCAACCGGCGCAGCAGCTTGGGGTCGTGCATGTAGGGCTCGCCGGCCAGGATGCGCAGGGTGGTCATATTGGCCTGGCGGACGGCGAGTTGGTCGGAGGGAATGCCGGCCGGGTCGACGTAGTGGCGGTCCGGGTCGTGCCAGGAGTGCTCGGCGACGCCGCGGGCGTCGAGGGCGAAGAAGTCGGTGATCGGTGCCGACTCGATGCGCACGCCCACGGCGTCGATCAGGACGAGGCCGCTGATGATCCCGGCCGTGTCGCGCACGGCCATCTCGGCGGCGATCCAGCCGCCGAGCGAGGAGCCGACGACGAGGACGTCGTCCAGCTTCCGTTCGCTCAGCAGGTGCAGATAGGCGAGGGCCAGGTCGTCGACGCCGGTGAGCCACCCGGGCCGGTGGGTGCCGTCCCATCCGGGGTGCACGGGCGTGAGGGTGTGCGCGCGCTCGGAGAGGCGCGCGGCCAGACCGGCCACCGTGGCCGGGCCTCCACCGCCGTGCAGGATCAGGACCGGCCTGCCGTGGCCGGCTTCCGACAAGGTGAGGGGCAGGTCGTCGTGGACGACCGCTGTGGTCTCTGTCTGCATGCGGCCACAGTAACTAAAGATGCTTATTTAAGCTAGCTTAGTCGCGGCGTAGACTTGCGCCATGCACTTCTCGCGCGGCGACCTCGGCGACCTTCAAGTCCTCGGCAGGGCGGTCAAGCAGGCCCAGTACCGGCAGCACCGGGCGCTCGACAGCGCGCTCGCGGCCGTGGGGACGACGCTCGCCCAGTGGGACGCCCTTCGGGCGATCAGCCGCTCCCCCGGGGCGTCGGCCCGCGAACTCGCCGCTGCGACCTTCCAGACCGAACAGGCCTTCGGCACCCTCGCGACCCGCCTGACCGCCCAGGGCCTGATCGAACGCCGCCCGGGCCGCGGCCGACGCATCGAGCACCACCTGACACCCGCCGGCGAACAGGTCCTGGTGAGGGGAGGCAAGGTCGCCGACGACGTACTCGCCGAATGCTTCGCCGCCCTGCCGGCCGCGGACCGGGAGACACTGCTCGGCCTGCTCCGCCGACTCAACGGCGAAGAGAACGCGTAACCCCACAGGCCCTTCACGGCCGTGTTCGGCAGCGCTCCCCACTGCGGTCGCTTCGCGGCCGGCGCGATGGGCTCGGAGCTCGACGACTTCGACTTCTACCGTGAGGGCGGCCTCAAGGGCGGCCGGGCCCACACTCCCGACTCCCTGCGCCGGATCTTCTCCGACCTGGAGGAGATCGAACTGCGCCGCATGCACGACGAGCCACCGGCCTCCCCGCACTTCGGGGAACCCTTCCTCTGGACGGCGTTGTTCCGCCGTGGCGCCGGGCGGCAACCGGAGCGTCACCGCGCTCCGGCGCCACCGCAGGAGTAGCGGCCCGAACGTCGACGTGCCGGTCTCCCGCCGACAAACCGGGGCACCAGGACCCCATGAAGCCGCAACCACGTTTCACACTCTCCGCGACCACCCTGGACGCGCGCGACGCCCACGACCTCGCCCGCTTCTACCAGGACCTGCTCGGCTGGCCGGTGCGGAAGGAACAGCCGGGCTGGGTCGAGATCGGGCCACCCGACGGCACCGCCGGACTGTCGTTCCAGACTGAGCCGTCCTACAGGCGCCCGCGCTGGCCCTCCACCCCGTCCGACCAGCAGATGATGATGCACCTGGACATCGAGGTGACCGACCTGCCGACAGCCGTCGAACACGCCCGCGCGCTGGGCGCCACGGTGGCGGACTTCCAACCTCAGAACGACGTACGCGTCCTGTACGACCCGGCGGGGCATCCCTTCTGCCTCTGGGTACGGAGGTAGCGGCCGTCTGGCCGACGGCGCCCGGCCCTGTCGGTGCCGGGCGCCGATCCCCCACCGGGTCAGGCCGGTGAGGTGACGACCCCGCCGAGGTGCCGTGCGAAGAACCGCGCCGCGCTGTCGGACTCGAACCTGGGCAGCTCCTTGTGCCTGCCCGTGTTGGCGTGCAACGTCTTCTCCTCGGAGGCGAAGGCGTCGAACAACGCCAGACCGGACTCGCGCGGGATGTGCTCGTCGTCCCACTGGAGCGCGAACTCTATGGGAATGGTGATCTGCTTCGCCGTCTCGGCCAGCGCGTCGGGCCAGTGGAGACCGAAGACCGCGGCGCTGATCCTGGGTTCGATCGCGGTCAACGGCACCCCGATCGCGGTGCCCATGTTCAGACCGTAGTAGCCGACCGGCCCTTCGGCGCCGATCTCCGGCAGTTCCTGGAGGGCTTCCAGGGTCGCCTGCCACTCGGGCACGGCGCGCGCGGCCAGGTGGGCGTTGTAGCGGACGACGATCGGGCCTTCCGGCTCGCCCGCCGCCCTCGCCCGATACAGCTCGGCGATCTCCTGCTCGTCGTGCGCCGTGCGCGGCCGGTCGCCGTGACCGGGTGCGTCGATGCAGGCGACGTGGAAGCCGCAACCGGTCACGAGGAGGCGTGCGCGGCCCGTCATCGCCGGCCACTTCTTGTGCGTGCCGCCACCGTGCCCCATCAGCACCAGGGGAGCGCGATCGGCGCCGGAAGCCGGCGACCAGAGCACGCCGGGGATCTCGCCCACGGTGAAGTCGCGTTCTCGGACACCGTTCGCCGACGACTCGGCGGTGAACTTCAGAGAGTGAGAGTACATAGGTGTTGCCTTTCGGGAGTGCCTTGTTGTCGAGGCGCTCCCGGCGACACCTACGTCAGTCGCCGGCCGTGAAGACGAGGGGGAGCACCCACACGGATACAGCCTTCATGGGTCTCACCTCCTCGGTCGGTGTCACGGCTGCCTGCAGACTAGTGACTCAAGTGCCGCCCCACCAAGTGCTTTTACTGCAGGGCCGCGGCGGCCGCCGGGCTCGCCGGCACTGGCGTGCCGGCGGCCGCGGACACTGAAGGGCGATGGCCGCCGCGCGGACGCCGAAGGCGGCGCACACCCGGACCACGGGCGTGCGCCGCCCTTTACGCTCCGCGTCACGCTATTCGAGGACCGGCCACAGACAGACCGTCGCGATGACGCAGCCGGTGAACGAGAAGGCCACCCAGTACAGGCTCACCACGTTGAACGGGACCTTTTCCCAGGGCTTCCGCTGCTGCTCGACGATGTCGGCCATCACCCGCTTCCGCACCGGGACCAGCATGACGACGAACGCGAGCAGGACGCAGCTGTACAAGTACAGCGTGTGGGAGAGGGAGTAACCCCTCACCACGGCCGCGGGCACGAGGAGGACCAGGCCGACGAAGGGCGCCACGGACACGCGCTGTTTCGCCTTGGGGGTGGGCATGCACCAGCGCATCGCCACCAGGTGGACGATGGTGGCGGCGCCGGCGATGAGGACCCAGCCGTCTGTGGTGACGTGAGCTCTTACCATGGCGTCAGGTCATGCCAGGTGTCACTGACCGCGTCGCCCACGGCCTTTCCGGCGGAGACGATGGCACCGGTGGCCGGTGACAGGGCCGCCGTACCGACGCGCTGGATCTGGGCGCCGACGGACAGTGCGCCGTGTTCGAGCGGGCCGAGGGCGTCGCCGATCACCCCGCCGAACTTGCCCCACGGAAGGCCGGTGGTGAAGACACCCACGGCCACACCGAACGCCGAGTTCAGGCAGTCCGCGGAGAACGGCCCCTCGGCGAACCCGTAGATGACGGTGCTGGCCACACCGGTGATCAGGGAGACGCCGCCGAAGACGCCGTAGAGGACCTCGCCCGCCGGCGGGGGCACCAGCAGCGACAGGGCGGCGGCGTAGCCCGTGTACGTGGAGATGGTGCCGAGCGTGTCGGCGACACCCTTCCAGTCCTTCGCCGTGCCGCCCAGGAACCTGTACGGTTCCTTCGCCGCGTCGTTGTCGGCGTTGTCCGCCTGATCGACGCCGTTCTGCTTGGCCTTCGCGGCCGCTTCCGCGGCCGCCTTGGCCGCCGCGATCTGCTCCTGCCTGCGCTTGGTGGCGGCGATGTGCTTCGCCTCGGACGCGGCCTTCGCAGCCGTCGTTGCGTCCTTTCCGGCCTGGAGCGCGGACGCGGCGGCCGCATTGGCGGAAGCCTGCGCGTTGTTGGCGGAGATGGTCGCCGCCGCCGCGGCGGCGGTCGCCTGGTTCGCCGAGTAGTTGGCGCGCCGTGAGGCGCCCCGGGCGGCCAGCGCCGCGCTCTTCGCCTTGTCGGCGGAGGCCTGGGCGTCGGCCGCGGACTTCTCCGCGGCGTCCGCGTTCGCCTGCGCCTGCTGCTTGTACGTCTGCGCCTTGGCGGCGGAGTTCGTGGCGGCGGTGGCCCACTTCTGCGCCTCGTCCGACGCCTTGCGCGCCTCCGCCGCGACCTTCTGCGCGTGGGCCGCGTTCGTCGTCGCGTCCTGCGCCAGCTTTGCGGCGTGCGCCAGCAAGGCCTGCATCGCCGCGATGTGGGCGGCGGAGTCCGCGTCGAGCTGCAGCGTCCGCTGGTAGACGGTGGAGACGAAGTTGCGGCGCATCCAGCTCGGGCCCTCGAGCGCCACGGTCGCCATCATCTTGGTGTACGGGCCCGCGGAGCCGATGGCCGAGAAGACGGCCACGTTGTCGTCCTCGGCCTGGGCCGGCGCGTACTTGACGGTGAAGAACTCGTGCACCGCCTTGGCCGACCCGTCGTTGAGCGCGTCGTTCGCCGCCCGCCTGACCGCGTTGCCGGGGTTGTTGCCGAGGATCCGGAAGATCGCCGCAGTCTGGTCCTCCTTGGCCGCCTCGATCGCGCCGGTGGTGAGGAAGGCGGTGGGCGCGGCCTCGTCCGTGGACTCCAGGGCCGCCTGTGCCGCGGCCGCCACACCGGCTGTGGAGACGGTGCTCAGGAAGAGGACGGTCTCGCGGTCGTCCTGCTTCTGCGCGATGGTCCGGTCGGTGTCGATCCAGGTCAGGATCGACTCGTCACCGGCGGCGAGCGCGAACGCCGCGGCTTCGCGGGTCCAGGTGCCGTGCGACGACAGCAGAGCGAGGCAGGCCTTGCGGCCGTGGCCGACGGCGGTCGGGTGGTCGCCGTCCTTGAACGCCTTCTCGGCCGCCGCGATCAGGTCCAGCGTGGCCGAGTCCGTGGCCTGCTGCTGGGTCAGCTGGTTGCGGGCCGCTTCGTTGTCCCGCTGCTCGAGCGCGGCGAGCGCGGCGGCGTCGGCCTTGCCCTGCTCGGTGTACTCGTCGAGCTTGGCCTGCTCCGCGTCGCGCGCCTTCTGCTCCACGTCCCTCGCGTCCAGGACGGCCTTGACCGCGGCATCGGCCGCCGCCTGGGCGTCATTGGCGTACGCGGTGGACTTGTTGGCGAAGTCGAGCGCCTGACCCGCGTACTTGACTGCCTCGTCGGCCGCGGCGGCCGCCTTCTCCGCGTGGTCGGCCGCGGAGTTGGCCGCGTCGCGGGCGGCCCCGGCGGCGTTCGCCGCGGTGTTGGCCAGGGACTGCGCGGAGGAGGCGGCCCTGGTGGCGCGTGCGGCCTGGGCGTCGGCTTCGGCGGCGGCGGCGCGCGCGGCGGCGGCCTCGGAGTTGGCCGCGCCGGCAGCGGTGGCGGCAGTGGCCGAGGCGTTCGCCGCGGCGGCGGAGTCACGGGCGGCGGCGGCAGCCGAGTTGCCGGCCGCGACCGACTGGGCGGAGGCGATCTTGGCGGCGTCGGCGGCCTTGGCGGCGGTACGCGCCTGGGCAGCGGCGTTGCGGGCGGCGATCGCGGCGTCCTTCGCGGCCGCCGTCTTCGACGCGTCCTTGGAGGCGGCCATGGCGGCCTGGTACGCGGCGGAGGCGGCGTATGCGGCCGTGGCGGCGGCGGACGTCGCGGCGTGCGCGGCCCAGGCGGCCTTGCGGGCCGCGGTCTGGGCGGCGTACGAGGCGGAGATGGCGATGGAGGCGGCGTTGGCCGCGCCCTTGGCGGCGCTCGCGGCCTTGCGGGCGGCGGCAGCGGACTTGGCGACGTCCTCCTTGGCGGCCTGCGCCTCGTCGGCGGCCTCCAGCGCGGCCTTCTTGGCCTCGGCGGCGGCCGTCTTCGCCTTGTCCGACTCCTCCTTCGCCTTCTCCGTCGACAACTGGGCGCGCTTGGACTGCCGTTCGGTGACCGCGACGAGCTGCTCGATGGTGGCGGCCTCGTCGTCCCGGGCCCGGGCGATGTTCTGCCCGATCTCCAGGAACCAGCGGATGGCGTCGGCGCCGCCGTCGTCCAGGGCGCGCCGCGCGTACTTGGTGAGCTCGGGCCCGGCACCCTTGAGGATCTTGAAGACCTCAACGGTCTCGTCCTCCAGACGCGCGGAGAACTGGGTGTCGGTGATGAACTTCAGCAGCGCGTCGCCGGAACCGTCGTTGATGGCGGTGTCCGCGGCCGCCTGCACGCCACTGCCGCCCAACGACTTCAGCGTGAGGGCGAGGACCCGCATGTCCTCCATCTGCGCCGTCCTGTACCCACCGGCGAGGAAGGCCGAGATCTCGGCGTCCCCCGCCTCCAGCACACGGGAGATCTCGGCGGTCGTGCCCTTGCCGGCGAGAGAGAGCGTCTTGAAGACGGCGGCCCGGTTGTCCTCGGCGATGGCGGCCGGCAACGCCGTGGTGAGGAACGCCTCGACGTCCGCGTCGGTGCCGGCGAGCGCGGCGGCCGCCGCGGCCTTGGTCGCCTTGCCGCCGCCCTGCCACGCGGCGACGGCCTTGGCCCGCGGTGTGTCGGGGAGCGAGGGGATGTCGGGGGTGCCACCCGTGTCGGCGAAGGCCCGGGGCGCCTTGGTCAGCGGCAGCGCCGACGCTGCCGCGGTGGCAGCCGCCACAGTCAGGAGGCGCCGTCTGCTCCAGAAAGTTGTCTGCATATGTGTGTCGTCCTCAAGGTGCTGACTGACAGGGCGAAGTGGCTGGCGGCACGCGACACCGATGGGCGGACATCTCGTCGAGGCCGGTGGAGGGCGAGGCGGCAATCGCGGCGGGCGCCCTGGGCGTACGGCCCTGCGGCCCTCGGCAGCTGTGACCGTGCCGCTCGAGTGCAGGCCGCTCCATATCGGCGCACGGTGACTTTTCCCCCATCACTTCTCCTGCGCGCCAACCGAAAGGGGATCCTCACACAGTTTTTCGGTGCAAGCAAAGGAGTACAGATAAATGACCGGCAGGTCCTCCCGATCTGGCCCGGTTGTCCGAATGCTGCGACATCCGGGAATCACCGAAGGATTCATCAGGCGCGAACGGATTTCCTTGCCTGATCTTTACAGGGATCAAGGCAACCCATTATTCTTGTACATCATCTTCACCGTTTCTTCACAATGACCAGCACGGCCACCCAGATATTCCAGATTTCTACAACTTTCTTGTCTGTTTTTGGTGTGGTTGTCCGTTTCGCCTTGCTGGACAGGTGAACAACCGGGAGTTAACGTGTTCAGGTCACACGCTGGCGGCAGGGGTGTCCCAATCCCTCTGCGGCCGTTCCGTGCAGGATGAATGGAATCGCGCTGGAGATGCTTGCGCCGGCTCTCCTCGCCCTCGTTTCTGCATACGGCAAGCCAAGGATCATCTCGATCAGCTTTATCTGCCACGTGCAGGCTTTCGAGTGTCCGACTCGGGAAATGACCATTCCTGACGGCTCCCTGCGTGTGCGTGACACCAGGTCCATGGAGGGGGAACACGTGGAGTCATCACTGATCTTCGATGCGCCGTTCGGCGAGTCGGCCGTCTGTGGCATGACGGGGACCCAAGGCGAAGCGAACTTCCCGGATTCCCAACCGGGTTGAGCCGCGACGGCGCCGCCCGCGGGTGGCGGACGCGCTCCGGCCGCAGGAGCCGCCGGGTGAAACGCCGCGCTCGGCAGCAGAGCCGGCTCACCGTCGCCCAGCCCCATCCCGACCTCTTCACCACATTCCTCGCCGGAACCTGCCTCGAACCCGAACCGGGCGTAAGCCCGCGGTCGAAGACAGGACCGGTGGATCGAGGACCCGACCGCGAAAACCAGTAAGGCGGAGGTGGCCAGAAAAACGGTGGCTGCTCGCACAACGAGGTGACGAAAACCTTTACACGGGTGACCACGGCACTTTCTTCGTGTGACACACGCCATGCGGGACTCTTGCAAAGCAACCTTTTTTCACTCTTCGTCCGGTGGACGGCAATCAACAATTCCAGCTTGGATGAACGAGACTGCGGGTGAGTTTCACACTGTGATCCCCAGATGGGGTCTCTCCCGTCGACAGCTCATTTCCGGGGGGCGGTTCCATGGCCATGTGCATTTCTGAGGGTGCTCATTTCGCGCCGACTTCTGCCACCCTGCCCGTCGCGGCCCGACCCACGTACTGAACGCGTTCTGGCGTACCCATCAGAATCAACCCATAGGACTTCAATGAAGGCGCGTAGCGCAATCGCGGCAAGGCCGAAAAACAAGAGATTCGTCGGTACCGTGCTGGCAGCAGCAGTGGCCGGCGCGCTGACCTGGCTGGCCCTCCCGGGCGGCACCTCCGCCTCCGGGAACTCCGGAACACACGCGGCCGCGCCCGTCGCCGGTGAAGCTCCCGGCTACGCCGTGGAGAACTTCGACTACCCGCAGGCGGACAAGATCCTGGCGGAGAAGCACATCGTCCTCAAACGGGGCGACGGACACATCACGCTCGCCGACTGCGTGAGCGGAACGGGGCAGCTCGAGGTCTGGGCGCGCAACAAGGACAAGATCTGTTTCCAGGTCACCGGCAACTCCGGCTGGCTCACCCTGGAGATCCCCTCCGTCTACGGGATCAAGGGCAACGACTACGCGACGCAGGTGGACATGACCACCGGCACGGAGCAGAAGTCCTTCGACGTCGGCAAGAACGCCTGGACCGCGGTCGGGGAGAGCGCCGACGACCAGGGCCGTGCGTTCATGCTCGTGGAGATCAGGTCCTCCAAGTAGCCCTCGCGCAGCCTCCGTTGCCCCGTTCCGCCGGCGGCCGGTCATCGGCCCCGCAGACCTCACTCCCAGGAATTCACGTCATGCGACACACCAGACACGTGCGCGTCGCCGCACTCGTCGCCGCACTCCTCGCCGGCCCGGCCGCTCTGTGCGCCCCGCCCGCGTCCGCCGTCACCGGCCCTGCCCCCACCGACGACAGTTATGCCTTCACCGCCCGTCTGGACATAGGGGACGGCCTGCGTGCCTGTTCCGCGGTACTGGTGGCGCCGCAGTGGATCGCCGCGTCCGCGCACTGCTTCGCCGCGGACGACGCGACCCAGGTGACCCCCGGCAAGCCGAAGTGGAAGACCACGGCCACCATCGGCCGCACCGATCTGACCACCACCGGTGGCCAGACCCGTGACGTGGTCGAACTCGTCCCCCGGGATGACCGGGACCTGGTGCTGGGCCGTCTGGCTTCACCGACCACCGGGATCACGCCGGTCGCGTTCGCCAGCACCGCACCCGCCGCCGGCGAGGAGCTGACGGCGGCCGGATATGGCCGCACCAAGGACGAGTGGGCACCGCTCAAACTCCACACCGCCACCTTCACGGTCGACTCCGTGAACGGCACGACGATCGCCATGCACGGCAAGACGGCGGGGGACGCCATCTGCGCCGGCGACGCGGGCGGGCCGATCGTACGGCAGAAGGACGGCAGGACCGAACTGGTCGCCCTCAGCAGCCAGTCCTACCAGGGCGGCTGCTTCGGGATCGACTCGTCCGAGACCCGCACCGACGCCGTCTCCACCCGGCTGGACAACGTCGCCCACGGCAACACGCTCGCGGCCGGCACCGTGCTGAGGGCGGGCGACAGCCTGACCTCCAACGCCGCCCGGCTGACCCTGCAGTCCGACGGCAACCTGGTCGTGGTCTCCAACGCGGGCACCACCAGGTGGTCCACCAAGACCGGGGGTCACCCCGGCGCGACCGCCCGCTTCGACGCCAACGGGAACCTCGCCGTCGTCGACACCGACGGCACCACCGTCCTGTGGCAGTCCAGAACCACGGCTCCCGGTGGCAAGGCGGTTCTGCAGGACAGCGGCAACTTCGTCATCTACAACGCCAACGGCGAGTCGCAGTGGGCCGCGGGCACCACCGTCCGCCACGACTACACCGGCGACGGCCGCAGCGACATGGCCGACTGGTACGACTACGCCGACGGCAGCGACCAGATCCACACATTCCCCGCCACCCCCGACGGCGGCTTCGGCGCCCCCGCCCGCGGCTGGCAGACCCCCGCAGGCAACTACGTGGCCTCCCACATGAAGAGGGTCACCGGTGACTTCAACGGGGACGGCATCGCCGACGTGGCTGCCTTCTACGGGTACGACAGCGGCGAAGTCGCTCTGATCACCTGGCTCGGCAAGGGAGACGGCACCTTCGCCGATCCCCAGTTCTCCTGGAAGGCCACCTCCGGCTGGACCTTCTCCCGGATGACCGTCAACGCCGGTGACTTCAACGGCGACGGCCGCGACGACATCGCCGTCTGGTACGACTACGCCGACGGCAGTGACAAGCTGCAGACCTTCCTCGCCAAGCCCGACGGAGGCTTCAACGCCCCGTTCTCCTCGTTCCAGCGCACGGACGGCTGGACGGCCACGAACATGAAGTTCGTCACTGGCGACTTCAACGGCGACGGCCGCGACGACCTCGCCGCCCTCTACGGCTACGCCACCGGTGAGGTCAAATTCTTCACCTTCCCCGCCAAGCCCGACGGCGGCTTCGGCGAGCCCGTGGCCGGCTGGAACTCGCCGACCGGATGGACCTTCGCCAGGGCCACCGTCCTTTCCGGGGACTTCAATGGCGACGGCCGTGACGACGTCGCGGTCTGGTACGACTACGCCGACGGCCACGACGCGGTGATCGGCTTCACCCCCACCGGCCCCTCCGGCCAGTTGGGCAACCGCACCGACCTGTGGACCACCGCCGCCGGCAACTACTACCGCGATCACATGCAGCTCGTGACCGGGGACTTCAACGGTGACGGCCGCGACGACCTCGCCACCTTCTACGGCTACGCCGACGGTTCGGTGAAGACCATCACCTGGACCACCAAGGCCGACGGAACCCTCAACGGGCCCGCGGGGGGCTGGACCGCCGCCCCGGGCAACTGGACCTTCGACCGGGTCCACGTGATCGAGCGCTACAACAGCCCCTCATAGCGCTTCGAAGGGATCGCGCCCGGAGCGCGACCGCAGCCGGGAAGACCGCCACCTCGCCAGGGGTGGCGGTCTTCCCGTTCCCGGCTGCCCTGACAGACGGCCTTCAGGAGTACGCCGGCCACGTTCGCCACCTCGACATCGCCCGACAACTGAGCGACGGTGAGACGGGGGAGTAACCCATCGAGCCGGTCTTGCGCAGGAGGCGCTGGTCTCACCCGGTCGCGCGGGCCGCGACGTCGATGAGGAGGGCGTGGATCTCGTCGGGGCACTCGGACATGACGTTGTGCCCGAACGGCAGGGAATGGACGGTCCAGGACGGTTCGGCGCTCAGCCGGTCGTGGAACCGGGTGAACGGGCTGCCCTCGTACGCGCTCATGTAGACGTAGTGGCGGCGAGCCTTCGAGAGCGATGGGGAAATGGTCGGCTTGGTCGAGGACGTATGCGAGAACCTGCCGGAGCTCGTCACGGAACACCCGCTGGGTGCGCAGTGACTCCAGCCCGTCTTGGTAGCTGGTGAAACCGCCCGCGTTGTCCCACAGGTTGAAGAAGAGCATGCGAGCGTACGTCTGTTCCCCGGGGGACAAGGAACCGTACGCGGGCGCGTCGTCCTGGAGCAGGCCCAGACAGGCCCGGGCCCGTTCCGGGTCGTCGACGTGCAGGAAGGCGTGAACGCGCTTGAGGAGTTCCGCTTCACCTGACGGACCCGCGCCCGGTCCGGGGCAAGGCGGCGACCGGCACGTTTCACGCGGCCCCGGCGCCGGCCTTGGCCTGGACGGCGGCGACGTAGCGGACCGTGAACACCATCGGGATCACGAACCCGGCGACCTGGATGAGGGTGGCCGTGGTGGAGTGGGCGTTCCCGGCGTGCGCGACGACGGCGAGCACGACGGCGGTCAGGGCGAAGGCGGCGGTCCACACGGCGGTGATGACGACGTTGGTCCGGATGAAGGGCCTCAGCCCCCACAACTCGCGGGGCGTGGTGCGCTTGGCGATGCCCAGAGTGAAGGGTTTGCCGATGGCCAGCGAGACCCCGGCGACGACCGCCAGCGTGCCGGACGACGCAGCCGCCGAGTAGTCGTGCACCGGCGAGTGCGGGTCGGTGAAGGCGATCACGGCCAGGACGGCGAAGAAGGCCGCGGAGCCCGTCTCGATGATCAGGGCGTCGAATCCGGCACCGGCCCGGCGCTGCCGGACGATCACCGCCACCGCGACGACCAGGGCGGCCAGGGCGGCCCACTGCCACTGGCCGGACGGCAGCACGGCGAAGATGATCCACGGGAGGAACGTGCGCAGATAGGACATTGGATGGCTCCCCGTTCGACATTCCACCGACATTCCAGTTCTGACATGTCGAAGCTAGAGCTTCCTGTAGGAACATGTCAACAGTGGAATGTAAGGTGGTGGGCATGAGCCTTCGACACGCCTTGCTGGGGCTTCTGTCCGAACGGCCTGCCAGCGGCTACGACCTGCTGAAGCTGTTCGAAACATCACTGGCCAACGTCTGGCCGGCGACGCAGAGCCAGATCTACACCGAGCTGACCAAGCTCGCGGGCGCCGGACTGATCACCGTGACCGCCGAGGGGCCGAGAGGCCGCAAGGAGTACGCCCTCACCGAGCAGGGGATGGCCGAGCTGCGGCACTGGCTGACCGAGACCGCACCACAGCGGAACACCCGCAGCGACATCCTGCTGCGGGTGTTCTTCCTCGGCGTGCTGACTCCCGGCCAGGCGCGGGCCTACCTCACGGAACTGGTCGAGATGTCCGCCCAGGGCGAGGAGAGCCTGCGCCGCCTCGCCGAATCCGTCGACTGGGACGACGACAACCTCTCCACCTACGGCCGGATCGTCCTGGAGTACGGCCTGCGGTTCAACGCCATGCGCCGCGACTGGGCCGAGTGGGCGGCCGGCCAGATCACATAGAGACCTGTTCCGCGGGCCCAACCGGCTCAAGCCTCAGCAGTCGGGGGCTGCGTCGTACGACACCCACGGGCCGCCCCGCCCGGCGCCGAAGTGACGCCGGGCCTCCCGCCTGCGAGCGGGAGGACGGGTCAACGGCACTTGCGATGGCGGCAGACGGGGCTGGTCGTCGGGGTGTTCCGGGGGGTGGTCCTCTTCTTGCCGGTGCTGTCGCCCCGCTTGGCAGGTGGCTTGGCGAGGGAGGGCGAGGGGGACGGAGCGCCGAGCTCGTCGGCACCCCGGCCGAGTGGGGCCGGCGCGGGGAAGGAGGCGTCGGGCAGGCCGGCGAGGGCGTCGCGCATGTACTCGGTCCAGATCTCGGTGGGAATGTCGCCGCCGAACACCTTCTGCAGGCCGCCGACACCGACCAGCGACTGCAACTGCGGGTGCTTCGGGTCCTCACGGAAGAGGACGACGGATGTGGCGAGTTGCGGGGTGTAGCCGATGAACCAGGCCGAGCGGTAGTCGTCGGTCGTTCCGGTCTTGCCGGCAGCGGTCCTGCCGAGCGCCTGCGCCTTGGTGCCGGTGCCGCGGGCGATGACGCCCCGGAGCACGTCGGTCACGTTGTCGGCGACCGCCGCCGGCAGGGCCCGTACCGCGGTCGGGGCGGTGAAGCCGGTCAGCGGCGAACCGTTGTGGGTCACCTGGGTCACCGAATACGGGGTGGCCCGCATCCCGTCGGCGGCGAAGGTCGCGTAGACACCCGCCATCCGGATGGCGCTCGGTGTCGAGGTGCCGATGTAGAAGCCGGCGCTGGGGGCGGCGAGGCTGCCGGAGCGCAGCCCGAGGGCTTCCGCCGTCCCCGCGACGTTCCCGTAGCCGACGTCCTCCCCGAGCTGCACGTACGGCGTGTTGACGGACTGCTCCATCGCCTTGCGCAGATCGATGTAGCCCCAGCGCTGGTCGGTGTCGTTGTGCTGGTGGAGCAGCCCGGTGGGGTCCTTGTCGTCGGTGACGTAGTGGCCCTGCTGGTCCTTGATCTGGATGCCGTCGTCGCCGTCGAACTTGCTGGCCGGGGTGATCGGCTGCGGGGACTTTCCGGGTTGCAGGACGGCTCCGTACTGGAGAGCGGCGGCGAGGACGACCGGTTTGAAGGTCGAGCCCACCGGGACGCCGGAGGTGTCGGCGTTGTCCGTGTAGTGGGCCCGGTCGAAGCCGGGACCGCCGTAGACGGCCAGGATCCTTCCGGTCCTGGGATCCACCGAGGCAGCTCCGACCTGCACGTCCCGGTCGACCGACCGGTGCGCGGGATCGAGGCGCTCCGTGCGCACCTTCGCCACGGCCCGGGACAGTTGTGCCGTCTTCTTCCTGTCGAAGGTGGTGTGGATCTGGTAACCGCCCCGGCTCAGGCTGCTGTCGGTGATGTTCGGGTCGTGCGCCTGGATGTACGACCTGGCCAGTTGGACCAGGTAGCCGACCTGGCCCGTGAACCCCGAACCGGGGCTCCACTTCCTGGGCGCCGGGAAACCGGCGGCCGCGTACCGGGCCCGCTGCTGCGGTGTCAGCCTGCCGACGGTCACCATCCGGTCGAGCACCCAGGACCAGCGGGCCGTGGCCTGCGTCCTGGCCACGGGGTCTGAGTCGGCGTACTGGAACAGGCTCGGCTCGTTGACCGCTGCCGCGAGGAACGCTCCCTGGCTCGCGTTCAGCTTTTCCACCGGGAGCCCGTAGTACATGCGCGCGGCCGCCTCGATGCCGTTGGCCTGGCGGCCGAAGAAGCAGGTGTTCAGATACCCCTGGAGGATCTGCTGCTTGCTCATGACCGCGCCGATCTTGGAAGAGATCAGCAGTTCCCTGACCTTGCGCGAGAGCGTCTGCGACTGATCGAGATAGGTGTTCTTGACGAACTGCTGCGTGATCGTGGACCCGGACTGCACGGACCCGCCCTCGGCCATGTGGACGACGGCGCGGAGGATGCCCTGCGGGTCGATTCCAGGGTCGGTGTAGAAGGACGCGTTCTCCGCGGCGATGAAGTCCCACTGCACGTCTGCGGGGACTTGTGTGAGGGTGACGTTCTGCCGGTTGACGCTGCCGTCGGTCGTCAGGACGGTGCCGTCGGACCAGTAGTAGACGTTGTTCTGCAGCAGTGTCGACGGGTTGGGGTCGGGGATGGTGACCGTGGCATAGGCGTAACCGACGGCCGCCACCGTGGCGCCGAAGCAGAACAGGAACAGCCCCAGCAGTTGACGCACCGACGGCAGCCAGCGGTGCGGACCCGTCCTGCCCCCGCGCGGGTAGTCGATCCACCGTTTCCGCTGCGGCGCCGCTCTCCGGGCGCGCCGTGACATGCCCGGCCCTGGAGCCTGGTGCCCCGGGCCGGGTGCCGGGTGCCGCGCGGCCCGGCGGCCCGTGGCGCGGTCACCCGCGGCACGGCTGCCGGCGAAGGTGCTCTGCGGCGGTCGGCGCCGGTGTCCACTCATGCGCTCGGGTCACTGTCCTCTCAGTACCACTGGGTCGTCTCGTGCGGCATGGGCTGCCGGAAGCCGTCGTGGGGTGCGGGCGGTGGAGGGCCGTCGTACGGTGCCGACCGCGCGAAGGGGTCGTGCGGTGCCGGGTGCGGAGAGGCGTCGTACGGTGACGGCGGGGGAGAGGCGTCGTACGGTGACGGTGGCGTAGGACCGTCGTACGGTGTCGGCGGCGCGAAAGCGGGTGCCTGCGGGGTGACGTCGCTCGGACGAGCCTCCGCGCCCACCGGGGCCGGGGCCTGAAGGCTGCCGTACCGTTCCATCCGCTGCCAGCGCAGCCGCGAGCCCGACACGGCGGTGAACACCGACTGGATCACCACCAGGTACATCAGCTGCCGGTAGACGAACTGCTGAAGCGGCAGGCTCCACAGCGGGCCCGGCCGCTCCCCGTCCAGGCGGAACGCGTACAGGCCCATGACGAGTTGCAGCAGCAGGAAGGCGAGCCACAGCCCGACGACCCGCACCGGGTCGAGGAAGACCAGACCGTACACGGCGAAGACGTCCACGACGGGGGCGAGCAGGGGCAGCAGCACCTGGAAGAGCAGCAGATAGACCAGGCCCCGGCGGCCCAGCTTCCCGGCGGCACCGCGTTGCACCAGCGCGCCGCGGTGCTTCCACATGGCCTGCAGGGTGCCGTAGCACCAGCGGTACCGCTGCCGCCACAGGGCGTTCAGTGACGCGGGCGCCTCGGTCCACGCCTTCGCGCCCTCCTCGTACACCACGCGCCAGCCGGCGCGGCACAGCGCCATGGTGAGGTCGGTGTCCTCGGCGAGGGTGACGTCGCTGACGCCGCCGAGGTCCAGCAGCGCCCGGCGGCGGAACGCGCCCACCGCGCCCGGAACGGTCGGCATGCACTCGGCGAGGTCGAACAGGCGCCGGTCCAGGTTGAATCCGACCACGTACTCGATGTGCTGCCAACGGCCCAGCAGACCGCCCCGGTTGACGACCTTGGCGTTGCCAGAGACGGCACCCACGCGAGGATCGGCGAAGGGCTGCACGAGCGTGCGGACGGTGTCGGCTTCGAAGACCGTGTCGCCGTCGACCATGACCACCAGGTCGCAGGTGGCGGCGGCGAGTCCGGTGTTGAGGGCGGCGGGCTTGCCCGCGTTCCGCTGCCGGATCACCCGCACCCCCGGCAGGCGCAGCGACTCCACCAGGTCGGCGGTGCCGTCGGTCGAACCGTCGTCCACCACGATGATCTCCACCGGATGGTCGGAGGCGAGCAACGAGCGCACGGCCGCCTCGATCCCGGCGCTCTCGTTGTAGGCGGGGACGATGACGCTGACGGGCTCGGTCACCGGCGGCCCCCAGGACCGGCCCCGGTGCACGGCCCGCAGCCGCCGGTGCCGTCGGGCGGCGATCAGCACGACCACCGCGCGCAGCACGCTGATCGCCCCCGCCGCGTACATCAGCACGCCCAGCAGCCACACGATCCAGTCGCCGCCCCGCAGCATCCAGATGAGGGCCAGCCCCTGCAGGTGGTCGCGGAGCCCGGCGGGCCGCACGGGTGCGGTCATGCCGACGGCGTCGCCGACCGTCGCGAACCGGAAACCCCGGGCCTTCAGCCGTGGCACCAGGACATCCAGTGCGGCCACGGTCTGCGCCCGGTCACCGCCGGCGTCGTGCATCAGCACGATCTGCCCCGAGTGGCCGCGGGGTGTCGCGTTCGCCACGATGCGGTCCACACCGGGCCGTTGCCAGTCCTCCGCGTCCCGGGTGGTGAGCACCGTGACATAGCCTGCCGCGTCGGCCTGCTTGAGGACGGACCAGTCGGCGTCGCTCAGCGCGTCGTTCTCCGAGGAGTACGGCGGCCTCAGCAGCGCGGAGGTGACCCCTGCGGCGCCGGCCACCGCCAGTTGCGTCTCCCGCAGCTCCAAGGAGCGCTGCCACGGGGCGACGCGGGCCAGGTCGGGATGGGTGAAGGTGTGGATGCCGACCTGGTTCCCGTCGGCGATGATCCGTCGGACCAGCTCCGGGTGGGCGACGACCTGCGTTCCGACGACGAAGAAGGTCGCGTGCACGTGGTTGCGGCGCAGTACGTCCAGGATCCGTGGCGTCCAGACGGGATCCGGGCCGTCGTCGAAGGTCAGCGCGATGGTGCCGGCTTTCACCTCGGCGGTGTGCGGGGAGGTGGCGGCGTTCGCGATCACCGGGCCGCCGTGGACCACCTGGCCGGGCACCGTGTCGTTCCGGCCGCGGGCGCCGGTCACGTCGTCCGACGTGATGCCGAACATGTGGTGGGTGTAGCCCTGCAGCAGCAGGGCCGCCGACAGGGTCACCGCGAGCACGCTCAGCAGCAGCCAGTGGGTGCGGGGCGTGATCTGGCGGGGGCTGCGGTGGTGGCTGCGGCGGCGCGGGGGAGCGGCGTCGCGGCGACGGCGGTCGGTCACGTCAGGGGGCCTTGATCACTTCACGGGCTTGTGGGACGAGCCGATCGCGCGGCCCTTGGGTGTGGGGCTGGGGGCGGCGGCATGGGTGGCGGCCGGGGCCGGAGCCGGGGAGGCCCCGGCGGTCGGCGCGGAGGTGGCCGCAGGGGTGGCGGACACTGTCGGCCGGGCAGTGGGGCGGGAGGTCTGCCGCGCCGTGGTGGGGCTCGCGCTCCCCGCGGACCGGCCGGCTTCGGGCGAGGAGTCGGGCGCGGCCACGCTGGGCCCCGCCGGGTGGTGCGTGGGGTCCGGCTGGGGAACGAAGGGGGCGTCGAGGGTGGGGCCGCCCAGCGCGGCGCTGATCAGCAGGGCGAGGTAGCCGCCGGCGGGGATCAGCAGCAGCCGGGCGGCGCGCAGCACGCGGCGCTGGCGTCGCCCCGAGGAGTCGACGAAGACGGGCCGCGCCGACTCGCTGTCGGCTGCGTCCGGGGCCGGCACGTGGCCGGGTGCGTCGGGTTCCGGGGGCGACACGGTGAGAACGTCACCATGGGGGGCGTCCCACGCAGCGGGGGCCGGTCCGGTCGTGTGAGGCTGCGTGCCGGCCGAGTACGACGGCATTCCGGTGGCGTAGGGCTCCGGTCCCGTCGCACGGGGGGCACCGCCGGGGTGCGTCCACTGTTCGAGTTGTGCCGAGTCCCAGGGCGTGGTGGCGGTGTCCGTGACGGCGCTGCCGTCGTAGTCGTACCCGTGGGCATACGGGTACCCGACACCGCCGTACGGGTCATCGCCGTACGTTCTGCCGCTTTCGTCCGTCCACTGCACGAGTTGTGCTCCCTGTCCCGACCGGCCTGCCGACTCGGCCGACCGCAATGAGAGAGCCGACTCGGCAGGAAGTGTTACACCTCGTCCCCGCGGTGCGGGACGAGTCGGACGAACGGTGATGAACCGGGCCGGTGGCCTGACGAGCTTGGGCGTGCGGCAGGATGACCACCGTGCGCGAGGCGAGCAGAGACCCGGCGGCCCGGGACGGGCAGAGGCATGACGCCGCCCTCACCGATGCCGTGCACGCCGCCCAGAACGGGGACGAGGACGGGTTCCGCCGCGTCTACCGGATGGTGCACCCGATGCTGCTGCGCTATGTGCGGACGCTGATCGGCGCGGCCGACGCGGAGGACGTGATGTCCGAGGCGTGGCTGCACATCGCCCGTGACCTCGGCACGTTCCACGGGGACGGCGACGGGTTCCGCAGCTGGGCCGCCAAGGTCGCCCGCAACCGGGCGCTCGACCACCTGCGGCGCTCCGGCCGGCGCCCTTTGATCGGCGGTGACGAGAGCGACCTGCTGGACCTGCCGTCGGCGTCCGACACCGCGGACGAGGCGCTCGAATCGGTGTCCACGGACCGCGCCCTGGCCCTCATCGCGAGCCTCCCCAGCGACCAGGCGGAGGCGGTCCTGCTGCGCGTCGTGCTGGGGCTGGACGCCAAGCAGGCCGGACGGGTGCTGGGCAAGCGTCCCGGCACCGTACGCGTCTGCGCCTTCCGGGGCTTGAGGAAACTGGCCGACATGCTGAACACCGGTCAGCCGCCACGACCGGCCGTGGGCCGACCGGCGATACTGGAGGACACCGCGTGAGGAAAGGACAGCGCATCCGGCTGGACGACCGCACGGCCGAGCGGTTGCTGCAGCGTGTACCGGGTGCCGGCGGTGAGGAGTTCGGCAGTCTGTCGGCGGTGCTGCGGGCGGCGGCCGCCACCCCCGAGGACGTTTCGCCCGCGGACGGCGAAGACGCTGCAGTGGCCGCCTTCCGGGCCGCGTCGGAAGGAGCCCTCCCCGGCGCGTCGGCGGGCGCGCCCCGATACCGCCGCCGCAGAACGCCGGGATGGGCCAAGGCCGGGATCGGCGCGGTGACGGCCGCGCTGACGTTCGGCGGGGTGGCGGTGGCCGTCCAGACCAACGCCCTCCACCTGCCCCTCCCGGGAGGCCCCGGACGGACTCCGGGCGGAGCCCAGGTCTCCGCCTCGCCCCAGCCGCGGCCCTCGACGACGTCCGCACCCGGCGAACTCCCCGACGCCGACGCCACCGGTGCGGCCCCCGGAAGCGGGAAGCCCGGAGCGCGCTCCTCCGCCGACGCGGCGGGCCCGACCGCGGCAGCCCAGTCGCTGCACAGCCTGTGCACCGCCTACCGGGCGGCCCGGCAGACGCACGGCCATCCACCGGCCGCACCGCGGCGCCTCGTCGAGGCGGCGGGAAGCGAAGCGGCTGTCGCGGAGTACTGCGCCCATCTGCCGGCGTCGGGCGGCGGCCGTGACGGCGGGGGCGGCAGCGCGGCGGACAGCGGCGCCGCGGGGAAGACACCGTCCGCTTCTGCCGGTTCTTCTGCTCCTTCCGGCAAGAAGGGGAGGTGACACCGGCCTGGCGCGCGACAGCGTGCAAGTGCACGGGTCCCGGACGTATGGCGTGCCACAGCACGTTCGCTCGCACCTCATCATCAGGTGTTGGTCTGGGACGTGCCGGGATACGGGTCGAGCTGCTGTCGGCGTGCGTGCAGGTCACCCGACCGTGCGAGGTCGCGGCGCCCGGGGCACGCCTCGACCGTGCATCCCGCGCCAGCCCGCTGGTGCGAGTGGCGCGGTATGCGCAGTCATGAATCCGGTTCTAGCGGGGCGCTCGGCTGTTGCCGTGCGCCGTGTTGGCGAGCCAGCAGGCGCCACCCTGCGGCCGCCAGTCGAATCCCTCGAGTGTGGAGACGACTCGCTGCACGATGGCGTCGGGAGTACCGCTCCACGCTTCGAAGCCGCTGTCGCCGAGGTCTCCCACTTGCATGAGCCCGCCGCTCACCAGTTGGGTGAGCGTTTCCGTGGCCACCTCGCGGAAGTCGCGGCCGGAGTGCTCGACTGCCTCCTGCGCCAGTCCGACCAGCCGGTCGACAGGTACCCAGTCGTCCAGTCCTTCTTCCAGAAGTTCCCCGATGATGTACTCAGTGCTCACTGGGCAGGTGCACCTTCTTTCCCTTGCCTGTCACGGGGAAGATGTCGATGGTCTCCCCACCCGAGGCGGATGACGCACGCCACTGAATGATCGTGCCGTCGGGGAGCTTGTAGACATCCGGGATCTTCGGTCCACGGGCCGGCAGCCGCTCGGCCCCCTCGGTCCACCGCTCGAAGGTCTTTCGCAGCTCCGCGGCGGTCGCTATCTCCTTGACGTGCTTCTGCTTGCCGTTGGGGAGGGCGTCGTACTCGGCCTTCCACTTGCCGCAGCCGTTGGTGTTGTGAACGAGCAGCGGTGTGCTGCTGGCCATGACGTAGAAGGTGTGCAGGTCACCGACGGTGAGGTTGCGGACGGTCTCGTCGGGAGCGGTCCAGGCGTTTACAGCGCTGACCTGCACGCGCGTGCCCGCGCCGGTTCGGAGCCAGGCACCCGCCTGCAGTTGGCCGGCTGTCGCCCAGGCTTCGAGGTCGTCGACCCAGAAGGGGTGCCCATCCGTGGCGGTGACCTTGGAGGGGCCCTGGTCGGTCTGGACGGTGATGTCGACGAGGTTCTTCTCGCCCTGACCGGTGATCAGGGCGGTGACCGGTTCCTGCTGCTGGCGGCCGGTCGCGGGGTCGGCGGCCAGGACGCGGTCGCCTTCCCGTACCTGTTCGATGGGCAGTTGCGATCCGTCCGCCATCAGCACCTTGGTGCCGTCGGGAAAGCTGTTGCAGGTGACGGCCTGTTCGCCCTTGCGTGCCTTGCGTACCTCGTCCGCCGTGAGCAGCCTGTCACCGGCCCGCAACCAGTCCAGGACGGACAGCCCGCCCAGCATGCGCTCTTCCGTGGTCAACTTCTGGCCCGTGACCAGGTCCTTGCCGACGAGTGCCTCGACTACGCCCTTGCCGTCGCCGACACCGGGCAGCAGGTCCAGTAGCAGCGACATCCTGCGCTGCTGCTCGGCATCGTCCAGCAGGGACTTGCCGGAGGCCCAACTGTCCCCGATGCCGGAGAAGTCGAAGTCGAGCCCCGACATGTCACGGAGCTTCTCAGCGCCCTTCTTGATGCCGGGTACGTGCTTGTTGGCCTCGTCCACTCCCCGGTTGGCCTGGCGAATGCCGTCGTTGAGCTCCTTCATGCCCTTGTTGGCCTTGTCGATGCCCTTGTTGGCTTCGGACAGGCCCTTGTTGACGTCGCGGGCACCCGAGTTCATGGTGTCCAGGCCGCGGTTCATCTTGTCGAAGCCCGCGTTGATCTGGTCGAGCGCGTCGTTGAGCTCGTCCAGCTCCTTCTCGAAGTCGAAGACGGGTTTGGCCTCCGGGTACTTCTTCGGCTCGGGGAAGTACTCGCCCAGCGCGACGGTCAGGAAGGTCAGAGCGAGCAGGGAGTCGTTCTGGTCCCCGAGCAGGGAGTCCGCCCTGGCCAGGTTCTTGCCCAGCTTGTCGAGGTGCGGCTCGGCGCTCTTGAAGGTCTCGACGGCCTTTTGCAGCAGCTTCACCTGCTGGGCGGGGTCCGGAGACGTGCTCGGGTCCACGAGGTCCAACGGCTTGAGGGCTTCGAGGTCCTTGATGTTCTTGTCGAGGGCCTTGAAGCTCGCTCCGTGATCCTTCATGGCGTCCTGGGCGGTGTAGAGGAACACCCCCACTCCGACGCCGAGCGCGATGGCCTTGCCCGCGAACTGCTTCAGGCACGCCGGCCTCTCCAGGAGCGGCAGACGGTCGCAGTTCGCGTACTGGGCCACCTTGCGGACGATCTCCGCAAGCCTTTCCACGCGGCTCTGCTCTGCGGCCTGAGCGCCGGCTGCGGATCCCACGCAGCCGGTGCACACGATGGCCAAGGCGACGAAGAACGCCGCGATTCTTGATCTGAAGTTGTGGTACATGCATTCCTTGACCGGCGCACGCGGCTTGTCACCGTGCGTCGGTCCTGATTCCCCGTGCCGGATCGGCAGTCTTGTTACCGGCCAGTAGCCGATTTGGTCGCGAACACCCTAACGCACACGCGGCCATCGCCAGGTGACTGGTGTGGGCCAGTTCGGTGGTCAAGGCAGGGGCGACTCCGAAAGCGGACCAGGCATGGCCCTCGTCGAGGCCACGGTCGTCCGCTGCGGGGTCGAGCTACGAGCGGCTCACGGCCGCCGCCTCGGGTGTGCGTCCTTGTGTTCGCGGATCTCGACGTTGCAGTCCGATACCTTCGATCGGTCTCCGGCTCTTGCGGCTTCGTCTCGCTGCTTGGCCAATGCAGCGCACACACCGCAGCCCGGTCCGGGCTTCGGCCACTCGGGCGGCGGTAACAGATGAACGGCCTTGCCCATCGTCGTGTTGCTCATGACCAGCGCACCGCCACCCATGCTCGCCGCAGATGTCGGCCCTCGGCGCATGGGGCGGTGGCGTACGCGCAGCCGTGACAGTGCTTGTAGTGGGTCATGAGCGCCTTGTAGGCCGCGTACGACGGTTTCGCGGCCAAGGCTTCAGCGGCCCGGTCGAGCGCGGCGCGCTCCGTTTGTGTTGGTTGTTCTGCCCCGGCAGGTGGGTGGGTTCTGGCATGCACGATGTCGACGCTCCTGGCAGCGTTGGCCGCACCCTGGGAGGGCTCATCCCTTCGCCGGGGTCCTTGATGACCTCTGACGGTACGAGCGCGGCGTTCACTGACTCCAGCAATGTGCAGCGATGTGCACGCGCCTCGCATACGGTCTTGACCTGCGCCGCCTGTTCCCAAAACAGTTATGTACGAAGCTGAACACCAAAAGGTGCGGGAGGCGGGCATGCCCTTACGGTTCATCGGGATCGATCCGAACACCGGTGATGGCGAAAGCCCCACGGTGTGGGTCGACCAGGAGAGGAACGAACTCGTCCTTCAGGGCTGGAAGCCGAGCCCGGAACTGGAAGCGGAGTGCGCGGCGTTCGAGGTTCCCGGGCATGCTGTGGGCATCCCGGAGAACGAAGCGGTGATCAGGATTCCGGCCAGGATGGCGCACATGATCAGGGAGGCGTGCGATGCCCTCGAGCGTCCCCCCGTGGCCTGAACTGCTCGGCGCGGCGAAGCGGTCAGCCGTCCACCTGGAGATGCGCGACTCTTACGCCGTCGACTACGAGAAGGGGCCCTTCGCCCAGTGGCGAGCGGGCTTCCGACACGACCCGGCCGACCGTGGATCGTGGTGGCGACCGTGGCTCGACCTGATCCAGGAGACGGTGAGCCGTGGGGTCGTCGTACGCCGGGCCCGGATCGTCTCCGAGCCGGTCAGCGAGTACACCCGCTTCCTGTACGACGGCACGTTCACGAACGTCGCCGCAGGTGAACAGGTCCGCTGGCTGCCGCGCCGACGTGCCTCGGACATCGCCCTGCCGGGCAACGACTTCTGGCTGATCGACGGCCAGTTGATCCGGTGGAACCACTTCACCGGCGAGGGCGCCTCCGCAGGCGGCGAAATTAGCGAGGACCCCGCTGCGGCGAAGCTGTGCGCCGCCGCCTTCGAGGCGGTGTGGGCACGAGCGATCCCGCACGAGAACTACAAGATCAGCTAGCGCGAAAGTGACCAGGCCGGCTCATGCCCATATCCCCGTCCTCCTCGGCGCAGGCCGCCCGCGAAGCAGTCGCCCAGCGCCTGCGGGAACTCCGCGCCGACGCCGGGATCACCGGGCCTGAGCTGGCCGCGCGCTGCGGCTGGAGCCACCCGAAGACCTACCGGATCGAAGGGGCCCGCACGCCGCCCTCCGCTGACGACATCAGGCGCTGGTGCGGGGCGTGCGGCGCCTCCGGCCAGGCGGATGACATCATCGCTCAGTCCCGCAACGCCGAGTCCCTGTACGTGGAGTGGCGGCGCAAGGTCCGCACGGGCCTCAAGCAGCTGCAGAACAGCTATGTCCCGCTCTTCAAGTCCACGAAACTGTTCCGCATCTACTCACCCACCCTGGTCCCCGGCCTCCTCCAGACCGAGGGCTACGCGATGGGGCTGATGTCCTCGATCACGAGGTTCCGCGACATCCCCGACGACGTGGCGGAAGCCGTCGCCGCGCGCCTCGAACGGTCCCGGATCATCCACGAGCCGGGCCACCGCTTCTCGATGGTCATCGAGGAGCCGGTGCTCTACTACCAACTGGGCGACAGCGACGCGATGGCCGCGCAACTCGGTTATCTGCTGACGGCAGGGGCCCTGCCGTCGGTATCGCTGGGCATCATCCCCAGTGTGACCTCGGAGCGGGCCATGTGGCCGCAGGAACTGTTCCACGTGTACGACGAGAGCCTTGTCTCGATCGAGCTGCTGTCGGCGCGAGTCCAGGTCACCCAGCCATCCGAGGTCGCGCTGTACGTGAAGGCGTTCGAGGAGCTACGCGGCATGGCCGTGTACGGTGCGGGGGCGCGGGCGCTGATCGTGAAGGCCATCGACGCGTTGGGCTGACTCTGACGCACGGGAGGGCCCGTCGCACATGGGCAGGCCTTCGGACGTCGGACGACGCTCAACTCACCGCGCGGACGGACGTGGTCTCAGCGCCGTCGGTTAGGGTCGCTCATCCTGGCCGACCTCAGCATCACCACTGCTCAGCGCGCCTAGGAAGCTACGCCACGCCCCGGACCGCACGGCGATCACTAGGCCGTCACTCTGCTTGGAATCCCGTACAAGCATGCCGTCGAGGCCCTGTGCACATTCCACGCACTCGGTCCCGGTCCCACCGCTGTAGGAGGACTTGAACCACTGTTGCCGTGAGGACGCTGTCACAACATCTCCTGGCTTATGCGGTTGACCAGCTCGGCCGAAGACTCGAAGTCGAGTGCCTGGGCACTGAGGTATTCGAACGCCAACCTATAACGCTCCAGCTCCTGAGGCTTCTCCATGAACAACCCTCCGCCGAGGAGGTCCACGTACACGACGTCCAGCTCCCGCGTCTGACCGCGCAGGATCGCAAAGCTACCGACGGACGCCGCATGCGCCCCCGTCGAGAAGGGGAGCACCTGAATCGTCACGTGAGGTCGCTGCGCTACGGCAAGGAGATGCTTGAGCTGCTCTCGCATGATCTCCTTGCCACCCACCCGACGCCGGATCGCCGACTCGTCAACCACGCACCAGATGTGTGGTGGTTCGTCCCGTTCCAAGAGCTCCTGCCGCTTCATGCGGATGTCGACCATGTGTTGCACCTCTCGCTCTGGGCACTGCACCTCCGAGGCGCGGTGGACAGCTTCGGCATAGGCGCGGGTCTGGAGGAGGCCGGGTACGTACATGCAGGCGTAGTGGTCTTCGCGGACGACCTCGTCTTCGAGTGTGAGCATGAGATTCATGGACTCGGGGATTGGGTCGGCGAGTGATCGCCACCATCCTTGGATCTTGGCACCCTTCGCCAACTCGACCAGCGCAAGACGTTCTTCGTCGGACGCGCCGTACTCGCGGCAGAGGGCTTCGATAGCCGGCCACTTGACCGTTCCCTCCTTCGTCTCGTAGCGGCTCAGCGTCGCCTTGGAGATGCCCACGCGGGCGCCCGCCTCTTCCAGGGTGAGGCCCGCGGCCTCGCGGAGGCGGCGCAGGTCGGCACCGAGTTGGCGCCTTCGAGTGGTGGGTCCGACTGCCATCTGTAGTGCCCTTCTCGTTGCTCAGCCAGATCGTGTGCGTTGTTCGAAGGCGGCCTCAAGTGGTGGCGCACGCCGGGGCGCGCATGCCAGTCCGCACTCCTCCTCGCACCTGATGAGAGTTCCATTTTGAGAGTTCCAATGCAACTCTGGGCGCGCAGCCTGTTGCGGTCGGCAACATGGGTTTATGTAGGGGAGTTGGCGTGAGGTACAACGACCACAATCCGTCGAGGAAGCCGTGGAGCCTCCCTTTCGTTGCAGAGCCTGAGGAGGTATCGGCTCTTCGCCGGATGGTGCGACTCCACTTGGGACTGTGGGGTCTGCGGGATGTCGCCGACGCAGCTGAACTCTGCGTGACTGAGCTCGTTTCCAACGTCATCACGCATGTGGGCTCGGGAACGCCGACCACGCTCGACGTGTCAATGAATGGCTCTCACCTGCGGATCGAGGTCCATGACCCGGACACCCGCGCCCTGCCCACCTTGGTCGAAGCGCGATGCGACTCCGAAAGCGGCCGGGGCATGGCCCTCGTCGAGGCCACGGCCGTCCGCTGGGGCGTCGAGCTACGTGCCGATCGGAAGGTGACCTGGTGTGAGCTTGAGACGGAGACGGCCTTGCCCTGCTCGGCGAATACGAGTCCTCGCTTGAGCAGAGCTCAGGGGTTGCTGGACCTCTACGGGACCGGGCGTACGCCAGATGTGGCGGGTGCTGCAGCGCACCGTCTGACCCTGGCCTCGGCGGAGGAGACAGCGATCGGCATCATCGCCGATCTCCTCCACTGGTTTCATGCTCATGGCCGTGACGCGGACGAGGTCCTGGACCGGGCCCAGGTGCACTTCGAAGCCGAGGTCGGCATCTCCGTGTAAGCGGCGCCGGAGACACTCAGCCGCTGGCGACCGCAGCCGCGTACGACCACACATCGGCGGGAAGCTCGTGCCGCAGATCCCACGTGATCGCCATGGGCTTGCTGCCGGTGTGCTGGTGGTAGGTGGCGGGGCCCAGGAGCATCCACGGCTGGGACTTCCCGATGCTGTTGCGCTTGTAGCGGCGCAGGAACAGCAGGACGTGGCTGCCCTGCTTGGCATGGTTCTGGTAGCGCAATCCGGTCGGGGAGTTTGCCGGTGTGGTGCTCTGCGACTCCCAGTGGAAGCGGGTGGGGCTGAGTGCGTAGTCCTTGTAGCGGATCGTGGGGGAGAAGTCCCGCTCGCTCTTCTCCAGAGTGATGAGCAGAGCGTCGGTCTGGATCTCCTCCACCCACCGCACGCCCTGTCCGAAGTCCCTGGGCATCTGGCCACCCAGTTGCGCCACGCCCAGAGCCGCCAGGACCTCGGAGCGGTTGTAGGCGCTGTGTACCTTCAGCGGGATATGGCCGAGTGGGCCGTCGAGGGGTATGGGGAAGTGGTCGGCTTCGTCGAGGACGTAGGTCAGGACCTGCCGGAGCTCGTCGCGGACCACATGCTGCGTGCGCAGTGACTCGAGCCCCTGTTGGTAACTGGTGAAGCCCCCCGCGTTGTCCCACAGGTTGAAGAAGAGCATGCGAGCGTACGCCTGTTCCTTTGGGGACAAGGAGTCGTAGTCCGGCGCGTCGTGCTCGAGCAGGCGCAGATACGCCCGGACCCGTTCCGGGTCGTCGACGTGCAGGAAAGCGTGAACGCGCTTGAGGAGCTCCGCTTCGCCCGACGGGGCCGCCGCTTCTATGAGTCCCGCCTTGCGCAGCACCTTGGTCCAGGAGTTGTCGCTCTTGTAGAGCTCCTTGATCTCCCGGCGGCTCTCGCGCAGGTAGTCGACCAGCTTGGGCGTGCTGTAGTCCCTGACCTCCTTCGCCAGTGTCGTGATGGTGGCCTTGAGCTGCGTGCGGATGTTGTCGAGGACGATGTCCTTCGACTTGCCTTCCAGAATGATCTGGCAGCCGGAGGGCAACTGGGGGAAGTCGCGCTCGATGTTGTCGAGCAGACGATTGCGGGAGAGGTTGGTCAGGGCCCGGAACTGCTCCTCGAAGCGGAACTCCGCGCGGTGCTGACCGATGAAGTCGAGCACCGTCAGCACCGGCTTGTTCGGTGTACGGCGCAGCCCGCGCCCAAGCTGCTGGAGGAAGACCGTCGCGCTGTTTGTGGGGCGCAGGAGAAGCAAGGTGTCGACGTCGGGTACGTCCAAGCCCTCGTTGAACAGGTCGACGGAGAAGATCACCTGGATACGTCCCGCCTTGAGGTCCTCCAGCGTCCGCTCGCGCAGGGCGGGAGCCGTGTCACTGTCGAGGGCTTCGGCCTGGAAACCCGCCTCGCGGAAGCACCGGGCCATGAAATGCGCGTGCGCCTTGGTCACACAGAAACCGAGCGCTCGCATCGTCGCCGGGTTGGCGATCTTGTCCTTGACCTGCTTGATGACGATACGAGCACGCGCATGGTCACCCGTGTAGAGGTCGCCCAGCGCGTCCCGGTCGTAAGTGCCGGATCGCCAGGCGAGGTTGGTCAGATCCGTGCCGTCCGGGAGCCCGAAGTAGTGGAAGGGGCACAGCAGATCGTTCTCGAGGGCTTCCCACAGCCGCAGCTCGGCGGCGATACGGCCGCCGAAGAACTCGTCTTGCACATTGAGCCCGTCCATCCGCTCTGGGGTCGCCGTGAGGCCGAGCAGTTCGGCAGGTTGGAAGTGCTCGATGACCCGTCGGTACGTGTCCGAGGTCGCATGGTGGAACTCGTCGATGACGATGACGTCGAAGTGCTCGGGGGCGAACTGCTCCAGTCGCCGGAGGTTGAGGGACTGGACGCTCGCGAAGACGTGCGTCCAGTCGCGGGGTTCCTGTCCGTTGTAAAGCAGTTCGCCGAAGGAGGCGTCGTCGAGCACCTCGCGGTAGGTCCGTAGGGACTGCCGCAGGATCTCCTTGCGGTGGGCGACGAAGAGCAGTCGCGGAAGCGCTCCGCCGAACTTGTCGCGCATACTCCGGTAGTCCAGGGCGGCCATGACGGTCTTGCCGGTGCCGGTAGCCGCGACCAGCAGGTTCTGATGACGGTCGCGGATCTCACGCTCGACCCGGAGGCGCTCCAGCATGTCCTTCTGATGCGGGAGGGGGTGCACTTCGAGGCCGGACAGGCTGATCTTCAGCTCTCCGGCCGACCCGGTGCCGCCGGCCTGGGCCAGCGCCTCGGCGAGCCGTTCGCCGTCCCGGTCGGGGTCGTAGGCCTCGAACGCAGCGTCGGCCCAGTAGGCGTCGAAGGTCGCCTCGAACTTGTCGAGCACCCGCGGGGTGGCCACCGAGGACAGCCGTACGTTCCACTCCAGACCATCGAGCAGTGCAGCCTTCGACAGGTTGGAGCTGCCCACGTAAGCCGTGTCGAAGCCGGTGTTGCGCCGGAACAACCAGGCCTTGGCGTGCAGACGCGTGGACCGGATCTCGTAGTTGACCTTCACCTCGGCACCGAATTCGCGGACCAGGCGGTCAAGGGCGTACCGATCGGTGGCCCCGATGTAGGTGGTCGTGATGACACGGATCGGGACGCCACGCTCCTTCGCGGCACGCAGCGAGTCCTCGAGAACCCGTATGCCGTACCACTTCACGAACGCGCACAGCAGGTCGATCCGGTCCGCGGTGGCGAGCTCCGCCCTCAACTCGGCGCCGAGGCTCGGATCATCCGGGGCGTTGGTGATCAGCGCCGTTTCGGACAGGGGCGTAAGGGGGCGGATGGCGAACACCCCGGGCGCCTCCTGCTCGGCCAGGGCCAAGAGCTGCCGGGGGCCATCAGCGATGGCGCTGCCGGCCTGGTCCTCGTCCGGGTCGGGGGCGCTGGCAGCCAGCGCCCGCATGATCTCGTTGGCGGCGGCCACCTGCTTCTTCTGCGGCAGCTGACTCAGCCGGCGTCCCACGGCCTCGCCGATGTACCGGGCCAGCACGTGGGGTGCTGACGCTTCGCTGACCTCGGCATCGATGGCCTTCCAGCCTGCGGCTGCCAGGCGCCCTATACGGTCCTGCAGGTCTTGGGTGATGAGTTGCTCATAGACACCCGCGACCGGCTGCGGCAGGCCCCCCGATTCCCCCACGACTGCTCCTTTGATCCCTCGTGGCGTGTCTGCGCGATCGCTCGCGTTGATAGGGGGTCTGTTCTAACAGGAACTACCGACACTCGAAGGTGTCGTGCCGAATGTTGATCGTCTTCGGAGCGAGTTCCGTCCTGCGCGGTCGCGGCTGAGTGATTGCCGGAGCGGCAATTGGTGGGTTTGAGCCACCCTGCACGGATCCGAACAGGCCTTGTCAGAGCGGTAAGTGGCACAAACCCGCCAATTGCGGTGTTGCCGGACCGGAGAGCGCGGACCTAGACCCCGTGGCACCCCTCATACGCCCGCCCCGACCCACACCAGCACCCATCCCCCCGCTCCGGCGGCCAAGCCACAGCCCGCCCCCGTGCGGCCAAGATCGTTGCGTACTGCGGCAGCAGGGCCGTATCCCCCGGTGACGCGCCCTCCGACGCCGCGAAGGCCTCGTACGACGGCACCGTCCCGGACACGATCCCCAGGTTCCCCGTCCCGGAGGCCGCCAGTTCCCTCAGTGAGCCCTCTATCGTCGCCAGGTGCTCCTCATGGGAGGGGTACTCAACGTTCAGCGACGGATACATCGCCACCAGCTCCGCCAGCTCGCCCGCCGGCCAGTGCAGGACCGCCACCGGGAACGGGCGGGACAGGGCCTCCCGGTAGGCGCCCAGTTCCGCTCGCAGGCGGGTGATCTCCGCCTTCAGTTCCGCCGGGTTGTTCGAGCCCAGGGTCCAGATGCGATTCGGGTCGTGCAGTTCGTCCAGGGTGATGGAGGAGGAGTGGACCGTGTCCGCCAGGGCGTCCCAGTCGTCGTGGGGCGCGCCCAGCATGCGGCGGACGCGGTGGCGGCCGTAGAGGAGGGGGTGCGTGGACTGCGGGGGTTCCGTGCCGTCGCCCACCAGGAGCCGCAGGCCCTCCGTGAACGTCTTCTCGGCCGCCTCGAGCTCGTCGTGCGACTCCAGGGACTCCGCGACGATCACCCAGGGGGCCGGGTGCCTCGGGGCGGCCGTGCGGATTCCCTCGATGATCGCCCGGGCTTCCGCCTCGTGGTCGTACTCCCACAGGTTGGACGCCTTCAGGGCGCGTACCAGGTGGGGGTTCTCCAGCGGCTCGCCGGAGGACAGCAGGCGGTCGTACAGCGCGGTCGCGCCGGGGCGGTCGCCGGCCAGTTCCCGGTGGGCCGCGGCCTGCAGCAGCAGGTGTTCCGCGTCCTCGGGATACAGGCCGGCAGTCCGCTCCAGGCGTGCTGCTTCGGCGTTGTGGTCGACGTTCTCGGCAGGCGTGTCGGGGCGCATGGGGGACACCGTACTGCCGACGGCTGACATACAGGAGAGATTCGCAGGCCAGGGGTGGCGCTGGTCTCCCGCGAGGGTCACCTCGAGGGGTTACTTTCCGGGTGTCACGCCACCACCCCGTCCACCTGCAGCGTCTGCACCGCGCCCGCCGCGAACGGCACGCTCAGCGTCTTGCCGCTCAGGTAGGTGTCCGAGTGTGCCGTGTACAGGTCGCCGCCGCCCGTGACCGTGTTCCAGCGCGGGACCACGCCGCCCGTGCCGCCCGTCACCGTCGTGAAGCGGGAGAGGTCGAAGGTCAGGGTCTGGGCGGAGGTGGACTTGTTCGCCGCCACGATCACCAGGCGTTTCGCCGACTTGTCCAGGGCCGCGACCGCGTAGTCGACCCCTGTGTCGAGAATCGTCATGCCGGGGCGGATGTGGCGGCTGAACTGCGCCATCACGTAGTACTTCGTCTGCACCGCGCCCGGCTGGAGCGTGCTCGCGTCGTAGGCGATCATCGCCCAGCTCGCCGTCGGGTCCATCACCTGCCAGTACACCCACGCCGTCGGGTGCAGCCAGCGGAAGTCGAGGAGCAGGTTGCTCGCCAGCGTGAGGCCGGTGGCGTCGCCGTCGCCCGTCTCCGAGTTCCACAGGGCCTTGCCCGACGTCTTCACCACGTCCGTGTAGAGGAGGTCCCTGCGGCCGCCGGAGCCCTGGTAGCCGTGGACGTTGACGCGGTTGACGTAGCCCTTCGTGGTCGAGCTGAAGGAGCCCCACGTCGTGCGCGCCAGGTCGTAGCTGGTCTCGTCCGACGCCGAGATCTTCGTGCCCGTCAGGCCCCGCTTGTCCAGCTCACTGCGCAGGTACGGCAGGACGGCCGACTGCACGGACGCGTCCATGTGGCAGCCCTCCTGGGTGCCGTCCGCCTTCCACCAGCCCGACGACGGCTCGTTGAAGGCTTCGACCGTCGTGAAGTTCACGCCCCAGTTGTTCTTGGCGTAGAGGGCCACGGAGGCCAGGTGGGAGGCGTGCTGGCGGTGGTTCCAGGACTGCAGGTTGTTGCCGCCGTCGGAGGCGCCTGAGGGGTTGTGGTTCAGGCACATCCACCACATGGGCGAGTTGGCGAACAGCTCGCTGATCGCGCCGCGTTGGGTCGCCTTGACCAGCATCGCGCGCTGGGTCGCGTCCGCCGTCCACTTCCAGGCCGAGGAGGTCGGGTCCTCGTTGTTCCAGTCCTGCCAGTAGCCCTCGATCTGCTTGAAGGACGGAATGTTGGGAGAGGCGACCATCGATGCGCCGCCCACGCTGTTCCAGCTGCACGCGCCGAGGTTGTAGCGGGCGATGTTCAGGCCAAGGCCGGGGAGCGTCCTGCCGTTGTACGACACCGACTTGGTGGTGAAGAAGATGTCGGCGAAGTCGTCCCGCGCGCCGAAGACGTTCGCCCACCAGGCCAGAGAGGTGCCCCAGCCCTCCCAGCTCCCGTACGTGGTGCCCGGGTTGACCGCGATGGTCGCGTCCGCGTGCGCGGTGCCGGTCGCCAGGGCGCTGCCGAGGAACGTGCCGCCCGCGGCGGCCAGCAGGGTTCTGCGTCGGATCATGGCCTTCTCCGCCTCTCCGTGCCGCCCGAACGCCGGGTCGTCCCCTCGGCGTTCGACCGGTTCCGCTGGATGCAACAGGAAGGATCGGGTGTGGCCCGTGGGGTTGTCGAGGGTTCTGACGGCCCTTTCTAAAACCAGTAGATGAAGCGGGAGCGGAGGACGGAGGGGAGGGCGACGGACGGGAGGGAGAGGAGGGGGACGGAGGGGAGGGAGGGACGGGGAGGGGGCGGGAAAGGGAGTACACCGGGCGTATGGGCCTGGTGACTTGAAGGCGCCTCTTCTATGGTGCGGGCGGCCCGCGGCGGCGCGCACCCCGCCGCGCGGCGGGGACCCCGGCGAAGGAGGCGTACGCGTGCGGGCTCTGCGGGCTTCCGTCGTCGTGCACCGCACCCGGCGGTGCCGTGCCCTCCGCCGGCGTGCGCTGTGGACCGGTGGGGAACTCCTCGTCACCGTCGGCCTGGTGCTTCTGCTGCTCGTCGTGCACGAGGTGTGGTGGACCAACCGGGAGGCCCGGCAGGGGGCCGAGCGGAAGGTGGAGGCCCTGGAGCGGGAGTGGGGAACGGCGGCGACCACCGGTACGGCGGCGAGCGCGGGGGCGGCGGCGACCGCCGGCGTGGAGACCGGCGGGGCCGGGGACGGTTCCGGCGCGTCGGCCTCCTCCGGTGCGCGGCGTGAAGGCGGCGGCCCGCAGGGCGGGGGCTTCCGGCAGCCGAGTCCCGGCCGCTCCCAGGCCTACGCCGTGCTCGTCATCCCGCGTCTGCACCTCCGCGTTCCCGTCGCCGAGGGCGTGGGCAAGGCGGAGGTGTTGAACAAGGGATACGTCGGCCACTACCCGGGCACCCAACAGCCGGGCCAGGCCGGGAACTTCGCCGTCGCCGGGCACCGGAACACGCACGGGGAGCCGTTCCGGTACCTGAACCGGCTGCGGGTCAAGGACCTTGTCGAGGTGGAGACCGGAGCGGCCGTGTACACGTACGCGGTCGACCAGCTCCTGCCCGAGACCTTCGCCCGCGACTCGGGCGTCGTACGGCCCGTGCCGCGCTCGGTCGTCGAGCCCGCTTACGGGTACGACGACCCGGGGTACTACATCACCCTCACCACCTGCACGCCCGAGTACACCTCCCGGTACCGGCTGGTGGTGTGGGGCAAGCTCCTGTCCATGCGGCCCCGGTGATCCAGGAAGTCCACACGCCGGCCCGGTGATCCACGGAGTCCTCACGCCGGCCCGGTGATCCACGGAGTCCTCACGCCGGCCCGGTGATCCACGGAGTCCTCACGCCGGTCCGTGATCCACGGAGCCCTCACGCCCGTTCCCGCAGCGCCAGGACAGCGACCGCGCCCACGAGCGCCAGGCCCGCCGAGACGACCGCGGCGACGTTCGCCCCGTGCGCCAGTGAGGCGGGGCCGCCCGATGTGGCCAGGGCGATGGTGAGGGCCACGCCCGCGCAGGAGCCGATGTAGCGGAACGTCTGCTGGGCGCCCGAGCCCATGGCCGCGCGCTCGGCGGGGACCGACTCCACGGCGACCAGAGGGAGCGCGGCGTTCAGCAGGCCGCTGCCCACGCCTCCGATCACCAGGCCCGGCAGCACGCGCGTCCAGGAACCGGAGCCCACGGCGCCGAGCAGCGTCAGGACGGCGACGGCGTGCAGCGCGAAACCGAGGGCCAGCTGGTGGCGGGGCGCCACGCGACCCGGCAGCCGCTTGACCTGGAGCGCGACCACGAAGGACAGCCCGGACCACAGCAGGAACAGCCACGCCGTGGCCATCGGGCTCAGGCCCAGCGTCCGCTGGAGCAGCGTCGGCAGGAAGGTGAACAGGCCGATCACCGCCAGGCCCGTGAACAGACCGCCCGCGGCGGAACCGAGGAAGCGCGGACGGCGCAGCAGGGACAGATCGATCATCGGGGTGCGGGTGCGGTGCTCGATGAGGGCGAAGGCCGCCATCAGGACCACGGTCGCCGCCAGCAGCAGCGCCACCGGTGTGCGCAGCCAGCCGTCCCGGCCCAGCGTCAGCGCCGCCACCAGGGAGACGAGGGCCAGGCTGAAGACGAGGGCGCCCGCCAGGTCCGGCCGGCCGCCCCGGGGCGCGCGGGACTCCGTCAGCACCCGGGTGGACAGGGCCGCGACGATCAGCGCCGCGGCGCCCAGCACCCCGTACGCGAGGCGCCAGCCGGGCAGCGCCCCCGCGACCAGCGGTCCCACCGCGATGCCTCCGCTGACGAACGCGCCCCACACCCCCGTCGCGTGCAGCCGGCCGCGCGGGGTCGGGAAGGCCTGCACGATCAGGCCGAGGCTGCTGGCGAGGAGCGCCGCGCTCGCCGCGCCCTGCGCGATACGGAACAGCGTGAACAGCCATGTCGAGGTCGCGAAGGCGCCGAGCACGGTGGTGATGCCGAGGGCGACCGTGCCGGCCACGAAGATCCGCCGGCGGCCGTAGTCGTCGGCGAGGCTGCCGGCCACCAGGAGCAGCGCGGCGAGGCCGAGCGGGGTGCCGTTGAGCAGCCAGGCCTGCGCGGACAGCGGGGTGTGCAGGGCGGCGACGGTGGCGGGGAGCGTGACCGCCGGCGCGGTGTACGTCATCAGCGCCACGGCCGTGGCCGCGCTGGTCAGGGCGAGGGTGGCGGTCGCTCGCGGGGGCTCGTGCGCGGCGGGGGAGGTGCGGGGCCCCGCGGTGGTGGGTCCGGTGCGTTGCAGCTGTGGCATGGCCTGCCCTTCCGGGGCGGGGTCGGATCGTAAGGTTCGGTCATTGAACCTTGGTGCTGAGGCGACGCTAGCAGCATCGGTTCGGTCATTGAACCAAGCTTTCGGAAAGTCGGTTCGGTGACTGAACTCATGCGTCGGAAACTCGCTACAGTGAGCTCATGGCTCTCGGCAAGGACTACGCGACGCAGGAGTGCTCCATCGCCCGTGCGCTGGAGATCATCGGCGAGCGCTGGACGCTGCTCGTCGTGCGCGACGCGCTCTACGGCGTACGGCGCTACAACGACTTCCTCGTCCACCTCGGCATCCCGCGCGCCGTCCTCGCGGCCCGCCTCCAGACCCTGACCTCCGAGGGCATCCTCGAGAAGCGCCGCTACCAGGACTCGCCGCCGCGCGACGAGTACGTCCCCACCGACCGGGGCATCGCCCTGTGGCCCGCCTTGCGGGCGCTGGGCAGGTGGGGGCGCGAGCACTACTCCGAAACGCAAACGCGCGTCTTCCGGCACGCGACCTGCGGCACGGACAAGGAACTCGGGTCGTACGGTGAATGCCCCGACTGCGGAACCGTCGTGCCCCTTGGGGACGTCGTCATGTTCCCGGGACCCGGGCTCGATCCGGACCCGGCCGATCCGGTCAGCCGGGCGCTGCTGAAGCCGAAGAGGATGCTGCAACCGCTCGAGATCGAGCCTGTATAAAGGCAGTGAGCGCAAGCGAGTTGGGGGAGGGGTGCACATGATCCGGAGCTGGGCGCAGCTGCGCCCCGCCGCCGTGCTGCTGCTCCTGCTGCTCGAGGTCGCGCTCCTCGACGCCGGCGGCCTCTACGCCGCCGTCGCGTTCGCCGCGACCGCCGCCGCCGGTTCCGCCCTCGCCGTCTGCGCGCTGATCGCCGCCCGCAGCGTGCCCGCCGTACCGCCGACCCGGGTGCGTACGGCGATACGGGACCGGGAGCACCGTACGGCGTTCCTGCCGCAACGGGACCCCGACGCCCCGGGCCGTACGCGACCGCGGGCACCGGGGCGCGCCCTCCCGGCGACCGCCGCGTAGGGCACGTCCTCCTCGTACGTCTCCCGTACGGCCCTTCCGTACGTCTCTCCCGTACGTCCGTGACCCCGCGCGGGTCGTCATGCCGACACCGTCCCCATCCCACCCCGGCACGACGAGACCCCGGAGGGCTCACCCTTGTCCGCGTTCATGTCCGTTTTCGCCCACCTGGTCGAGCATCTCGCCGACCTGCTCCAGCCGCTCTTCCACACTTTCGCCGCGGCCGCCGCGATCGTCCTGTTCACCGCGCTCGTACGACTCCTGGTCCATCCCCTCTCCCGCGCCGCCGCGCGCGGACAGCAGGCACGCGCCCGGCTGCAGCCGAGGATCACCGAGCTGAAGAAGAAGCACGCGAAGGACCCGGAGAAGTTCCAGAAGGCGGTGCTCGCCCTGCACGCGGAGGAGAAGGTCTCCCCGCTGTCCGGCCTGCTGCCGAGCCTCCTGCAGCTGCCCGCCTTCTTCCTGCTGTACCACCTGTTCTCGACCACGACGATCGGCGGCGCGGCCAACGATCTGCTCGCCCACGCGCTGTTCGCCGCCCCGCTCGGCGACCGGTGGGCCGACGCCCTCGCCCACGGTGGGCTGCTCGGGCCGGCCGGGCTCGTCTACCTCGGGCTGTTCGCACTCGTCGCGGCCGTCGCCACCTTCAACTACCGGCGTACGAAGCGGACGATGGCCGAGAACCCGGTCCAGCCGAGCGGCGAGGAGCAGGTGCCCGGGCTCGGCACGGTCACCAAGGCCGTGCCGTTCCTGTCCTTCTTCACTGTTGTCACCGTGGCGGTGGTGCCGCTGGCCGCCGCACTGTACGTGGTCACCAGTACGACGTGGAGCGCCGTGGAGCGGGCGGTGCTGTACCGCTGAGCGCGCGGGGCGGTCGTCGGCGGTCCCAGTCCGTGAACGGGGTATTGCGGACTGACCGCCGACCTTGGAGGATCGACCAGTCCTCCGATGGCTGTGCACCGGCCTGGCCTGGCCGCACCCTTCGGCGGCTGCCCGCGATCTAGGGAGACTGTGACCATGAAGCTGCTGCGAGTCGGTACGGCGGGGGCGGAGCGGCCCGCGCTGCTCGACGCCGAGGGAATCCTGCGGGACCTGTCCGGTGTCGTCCCGGACATCGACGGGCCGCTGCTCGCCGACGACGTGGCGCTCGGCCGGATCCGCGCCGCGGCGGGGAGCGGTGAGCTGCCCGAGCTGGACCCCACCGGGCTGCGCATCGGGCCGCCGCTCGCCCGGATCGGCAAGATCGTCTGCATCGGGCTGAACTACCACGACCACGCCCGGGAGACCGGTGCCGAGCCGCCCGCCGAGCCGGTGATCTTCTTCAAGGCGGCGGACACGGTGGTCGGGCCCAACGACACGGTGCTCGTGCCGCGCGGGTCCACCAAGACCGACTGGGAGGTCGAGCTGGCGGTCGTCATCGGACGGACCGCCCGCTATCTGGAATCCCACGAGGAGGCGCTGGCACATGTCGCCGGGTACGCCGTCGCGCACGACGTCTCCGAGCGCGAGTTCCAGATCGAGCGCGGGGGGACGTGGGACAAGGGGAAGAACTGCGAGACGTTCAACCCGCTCGGGCCCTGGCTCGTGACGGCGGACGAGGTGCCGGATCCGCAGACCCTTTCCCTGAAGCTCTGGGTCAACGGGGAGCTGAAGCAGGACGGGACCACGGCGGAGCAGATCTTCCCGGTCGCCGAAGTGGTGCGGTACGTCAGCCAGTTCATGACCCTGTATCCCGGTGACGTCATCAACACCGGTACGCCGGCGGGGGTTGCGCTGGGGCGGCCCGAGCCGAAGCCGTTCCTCCGGGCCGGGGACGTGGTCGAGCTGGAGATCGAAGGACTCGGACGTCAGCGGCAGGAGCTGAAAGACGCGTAGACGCTCCGCCGGGAGGGCCGGGGAACTGCGGCGGTTCGTCGACCGCGGGCCGCCGTCGGCTGGTCGCGCAGTTCCCCGTGCCCCTTCAGGGGCGCCCCTCAACCCCTAGATCTTGAACTGCTCCAACGCTTCGACCACCAACCGGTGGTCCTCCACCTGCGGCAGTCCCGACACCGTCACCGTGCCGATCACCCCGGCTCCCTCCACCCTGATCGGGAAGGAGCCGCCGTGGGCCGCGTACACGTCGGGGTCGAGGCGGGAGGAGTCCTCGAACGTCGTGCCCTTGGCGCGGAAGCGGGAGCCGACCAGCAGCGACGAGCAGCCGTAGCGTTCGACCACGCGTCGCTTGCGGTCGATCCAGGCGTCGTTGTCCGGCGCCGAGCCGGGCAGTGCCGCGTGGAAGAGCTGCTGGCCGCCGCGGCGGATGTCGATGGCCACCGGGGCCTGTCGGGCCCGCGCCAGCTCCACCAGCAGCGTGCCCAGCCGCCAGGCGTCGTCGTACGTGAACCGAGTGAGCGTCAGACGACGCTCCTGCTCCTCGAGTTCCGGGATCTCGGGCGTCACGGTGGTCACAGCTTCACCTCCACGCCCTCGCGGGCCGAGCGTCGCGCGGCCTCCAGGACGTCCAGGGCCTCGGCCGCCTCCAGGGCCGTCACCGGGTTCGGGCCGCCCTCGCGCAGGGCCTTCGCGATCGCCGCGTAGTACGCCGGGTAGTCGCCGGGCAGGGTCGGCTCCGGGCGGCCGCCGCCGGTCAGCGGGGACTCTCCGGAACCGACGCGGCCCCACAGGGACTCGGGCTCCTGTCCCCACTCCGGGCCGGGGCGCAGGCCCTCGCGCAGGGCCGCCTCCTGCGGGTCCAGGCCGTACTTGACGTATCCCGCCCGCGAGCCCAGGACCCGGAAGCGGGGGCCGAGCTGGGCGGCCGTCGCGGAGACGTACAGGTGGGTGCGGACGCCGCTGGTGTGCGTGAGCGCGATGAACGTGTCGTCGTCCGCCTCCGCGCCAGGACGGCGGACGTCCGACTCGGCGTACACCGCGGCGGCCGGACCGAAGAGGACCAGCGCCTGGTCGACGACATGGCTGCCCAAGTCGTACAGCAGACCTCCGATCTCTGCGGGGTCGCCGGACTCCCGCCAGCCGCCCTTGGGCTTCGGGCGCCAGCGCTCGAAGCGGGACTCGAAGCGCCAGACGTCGCCCAGCTCGCCCTCCGCCAGCAGCTTGCGCAGCGTCAGGAAGTCGTTGTCCCAGCGGCGGTTCTGGAAGACCGAGAGCAGCAGGCCCCGCTCCTCGGCCAGCGCCGCCAGCCCGCGCGCCTCGGCCGCCGTGCCCGCGACCGGTTTGTCTACCACGACCGGCAGGGCCGCCTCGAGGGCGGCGGAGGCGATCGGGACGTGCGTCCTGTTCGGCGAGGCGACGACGATCAGGTCCAGTTCGCCGGCGCGCGGCCACAGCTCGTCGGTGGTGGCGGCGAGGCGCACGTCCGGGAACTCGGCGCGGGCCTGCTGCTGCCGCTCCGGGTTCGAGGTGACGACCGTGTCGAGGACCAGGCCCTCGGTGGCGGCGATCAGTGGGGCATGGAAGACGGAGCCCGCGAGGCCGTAGCCGACCAGGCCCACGCGGAGGGGGGTGTCAGTACCAGGGGCTGTGCCAGTCATGCGCCCCACTTTCGCAACACTGTTGCCAAAGTGCAAGCGCCGGGGAGAATGGAGGCGTGAACAGGACGTACGCGGGACCGGGTGGAGACGGCGGGCATGGCGGAGGGACTGCGGCGAGCGGGGTGAACCTGCTCGCCCTGCGCAGCCACAACACGGCCTTGGTGCTGGATCTGCTGCGGGCGGCCGGGGAGTCCGGGATCAGCCGGCTCGAGCTCGCGGAGCGGACCGGGCTGACCCCGCAGGCCGTCAGCAAGATCACTGCCCGGCTGCGGGCGGACGGGCTCGTGGCGGAGGCGGGCCGCCGTGCCTCGACGGGCGGCAAGCCGCGCACGGTGCTGCGGCTCGTACCGGGCGCCGGGCACGCCGTGGGGCTGCACCTGGACCGGGACGAACTGCGGGCCGTGCTGTGCGAGCTCACCGGAGCGGTGGTCGCGGAGCGGCGGGTCCCGCTGGACCTGGGCGCGGGGGTGGAGGCCGTGGTCGAGGAGGCGGCCCGTGAGGTCGAGGGACTGGTGGGCGACGTGGCCGTGCTCGGCCTCGGGGTCGCTCTCCCCGGCCCGCTCGACCACCGGCACGGTGTGCTGCACCGGGTCACCGGGTTCCCCGAGTGGGACGGGTTCCCGTTGCGGGAGGCGCTGGCCCGGCGGCTGGCGCTGCCCGTGGTCGTCGACAAGGACACCAACGCCGCCGCGCTCGGGCTCGCCCTCGGCGGGGCGGCCGAGACGGCGGACGCGTCGTTCGCCTATCTGCACCTCGGGACCGGACTCGGCGCCGGGCTGGTGATCGGCGGCGCCGTGCACCGGGGCGCCCGGACCGGGGCGGGGGAGTTCGGGCACCAGGTGATCCAGCTCGACGGGCCGCCGTGCGGGTGCGGAAACCGGGGCTGCGTGGAGGCGCTCTGCCTCGCCGCCGTCGCGCGCGGCGACGTGGCCGAGGCGTCACGCGTCCTCGGCGTGGGCGCCGCGAACCTGGCCGGACTGCTCGACATCGACCTGATCCTGCTCGGCGGCCGTACCGTCGCCGCGCACCCGGAGTCCTTCGTCCGAGGGGTGGGCGCCGTCCTCGACGCACGCGCCCTGCGCGAGGGCGCGAGGGCGGGCGTACCGGTGGTCATCGCTCCCGGAGGGGCGCGCGGCGTGGCGGAGGGCGCGGCCCAGTTGCTGCTCGCGCCCTTGTTCGGGCGGGCGGAGGGATGAGCCCAGGCGTTCGGGCGGACGGACGAGGTGAGCCCAGGTGTTCGGGCGGGCGGACGGGGTAAGCCGGTGAGTTCGGGCGGACGGACCGAGGTGAGCCGGGGCGTTCCGGCGGGCGAACGGGCGCGCCGGGGCGTTCCGGCGGGAGGAGGGTGAGCCGGGGTGGCCGGGGTGTTGGAGCGGGCGGAAGGGTGACTTCAGGGCCGGTGGAATGTTGACCCCAGGCACCCGCCCGCAGGTCCGGCGGCTGCGTCGGCGACTGCGCTGATCGGGGGGACTTGGGCCACCTGCTCCGGCTCTGAGGGCGTGGCGCGCTCTGGGGTCACCCCACCTGTCCGGTCATATCTTCATGCGACACTCTCGACCGCTTCGGCGCCCCGGAGAGCACTCCCGCCCGCTCTCCTGCCCGCTCTCCCGCCTGCCCCACGGGTCCCGCTCGCCCCGGCGGGCCGGACTGGCCCGCCTGGCCCTCCGCGTCCCCCTGGTCCTGCTCCTGCCCTGTGCCCTCGCCGCCGCCATGCTCCTCCTCCAGGCGCCCGCCGCCGCGCTCCCCGTCGGCCCGGGGCCCACCTGTTCCGGGCGGGACCAGCACACCTTCCCCCTCACCGCCCGCATCCGTGGCGGGCCCAGGACCTACGCGGCCGGTGGTGCCGCCCACACCTGGTACATCGACCTGAAGAACACGTCCGCGCAGACCTGCGGCAGCATCCACCCGGTACTCGTCCTCGTCGACACCCGCCGGGCGCTGACGGCAGCCCAGGCCCAACTGGAGTTCTTCGAGGGCGGCCACCCACACCCCGTCACCTTCGAACGAACCGACCGGCAGGAACTGGTCGGCCCCTTCGACGACGGCTTCCCCGGCTTCACCGTGGCCCCGGGCCGGACCCTCAGCGTGAAGGTGCGGCTCGCGTTCGCCTCCGGAACCCCGCAGGACGAGGTCGTCGCGACCGCCGCGATCGTGCGGCGGCAGGGCGACAACGGCGACTGGGTCGGCCAGTCGGACGACTACCGGTTCGGCATCGAGGCCGACGCCCGGACGAAACCGGAACCGACGTCCCCCTCGCCCGCCCCCCGCCGCAGTCCGGCCTCCGAGGCGCTCGCCGACACCGGCCCCCGGGCGCCGCGCGGCCTCGGCACGATGGCCGGCGGGCTGCTCCTGACGGCGGGCGGCCTCCTGGCCGCGGGCCTGCCCCTGCTGCTGTACCGGTGGCACCGCCGGGCCCGCACGCGGAACGCCGTGCCCGGCGGGAGGAAGGCCGACCGGCCGTGATTACGCTGGGGCCCCGGGCGCACCGTCTTCCGGCGTCCCCGGAGTCCCCGGTTCCCCTTGCGTACGGCAGGAGATCGCACATGGCAGAGCGCAAGCCCATCGAGTCATGGCTCACCGACATGGACGGCGTGCTCATCCACGAAGGTGTTCCGATCCCCGGCGCCGACGCCTTCCTGAAGAAGCTCCGCGAGTCCGGCAAGCCCTTCCTCGTGCTCACCAACAACTCGATCTACACCCCGCGCGACCTGCACGCCCGGCTGCGTCGCATGGGTCTGGACGTGCCGGTGGAGAACATCTGGACCTCGGCGCTGGCCACGGCCAAGTTCCTGGACGACCAGCGGCCCGGCGGGACCGCGTACGTGATCGGCGAGGCCGGCCTGACCACGGCGCTGCACGACATCGGCTACATCCTGACCGACCACGAGCCCGACTACGTCGTCCTCGGCGAGACCCGCACCTACTCCTTCGAGGCGATGACCAGGGCGGTCCGGCTGATCAAGGACGGCGCCCGGTTCATCTGCACCAACCCCGACGAGACCGGCCCGTCCACCGAGGGGCCGCTGCCCGCCACCGGAGCGGTCGCCGCACTGATCACCAAGGCGAGCGGCAAGAAGCCGTACTTCGCGGGCAAGCCGAATCCGCTGATGATGCGGACGGGTCTGAACACGATCGGGGCGCACTCCGAGACCAGCGCGATGATCGGCGACCGGATGGACACCGACGTACTGGCCGGCATCGAGGCCGGCATGCAGACGTTCCTGGTGCTCACCGGGCTGACCACGGTGGAGGACATCGACCGCTACCCGTTCCGCCCGTCCCACGTCGTGAACTCGATCGCGGACCTCGTGGACCGGGTCTGACGCGCCGGGCAGCCCATGCCCATCGGCCCGGACGGCGCAGGACCCGCCCCTCGTACGGAGTAGTCGAGGGTCCCGTCCGGATGCGCCGGAGTGTCCGACGGGGGAGCCTCCTGGTATCGGGAGGTTCACGATGGGTTCACTACGGCTCACCCTCTGTGCGGGTGCCGTCGTCGCGGGCGCCCTCACGCCCGCGGCGTACGCGGCGGACGCGCAGGGCGTCGTCCTGACCCCCGCGTTCCCCGCGCCGGGCAGCGATGTCCGGTTGGCCGTACGGGGCTGCCCGGGCACGAGCACGACAGGCACCGCGGAGTCGGACGCGTTCGTGGCTCAGGCACGGCTGGTCGGGGGCGACGGCACGCTCTCCGGCGAGACCCGGGTCCGCTCGGCCCTGGCGCCGGGCCGGTACCAGGTGACGGTCGGCTGCGACGGCCGGGAGATCAGGGACGCGCTCACCGTGGCCGGCCCGACGGCGCCCGCACCGGGCAGCGCGACGCCGTCCACCGCCGTCGCGCCCGACAGCCCTCCGCCGTCCACCGCCGTCGCGCCGGACAGCCTCGCGGCGTCCGCGCCCGCCGCTCCCACGCCGTACGCAGCCGCCGGTACGACGTCACCGGCCCCGTCACCGGCCCCCACGACCTCGCCGTCCGCCCCCTCCCCGCTCTCCCGGCCCTCTTCCCCCTCGTCCCCCTTCTCCCCGTCCTTCCCCTCATCCCCGGTCGCGCCGGTGCACGCGGGCGGCGGCGGTACGTCGGGCGCCTCCTCCGACGACCCCCGGGTCGCGGTGCCCGGTCTGCGGCACGCGGTGATCGGGCTGGTCCTCGCGGGCGTCGCCGGTGTCGTGGTCGTCGCGCGCGGTGCCCGCCGGGGCCGTGGCACGGAGTGAGCCATGTCCGGGCATGAACGTTCCTGCGGTACCGGTCGCCTGCTGATGGGCGTCGCCTGGGTGATCCTGCTGCTCGGGCTGTGGATGTGGGGCCGCGAGGTCACCGACGTACGCCCGGGGATCTCCGCGCCGACGACCGGCGACATGGCCGCCGTCGGGCGCCCCCCGACGGCACAACTTCCATCTGCCGCGACGCCGTTGAAGCAGGCCCTGCCGCTGCGCGTCGACATCCCCGACCTGAGCGTGCAGGCACCGGTGGTGGCGCGCGGACTGGACGCGCAGGGTGCCGTCGACCCGCCGCCGTTCGACGAGCCGGGGGTGGTCGCGTGGTACCAGGGCGGGGTGACCCCGGGGGCCGCCGGGACCGCGCTGTTCGTGGGGCACGTCGACACCCGGAGCAAGCCCGCCGTCTTCTACCGGATCGGCACCCTGCGGCCGGGCGCAGCGGTGCGGGTGGTCCGCGACGACGGCAAAGTCGCCGAGTTCACCGTCGAGAGCGTCGAGGTGCTCTCCCGTGACCACTTCGACGCCCGGCAGGCTTACGGGCAGCGCGAACCCGGCCGGGCCGAGCTGCGGCTGATCACCTGCGGCGGCACCTACGACAAGGCGAGCGACTCCTACTCGGCCAACGTGATCGTGTCGGCGTACCTCACGAGTGGCTCACCGTGACGCGGCGGGTATGTCACGATTGGTGCGGAACGCGGTACAGCCAAGGGGGAGTTGGATGTACGGGACGAGGGGTGTGGGGGCACGCGTCGCCGCGGTGGCCGCGGTGGGAGCCGCCTTGCTGCTGACCGGGTGTTCCTCTTCCGGGGGCGGGGGCGAGGACGAGAAGGGCGGCTCGGGTGGCAGGATCACCCAGCAGCCGAAGGCGTCGGACCCGTTCTGGGTCAACCCGGACGGGAACGCGGCACGGCAGGTCACCGCGTACGAGAAGGCCGGGAGGTCGGCGGAGGCGGACCAGATCAGGAAGATCGCCGAGCAGCCGACGGGGGAGTGGATCGGCCCGGAGAACCCGGAGGCGGAGGCGCGGGGCTTCACCGAGGCCGCCGAGAAGGCGGACCGTACGGCGATCCTGGTCCTCTACAACATCCCGCACCGCGACTGCGGCCAGTTCTCGCAGGGCGGCGCGGCCGACGGCAACGCCTACCGGGCGTGGATCGACGGCGTGGCCCGGGGTATCGGGGACCGGCACACGACGGTGGTCCTCGAGCCGGACGCCGTCCTGCACATGGTGGACGGGTGCACACCGGACCAGTTCCACGAGGAGCGCTACGACCTGCTCAAGGGCGCGATCACCAAGCTGAAGGCGCTGAGCAACACGCGGGTGTACCTGGACGCCGGCAACGCGGGCTGGCAGCACCCGGACGAGATCTTTCAGCCGTTGAAGCAGGCGGGCGTCGACCAGGCGGACGGCTTCGCGGTGAACGTCTCCAACTTCTACTCGACCGAGGACTCGATCGCCTACGGCAAGCAGTTGTCGGCGAAGGTCGGCGGCAAGCACTTCGTGGTCGACACCAGCCGCAACGGCAACGGCCCCTACACGGACGGCGACCCGCAGCAGCGCTGGTGCAACCCACCGGACCGGGCCTTGGGCGAGCCCCCGACGACGAGGACGGCGGACCCGCTGGTGGACGCCTATCTGTGGGTGAAACGCCCGGGGGAGTCGGACGGCACCTGCAAGGGCGGCCCGAAGGCGGGGCAGTGGTGGGCCGACTACGCGCTGAAGCTCGCCACGGCCAGCAAGTAGCGCCGGCCGGTGGCGCCGGCTGACGGCGCCGGCGAGGAGTGCCCACCATGACAGTGGGGGCGCCCTCCGTGGCGGAGGGCGCCCCCGTCTGCGTACGAGCTACGGCACCTTGACCCACTGCGCCACCGACGGCGTCCCCTGGTCGTCGTCGGCGAACAGCATGTACCAGCCCGGAAGGACGAGGTTCCGGTTCTTCGGTACGGTCACCGTGAGCTTGTCCCCGGACGCCTTGAAGTCGAGGGCGATCGACCGCTGGTCCACGTCCGTGACATGCGTCGACGCACTCGGCCGGATCAACCGCACCTTCCGGATCACCGACGCGTGCTGCGAGGTGTACGTCCCGGAGGCGCCCGGTGCGATGGTCTGCGGCCCGCCCGACAGCGACGGCCGGCCGTCCCGGTACAGGTACGGCGGCGTGTAGATCTCGACCCGCTGCTCGAACTTGCCCGGCTTGGTGTTCGCCTTGTCGCCGTACAGCGAGTCCGAACCGAAGAACATCACCCGCCCGTCGGGCAGCAGGATCGAGCCCGAGTGGTAGTTGCGGCCCACCAGCGGGTCGGCGACCCGCTGGAAGGTGTTGCTGTCCGGGTGGTAGATGCGCGCCTGGAGGATGTCGGAGTCGCTGCGGCCCCGGTAGTCCTCCGAGCCGCCCGAGACGAGCACCGTGTCGTCGGGCAGGACGGAGGACTGCGGGTAGCGCGTGCCCTTCTCCAGGGACGGGCCGTCGACGAACCTCGGACTGCTGTCCTTGAGGTCGATCAGCCGGGTCTTCCTGCTGGACAGCTTGGACTCGCCGACCCCGCCGCCGCCGATCACCATGTACTTCTCGTCCTGCGCGGGCGGCAGCAGCACCGTGCCGGACGTCTCCATCATGTTCGGGTCGCTGAGCCCGGGCAGCTTGGTGAACTTGTTGGTGTCGACGTCCCAGATGCCGGGGTCGCGGCCCACGTTGTCCGGTCCGTAGCCCGCGTTCGAACCCGAGTAGAAGATCTTGCCGTTCTGCATCAGGAACAGCGCGGGGTAGGTCGGGAACTGACGGATCTTCGGGGTGTACGTCCACTTCCTCGAATTGGGGTCGAAGACCTCGTTCTTGCCGGGGACGAGCTGCCCGATGTCGTCGAGCCCGGAGACGCTGAGGATCTTCCCGTCGCTCAGGGTGGTGAGCGTCGGGTACCAGCGGGCCTCGTTCATCGGGTCGACCTTGATGTACTTCTCCGCGACCGGGTCGAACTCGTAGGCGTCCCGGATGCCCTGGAAGTCCTTCTTGTCGAGGGCGAGCTTCTGCGCGATGCCGTAGGTGTTGCGTGCGTCGGCGCCGGTCAGGCCCTGGATGCGGTAGTTGTCCTGGGTGCCGGTCTCGTACTTCGCCCCACTCCTGACCGCCTCGACGTAGATACGGCCGAGACCGGGGTCGTTGCGCAGGAACTTCCCGGTCTTCTTGTCGAAGACCTTCGTCGCGCGCGGTACGAGCACCGGGTCCTTGGACACGAAGGTCTTGCCGTTCTCCCTGCCCTTGAACGCGGTGCCCGCGGGCAGGGTGATCGGCTTGTCCGGGTTCTCGTTGTGGACGATCATCAGGCCGCCGGCCTTGGTGACGTCGCCCTTCAGCTTCTCGTACCGCTTGGTGCCGCCCGCGATCAGGATCTTGCCGTCCGCGAGCTGGGTGTGGCCCGTGCAGAACAGGTCGTTCGGTGTGGGCACCTTCTTGATGGTGCCCTTGACCGGGTCCCAGATCCGGGTGTCGAACTGCTTCTTGTCGAAGTTCTCCTGGCTGTTGCCCGACCCGGCGATCATCAGCACCTTGCCGGTGTGCAGCAGCACCGCGTGGATGGTGTCCTGGCGGTACTCCTTGGGGAACTCGACGATCTGCCAGTGCCCGTTCTCCGCCTTGTACTCGGGCTTGTTGATGACGTAGTCGTGGTACTGCGCCGTCCCGAAGCGGTACAGCCACGGGCCGTTCATTCCGCCCAGCGCGAGGACCACCGCCGTGCCGAGCGCCAGCCGTCGAGCGCGACGGCGGCCGGCCTGGTCATTCATTTCTTGCGTCCCCCGAGAGCGATCTGCATGGTCTGGTCGTCGTGTCCGGCCAGGACGGGCCGCTGCCCCGGTGTGTGCGTCCCGGTGGGCTGGTGCGGTGTCACCGCGGTGTCCTGCGGCTCGTCCGCCGCGGCCGGCTTCTTCTTCGCCTGCCGCAGGGTCCAGCGCCAGGCGACGATCGGTGAGGCCGTGATCAGCAGTGCGAGCGCGGCCCAGGTGATCATCGCGGGGTGGGAGTGGCCGAGGAGGAGACCGGCGACGATCGAGCCGCCGAAGACCAGGATGAAGAACAGGTGGATCCGGAACGTCCCGAACAACGTGTCGGGGCTGGCCGAATCGCCCTTGGGGGTCACCACGAACCTGCTCTTGCGGCGCAGCACCGCGTCCATGAGCGAGCGGGCGTACACCGGCGCGGAAAGCGCCGACATCACCATGCCCGCCACACCGCCGGAGCCCTCCGGCTCGTGCGGGGAGACGTTGTGCCGGCGGTTCCAGATGTACAGGCCGATCTGGAGGGCCGACGCGTTGCCGTACAGCATCAGCCAGACCGTCGGGTCGATGTTCACACCCGATGCGCCGATGCCCAGGAACAGGGCGCAACTCAGCGCCGCGAGGATCCAGTTGAGGGCCGACATCGGATAGAAGATGATCATCATGGTGTAGTTGAAGAGCCTGCCGGGCGGCAGTGAGAAGAAGCCCTTCCAGTACTGCTTGAGGATCGTCTCGTACGTGCCCCGCGACCAGCGCAGCTGCTGCGTGAAGAAGTCGGTCCAGGCGGCCGGGCCCTCGCCGACCGCGAGCACGTCCGGGGTGTAGACCGACTTCCACTTCCTTCCGGTGGCCGGGTTGCGGTGGCGGTGCATCTCGAACCCGGTCGCCATGTCCTCGGTGATCGAGTCGTACAGACCGCCGATCTGCTTCAGGGCGCTGATCCGCACGGCGTTGGACGTGCCGACGAACATGGGTGCGCCGTAGCGGTTGCCGGCGCGCTGGATCAGCGCGTGGAAGAGGAACTGCTGCGACTCGGCGGCCTTGGTGACGAAGGTGTCGTAGTTGCCGTACACCTGCGGGCCGATGACGAATCCCACGTCCGGGTCACGGAAGTAACCGAGCATCCGCTCGAGGTAGTTGGGCAGCGGCACATGGTCGGTGTCGACGGAGGCGAAGTAGTCGTAGTCGTCACCGTGCGCCTCCAGCCAGGCGTTGTAGTTGCCGTGCTTGGTCTTCGCGCGGTGCGCTCCCGTGGGCCGGTTCCACTTCTCGACGCCCTTGCGGGTGAAGTGGTGCACACCCAGGCGCTCGCAGACCCGCTTCACCTCGGGGTCGTCGCCCTCGTCGAGGAGCCAGACATGCAGAAGGCCCCGGTGGCGCAGCCGGACGGCGGCCTCCAGGGTCTTCGTCACCATCGACAGCGGTTCCTTGCCGGGCACGTAGGTGGTGATGAACGCGACTCTGCTGCCGGTCTCGGGCACCACCGGGACCGGGTCGCGGGCGACCAGGGTGGCGTGCGCGTTCGACAGTACGTTCATGCACCGGAAGAACTCGATCAGGCCGATCGAGACCAGCATCACGATGTCGAGGGCCGGCAGGAAGTCGTAGGCGGGATAGTCGCGTTCGGTCCAGTGTTCGGGCTGCAGCAGCCAGGCGAGCAGGATCAGCGACAGCAGCGGCGCGGCGCCCAGCATGAGGGCGGCGCGGATGCGGTGCGGCTCCTGGGAGAGCAGCGAGCGGTACTGGACCTTGTACGGCTTGGTCGGGTCGGGTTCGGTGAGAGGACCCGCCAGCCGGCTGTAGTGCTCGTAGTCGTATCTGGGCAGTGTCCGTTTGATCCGGTGGATGGTGCCGGTGTGGCCCGTTCGGTGCGACACCACCCTGAGCCGGGTCGTCTCTGACGGGTCGAAGTCCTGCCGGGCGCCCGTCGGCGTCGACGTCATGAGTCATCCCCCCGCACGCACAGGTGCGTGTGTGTTTTTGCTGGCTTTCGCCCGCTTTTGGTCCCCCTCGACCTTGGCGGACGAATCAGTGACAGGTCGGCGTCACCGCGTCATCTACACGATATCGACACGAAGAGCGACCTTCCGGTTGCATGACGCCCCCCTCGGCGTCCGTTTCTGCGGGGCCCCCATCCCCGTGCCTGGCAACCGGTCCCTACCCCCAACTGCCATGCAACGGCAGTCCCTTGCAGCCCAGGGTTCTACGGCGTCCGGCTTGATCGCAAGATGCGAAACGCGGTGTTTACAGGTCATACCGACTCAATGGGTAGTTTCTTGGTGCCTTGTGGTGCGGTTGCGGCCACTCGTTCACGGATGTTGAGGAAGTGGTTCCATACGGCGCCACCGGCTCCGCCTGGCCCACGGGGCGGAACGGTGGCACCGCAGCGGGGGTGCCGGTGCGCCGGAGGGGCGACCGTGGCGGGTGCGGGAGGGGGTACCTCAGTGCCGGGCCGTGCGACCGCGGGCGGACCTGACGGGAGCGCGGTATGCGTTGGGCGGGGACCGCGAGGGGCGGCCGGGAGGGTGCCGTACCGGGGGCGGCCGGGAGGGTGCCGTACCGGGGGCGGCCGGGAGGGTGCCGTACCGGCTGGGCGGCGAGGCGGACGGACCTGCAGAGGGGTGCCGTACTCGCGGGGCGGGGAGGCGGACGGACCTGGATGGGGGTGTGGGTGGCGAAGCCCCCACAACGCGCGGCGAAGCCGCGCAAAAACAGAGATGGCGAGACCGGTTCGCGCTTTCCGCGAACACGCCTCGCCATCGCCATCGTGCGCCGCCAGGGACTCGAACCCCGGACCCGCTGATTAAGAGTCAGCTGCTCTAACCAACTGAGCTAGCGGCGCCTGCTGACCCGGAGAACTCTACCCGACGCCGGACGGTGCTGCTGACCACCCCAGGGTTCGAGGAGGCCTCCGTCCGGAGGGACCGGTACCCGTGCGAATGACTTCGCTTACATCATTCGGCCCGTCACCCTGTGCTTTCCCGGTGCGCATGGGTAACTGACGAATGTGCAGAAAAGAGGACTAAGACGACTAACGGCGCAAATTCCCCCGAATGCCGACAGGGAGTGTGAGGGACGTCGCATGGAGACACCGGTATTCGAGGAATTCGAACCCATGGATGACTGCGACTGCCCCGGCTGTGTGCGCCGGCGCCGCGTCGTCCCCCCTTCCTCCGTCGTCGGGGGATCCCGCCGCCCGCCGGCTCGCACGGCCCTGGCGCTGGTCGCCGCCACGGGCACGGCGCTGGGCATGGTCCAGGCGATGCCCGCCGTCGCTGCCACCCACGCGCCGCCCGCCCAGCCCGGACCACCTGTGCCGTCCGTGCCGTTCGTGCCCGCGAGTGACCAGCCTCAGGACACCCCGCAGGGGAAGACCGCGCCACTGCACGGCCCGGCCAGCGGTCCGAACCTGACCGCTGCGGCCACGACGACCCGCGCCGACATCATCAACCGGGCCAAGAAGTGGATCGACGCCCGGGTCCCGTACAGCATGGACGACTACTGGTCCGACGGTTACCGGCAGGACTGCTCCGGCTTCGTCTCGATGGCCTGGAACCTCGGCTCCAACGAATGGACGGGCAGCCTCGACAAGTTCGGCGTGCGCATCACCAAGGAGCAGCTGCAGCCGGGTGACATTCTCCTCTTCCATAATCCCGACAATCCGGAGAAGGGCTCGCACGTCGTCATCTTCGGCGGCTGGTCGGACTACAAGCACACGGACTACATCGCCTACGAGGAGACCCCGCCGGGCGCTCGCCGCAAGGTCACCCCGTACGCGTACTGGTCGAACTCCGGCCGCTATGTGCCCTACCGCTACAAGAACATCACCGAGACCAAGGAGAGCACCCAGGGCAAGGAAGCGCCGATCCCCGGGCCGACCGTTCCCGGGGTGCCCGGCGTCTCGGGCGTTCCCGGTGTCCCCGGTGCTCCAGAAGTCTCCGGGGTCCCCGGCGTTCCGGGCGTCTCCCCGGTTCCGGGTGTCCCTGGTGCCCCCGGACTGCCGGGTCCCGGCGACTCGACGCAACCGGCGTCGGGGACGGGCGGCAAACGCCCGGTGATCGCGACTCCCGGCCGGTCCGTCGACGGAGTCGGCGCCCGCGCCCTGCGGAGCGCCCCCGCGCCGCAGGCGCCCGACTACCCGGGCCGGGACCTGTTCCGCCCCGGGGCGGACAACCCGCACGTCGCCCTGCTGGGCCGGAAGCTGGTCGAAAAGGGGTTCGGCGCGCACTACACCGACGGTCCCGACGCGCGCTGGGGCGAGGCCGACCGGCGGAACGTGGAGGCCTTCCAGCGCGCCCAGGGCTGGAGCGGCCGTGGGGCCGACGGCTTCCCGGGGCCGGAGACCTGGCGACGGCTCTTCTCCTGACGCATGTGGAGGCACGAATGACTACGACGACATCACCGACCCCGGAGCAGGAGGAGGAGCCGGAGGGTGCCGACGCGCGGCCCGGCCGGGTCATCCACAGCGAGTCGACCACCGAGATCCCGGTGCATCTGCTGTTCCGGAAAGGTCCCGACACCGAGCCGCTGCCACTCGCCCCGACCGTCGTGGGACGGCGGCTCGGCACCGGTGAGCAACCGCGGGTCCAGGTGCCCGCCGCCCCGAGGCGGCAGGTGCCGATGGTGGACCCCGAACTGATCGAACGGCCCGCGCGGGTGCTGCCCTGGACGGCGGGCCTGCTGGCCGGGATCGCCGGTGCGGCCGGTTGCGTGGCCGCCTCGTGGTGGGCCGGCGTCCTGCCGCGGGCCATGGTGCGCGCGCTGGACCTTCCGCCGGTCTCGGGCACGAGGCTCGGGCTCGCACAGTGGGCCGCGTACGCCGTCGCGGGCGCGCTCCTCCTGTTCGGCTTCGGCGGGCTCAGCCGTGGGGACACCGGGCGCGCCTGGGCCCTGTCGCTGTTCGGGCGCTACCGGGGCACGGTGCGCCGCACCGGCCTGATGTGGGTCAATCCGCTGGTGCTGTGCCGCCGGGTCGACGTAAGACTGCGCCACTGGCGCAGCGAGCCGATCCCCGCGGTGGACGCCAACGGGGTCGCGCTGCGGGTGGTGGTGCTGGTGACCTGGCAGGTCCGGGACACGGCCCGCGCCGTGTTCGGCATCGACGACCACGAGACCTATCTGCGGGAGTGCGTCGAGTTGGCGCTCGCGCGGGTGCTGCCGCAGGTGCCGGCCGACCTGCCGGCGGTGGCGGACGTGGTGAGCCTGCGCAATGTCGAGGCGGTCGGTGACACGCTGACCCGCCTGGTCGCGGCGGACGTGGCGTCGGTCGGCCTGGAGGTGTTCTCGGCCCGGCCGACCCGGATCGAGTACGCCCCCGAGGTCGCCGCCCGCATGCAGCGGCGCCGTATCGACGCGTTCGACGCGGAGCACCGTGACGCGGTGATCGGCTCGGTCCTGGACGCGGTGGAGGAGACGGTGACCCGGCTGACCGCGCGCGGCCTGGCGGACCTCGACGACTACGAACGCAAGGCGCTGGTGCGGGACCTGACGGTGGCGTTCTGCACGGGACGGGCGGGCGACGGGGGGTGAGGCGGGCGTCGGGCTGAGGTGTGCGCCGCCCCGGGGAGGCGGCGCCTGCCGACCACGGCGGGCGCCGACCGGGCGGTGCGAACAGGCTCCACGATCGGTGTGCGATTGGTATGGACATGTTCAACTGGCGGCAATAATCTGAGGCTTGGTCTAGACCTGCACGGCTCACTGAACTCCCCCACGTTCACAAGGAGCGGCAGCATGCGCACCAGGACCAGGTTGTACGCCGCCGTGCTGGGCCTCGCGACCGCGGGAGCCTTCGTGCTCTCCACCGGCGGCGCCAGCGCCCACGGCTACACCGACCAGCCCCTCAGCAGGCAGAAGATGTGCGCCGCGAACGGCGGCATCGTCACCGGCTGCGGTGACATCCAGTGGGAACCGCAGAGCGTCGAGGGCCCCAAGGGCTTCCCGGCCGCCGGCCCCGGCGACGGCCGGATCTGCTCGGCGAACCACACCAACTTCGGCGCGCTCGACCAGCCGAGGACACCCTCGGGCGCGCCCTGGCCCACGACGAAGGTGACCGGTGGGCAGAGCTACACCTTCCGCTGGCAGTTCACCGCCTCGCACGCCACGACCGACTTCCGGTACTACGTCACCAAACCGGGCTGGAACCAGAACCACGCACTGACCCGCGCGGACCTCGACCTCACCCCGTTCCTGACCGTGCCGTACAACGGTCAGCGCCCGCCGTCCACGCTCACCCACACCGGCACCCTGCCGACGGGGCTGAGCGGCCACCACGTGATCCTCGGCGTGTGGACGATCGCGGACACGGGCAACGCGTTCTACTCCTGCGCGGACGTCACGTTCTGAGCCCGGATCCTCACCTCCCGAGCTCTGAGGCTTTCTTGAGCCGATCCGCCACCCCCCACGGGTAGGTTCCGCACACCGGCGGCGACGCGCCGGTGTGCGGAACCAGACCTGTGACCTCGGGGGGAACCCATGGACGCGATGCTCTACGTCGTACCCGTACTGATCACGGCCGCGGCCGGCTTCCTGGGGTACCGGGTGGTGTACCGCTGGCTGCAGATCAGAAGCGCGTGGAACAGCGGGCTGACGGCCGAGGGGCGCTGCCTCAAGGCGTACACGACCGTCCACGGCGGCCGGAACGACACCTCCGTGCGCACCACGCTGCACCACGTCTACGAGTTCACGACGCGGGACGGCGTCGCCATCCGGTTCGAGGAGGAGGGTGGCCCGGGGACGACGGTCGAGGGCGACATCGTCACCGTCCACTACGCCGAGGCCCGCACGGGGGTGGTGGCGACCGCGCGCCCCCCGAGGCGGGGCAGGCAGGCGGTGGCCACCGCAGGCGTCCTGGGTTTCCTCTGCGGGATCGTCGTGTTCTGCGTCGGCTTCATGGCCACGGTCGCCGTGGACCTCCACAGCTGACGGTCGGGCCGGCGCGCCGGACGCCGCCCGGGCCCCCTCGGCGCCCCGTGGCCTCCACCACCAGCGCAAAAGGGGCCCCTCGCTTTCGCGAGGAGCCCCTTGTCGTGCGCCGCCAGGGACTCGAACCCCGGACCCGCTGATTAAGAGTCAGCTGCTCTAACCAACTGAGCTAGCGGCGCAGACTCCGTCGCTTTCGGCTTTCGCTCCCGGCGACAAAAGAAATACTACCTGGTCCCCGGGGGTGCTCGTGACCACCCCTGCGGACCATCCGGGATCGCTCAGATCGTGAGGGACAGGACCACCGGGGCCGCGCCCCTGTTCAGCCTCTCCGCCGCCTGCCGGAGCCGGTGGGCGTGCTGGACCGGCAGGGACAGGGCCAGGCAGCCGACCGAGGAGCCCGCGGTGATCGGGACGGCCGCGCAGACCGTGCCCACCGCGTATTCCTGCAGGTCGAGCACCGGAACCGTCGGCGGGTGGGCGTCCAGGCGGGACAGCAGGACCTTCTCGCTGGTGATCGTCCGCGAGGTCAGCCGGGCCATCTTGTACCGGGCGAGGTGGTCCCGGCGGCCGTTCACGTCGAGCTGGCCGAGAAGGCTCTTGCCGACCGCGCTGGCGTGGGCCGAGGAGCGGAAGTCCACCCACTCGTGCACCGCGGGCGCCAGCGCGCTCGCGGCGCACTGGGTGATCCGCACCTCGCCGTCGATGTAGCGGCTGATGTACACGGCGGCACCCACCGAGTCGCGCAGCCGGTCCAGGGTGCGCTGGAGCTGCTCGCGCAGTGCCTGCTCATGGCCCTGGGCGGAGCCGAGTCGTCTGAGGGCGGCCCCGGTGACGTACGCGCCGTCGAGCGTCTGCTCGACGTACCCCTCCCGGCGCAGCATCCGCAGGAGGGAGGTCAGCCGCTGGCTGCCGAGACCGGTGTGGCGGACCAGCTCGACGTCGGTGACACCGGTGGAGTGCCGCGCCACGGTCTCGAGGACGCGCAGCGCGTCCTGGGCCGAGTGGTACGGGACGGTCGGCTCATGGGTCAGCGCCACGGTCTCCCCCTGCGCTTTTTGGGCCATCCTCGGGACAGCTGGGCTGCCTCCACGATACGGCTCAAACGCGCGCCGGGGAGCGGGTGTTGCGCAACTTTGCGGCGGCTTGGGCCCGCTCAGCAGGAACGCGCCACTCCGGCATATGCCGAGGTCATGTCTCGCGTGCCGGGACCCGGAGAGGGCCGTCGCCTTCACTTCCCGTAGTCACAGCACTGCGCTGAGGAATTCCCGCGTGCGTGTGTGCTCGGGCTCGCTGAAGATCTTGTCCGGGGGAGCGGCCTCGATGACGTGGCCGGAATCAAACATCAGGACCCGGTCGGAGATGTCCCGCGCGAAGCTCATCTCGTGGGTCACACAGAGCATCGTGATGTCCGTGCTGTGGGCGACGTCACGGAGCACGTCGAGGACACCGGCCACCAGTTCCGGGTCGAGCGCGGACGTCACCTCGTCAAGCAACAGCACCTGCGGGCGCATCGCGAGGGCGCGGGCGATCGCCACGCGCTGCTGCTGGCCGCCGGAGAGCTGGCTCGGGTACTTGTCCAGGTGGTCGCTCAGCCCGACCAGGTCGAGCAGCTCGCGCGCCCGCTCCTCCGCCTCGTCCTTCGACAGGCCGAGCACGGTCACCGGAGCCTCGGTGATGTTCCGCAGCACCTTCATGTTCGGGAACAGATTGAACTGCTGGAAGACCATCCCTATGTTCTTGCGGATCTCCCGGACCTGTTTCTCGGGCGCCGGGTACAGGCGCTGTCCGCCGACCGTGATCGTGCCCTCGTCGGGCTTGGTCAGGGTCATCAGCAGCCGCAGGATCGTGGTCTTCCCGGAGCCGGACGGGCCGATCAGCGTCACGTGCCGGCCGGCGTCGACGGAGAAGTCGAGCCGGTCGAGGACCGTGTGGTCACCGAACCGTTTGGTGACCTTCTCGAGGCGGATCAGCTCGCCGGAGTCCGCCTGCGGGTGGGGATGGGCGTCGGGTTGCTTCATCAGGGGGGTGTCAGCGGACAAGGCGTCGCTCCAGTGCTCGCAGGAGGAGGGAGGCGGGGTAGGAGATCAGGACGAAGGCCACACCGATCACGGTGAGCGGCTCGGTGAACTGGAAGTGCTGCTGGGAGAAGAGCCGCGCCTGGCCGAGCATGTCGAGGACGGTGATCGCCATCAGCATCGGCGTGTCCTTCAGCATCGCGATCACGTAGTTGCCGAGCGCCGGCACGACCCGGCGGATCGCCTGCGGCAGGATCACCGCCGTCCAGGTGCGCCGCGTCGGCAGGCTCAGCGCGGTGGCCGCTTCCCACTGGCCGGCGGGCACGGCGTCGATACCGGCCCGGTAGACCTGCATGGTGTACGTGGAGTAGTGCAGGCCGATCGCCACGACACCGGTGGTCAGCGCGGAGAAGGTCAGGCCCCACTCGGGCAGCACGTAGAAGAGGAAGAACAGCTGCACCAGCAGCGGGGTGTCGCGGATGAACTCCGTCACGACGCCCACCGGCCAGCGCACCCACCGGGTCGGTGTGCGCATCAGCAGCGCCCACACCAGACCGACCGCGAACGAGATCAGCGAGCCGAGGGCGAGCGCTTCCAGGGTGACGAGCAGGCCGTCGAAGAAGTGCGGCATGAAGGCGCGGACGGCGCCCCAGTTCCAGGTCATCGGACACCACCTCCGACCGGCTGCCGCACGACGGCCCGGGGCCGGGGACGCGGCGCCTTGCCGATGCCGGCCTTCAGGCGGTGCTCGAGGCCCCGCATCAGCCGGGTGAGCAGGAAGGCGATCACGAAGTAGATGAGCAGGACGTAGGTGTAGATCTGCGCGCTCTCCTGAAGTGCGAGACGCACCAGGTTGCCGCTGAACGCCAGGTCGCCCATGCCCATGATCGACACGAGTGCGGTGCCCTTGAGCAGTTCGACCAGCAGGTTCGAGAACGGCGGGATCATCTCCGGCACCGCCTGCGGCAGCAGGATCTTCCGCATCCGCTGCCACGGGGTGAAGCTCAGCGCGATCCCGCCCTCACGCTGCGCGGGATCCACCGAGTTCAGGGCCCCGCGCACGATCTCCGCACCGTACGCCCCGTACGTCAGACCCAGCGCGAGCGTGCCCGCCCACAGAGGCACGAGCTGCCAGCCGAAGGCGAGCGGCAGCACGAAGAACACCCAGAAGATCATGATCAGGGCGGAGGTGCCGCGGAACACCTCGGTGTAGAAACCGGCGAGGAAGCGGACGATCCATCTGCGATGGGTGCGCGCCATGCCGACGGCGAAGGAGACGGCCGTCGCGAGCAGGGCGCCGAGCACCAGGAGCTGGATCGTGGTCCAGACGCCTTTCAGTACGAGTTCCCACAGTCCCGGGGTCATCCGCGGCAGAGCTCCTTCGCGGTCATGTCGGTCATCTCGGCCTTGGTGAAGCCGAACGGGCGCAGGATCCGGAAGAGTTCGCCGCTCGCCTTCATCTTCCTCAGCTCGGCGTTGAAGGCGTCCCGCAGCCGGGTCTCGGTGGGCCGGAACGCGAAGCCACCGCCGTCGACGTGCGGTTTGCCCTTCACCAGGGGCGCGAAGGGCTTGGTCGCCTCCGCCTTGCCCGACTTCTTGACGACCTCGCGGACCGTCAGCGCGGTCCCGGCGAACACGTCGACGCGGCCGGCCTCCACGGCGTTCAGGCCGGCCACCTGGTCCGTCACGATCAGCATGTCGCTCTGCTTGTAACCGGCCTCGACGGCGTACTGGATCTCCGCGTACCCCGTGCCGGTGGCCAGTTTCGCCTTCTTCGCGACGACGTCCTTGTAGTCGTGCAGGCCCATCGGATTGCCCTTGCGCACGATGAACGCGTCGAGCATCTGGTAGTCGGGGTCGGCGAAGATGACCTGCTGACAGCGCTCCGGGGTGATGTACATCCCGGCGGAGACCACGTCGAACTGCTGGGAGTTCAGACCGGGGATCAGTGAGCCGAACTCGGTCGGCACGGGCTGCACCCGGTCGATGCCGAGCCGCTTGAAGACGACCCTCGCCAGCTCGGGGGCCTCACCGGTGAGACGGCCGTTCTTGTCGATGTAGCCGAAGGGGATCTCGCCGGCGATGCCGAGGCGGACGACGCCCTGGGCCCTGAGCCGGCTGAGCAGGTCGCCGCCGGGCGTGCTCGACGCCGCCGCGACACGGCTGCAGCCGGCCGCGCCCAGTGCGCCGAACGCGGCGACACCGGCGAGCAGCGACCGGCGGGTGGTTCCGGGTTGCCCCGGGTCGTACGTCCGTGCATTCGTCCGTGGGGGAGCCATGGGCGCGCAGCTACCCGGGACCATGCGATGTATTCAGGCCAGTTCCGGCCCCGATCGTCCTCGGCGGCCCGAACCGGAGGCCGCCGCTTCGCTTGACCGGGGCGCTGACCAGCGGCGACGGCGACCGGGCGGCGGCTCAGTGGCCGGGAACGTATCCCCGTTTCTTGTCCACCACGTTCAGCAGCGGTTTACCCGCGGCCCAGCGTTCGTACAGCGCCAGGAACTGGGCGCCGAGCTCGTCCGGACAGCCGACCGTGTCACCGCTCATGTGCGGGGACACCAACAGGTCCGGCACCCGCCACAAGGGGCTGTCCGGGCCGAGCGGTTCCTGCCGGAAGACATCGAGGGCCGCGCCCGCGATCCACCGCTTCGTCAGCGCCTCGGCCAGTGCCTCCTCCACCACGAGCTGCCCGCGTCCCACGTTGATGAACCGTGCGGACGGCTGCATGACGCCGAAGCGGCGGGCGTCGAACATGCCGTACGTCTGCTCGGTCAGCGGCGCGGCCGCGATCACCCAGTCGGCGCGGGCCATCAGCCGGTCCAGGTCGGCCGGGCCGTGGATGCCGGTGCGCGGGACCCGGCCCACGATCGACGTGGTCACCTCGAGCGCCTTGAGCGTACGGGCTATCGTCCGCCCGATCGGTCCGGAACCGACCACGCACGCGCGCGTGCCCGCCACCCGCAGCGCCTCCCGGTGCCGCCACTCACGCTCCCGTTGCAGGTCCCAGGTGCGCGGCAGGTCCTTGGCCAGGGCGAGGACGAGCGCGGCCACGTACTCGGCGACCGGCTGCTCGAAGACGCCGCGCGCGTTCGTCACCACCGTGTCCGACGCGGCGAGTTCGGGACACAGCACATGATCGACCCCCGCACTCGCGATGTGCACCCAGCGCGGGCGCGGCCCCTCGCCCGGCCAGGCGTCGCGCACCGCGCGGGAGGCGATGTCCCACACCAGCAGCACATCGGCGTACGGCAGCCGCGCGGCGAGCGTCGAGGCGTCCACGTGCTCGATCCGCGCCCGGCCGGTGAGCCGGCCGAGCCGAAGGAGCGGGTCCCCGTCCAGGACGAGCACGGTCGGGCCGGGCAGGGAAGCCGTCATGCTGAACCGTTCCTCGAGTTCGGCGGCGGCCGACAGCGGCCGACGGGGCGTCCGACGTGCGCGGATCGACCACGGTCGCACCGCGGCACGGTGCCGTCAACACGACCGACCAGGTGATGAGGGGGACGGCCCCGCCTCACCTGGGTACCCGCGCCATGGGTCACCGGCAGGCTCTGCTCGACGCGGCGGCACACCGGGGACCCGTACCGCCGAACGAACAGGAAGGTTGGGCATGACCGCACTCGGATTCCTCTACCCGGGCCACTTCGCCGAGGACGACTATCCGCGCATCGAGCAGTTGCTGGCCGGCGACATCCGGGTGGATCTCGTGCATACCGACGTCGGCGAGGACGCGCACCGCGCCGATCTGCTCCGGGAGATGGGCTCGCCGCAGCGTCTCGCCTCGAGCGCTCAGGAGCTGCGGCTCGCGGGCGCGGAGGCGGTGGTGTGGGCCTGCACCAGCGGCAGCTTCCTGCACGGCTGGGAGGGCGCCCACGAACAGGCGCGCACCCTCGCGCGCACCGCAGGGATGCCGGCGTCGTCCACCGCCTTCGGCTTCGTGCACGCCGCGCGGGAGATCGGGGCGCGGCGGCTGGCCGTCGCGGCGACGTACCCGGACGACGTGGCGCAGGAATTCGCCTCCTTCCTGCGGGCGGCCGGCGCGGAGGTGGTCGCGGTACACGCCGCGGACGCCGGAACGGCGGCGCAGGTGGCCGCTTGGGGCGCCGATGAGGTCCTGGCGCTGGCCCGTGCGGGCGACCACGCCGACGCGGACGCGGTCCTGATCCCGGACACCGCCCTCCACACGGCCGCGCACCTGACGGCCCTGGAGAAGGACCTGGCCAAACCGGTCCTCACGGCGAACCAGGTCACGGTGTGGGAGGCGCTGCGCCTGGTGGACCGCCGGGTGAACGCGCCGAGCCTGGGGACGCTGTTCACCCGGGAGCCGGTGGTGCAGGTGTAGGGGGCTCTCGGGAGCGGCAGCGGGAGCGGGGGCCTCCGGTGGGTCTCGGGGTCCTGGGTCTCGGGACCCGGGGTCTCAAGGGCCTGGAGCTGCGAGGCGGGGGTCTCCGGGGTGGGGATCCCCGGCGCCGATGTCTCCCGGGGCGTGGCGGGAATAACCGGAGACCGTCTCCTGTTACAGGTGTGAGAGACGCGACGCTCACGCAGGAGGCACAGCAGTGGACGAGATCCGAGGCACGGCACAGGGCACCGCCCCCGTCCCCCTGTCCGTACTGGACCTGGTCACCGTCGGCGCGGGCACCACCGCCACCGACGCCCTGCGTACCAGCGTCGCCCTCTCCCGGCTCGCGGAGTCCCGTGGCTTCCACCGGTACTGGGTTGCCGAGCACCACTCCATGCCGGGAGTGGCCTCCTCCTCGCCCGCGGTGATCCTCGCCCACCTCGCCGCCCACACCGACCGCATCCGGCTCGGCTCGGGCGGCGTCATGCTGCCCAACCACGCCCCGCTGGTCATCGCCGAGCAGTTCGGCACGCTGGAGGCCATGGCCCCCGGCCGTATCGACCTGGGCCTCGGCCGCGCCCCCGGTACGGACGGCGCCACGGCCGCCGCGCTGCGCCGCACCGAACGTCCCCCAAGCCTTGACGGCTTGGGAGGTGCCCCCATCCACTCGGGCGCCGACGACTTCCCGCAGCAACTCGCCGAGCTGACCCGGTTCCTCGACGACGACTTCCCGGACGGCCACCCGTACGCCCGTATCCACGCGGTCCCGGGCCCCGTCCAGGCGACCTCTCCGGGCGGCGTCCAGTCGCCGCACCGGCCGCCCATCTGGCTGCTCGGCTCCTCCGGGTTCAGCGCCCGCCTGGCCGGCATGCTCGGCCTGCCGTTCGCCTTCGCCCACCACTTCTCGGCGCAGAACACCATCCCGGCGCTCGACCTGTACCGCGACTCCTTCCGCCCGTCCGAGGTCCTCGACGCGCCGTACGCCCTCATCGGCGTCTCCGCGCTCGCCACCGACGACGAGAAGGAGGCCCGGCGCCAGGTCCGGGCCGCCGCACTGAACATGCTCCGGCTGCGGACGGGCCGCCCCGGCCTCGTCCCCACACCGGAGGAGGCGGAGGCGCACGAGTTCAGCCCCATGGAGGAGGAGTTCATCGGATCCTGGAACTCCAACGTCGTCCACGGGACTGCGGACGAGGTCCGCTCCGGCCTGGACGACCTCCAGAAGCGCACAGGCGCCGACGAGCTGATGCTCACGGCCAACGCCCACAGCGGCGACGTACGGCTGCGGTCGTACGAACTCGTCGCGGACGCGTATGGGTTGCCCGCGGCGGCTTGAGCCACCCGGCGTTCTTGCGGCACCCGAGGTCGGTCGCGCCGTCCCCGGGTGCCGCGCCCCGCCCCCATCGGCCCGAACGGCCGCGTCCGCAAACGCGGGACTGGCCTATTTCCGGCAGCCGTCCCCCTCCACCAGTTCCGAGATCCGGTCCGGCGGCACCGGGCGTGAGTACAGCCACCCCTGTCCGGTGTCGCAGCCGATGCGGCGCAGGCGGGTGGCCTGGGCCGAGGTCTCCACGCACTCCGCGGTGACCGTCAGGCCCAGCCGGTGGGCGAGCTGGATCATGGCCTCCACGATGACCTCGTCGGCCGGGTTCGGATGCGCGTCCGTGCCCTCGTACTGGAAACCCCGGACGAACGACCCGTCCAGCTTCAGCACGGACACCGGCAGCCGGCTGAGATAGGCGAGGTTGGAGTATCCGGTGCCGAAGTCGTCGATCGCGATGCGCACCCCCATCTCGCTGAGTGCCTGGAGCGCCTGGAGGGGACGGCCGGCCGAACCCATGACCGCGGACTCGGTCAGCTCCAACTGCAGCAGATGCGGGGCGAGTCCGGTCTCCGTCAGGGTCTCAGCCACGTCCGCCACCAGGTCCGAGTCCCAGACCTGGCGCACCGCCACGTTCACACTGACGAAGAGCGGCGGCTCGTCCGGGCGTTCCAGTTGCCAGCGGCGCGCCTGCCGGCAGGCCGTCTTCAGCGCCCAGCGCCCGAGCTGGACGATCGAGCCGTCCTCCTCCGCCAGTCCGATGAACCGATTCGGCGTCAAGGTGCCGAACTGGGGGTGATGCCAGCGCACCAGCGCCTCCACCCCGCGCACCCGTCCGTCCTCCATGCCGACCAACGGCTGGTACTCCAGGGTGAATTCGCCCCGTTCGATGGCCGGCCGCAGCCCCGAGGACAGTGCCTGACGGGTCATCCGGTGGGCGTTGCGCTCCGGGTCGAACAGCGTCCAGCGGGCCTTGCCGTCCGCCTTCGCCCAGTACAGCGTCGTATCGGCCGCCTGCATCAGACCGGTCGCACTCGTGCCGGCCGCGTGCCGCTCCACGACGCCGATGGACGCCGACACCGACAGCCGCTGCCCGGACAGGTCGAACGGCTCCTGGATCGCCTCGAGCACCGACTCGGCCAGTTCGGCCAGTTGCTCGGTGCCTGTGGAGTCCTCGACCAGGAGCGCGAACTCGTCGCCACCCAGTCGGGCCACCAGGGGAGTGGTGGGCCGTCCGTGGCCCGCCTCGTCCGCGCAGCGGGTCAGGCGCTCCGCGACGGCCGCGAGCAGCCGGTCGCCGGCGCGGTGGCCGAGGGTGTCGTTGACCGCCTTGAAGCCGTCGAGGTCCAGGTAGCACAGTCCGATCCGGCCGGTGCCGCTCTCCTCGTACGCATCCGCCTCCAGCGCGGCCGACAGGCGTTCGAAGAACAGCGTCCGGTTGGGCAGCCTGGTCACCGGGTCGTGCATCTGCAAGTGCCGCAGCCGGGCCTGGAGTTCACGGCGGGCGCTGATGTCGGAGACGGAGAGGAGGACGGCCTTCTCGGCCTCGGGCAGCGGCGTCACGGTCACCTGGACCCACAGCGAGTGCCCGTCGGGGTGTTTGACGCGGCGCGTGCAGCGGAGCTTGGCCTGGCGTCCGCCCAGCACCTCGCGGTAGGCGTGCCAGGAGCGGGCGTCCGAGGACAGGTCCAGCAGGTCGGCGGCGACCTTGCCGACCAGTGCTTCCGCGCCGGTGCCGAGCAGTGAGCCCATCGTCTCGTTGGCGGTGACGACCAGGCCCTCCCGGTCGACGACCGCCATGGCGAGCGGCGCGGCGGTGAACGCTGCGCCGAACGAGACCGGTTGGGGCCCGGCGGACGGGGTGAAGGGTGCCGTGCCGACGGCGGGGGTGAGTGGCGGTGCGTCGACGGACGGAGTGAGGGACGGCACGTCGACGGACATGGTGAGGGCTGGTGCGTCGACGGGCGGGGTCAGGAGTCGGTCTTCAGAGGTGAGGGACGGGTCGTCGGAAAGGGGGGATGGCTGGGACGTACCGGATGACGTGGTGTCGTAACTCTCTGTGATGGCCGGGCCGACGAGGTCTGCCGCGGGCGCCGGCCCATCGGACGTTCCGCTCACCGCTCGCTCCCGCAGTGCACTCGTTCTTCGTACGGATCTCTTGGGTCTCGTCGGGGTCGACGGCCGCAAGGGGGGGCGGCCGTACAAGCCGTGTTCGTGCAGGAAAGTGTGCCGATCATAGAGGCTGGCCCAGGGGCCTTCCAGCCGATGTCCAGTGTCCCGCGGCGAGCACGTGTTCTGACAGATCGTTTCTGCCCGTGCCGGACCCCGATCCAACAGGCCGCCCACGGCTGTGACGTTCCGTGAGTACTGGGGGCGTCGGCGCATGTCGGCCGCCCCCTTGGCGCTCGTGCGCCGTTGTGCGCTCCCGCCCCGCACTGCCCCTCCCACGACCGTCGCGGTTCCCTCCTGGGTCATCGCCTGGCTGATGGCTCTCACCCTTCCGGGGCAGACAAACAGGGCGCAGTCATACAAATGAGACCAGGCTGGGAGTGGAGTTCCGACAACCGCACCCGGAGGTCGACGTGCCGCGTCCGCTCCCCCTCACGGGGCTCACCCGCGAGACCCTGAAGGGGCTCGCGCGGGACGCGTCACCCGTCCTGCGCAGCAGCGCGGCCCTCGCCACGTCGATGACCGCGCTGGTCGCGACCTCGCTCGTGACGGGCCCCGCGCTGGTCGAACCCCTGGCCGCGGCCTGCCAGATCGCTCGTAGCCGGGCACACCACTCCGAGGGCGTCGACACCTGGAACGCCGCCTACACACGCCCCACCCGCGCGCTGGACGCGGTCCTGGTCTTCCTGTCCTTCCCCGACGCGACGCCGAGGACCACGCCGATGGAGCTGACCGGTGACTACTTCCCGGACACCAGCCGGTTCTTCGAACGCGCGTCCTATGGCCGGTTCGCGCTGCGTCCCCATCCGGTGGACCACTGGATCCGGATGCCGCACCCGTCCACCTCCTACGCCATACGGCGCGACTGGAGCGTCGAGAGCCGGGCCACCTATCTGCGCGACGCGCTCGCCGCGGCGGACAAGGACGTCGACTTCTCCCGGTACGACGTCGTGTATCTCGTGGCCGACCCCGACGCGCCCGGCGTCGACTCGGACGCCACGAAGGTGGTGAACCTGGACATCCCCCTGCGGGCCGACGGCAGGGACATCCGCCGGGTGGTCACGGTCTTCGAGAAGCACCCGCCGGACCAACTCGTCCTCGCCCATGAGACAGGCCATGTGTTCGACCTGCCCGACCTCTACCACCGTCCGACCGACGGCAAGGGGGACTGGGACACCTACGTCGGCGACTGGGACCTCATGGGCAGCCAGTTCGGACTGGCCCCGGATCTCTTCGCCTGGCACAAGTGGAAGCTGGGGTGGCTGGACGAGAGCCAGGTGGTGTGCGTACGGGCTCCGGGCAGCACACGGCTGACGCTGGAGCCGGTGGCTGCGGGGCCGACCGGAGTGCCGCAGGCGCCGGTGAGCGCGGGTGCGGCGGGGGTGCCGGCGCGAGGGGTGGAGGCGTTCGGTTCCGGGCACGGCACCAAGCTGGCCGTGGTGCGGACGGGGATCGACAGTGTGCTGGCCATCGAGGCGCGCGGGGCGGTGGGCAACGACAGCGCGGCCTGCACCCAGGGGATCCTCGTCTACCGGGTGCGCGGCGAGACGGATTCCGGGGGCGGGCCGGTGGAGGTCCTGGACGCCCACCCGCACAGCTCGGCCTGCGCCGGCACGTCGGTGTACCCGCCCCTGGCGGACGCGCCGATCCGGGAGGGCGAGACCTTCACGGTGCCGGGGGAGGGGGTGCGGGTGGAGGCGGAGGGGAGGACGGCTTCTGGAGGGTGGACGGTGCGGATCACGAAGGGATGAGTCGGCTGGGCCGCTCGCTTCTTTGTCAGGGTCGTGCTTCCGCGGGCCGAGTCAAGGGCGCTGCACTCCGCTGCGCTGCGTTCCGCGTCGGCTGCGCCGATCGGCCTCCGGCCGACCCTTGACTAGTCCCGCTCCAGCACGGGTGAGAAGCGAGCGAGCGGCCCGGAGGAACGGGTGCCCCAGGTCAGGCGACGTGCGCGTGGGCTGGGCTGTGCCCGGTGTTCGGGGCGCCATCGCGCCTCGCCTGCACGCCGGGTGGGTTCAGCGGCATGCGGTGGGGGTGGTCGCCGGGGGTGCCTGTCCGGGAGTGCAACAGAAAGTGCGGATATGTTGCACCCACCGCACGGCTCTCAGCGACCGCGCGGGTGCCGTGCGGTCGCTGGGCGGCGCCTGCGGTGGAGGTTCGCGCTTTCCGCGTACACGGTGCCGTGCATGCCGGGCGGTGCCTGCGGCGGACCCGGATGGGGGTGTGGGTGGCGAAGCCCCCACAACGCGCGGCGATGCCGCGCAAGAACAGAGATGGCGAGACCGGTTCGCGCTTTTCGCGTACACGGTGCCGTGCATGCCGGGCGGTGCCTGCGGCGGACCCGGATGGGGGTGTGGGTGGCGAAGCCCCCACAACGCGCGGCGATGCCGCGCAAGAACAGAGATGGCGAGACCGGTTCGCGCTTTTCGCGTACACGGTGCCGTGCATGCCGGGCGGTGCCTGCGGCGGACCCGGATGGGGGTGTGGGTGGCGAAGCCCCCACAACGCGCGGCGAAGCCGCGCAAGAACAGAGATGGCGAGACCGGTTCGCGCTTTCCGCGAACACGCCTCGCCATCGTCATCGTGCGCCGCCAGGGACTCGAACCCCGGACCCGCTGATTAAGAGTCAGCTGCTCTAACCAACTGAGCTAGCGGCGCCTGCTGACGTCGTAGACCTTAGCACCCTGGTCGGCGGGAGGAAAAATCGATATCCCTACGGGGTCCGAGGCCGCCGCGCGGGCGGCTCGGACGGCCGCCCAGAGGACGACCTCCGGCCCGGGCAGCCAGGGCCGGCGGGTGTCGGGCGCGACCAGCCAGCGGGAATCGAGCCTGGTGGCGGCAGGGTCGGCCGGGTGAACGGCGGGCACCGTCACCGCGTCGCCGACCCCATGGCACAACAGTGGCGGGATCTCGGGCGTGCGGCCGCCCCACTCCTCCCAGTCGAGCAGCGCCGGCAGTCGCCGGGCCGTGCCGGGCGCCGTGAACAGCAGGGTGCGGCCCCTGTGGACGGCGACGGGCCCGGAGCCGGGACCCTCGTCCCAGAGCCGGTCGAGCATCCGCCGCCCGAACATCGCGGGGGTGTTGACGACGTCGAACGCGGTGCCGCACGGCAGGACCACCGGGGCGGTGGGGCGATCCGCCCAGAGGGCGAGGGTGCTGCGCGGATTCGCTCCCGCCGAGGCGAGCCAGGCGGCGCCCTCGGAGGTGACACCGCAGACGTCGCGACAGGCTTCGATGGACGGCGTTCGACTGCTCATGGGAGTCAGATCTACCGGCCGTGAGCAGTCGGTCTCCGAGGGTTGCGGAAAACGGGGACAGAAGGGTGTGAGAGGGGGTAAGGTGCGGCCGGGCATATGCCGCATGATCATTCGATGCTGTCGGCGCTGTGAGGCGCCGGCCTGGTCATCCCAGGCTTTCCGGTCCGTTCGAGTCGACCCCGCGGAGCAGATCCCGCCCGAACTCCACCATCTTCTTCGCGTAGTCCTCGGTCCACTCCGCCCGCTCGGCGATCGCCGCAGGCGTCAGCCGGTCGAAGCGGCGCGGGTCGGCGAGCTGGGCCGCGGCGATCGCCTGGTACTCCACCGCCCGGTCCGCGGCCGCGCGAAAGGCCTGCGTCAGCTCCGTGGCCCGCGCCAGCAGCGCCCGCGGGTCGTCGAGCGACTCCAGGTCGAAGAAGTGTTCCGGGTCGGAGGCCGCCTCCGCGGGCTCGAAGAGCAAGGGCGCGGGGCGTAGCCGCGGCTCGTTCCGACGCGGCGTGGGCTCCGCCATGTCTTGTCCTCCTCGTACGGTTCGGGTGGCGCCCTTTTCGGGTGGGCCACCGTCCATTGTCGCGCGCCGACGCAAGGGCGCCGGGATGTGAGCGGGGCACGCCGCCGCGCGCTCTCCCGCCGCGCGCCCGCGCCCCCCGAGTCTCAAGGCCACCGGCACCCGCGATGTTCCCGGCAGCCCGGCGCCCGCCGGCCCCGCGATGTCCGCCGCAGCCCAGCGCCCCCCGTCCGGCCACGTTCCCAGGTCACGGCCGCCAGGTCACCCGGTGCTCCGCCAGATGTGCGAGCACCGCGTGATTCGCCTCCCACCCGTCCGGGAACTTCACCGTCACCCCCAGCTGCACCGGCTCCGTCGACGGATGGTCGTCCAGCAGTTCCGTCACGCCCGCGCGGCACACCACGATGCACGCGTGCCGGTGCCGGGACGCCAGCACGCACAGGCGGCCGGTCTCCAGGTGGAACGCCGTCGCGTCCGGGCGGCCCGACAGGGGATGCAGCACCACCGTCACATCGAACTCCCGGCCCTGAAGCCGGTTGGCCGTGTCCACCGTGACGTCCTGCACGCCGAGGTCCGCCAGCGCGGAGCGCACCGCCGCCGCCTGGTCCCGGTGCGCGGTGCCGACGGCGATCCGGTCCGCGGTCAGCGGCACCGGCTCCTCCGCCCGCTCCGACACCGCCGCGCCGCCCCGGTCGAGGAGCCGCCGGACGACCGAGGCGACCGCCCGCACCGCCTCCGGGTCCGTCCGCGGGGTGTGCCGGGCGGGCAGCTCCAGCAGCCCCCAGCCGGTCTCGGCCGCCTCGTCGATCACCCGGTCGGGACCCGAGCCGTCCGGCGCGACCGCGAAGGTCAGCCGCCGGGCCCCGTGGTCCGTACCGCTGCGGAACGGCGTGTACGGGTAGAACGCCTGCGACACCAGGGGCGCCGCCGACGCCGGCAGCCGCCAGGACACCGGCAGCCGGTGCTGCGGCAGCTCGGGATTGTGGGCCAGCAGCGTCGTCACCGCGGACGCCGACGGGTCGTACGAAAGCCCCGCCCACTGCTCCGCGCCGACGATCGCGAACGGATCCAGCTGCCCCGGGTCGCCGACGAACAGCGCCCGCTCGAACAGGCCTGCCACCGCAAGCAGCGCGTCCGAGCGCATCTGGTACGCCTCGTCCACGATCGCGTGCCGCCACGGCTCGACGTCCTTGACGTGCGCCCACTTGGCGGCGGTGGAGATCACCACGTCCAGGCCCGCAAGGTCGCCCGCCTTGGCCGACTTGCGCACGTTCGGCAGGTCGTCGAGCGCCTTGTCGTACGGGTCCGGGTCGCTGCTGTGCAGCCGCCCGACGGGGAGGTCCGGTTCCTTCTCGGCCAGCCGCAGCACCAGGTCGTCGACCTGTGCGTTCGTCTGCGCGATCACCATCAACGGACGTCCGGCAGAGGCGAGTTCGAGTGCGGCCCGGACGACCAGCGTCGACTTCCCGGCGCCCGGCGGCGAGTCGACCACGACTCCTCTGTGCGCGCCGTGCAGCGTGTCGCGCAGGATCGCCTCGGTGGCCCGGGCGGCCGCGGCCCCCGGACCGAAGTCCCTGCCCGGCGGGGCGAACACGGTCACAGCACGTCCTCCTCGGTCACCGGATCCGGCTGCGGTACGGCCTCGCCCTCACCCGGTGGCCCGCCGTGCGTCCACGGGGTGTCCTCCGGGTCGGGCAGCTTGGCCCCGCCGCGCTGCTCGTGTTCGAAGAGCGTGAAGCACACGTGGTCCCCCTTCTCGGGGACCGACCCGGCCTCCGGCTCCTTGCCGCGGCCCATCTTGTCGACGACGCGCAGCACCAGCAGGCCGTCCCCCTCGTGGCCCACGAACTCCGCCGCCTGCGGCTTCCCGCCCAGTGACCGGTACACCTTCGTGCGCTCCCCGAGGTGCGGCCGGTCCTCGGTCCGTACGGTCACCAGCGGGCGCGGGCTGGGGCGCTTGCCCTCGCTGTACGCCATCACGACCTCCGTGACCTCGCCCGCGAACGCCTCCCCGGCGAGCCGCCGCCCGGCCATGACGAGCGGGTCGTCGAGTGCCTCCTGGGCGTCCAGGCGGGCCTGTTCGCGCTCGCGCGTGGCGAGCTTGTTCGCCGCGGTGACCGCGTCGTCGTGGCGCGGCTGCGGCGGCTCCCCGGCGGCCACCCGGTCCCGGTGCCCGGTGAACGACCAGCGGTCGCGCGTCCACCGGTCCGCGACATGCGCGCCCTCCGGCAGCGCGCGCAGCAGATCCAGCCCCTGCCACACGGCGTCCCAGGTCGGCCGCGTACGGCTCTCCACCAGGGCGCGGATCTCCCGTTCGGCGGCGGTGAGTTCACCGAAGCGGTCGTCCGCCTCCATGCCGTCCTCGGCGGCGGCGAGCCGGGTGCGGGCGCGGTCGTAGCGCTCGATCGCGGGGGCGAGCAGTTTGTTGTCGAACGCCGGGTCGGTGGCCGGTCCGGCCGGCGGGCACAGCAACTGGCCTTCCGCGTCCCGCGCCAGCTCGGCGTGGAGCGCGGCGTCCGCGCCCGCGGCGCCCTCGGGCGGGTCGATCCAGGCGAGCAGCGCGCCCAGGTGCTGGTCCTCCAGGTTCGACTGCCCGGTCGCCCAGTGCCGCCCGAGCAGATCGGTGAGCGCGAGCAGCAGGGAGGATCCGGGGACGCGGGCACGCTCGCCGAAGTGCGTGAGCCAGCGGCCGAGGAGCGGCACGCGCGGGGGCGCCGGGTGCGGGGTCTCCGGGTCCTGTTCGGCGGTGCGGCGGAAGCGCATCGAGCGGCCGAGCAGCCGTACGAAGTCGATGCCCGCCCGGCTCGGCACGATCAGCTGCGGTGCGTCGGCGCACAGCTCGACCTCCACCTTGACCCGCTTGCCGGTCTCCGGGTCGGTCTCGGTGCGCTCGGCGGCTTCCACGGCGTCGGCGTGGGCGTCGATGTAGGGCAGGACGACGTCGGCGAGTTCGGCGAGGAACGCGAACCTGAGGTCGCGGTCGCGGGGCTGCGGCACCACGAGCAGCCGGGGGGCGTCCCGGTCGGTGCCGACGAGCGCGCCGAGCGGCGCCCCGGCCTCGCCGGCGGTGATGAGCGGGACGAAGACGAGGGGCCGCTCGGACAGGTGGCGGTGCCGGACCGTGGCGGCGGGCTGGGCGCGGCCGGTCCGCACGGCCTCCAGGCGGGCGAGGGTGGTGATCAGGGACATACGGCGCCCTCCCGTCCGGCGAGCGCCTCCGCCCGCAGCCGCGCCGCCCGGCGCAGGGCCGCCACCGCCGGGTCGTCCGGGTCCCCGGCCGTGCCGTGGGCGGCGGCCAGGATGTCGTCCACCGTGCTCAGGCCGCCCAGCTCGGCCCGCAGCGACCGGCCCAGGGCCGCCACGGCGCCCTGGGCCCGGGCGCGGTCACGGCAGTGGAAGGCCAGCTCGCAGGCGGCCAGGCACTCCGGCGCGTACGTCGCCGGGACCGACTCCACCGCGGCCTGAAGCTCCTCCTGCGGAAGGTCCGGCGCGAAGCACGTGCCCTCCGGGAGGGCGTCGGCGATCTCCTCGATGCGGGTGAGACGGGCCAGCTGGCGCCGGGTGACCGCGCGCTGCTTGCGGACGTCGACGGGCGAGGCGGTGGGCAGGTTCGAGAAGTCCTTCGGGCACACCAGCAGGATCCGGTGGCGTACGACGGGTGCGGGGGTGAGGCGCTCGGCGACCCCCTCCAGCGCCAGCACGTACACCGCGGCCTGCCGCGCGGCCGCCCCCACCTTCGCCGGGTCCGCCGAACCGTCGAGCAGCGGGAAGGACTTGATCTCCACGACCGTCCAGCTGCCGTCCGGGTGCACCACCACCGCGTCCGGCTCCAGGAACGCGGGCGATCCCGCCACGTCCAGGGCGAGCATGGGGTGGTCGAGCAGCGCCCAGCGGCGCGCCTCGGTGGCCTCGCGCAGCGCCAGGGCCGTACGCGCCGTGCGCCCCTCCGGGCCGACCGCGGCCAGATCCGGGACGAGGGCCCCCTCCCGGGCGTCGGCGGTCGGATCCAGCTTCTCGTGCACCAGACGCAGCAGTTCCGCACCGCCGTCCGCCTTGACCCGGGCCTCGAACGCGTTGCCCCGCATGAAGGCGAACTGCGACTGGCCGAACGCCGACGGCGCGCCCAGCGCGTCCGCCAGCGCCGCCTTGTCCACCCCGGCGCCGTCCAGCAGTGCGCGCCGCCGGCATCCGGGGTTCGCGGCGAGCGCGGCGAGGGCGCGCGCGTCCAGCGCCCTGGGCTGGACGGACGGCCCGCGCAGCTCAGCGAGCCTTCCCCAAACTCTCGGCTTCGCTCGAGTGGGGGAGGCCCCAAGCGGCAGCGCCGTCCCCCGCGTCCGCGGGAGCGGCACCCGGCCCGGGGCGGGAGAGGGGCTGTCGGGGAATTCGCTCACCCGCCGAAGTCTGGCATCCGGCACTGACAATTGGGGAACCTGCGGCTGACGAGGGCTCCGCGACCGGTGCGAACCGCGCCCGCAGCCGGGCCCTGACCGCGTCCGCCGCCCGCATCACCGGCCGGCTCAGCAGGAAGCCGACGCCCATGACGGCGACCCCGGCGACCGCGTCGAGGAGGTAGTGGTTCGCGGTACCCATCACGACGAACGTGGTCCCGAGCGGGTACACGACCGCCACGACCCTGGCCCAGCGCGAGCGGCCGTGCCGCCACAGCAGCACCCCGCACCACAACGCCCAGCCGACGTGCAGGCTCGGCATCGCCGCGTACTGGTTGGTCATGCCGCCCAGGCCCCGCGGCGCGCTCGCCTCGTCGCCCCACCAGCCGTAGGAGCTGTACTGCGCCATCGTGTCGACGAACCCGTGGCCCGCGGAGAGCAGGCGCGGCGGGCAGGTCGGCATCAGGGAGAAGCCGATCAGACCGAGGAACGTGGACGCCATCAGCCAGGTGCGGGCCGCCCGGTAGTGCTCCGCGCGGCGCCTGAAGATCCACACCAGGATCGCGGGGGTGACCAGGTAGTGCAGCGACGCGTACCAGAAGTCCGCGGGCACGCCGAGCCACGCCTCGCGGGTGAAGAGACGGTTCAGCGGATGCTCGGCGTCGATGTGGAGCAGCTTCTCCAGGCGCAGTATCGCCACACCGTGGTCGACGGCGCCGCCCACATCGCCCCGCGCGAGCAGCCGGCCCGCGGAGTAGGAGGCGTACACCACCAGGATCAGCGGCAGTTCGGTCCACCAGCGCAGCCGGGTCAGCGGGCCCACCCCGATGCCTGGTGTCTCGGCCTGCGGCATCCGATTCGCCCTCCCCCTTCTGCTCCTGGTCGCGGCTCCCGGCGGTCCGGTCGTGCCACCTTACGGTGCGGGCGCCCGCCTACGTGGGGCGCCCCGGCCCTCAAAGACGCAGAGATCGCCCCCCGGGTTGCCCTGGGAAGGGGTGGGCGATGATGGAGTGACGTCGTTGCTCATTTCTCCCGGAAAGGTCTCTCATGGCACCGCGCATCCTGCTGGCCAGGCACGGACAGACGGAATGGTCGCTGTCCGGCAAGCACACCGGCAGGACCGATGTGCCGCTGCTGGAGGAGGGCCGGCGGGGCGCCAAGCTGCTCGGAGAGCGGCTGCACCGGGCGCCGTTCGGCGGGTTGCCCGGGGCCGAGGTGCGCACCAGTCCGCTGGTACGCGCGCGTGAGACCTGCGAACTCGCCGGCTTCGGCGAGCGGGCGGGCGTCTGGGACACGCTCATGGAGTGGGACTACGGGGCGTACGAGGGGATGACGCCGGCCGAGATCCAGGAGAACCGGCCGGGCTGGTTCATCTGGCGCGACGGCGTGCCCGGCGGGGAGACCCTGGCGGAGGTCTCCGCGCGCGCGGACGAGGTCGTGGCCTGGGCGCGGTCGGAGGACCGGGACGTGCTGGTGTTCGCACACGGGCACATCCTGCGGTCCATCGGGGCGCGGTGGCTGGGGCTGCCGCTGGAGTTCGCGGCGCGGATACGGCTGAATCCGACGTCGCTCTCGGTGCTCGGGTGGGCTTACGGGGAGCCGGCGATCGAGTCGTGGAACGACTTGGGGCACTTGGCGTAGCTGCGGGCAGTCGTGCCTCCCCCGGAGCCCTGACGGCCTGGGGGACGCCCAGGACGGCACGGGTGGGCGCAGCGGCCCTTCGTACCGCCGAGTCGCGGAACCGACACCCGGGCGACCCCTGCCCCGAGCGGCTCACGCACTGCGCGGCACCGAAGCGTGCCGCTCCAGGAACGCCGACACCCCCGACGCCCGCCGGTGCGGCAGCAGTACCCTCGCCGTGCCCGCCAGCATCGTCAGGACGCGCGAGGACTGGACCTGGTCCAGGAGGTCCAGCACGCGGTGACCGGCCTGCGCCGCCTCGTCGGGACGGCCCCCGCGGGCCAGGTCGTCGGCCAGTTCGGCTGTGTACAGGGCGATGTTCCGGGTGAAGTGCGGATCCTGGAGCTGCGCCGCGCGCCGTGCGTGCCGGGCCGCCCGCGCCCAGTCGCCCAGCGTCGACCAGCACTGTGCCTCCAGGCCCTCCAGTTCGGCCTCGCCGTAGAAGGTCATCCACTCCGGGTCAGGGTCCGACGGCCCCCGTTCGAAGAGCGCCTGCGCCCGTGCGAGCGCCTGTTCGCAGCCCGCCCGGTCCGCGAGTCCCGCCCAGCCGCCCGCCTCCCTGAGGGCGAGCAGCGACATCAGCCGGTGCGAGCCGAGCGGGCGCGCGACGCGCTGGGCCGCCTGGGCCGCCCGTACGGCCTCCCGCGGCCGGCCCGCGTCGCGCGCGAGGAACGCCGTGTTGCAGAACGCGTGTGCCTCCAGGCCCGGGTCCCCGGACATCCGGGCCGTCGCCAGCGCCTCCGCGTAGTGCGAGCGGGCGTCGTCGTAACGCCCGGAGTCGTGCGCCAGCCATCCCACCGAGATGGCCAGTTCACCCGCGCCCGAGTACAGCCGGTCGGCGACCGTCTGCCGGGTCGTACCCGCGTCGAGCAGCGCGTACGCGGCGCGCAGCGGGGCCGCCGCGCGCCGGTACAGGCCGTCCGCGCCGTGCCGGTCGTCGAGCAGGCGGATCTTGCGTACGGCCTCCTCGAGCGCGCTCGCCTCGGACGAGCCCGCACGGTGGACGGGGCGTTCGGCGGCCGCTGCGGGTCCGCCGAGGGTGAGCCCGAAGGGGCCCAGGGAGGCGGCGGCCACCGTCACGGTGCCGCCGGTCATGAATGCGCGACGCTGCACGTCGCTCTCCTCGTGGTTCTGTGCGTCGTACGCGGGCCTGCCGTACGACTCGTGCGACTCGTAGGTGTCTGATCGGTCATACGTCTCGTACGCCTTCCGGTGCTCATCGGAGGCATACGGACGGCGGTTGGTGTGTGCGGGGGGCGCCTCGTCGACGGTGCGCGCCCCTCGGCCGCGCACCGCCGAGCGGGGCGCGAACCCCAGGTCCGCGAGCGTGCGCCCGGGGAACATGTGCAGGAACACCCGTTCGTAGGCGTAGTTGGGACAACGGATCTCGCCCGCCTCGACACGTCCGATGTACCGCGCGTCACAGCTGACCCGCTCGCCGATCTCGCGTGCGGCACGCCGTACCGCCGCGGCGAACTCACCCGGCGAGCGTGATCCGCGCAGCTGCCGGAAGGTGAGATTCGGCCGTGGTGGCCGGGGGGTCTGGGACGAGGTCATGGCCGGGCCCTCTCGTGCGAACCGTCGAACCATGCCGGATTGGGGTGGCTTGTCCGCGTGGTGCCAGTTGGTTCCCTGCGTCCGGCGGTGCAAGAACGTACCTTCCTCGCAGGTGTGGTCATGCGAGGTTTGGCTACAAACCGGATATCTCATGCGAGATCTGCCATGAACTGCCATCCTTTGCGGCAGTGTTGCGCCGTTGCCGTTGACGCTCCCGAGCGTTGAACCCTGTGGACCGGGAGCCGCCCGAACTCCCGACCCAACTCACCGTCGAGGAGGGTTCCGTTGTGGATGCCGGGACGCAGACCCCGCACAGCACCGAGTTCCGTACACGGCCGCAGGCCGCCCAGACCGTGCCGGCCCCCGAGTGCGCCGCACCGCCGCACCGGGCCCCCGACCTCGTGACCGTGCCCACCCGGCAGGGTCTGGAGGCGGTCGACATCCTCCGCCGCGGCGCCGGCGACTGCGTCGGGCCCGTCCTGCACGACGACGACTGCGACACCCTCGGCTTCCTGGTGCCGCCCGGCACGGCGGATGCGTGGGACGTCCCCGGCAGCACGTGCACGAAGACCGACGGGCGCGGCATGAGCCTGGTCGTCCCGCTGCCCCCGGTCGAGGGCACGGGCTGGCTCCTGCCGCCCGGCGAGGCGGAACCGGCCACGGACCCGGCGGTCCTGCGCGCGGCCCTCGGGGAGGCGGCCCGCATGATCGAGGCCGCCGACAACTGCCGATGAGCGGCCCGCCCGGCCGGACCGCCACGGCAACCGTCGGTCCGTCCACACCCCGGTTCGAACGCCGTCCGGTCGGGCGAGGGACGTGAGCCGACCGGGTCGCCGAGCAGGGCCCCGTCCTCGATGAGCCGCCCCTCCCCGCCGCCCCCGATAATGGCGGGATGGGCAGGTCACGGAACGCACGACGCGGGCAGGGAGCCGAGGCCGTCGTCGAGGCGGTCGACGGCGGCCTCGCCCAGCTGATACCCGACCGGGACCGGGCGCGCGCCTGGACCCTCCTCATCGACGGCGCCCCGCAGTCGCACGTCGACCTCGACGACCCGCGGTACCTGTCCTTCGAGTACCAGCGCCGGCTCGGCCACGTCATCGACCTGGCCGCCCCGCCCGGCCGTCCCGTGCACGCCGTGCACCTCGGCGGCGGCGCGTTCACCCTCGCCCGCTACACCGCCGCCACCCGTCCGCGCTCCACTCAGCAGATCGTGGAGCGTGACGCGGCGCTCGTCCAACTCGTGCGCCGCGCCCTGCCGTTGGACCCGAACGCCCGGATCCGGGTGCGCTCCACGGACGCCCGGGAAGGGCTCGCCAAGGTGCCGGACGGCTGGGCGGACCTGGTCATCGTGGACGTGTTCAGCGGGGCGCGCACCCCGGCGCACCTGACGTCGGTCGAGTTCCTCACCGAGGTCCGCCGGGCGCTGAAGGACGGCGGTGTGTACGCGGCCAACCTCGCCGACGGCCCTCCGCTCGCCCATCTGCGCGGCCAGATCTCGACGGCTGCGGCCGTCTTCCCCGAGCTCGCACTGATCGCCGATCCGGCCGTCCTGCGCGGCAAGCGCTTCGGGAACGCGGTCCTGGCCGCCTGCACCCACCCGCTCCCGGTCGCCGAACTGACCCGACGAGCCGCCTCGGACCCGCATCCCGCGCGCGTGGAGCACGGCAGGGCGCTGACCGACTTCACGGGCGGCGCGGCGGCGGTCACGGACGCGGCTGCGGTGGCGTCCCCGGCGCCCCCGCCGTCGGTCTTCCGCTGAAACACACCGAGCTCCTTCACTGAACACACCGAGCCCGCCGCCTGCGAAGGACGGGCCCTAGTAGTTCCCGATCTCCACATGGGGCGGACCGTCGTGCCAGGTGCAGAACACCGACACCCGGTCGGCACCGAACGCGAACTCCACGCGGATCCAGGTCTCCGTCTTCCAGACCTGCATCGACCAGCCGGTGCCGGGGGTGGCCGACACGAGCGTCGCCGAGGTGGCGCCGAGGTCGAAGACCGCGCGACCGCCGGCGGTGTCGTAGCTCTTGACCTGGCCGGAAGCGGTGGTGGACGGGCCGGGCTTCGTGGCGCGGGACTTGGAGGGCGTCGGCCGCGGGCTCGTCGTGCTCGGCGTCGGCGACGGGCTCTTCGACGGGGCCGGCCGCCGCGTCGAGGGAGCGAGCGGCCTCGACTCCTGCGTGGTCGCCCCGCCCGCGGTGACGGGCAGGGCGCGCGGCGGGTCGTACGCGGTGCCCGCCAGCACCGTGTGGACACCCCACCACGACAACGTGGCCGCCGCTCCGGTGGCCAGCGTCCACGCCAGTACGTGCAGGAGACCTCTCAACATCCCGGCCATACTGCCTCACCAGCCCCACGGGTGTCTCACGGATCGCACACAGTTCCGTTTCTTCCCTTGCGGCGTGGGGAGTTGTCCACAGCCCCCGAACGGCCCGGCCCGCATGGCGTACGGTGCCGCCCATGGCAAGTGTGCTCGTGGTCGAGGACGACCAGTTCGTACGCTCGGCGCTCATCAGGCATCTGACGGAGGCCGGACACACCGTGCGCAGCGTCGGCACCGCGCTGGAGGCGCTGCGCGAGGTCGCGCACGTCCCCTTCGACGTCGTCATCCTCGACCTCGGGCTGCCCGACCTGGACGGCTCCGAGGCGCTGAAGATGCTGCGCGGCATCACGGACGTCCCCGTCATCATCGCCACGGCACGCGACGACGAGACGGAGATCGTCCGCCTGCTCAACGCGGGCGCGGACGACTACCTGACCAAGCCGTTCTCGGTCGAGCACCTCTCGGCCCGGATCGCGGCGGTGCTGCGCCGCACCCGCACAGCCGCGGCCGACACCGCCTCCCCGACCGTCATCCGGGTCGGCGGCCTCGCCATCGACCCGTTGCGCCGCCACGCCGAACTGGACGGGGTGCCGCTCGACCTGACTCGCCGTGAGTTCGATCTGCTCGCCTTCCTCGCCGGACGTCCCGGCGTCGTCGTGCCGCGCAGGGAACTGCTCGCGGAGGTCTGGCGACAGTCGTACGGCGACGACCAGACCATTGACGTGCATCTCTCCTGGCTCAGGAGGAAGTTGGGTGAGACGGCCGCCAGGCCCCGCTATCTGCACACCCTGCGCGGAGTCGGCGTGAAGCTGGAGCCGCCTCATCCGGAGCCGCTGCCATGAGGTGGGCACTGGTCAAGGTGTGTCTGGCGGTGACCACGATGGTGGTGGTCGCCTTCGCGGTCCCGCTCGGGCTGGTCGTCAAGGAGATGGCGCGCGACCGGGCCTTCGCCGGCGCCGAGCGGCAGGCCGCCGCGATCGCGCCCGCGCTGTCCATCACCACCGACCGGGACCAGCTGGAGCGGGTCGTCGCCTCGGCGGGCTCCGACGAGGGAATAGCGGTGCACATCCCGGCGGGGGAGGGCACGAAGGCGGTCGACATCGGCCGCCGACGCGCCGCCGCCAAGGACATCGCGGCCACCCGCCGGCTCGGACGTGCCTCCACCACCGAGGTCCCGGGGGGCTCCACGCTGCTCCAGCCCACCGCTCTCAGCTCCGGGGCGATCGCCGTCATCGAGGTCTACGTGCCCGAGTCCGAGGTGACGCACGGAGTCGGCACGGCCTGGGCGGTGCTCGCCGCGGTCGGCGTGGCGCTGATCATCGGCTCGGTGGCGGTCGCCGACCGGCTCGGCGTGCGGATGGTGCGGCCCGCGCGGCGCCTGGCCGAGGGCGCGCACGAGCTGGGAGAGGGGCAGCTCGGGGCGCGTGTCCCCGAGGACGGGCCGGCCGAACTGCGCGCGGCGGCCGTCGCGTTCAACTCGATGGCCGACCAGGTCGTACAACTCCTCGCGAACGAGCGGGAGCTGGCGGCCGACCTGTCCCACCGCCTGCGGACGCCGCTGACCGTGCTGCGGCTGAACGCGGCCTCGCTCGGCGAAGGGCCGGCCGCCGAGCAGACCCGTCAGGCGGTGGCGCAGCTGGAGCGCGAGGTGGACACGATCATCCGTACGGCCCGCGAGGCCAAGCCGCAGACCGCGGCGGCCGGACCGGGCGCCGGGTGCGACGCGGCGGAGGTGGTGCGCGAGCGGATGGAGTTCTGGTCGGCGCTCGCCGAGGACGAGGGCCGCAAGTGGCGGGTGGCCGGGGCCGACCGTCCGGTCCGCATACCCGTCGCCCGCTCCGACCTCGCCGCCGCGCTGGACGCCCTGCTCGGCAACGTCTTCCGGCACACCCCGGAGGGCACGGCGTTCGCGGTCGACGTGCACAACGCCGAGGACGCGGTGATCGTGCTGGTGTCCGACGCCGGGCCCGGGATACCGGACCCGCAGGCGGCGATGGCCCGCGGCCGAGGCTCGGGCAGTGACGGCTCGACGGGCCTCGGCCTGGACATCGTGCGCCGGCTCGCCGAGTCGACCGGCGGCGACGTACGGATCGGCTCCTCGGTGCTGGGCGGCGCAGAGGTGCGGATCTGGTTCCAGCTGGACGGACGGGCCCCGATACGGCGAGGCCACCGCGTACGCCGCAGCCGCCGCCGCATATTGGTCTCTACCTTTAACCGCCCCCGATCCCTTCCTTAAGCGCACCCTAAGGTCCTCAACGCCCGCCCGGGTCAGGCGTTTTGCCCCTTACCGGCTCGCTAGCGTGCTGCCGCATCCACCCCTCGTACCAGCGAAGGCAGGCACACGATGAGCAAGGCGCACCGGCGCGGGATCAGCGGCAGGAACAAGGCGATCGGCGGCACGGTCGCCGCCGTCGTGGTCGGTGGTGGCGCTCTGGTGGTCACCGGCACCGCGCACGCCGCCGGCGTCGGCGCGGCGTACACGAAGACCAGCACCTGGTCGACGGGCTACACCGCGCAGTACGTGATCACGAACGACAGCGGCCAGGCCAAGGCCGACTGGACGCTGCAGTTCGACCTGCCCTCGGGTGCGAAGCTCAGCTCGCTGTGGGACGGCACGCCGGCGGTGAGCGGACAGCACGTCACCGTGAAGCCGCCGTCATGGGACAAGGACGGCCTCGCGGCGGGCGAGTCGGTGACCGTCGGCTTCGTCGTGAGCGGCTCCGGCGACCCGACGGGCTGTCTCATCGACGGCGCGAGGTGTTCCGCCGACGACGGCGCGACCCCGCAGCCGAGCGGCCGCCCGACCCAGTCCCCGACCCAGCCCCCCACCCCTGCGCCGACCCCGCCTTCGACCGCCACCCCGTCGCCCACCGCCACGCAGACCACCGGAGGCGGCACCGGCACCGGATCCACCACGAACGCCGGCTTCTCCCCGTACGTCGACACGTCCCTCTATCCGGCCTTCGACCTGGTCGCCGCGGCCGACGCGACCGGTGTGAAGAACTACAACCTGGCGTTCGTGACCGACGGCGGCGGCTGCACCCCCAAGTGGGGCGGCGTCTCCGACCTCGGCAACGACGCGGTGGCCGCGCAGATCGGCGCCCTGCGCGCCAAGGGCGGCGACGTCCGGGTCTCCTTCGGCGGCGCCTCCGGCTCGGAACTTGCCACGACCTGCTCCTCGGCGGACACGCTGGCGGCGGCGTACGCGAAGGCCGTGGACGCCTACAAACTCACCAAGGTCGACTTCGACGTCGAGGGCGGCGCGCTGCCGAACACGGCCGCGAACACCCGCCGCGCCCAGGCCATCGCCAAGCTGCAGAAGCAACACCCCGGACTGGACGTGTCGTTCACGCTGCCGGTCATGCCGGAGGGCCTGACCCAGGACGGAGTGAACCTCCTCGCCGACGCCAAGTCCAACGGCGTGAAGATCTCCACCGTCAACATCATGGCGATGGACTACGGCCCCGCGTACAGCGGCGACATGGGCACCTACGCCGAGCAGGCGGCGACCGCGACGCAGGCGCAGATCAAGAGCGTGCTGGGCCTGACCGACAGCGCGGCCTGGAAGACGGTCGCGGTCACCCCGATGATCGGCGTCAACGACGTCTCCTCCGAGACCTTCAAGGTCGACGACGCCACCCAACTGGTGGCTTTCGCCAGGTCCAAGGGCCTCGGCTGGCTGTCGATGTGGTCGGCCGCACGCGACAAGCAGTGCGACGGCGGCCCCAAGCCGACGGCGGACCCGACGTGCAGCTCGATCACCCAGGACAGGTTCGCGTTCTCCAAGGCGTTCGCCGCCTACAACTAGGCCCGTTCCGTACGGTGCCACCGCCTGATCCTCAAGCGCGACCAAACCCTGGGGCGGTGGGCCACGCGACGAAGCCCCGTCGCGACAGGCTTCGGGCGGCACGGCGAACCGCCGGGGCGCGGCACCTCCCTCCTGTGCCGCGCCCCGAACCCCTGGCCCCGCCGGTCAGTCCTCCAGCGGCGGCAGCTCCCCGGTCCGCGCCGCCCGGGCGTACCAGTGCGCGCTGGACTTCGGCGTCCGCTCCAGGGTCGTGTAGTCCACGTACACCGCCCCGAAGCGCTTCCCGTAGCCGTAAGCCCACTCGAAGTTGTCCATCAGGGACCACAGGAAGTAGCCCCGCACGTCCGCGCCGTCCGTGATGGCCCGGCGCACCGCCGCCAGGTGCCCGTGCAGGTAGGCGATCCGCTCCGGGTCGTGGACGCGGCCGTCCGGGTCCGGCTTGTCGTCGTAGGCCGCGCCGTTCTCCGTCACGTACAGCGGCAGGCCCGGCGCTTCCCGCGTGTAGCGCATGATCAGCTCGTGCAGCCCGGTCGGGTCGATCGTCCAGCCCATCTCGGTGCGCTCGCCCGGGGTCTGGTGGAAGGCCACGTCGTCCGCGCCCGGCCAGGGCGAGTGGGCGCTGGCGCCGTGGCCGTCCGGACGCGGGCCGCTCGCCTGCTCCTCGGCCGCCGAGACGAGCGTCGGCGTGTAGTAGTTCAGACCCAGCGCGTCCAGCGGCTGGTGGATCGTCTCCAGGTCGCCGTCGCGGACGCAGGACCAGTCCGTGACCGACGACGTGGCCGCCAGCAGGGTTTCCGGGTACGCGCCGTGCAGCATCGGGCCGTGGAAGACGCCGTTCGCCAGGTCGTCGATCTTCTGGCCGGCCGCCAGATCCGCAGGGTCCTGCGAGACCGTGCGCACGACGGAGGAGTTGAGGCTGACCGCCACCGCGTTGCGGGCCGGCATCACGGACCGCAGGGCGGAGGCGCCGAGGCCGTGGGCCAGGTTCAGGTGGTGGGCCGCGCGCAGCGACGCCGCCGGGTCGGTACGGCCCGGGGCGTGCACCCCGGAGCCATAGCCCAGGAAGGCGCTGCACCACGGCTCGTTCAGGGTGATCCACTGCTCCACGCGGTCGCCGAGGGCCTCGCCCACGATCCGCGCGTACTCGGCGAACCGGTACGCCGTGTCCCGCTCCGGCCAGCCGCCCGCGTCCTCCAGCTCCTGGGGGAGGTCCCAGTGGTAGAGGGTGATCGCCGGCCGGATGCCGTGCGCGAGGAGTTCGTCGACCAGGCGGCGGTAGAAGTCCAGACCCCGCTGGACCGCCGGGCCCCGGCCGGTGGGCTGCACGCGCGACCAGGAGATCGAGAAGCGGTACGCGTTCAGGCCCAGCCCGGCCATCAGCGCCACGTCCTCGCGGTAGCGGTGGTAGTGGTCGACAGCGATGTCACCGGTCTCGCCGCCGGCCGTCCTGCCCGGCGTATGGCTGAAGGTGTCCCAGATGGAGGGGGTGCGGCCGTCCTCCCGCACCGCCCCCTCGATCTGGTACGCGGAGGTCGCGGCGCCCCAGAGGAAGGCGGGAGGAAAGGTCACCGGGGGTGCCGACTGTGCGGACTCAGACATGGAAGCGCTCCCATAAGAGGTCGTGAAGACCGATGAGTTGGGGGAAGGGGAGGGAAGGAGGAGGGGAGAGGGAAGGGGCCGGAGCGGCGGTGATCCGGCCCCTGTACGGCGGTCGGGCATCCACGGCGGATGGGCATCCGCGGCGGATGGGCGACGGCGGCGGATGGGCGTCAGCCCTTGACCGCGCCCTGCATGATGCCGCCCACGATCTGCTTGCCGAAGATCGCGAAGACCAGCAGCAGCGGCAAGGTGCCGAGCAGCGCGCCCGCCATGATCAGCGACTGGTCGGGGGTGTAGCCGCGGCCCAGGCCCGCGATCGCGACCTGCACGGTCGGGTTGCCGTTCTGGGTCAGGACCAGGAACGGCCACAGGAAGTCGTTCCAGGTCTGCACGAACATCAGCATGCCCAGGACGGCCATCGCGGGGCGGGCCGCCGGGAACACGACGTGCCACACCACGCGCCAGCTGCTCGCGCCATCCATACGGGCAGCCTCGATGATCTCGTCCGGCAGCGCCTGGATCAGGTACTGCCGCATGAAGAACACCCCGAACGCGCTCACCAGCGACGGCAGGATCACAGCCTGCAACTGGTCGGTCCAGTCCAGCTTGGCGACCATCATGTACAGCGGGATCACGCTCAGCTGCGGCGGGACCATCATCGTGCCGATGACGATCAGCATCAGGGCGCCCTTGCCCTTGAAGCGCAGTTTGGCGAAGGCGAACCCGGCGATCGTCGACAGGAAGACTATCGTCGCCGCCGAAACCCCCGCCACGAACGTGGTGTTGAAGAACGCCTTGCCCAGATTGGCGTCGTTCCAGGCGATCTCCAGGTTGTTGAACAGGTTCGACCCGAACCAGAAGGGCGGGGGCGTCTGCGCGAGCCGGTTGTTGTTGCGGGAGGCGGCGATCGCCGTCCACACCAGCGGGAGCAGCGAGCCGATGCTGAACAGGATCAGAATGGCGTATGCCACGGGACCGGCGTGGAGCTGCCCGCCGGCGCGCGCGGCCTTGGGCCGCCGTACGCGTTTGGCCTCCCGGGTCTTCTCCTCGGGCCTCGTCAGGGTCGTCGTCACGGCCGGTTCTCCTAACTGCTGGCGCGCAACCGGCGCGAGATGACGTAGTTGACGATCCCGATCACGATGAGGATCAGGAACATCGTCCAGGCGATGGCGGAGGCCCGGCCCAGGTGCTGGTTCACCCAGCCCTGCTCGTACAGGTACAGACCCAGCGTCTGGAACTGGTGCTCGGCGCCGCCCGACGCGCCCTTGTTCGCGTCGAACAGCAGCGGCTCGCCGAAGACCTGGCTGGCGCCGATCGTCGACACGACGACCGTGAACAGGATCGTCGGCCGCAGCTGGGGCAGCGTGACGTGGAAGAACTGCTGCCAGCGGTTGGCACCGTCCAGGGCCGCCGACTCGTACAGGTCCTGCGGGATGGCCTGCATCGCCGCCAGGTAGATCAGCGCGTTGTAGCCCGTCCAGCGCCAGATGACGATCGACGAGACGGCCATCTGTGAGGGCCACTTGTCGTTCTGCCAGTCGATGGCGTCGATCCCCACGAAGTGCAGCGCCCAGTTGATCATGCCGTAGTCGCGCCCGAAGAGCAGCACGAACACCAGCGAGGCGGCCGCGATCGAGGTCGCGTACGGCGCGAGCATCACGACCCGGTAGAAGGTCGAGGCGCGCAGCTTGTAGTTGAGGATGTGCGCCAGGCCCATCGCCATCAGGAGCTGCGGGACGGTCGAGATGATCCCGATGGTCAGGGTGTTCTTCGCCGCGTTCCAGAAGAAGTCGTCGTCGAAGATCCGGGTGTAGTTGCGCAGCCCCGCCCACTCCATGTCGGTGGGCGCCGTCAGCTCCACCGTGTGCAGCGAGGCCCAGGCCGTGTAGACCAGCGGGAACAGGCCGAAGGCGATGAAGAGCAGGAAGAACGGCGAGACGAACGCGTACGGGCTCCAGCGGAGGTCCCGCTGCCAGCGCCGGGAGAGTCGTGCGCGGCGCCGCTGCTCCGCCTCCGTGGGTACGGCGGGCGGGCGGCCCGGGGCCGCGCCCCCCTCCTTCGCGGGGGGCGCGGCGGTGTCGTGCCGGGTGGCCATGCCGGTCACTTCTCCAGGTTGTTGTCGATGGTCTTCGTGGCCGTGTTCCAGGCCTCCTCGGCCGACTTGCCCTTCGTCACGAGGATGACGCCGTTGTCGGTCAGACCCTGCTGGATGATCTGGTCCTTCGGGCCGATGACCTGGACCGGGCTGGACTTGGCGGCCTCGGCGAAGATCGTGCCGATCGGTGCGTCACCGGTCATCTCGTTCTTGGCGCCGGTGACCTCGGGGGAGCTGTACGCGGTCTGCGCGCTCGGGAAGCTGCCCTGGACGCTGAACAGCTTGGCCTGCTGCGCGGGCGCGGTCAGCCAGGCGGCCAGCTCCTGGGCCTCCTTCACGTGCTTGCCGTTCTTCGGCACGGTCAGGAAGGATCCGCCCCAGTTGCCGGACTTGGGCGCGACGGCCACGTCCCACTTGCCCTTGGCGTCCGGCTTCGACTTGCCCTTGATGTAGCCGAGCATCCACGGCGGGCAGGCCATCGCGGCGAACTTCACGTTGGCGATCGTCTGGTCCCAGGTCGGCTGGAACTGCGTCTGGGCGCCGACCAGCCCCTTCTTGGCGGCGTCCGCGGTCAGGTCGAAGGCGGCCTTGACGGCCGGGTTCGTCTTGTAGATGACCTTGCCGGAGGAGTCGTAGAACTTCTCCTTCTCACTGCTGAGGACAGCGTTCAGCAGGCCGCCGGGGGAGTCCCAGAAGGTGGTGCCCTGCGGCGCCTTCTTCTGGTAGCGCTCGCCGACGCTGACGAGCTTGCTCCAGTCGCCCTGCCACAGCTTGCCGACCTCCGTGCGGTCGGTGGGCAGACCGGCGGCCTGGAAGAGGTCCTTGCGGTAGCAGACCGCCATCGGGCCGACGTCGGTGCCGAGGCCGATCGTCTGGCCGTCCTTGGTGGTGGCCTGCGCCCACTTCCAGTCGAGGAAGTCGCTCTTGTTCACGCCGGAGACCTTGGAGAGGTCCGTGAGCTTGGCCGCCTGGGTGCTGACGACCTCGGCTATGTTTCCGACCTCGACGCCCTGGATGTCCTGCAGACCGCTGCCGGTGGTGAGGTGGTTGACGAGCGCCGGGTAGTAGTTCTCGTTCCGCTCGGTGACGTTCTCGGTGATCTTGATGTTGGGGTGGAGCTTCTCGTACTCGGCGTAGAGGCCGGCCTCCTTGAAGCCGAAGGTGCCGAAAAGGCCGAGGCTGATCGTGGTCTTGCCGCTGCCGCCGCCGTCCGACGACGAACCGGACTTGTCTCCGCCGTCGTCGGCACAGCCGGCCAGCAGCCCGGCGCCCAGCACGACGACGGCCGTGAGGGCTATCGCCTTGTGGCCGATAGGGGTCCCCCCGCTCGAGCGAAGTCGAGAGTGGGGGAGGGTACGTGCTCGCATGTCGTCCTCCAGTTGCCCTGACGTGCCGACCCCCCGGCCAACTTCTGTGCTGGGCCCGTGTCTTGTCGCTGCGGCTCGGGCGGGGAACGTGCGGGATGTGTATGGGACAGGTACTGTGGGAGCGCTCCCACAAGTGATGTGTTGAAGAGTCGTGGGTCCGGGCGGGGGTGTCAAGGGAGCGGACGGTGTCGGACGCGTTCAGTTATCGGGACGTTAACTGGCCGCCGTGCAGAGCCGCCCCGGGGGCGCGGGGGCCCGGGCGGCCGGCCCCAGCGGCGGTCGCGGAGCCGCACGGGACTGTTACATTCCAGGCCAGGCGCGCGACGCGCGGTGCGACGGGAGGCGACCATGACAGGCCACGGAACGCGGGGCCGGAGTGGCCGGCGGCCGACTCTTGAGGAGGTCGCGGCACGGGCCGGCGTGGGCCGCGGCACGGTCTCCCGGGTGATCAACGGCTCACCCCGGGTGAGCGACGCGACGCGCGCGGCCGTCGAGGCGGCGGTCGCGGAGCTGGGGTACGTGCCGAACACCGCCGCCCGGGCGCTGGCCGCGAACCGTACGGACGCGATCGCGCTCGTCGTCCCCGAGCCGGAGACGCGGTTCTTCGCGGAGCCGTACTTCTCGGACATGGTGACGGGTGTCGGGTCCGCGCTGTCGGACACCGAGATGCAGCTGCTGCTGATCTTCGCCGGCAGCGACCGGGAGCGGCGCAGACTGGCGCAGTACCTGGCGGCGCACCGCGTGGACGGCGTCCTGCTGGTCTCCGTCCACGCGGACGACCCACTGCCCGACCTGCTCGCCCAGCTGGAGATCCCGGCGGTGATCAGCGGCCCCCGCTCGGCCTCGGAGACCCTGCCGTCGGTGGACTCGGACAACTACGGCGGCGGCCGCTCGGCGGTCGAGCACCTGATCGCCCGCGGCCGCGCCCGCATCGCCACGATCACCGGCCGCCTCGACGTGTACGGCGCCCAGCGGCGCATCGACGGCTACCGGGACGCGCTGCGGGACGCCGGCCGTGCGGTGGACGAGGCCCTGATCCTGCCCGGTGACTTCACCGAGGAGGGCGGCCGGCGCGCCATGACGGAACTGCTGGCGCGCCACCCTGACCTGGACGCCGTGTTCGCGGAGTCGGACGTGATGGCGGCGGGTGCGCGCCAGGTGCTGCGGGAGGCGGGGCGTCGTATCCCGGACGACGTGGCGCTCGTGGGGTACGACGACTCGGCGATCGCCCGCCACATGGACCCGCCGCTGACGAGCGTGCGCCAGCCGATCGAGGAGATGGGCCGGGCGATGATCGACCTGCTCCTGGACGAGATAGCGGACCACCGCCCGATGGCCTCCCGGACACTGGACCGGCGGCAGGTGGTGCTGCCGACGGAGCTGGTGGCGCGGGACTCGTCCTGACGCGGCCGAAGTCGGCCCCCTCGCTGGCGCGCGGGGCCGTGCGGCTCCAGCGCCGATAACCGGTGGCCCGGCGGGAACGCGCCCGGCACAGTGAGGTCATGGCGACCTCCGAAGCCCGTTTCATGCCCGGCCTGAAGCTGTCCGCGATCCTGTACGAGGAGGCCGTGGGCCCGGTCCTACGCGAGTCCTTCCCGGGACTGCGGTACGCGGCGGCACGGATCGGCAGCGGTTCCGAGGTGCTGGGTTTCGACACGCCCCGCTCGGCGGATCACGAGTGGGGACCCCGAAAAGCAGATCAGCCGGTGACCTGCTCCCACAGGCCACCGGCTGACTACCGAGGGTGAGTGACGGGACTCGAACCCGCGACATCCTGGACCACAACCAGGTGCTCTACCAGCTGAGCTACACCCACCATGACCGGTGTTTTCGCAGTGGTTTCCCCTACCGGCCGAGAAAAAGTGTACAGGGTCCGAAGGGGTGCTCGCGCCAGCGTTTCCCCGGGCGTCGGGCGTGGCGCCCCGTCGGGCCCCGCCGAGCCGCTACCGAGCCGGCAGCACGTGCTTGGCCGCGATCGCGCGTGCCGTGTCGGAGTCGGGGCCCGGCTGCGGTACGAAGATCGCCTCGCGGTAGTACCGCAGCTCGGCGATGGATTCGCGGATGTCGGCCAGCGCCCGGTGGTTGCCGTTCTTCTCCGGACTGTTGAAGTACGCCCGCGGGTACCAGCGCCGGGCCAGCTCCTTGATCGAGCTGACGTCCACGATCCGGTAGTGCAGGTAGTCCTCCAGCGTCGGCATGTCGCGGGACAGGAAGCCGCGGTCCGTGCCGACGGAGTTGCCGCACAGGGGGGCCTTGCCCGGTTCCTTGACCCACTCCCGTACGTAGCTCAGGACCTGCTCCTCGGCGTCGGCGAGAGTCGTGCCGGCGGCCAGCTCGTCGAGCAGTCCCGAGGCGGTGTGCATCTGACGCACCACCTCCGGCATCGTTTCCAGTGCCGCGTCCGGCGGCCGGATCACGATGTCCACACCCTCGCCGAGTACGTTCAGCTCGGAGTCGGTGACCAGCGCGGCCACCTCGATGAGCGCGTCGTCGGACAGCGAGAGGCCGGTCATCTCGCAGTCGATCCACACCATGCGATCGTTCATGTGTCCCACCTTATGGCCCGGGCGTGGCGTGCGGACCGCCCGTGCATGTGACCTGTGCACGGGCGGATACGGCGACGGGCGGGCCGGAGGGGTCGTACAACCCCCCGGCCCGCCCGTCCTCGCCGGTGACCCCGTGCTCGCCGGTGCGCCGGCACGGCCGTGCTGCTACGGCGCGCTGCGCTGCCCGGGCACGCTCGGGCGGCCCGCCGCGTACAGCTCGGGCACGTGCTTGCCCGGGTGGTCCGTGGACAGGGGCGCCGAGGGACCGAGCCCGTTCGTCGCAGCCGTCCGGCGGGTCTGCATCGGGACCTGGGCGGGCTCCTGCGCGGCCTGCGGCGCCGGCGGGCCGCCGGGGCTCTCGGCGTCCGCCTGCCGCTCGCTCTGCGGTCGGCGCGCCCGGTACGCGGCCCGGTAGGCCGCGGGCGACGAGCCGAGCTGGCGCCGGAAGTGGCCGCGCAGCGCGACCGGCGAGCGGAAGCCGCAGCGCCCGGCGACCTCGTCGACCGAGTAGTCGGAGGTCTCGAGCAGCCGCTGCGCCTGCAGCACCCGCTGGGTGATCAGCCACTGCAGCGGCGCGCTGCCGGTCAGCGAGCGGAAGCGCCGGTCGAACGTCCGCCGGCTCATGTACGCGCGCGCCGCCAGCGTCTCCACGTCGAACTGTTCGTGGAGGTGCTCCAGTGCCCAGGCGACGACCTCCGCGAGCGGGTCGGCGCCGATCTCCTCGGGTAAAGACCGGTCGAGATAGCGCTCCTGGCCTCCGCTGCGGCGCGGCGGGACCACCAGGCGCCGGGCGAGCGCGCCCGCCGCCTCGTTGCCGTGGTCCGTGCGCACGATGTGGAGGCACAGGTCGATGCCGGCCGCCGTACCGGCCGACGTCAGGACGTCCCCGTCGTCCACGAACAGCTCGCGCGGGTCGACGTGCACGGACGGATAGCGCTTGGCCAGCGTCGGTGCGTACATCCAGTGCGTGGTGGCCGGCCGCCCGTCCAGCAGCCCGGCGGCGGCCAGCACGAAGGCGCCGGTGCACAGCCCCACGATGCGGGCGCCCTCCTCGTGCGCCCGGCGCAGCGCGTCGAGCGCCTCCTCCGGCGGCGGAGAGGTGATCGACCGCCAGGCCGGCACCACGACGGTGCCCGCCCGCGAGATCGCCTCCAGCCCGTACGGCGCGGTCAGTTCCAGGCCCCCTGTGGTCCGCAGCGGGCCTTCCTCGCCGGCCGCCACCAGCAGGCGGTAGCGCGGCACTCCGGCGTCCTGGCGGTCAATCCCGAACACCGAAAGCGGAATGGAACTCTCAAAGATGGGGCCGCCGCTGAACAGCAGCACCGCGACGATCTCCTTGCGGCGTCGCCCGGACAGCTTCCGGGCCGCGGCGTCCGGCGCGGCAGTTGAGTCGTGGCTCATCCTGCTAAGCCCCCCTCGGTGGTCGCGGCTCCTCGGTTGTGTCGCTCCTGCACGTTTCCCCTCGGTCCTGCACGAGTCCCCCGCCGTAGAAAGTCATGATCGAATCTACTGTGTCGCGCGGTGCCGGCGTGACCAGTTCACCATCCGGCACATTGTCGACATGGCAACTTGGCGTGAAGCATTCGATCACGAAGGGTTGCACTCGTGGAGCGTGCAGGGAAGTGCGCCTCGTCCCGGTGGCCAATCCCCGTAGGGTGCGCGCGCCGTCCGGGACCCTTTCAGCGCAGGTCGAACGGGGGGTGGGGGGCTGTTCGGCGGCGTGATGCACGAGATTGAGAAGTTGGCTGAAAAGATACGGGCGCGTGCGCGGAAACCGGTCAGTCGACCGGAGTGTCTCCACCACTGTGACGTCCGCCTCTGTGCGCCCCCGTTCCGGTCCGGCTGTGGCGTCCGCGGTGCGGGGCGATCTCCTCGGCCCGCAGGCGCGCGGCACCCCGCTCCGACTGCCGGAGCAGGGCGCCGCACGCGAGGGTGACGGCCAGGAGACCGAGCGCGGTACTGACGGCGGCGGCGAGCGAGGTGCCGTACCAGACGAGGACGGCGGGGACCAGGACGCAGCAGAAGGCGGCCCAGCGGGTCACATCGGTCGCCCTGTTCGACGCGGGGCGCTTCCGGGGGGTGGTGCGGGGTCCGGACACGGCGTGCTCCCTCCGGCGGTGGGTCACCGGATTCAACGCGGGTGCGGCCGGTCGGTCACTGCCGTGTCCCCTGGTGCGCGGTCCGTACCGGTGCGCGAGTGAACGCCCCGCAAACCGCCTGTACGGGGCAGCAACCATTGCGTTACGGGCGTTCCCTCGTGCATGCTCCCTGGAACCCCGTGCAGCCTGTGCGGGATCTGGGCTAAGGAGGCGTGCCGCCGTACCCTTGGGGGTATGGGGACGGGAAGACGATTCCCGGACACAGCTCCGCCGCACACCGTCGTCCCCGACAAAGGATCACATCGCCGAGACAGCCATGGCCGGTCACGAATTCTCCGAACCCGCGGACCGCAAGCGGCCGGTCGCCGACCCGACGGCGACCGATCCCCTGGCGGCGGAAGAGCCACGCCCTTCGTGCGATCCCGCGTTCAAGCACGGCGTTGTCGTCGGCTTCGACGGATCCACCTCCAGCGAGCGCGCCCTCGCGTACGCGATCGGCATGGCGTACCGCTCGGGGTCGGGCCTGATCATCGTCCATGTCGCCAACCGGCTGCCCACCACGGTGTGGGCGGGCTGCGAGCCGCCGGTCTTCGTGGACGTGCCGGACCACCGTACGGAGGTCCTGGGGCTGGAGCTGGCCTGCGCGGATCATCTCGCCGACGTGCCCTGGATCCTGGTCGAGCGCGGCGGTGACATCTGCCACGAACTCGAAGAGGTGGGCCGCGAGTACGAGGCGGACGCGATCGTCGTCGGCTCCACGCACGGCATCGTCGGCCGCATCTTCGGCTCGGTCGCCGGCCGTCTCGCCAAGCGCGCTCAGCGCCCGGTGATCGTCATTCCCTGAGCTGTCGCTCCGCGTGTGCTCACCGGTCCGGCCACCGGTGTGCCCCGGCGGGTTGCGCGCCGCCTGCGGGGCGTACGAGGTCGCTCGCGCCGTTTCCCGCGGCCCCCTGCGGGGCGCGATTTACAGCCGGCGCGCGCCCCCGGCTCGCACCTCCGCCGTTGTGATTCCGCAACTTCCCGTTGGCCCGGGTGAGATGCGCCGTGGGTACCGCCGACCCCCTTTCCGCGCTCCACGAATTCCTTCGCGTCCGGAGGTGTTTGTGCCCTTGTGAAGGGCATATATCGGTCACCGCGCACCGTACACGCAGGACAAGAAGGGAGCCCGCCGTGGACAACGACGTCTCTGCGGGAGGCACCACCACCATCGTCGGCCGGCTGGCGCTCGGCGTCACGCTGCTGGCCTTCGGGCTCGGATCCACCAAGGTCATCGACGGCGTCACGACGGCTGACGCCGTGTCACTGGCCCACTATGTAGGCGGCGTCGCCCTGTTCCTCGCCGGCCTGCTCGCCCTCCGCGACCGTGACACCGCCACGGGCACCGCCTTCTCGGCGCTCGGCGCCCTGTGGTTCACCTGGGCCGTCACGGCCGGCAACCAGATGTCCGACCACGCCGCCGGACTCTTCCTCCTGCTGTTCGCCCTGGTCACCCTGAGCCTGGCGCTCGGAGCGTCCGGCGGCCTGCTCGACCAGGGCACCTACGGGCTGTTCTTCGTCTCGCTGCTGCTGCTGGCCATCGGCCGCCTCGCCGGCAACGACGCGCTCGGCAAGGCCGGCGGCTGGTTCGCCGTGGCGGCGGGAGCGGTGGCCTGGTACGCGGCGACCGCGGCCCTCGCCCACTGGCCCACCGCCCTTCCGCGACGCGCTGCCGGCCGGGGGGTGACGGCCGCCGGCTGAGGCAGCGACCGGGCCGGGGTTTGGGCGGCCCCGGCCCCTCCGAAAGAGCAACCCCCTGTGGTGGTGGCACACAGGGGGTTGCTGACGTTCGAACCCGCGAGATCGCGGCGCAGTCGGCCGGCGCGGACTACTCCACCGTCACGGACTTCGCCAGGTTCCGCGGCTTGTCGATGTCCCGGCCCAGCGCCAACGCCGTGTGGTAGGCGAGGAGTTGCAGCGGAATGCCCATCAGGATCGGGTCCAGCTCGTCCTCGTTCTTCGGCACCACGATCGTGTGGTCGGCCTTCTCCTGCTCCTGGTGCGCCACCGCGAGGATCTTGCCGCTGCGGGCCTTGATCTCCTCCATGGCCGCGCGGTTCTTCTCCAGCAGGTCGTCGTCCGGCACGATCGCGACCGTCGGCAGGGCCGGCTCGATCAGCGCGAGCGGACCGTGCTTCAGCTCGGAGGCCGGGTAGGCCTCGGCGTGGATGTAGGAGACCTCCTTCAGCTTCAGCGAGGCCTCACGGGCCACCGGGTAGCCGCGCACACGCCCGATGAACAGCATCGAGCGGGCGTCCGCGAACTGCTCCGCCAGCTTCTTGATCTCCTCCTCCTGCTTCAGGACCTCGGAGATCTGCTCCGGCAGCTTCCGCAGGCCCTCGATGATCCGCTTCCCGTCACGGACGGACAGGTCGCGGGTGCGGCCCAGGTGCAGTGCCAGCAGCGCGAACGCCACCGTCGTGTTCGTGAAGCACTTGGTGGACACCACGCACACCTCGGGCCCCGCGTGGACGTACATGCCGCCGTCCGCCTCACGCGCGATCGCCGAGCCGACCACGTTGACGATGCCCAGCACCCGCGCGCCCTTGCGCTTGAGCTCCTGCACGGCCGCCAGCACGTCGTACGTCTCACCGGACTGCGACACCGCCACGTACAGCGTGTCGGGGTCCACCACGGCGTTGCGGTAGCGGAACTCCGACGCCGGCTCGGCGTCGGCCGGGATGCGGGCCAGCTCCTCGATCATCTGGGCGCCGATCATGCCCGCGTGGTACGAGGTGCCGCAGCCGAGGATCTTCACACGGCGGATCTGCCGGGCCTCGCGGGCGTCCAGGTTCAGGCCGCCCAGGTGCACGGTGGAGAACCGGTCGTCGATGCGGCCGCGGAGCACCCGGTCCACGGCGTCGGCCTGCTCGTGGATCTCCTTGTGCATGTAGGTGTCGTGGCCGCCCATGTCGTACGACTCGGCCTCCCACTCCACGGTGGTCGGCTCGGCCGTCGTACGGGTGCCCTCGGTGGTGTAGGTGCGGAAGTCGTCGGCCTTCAGCGTCGCCATCTCGCCGTCGTCCAGCGTCACTATCTGGCGGGTGTGGGCGACGAGGGCGGCGACGTCGGAGGCGACGAACATCTCCTTCTCACCGATGCCGAGCACGACGGGCGAGCCGTTGCGCGCCACCACGATCCGGTCCGGGAAGTCGGCGTGCATCACGGCGATGCCGTACGTGCCCTCCACCAGCCGCAGGGCCTGGCGGACCTTCTCCTCCAGCTTCTCGGCCTGGGAGCGGGCGATGAGGTGGGTGAGGACCTCGGTGTCGGTCTCGGAGAGGAACTCGACGCCGTCCGCCTCCAGCTTCTTCCTCAGCTCGGCGGCGTTGTCGATGATGCCGTTGTGGACGACGGCGACCTTGTTGTCGGCCGACATGTGCGGGTGCGCGTTCACGTCGGAGGGGGCGCCGTGGGTGGCCCAGCGGGTGTGGGCGATGCCGGTGGTGCCCTTGAAGCGCGCGGGGACCTTGGCCTCCAGGTCGCGGACCCGGCCCTTGGCCTTGACCATCCTCAGGCCCGCCGTCTTCGGCGAGGTGATGACGATGCCCGCCGAGTCGTAGCCGCGGTACTCCAGCCGCTGCAGACCCTCCAGAAGGAGCGGGGCCACATCACGCTTACCGATGTATCCGACGATTCCGCACATATGTTTCCTTAAGTCCCTTTTGACCCCGTCTGGATGGGGCGGTCGTCCGGTGGCTCAGTCGTGGACTCAGCCGTAGACGATGCGCCGCAGTTGCCGGAGCGTGAGCTCGGGCGGTGCCACCGCGCGATACTTCAGGTCCGCCTCGATCCGTTCGAAGATCGACGCGTTCACCAGTCCCTGGGCCTGCAGTTCGCGGTGGCGGCGACGGACGAACTCCTCGGTCGTCTCGTCGAAATAGGCGAGCACGTCCTGGACCACGCGCAGCGCCTCGCCCCGGCTCAGGGGCGTGGTCCGCGTCAGATGATCGACAAGTTCGTCGTGCACCCGGTAGATCCTGAGGTAAGAACGCCGGAATCGCAAGAATCGTGCCCGATTTCGGGCAGATGCCTGTTGAAGTTCTTGTGGGATCCCGTTCGACGGCTGTCCATCCTGTGTCCTGCGCCACGTTGATTATGTGGAGGAAGTTCTGGCCACATGGACATACCTCGTATGGGAGTACCGGAGAAGCTCGCGGCCCGCATGAGCATGGCGGAGCAGCACGAGTACCTGCGCGCGAGATTCTCCCGGCGCACGATGATCAGAGGCGGAGCCGTCACCCTGGGCGCCGTCACGGGTGGCGCATTCGTGCCGGGTGCCACCGCCCAGGCCGCCGTCCCGACCCAGAGCACCGCCCCCGCCGTCGAGAGCGTCGACGGCGCCCTCGTCGCCCCCTTCGGCCGCCACCTCGCCTTCGGCAACGACCCGCGCACCGAGATCACCGTCTCCTGGCAGGTCCCGGTCGCCGTGAAGAACCCGTTCATCCGGGTCGGCGCCCACCCCTGGGACCTGTCCCGCAAGATCCCCGCCGAGGTCCGCACCCTCTACACCCCGGCGGGCGTCGGCGCGAGCGGCAACCACACCCAGTACTACCTGCACGCCAAGCTCACCCACCTGCGCCCCGGCAGGACGTACTACTACGGCGTCGGCCACGAGGGCTTCGACCCGGCCGAGCGCCACCTGCTGGGCACCCTCGGCACCTTCACCACCGCCCCCGCGCACAAGGAGCCGTTCACCTTCACGGCCTTCGGCGACCAGGGCGTCAGCTACCACGCGCTGGCCAACGACAGCCTGATCCTCGGCCAGAACCCGGTCTTCCACCTGCACGCCGGCGACATCGCCTACGGTGACCCGGCCGGCCAGGGCAAGGCCACCGACACCGGCTTCGACTCGCGCACCTGGGACCAGTTCCTCGCCCAGACCGAGTCGGTCGCCAAGTCCGTGCCGTGGATGGTCTCCTACGGCAACCACGACATGGAGGCCTGGTACTCGCCCAACGGCTACGGCGGCGAGGAGGCCCGCTTCACGCTCCCCGACAACGGGCCCGACAAGAAGAACCTGCCGGGCGTCTACTCCTTCGTCTACGGCAACACGGCGATCATCTCGCTGGACCCGAACGACGTCTCCTTCGAGATCCCGGCCAACCTCGGCATCTCCGGCGGCACCCAGACCACGTGGTTCGAGGCGCAGCTGAAGAAGTACCGCGCTTCGAAGGACGTCGACTTCATCATCGTGTTCTTCCACCACTGCGCGTACTGCACCTCCACGGCGCACGCCTCGGAGGGGGGCGTGCGACAGGAGTGGGTGCCGCTGTTCGAGAAGTACACGGTGGACCTGGTCATCAACGGCCACAACCACCAGTACGAGCGAACCGACGTCATCAAGGGCGACAAGGTCGCCAAGAAGCTGCCGATCGGCGAGACGGCCTACCCCGAGACCGAGGGTGTCGTCTACGTGACGGCGGGCGCGGCCGGCCGCAGCCTGTACGCGTTCAGCGCGCCGGACTCCTACGAGGGGCACCTGAACGAGGTCGACTCCGTCGCCTCCTTCATCAACACCAAGGACGGCAAGGTCAACGAGACCGTCGCCTGGTCCCGGGTGCGCTACCTCAACTACTCGTTCCTGCGCGTGGACGTCGAGCCCGCGCCGAGCGGCCACTACGCCAAGCTGAAGGTCTCGGGCATCGCCGAGGCCGGGGACCGCATCGACCACTTCACGGTGGCGCGCCGGGCCAAGTAGTGAAACCTCGACGAGGGGGCGGTCCTCACATCCTCTTGAGGACCGCCTGTTTGGCCGTCGCGAACTCCTCGTCGGTGAGGACCCCTTCGCGGTGCAGCTCGCCCAGCTCCCGCAGCCGCCGCAGCAGGGCGTCGTGCTCGTTCTCCACGGCGTCCCGCGCGGGCGCGGACCGCTCCTTGAGCAGTGGCACGGCGTCCACGGGCGCCGCCGGGTGCGGCAGCCGGGCCTGGACGGCCGCCGCGACGAGCGCCCCATGCGCGTCCTTCTTGAAGCCCCACAGCTCCACCGAGTTGGGGTCGTACTTCGGCGGCGCCTTGGTCTCGGCTCCCCGCACGGTGAAGCGGAGGCAGCCGTTCTCCAGACCGACCGCCGGCTGCCACTCCACGCCGGTGATGTCGGCGACCGGCAGTGTGCGCGTGCCCGCGGCCTGCTTCGAGGCCTCCGTCTTCCAGTTCCGATCCCGTTCGCGAGAGAGTGGTCTATACCCATCGGGTCCGGAGCGGACCGGCCCGTGGCACCTCGTGGAAGGGAGCGCATGTGAGACAGCACCACAGAACGCCCCGCCTCCTAGGCACCCTGCTGCTCGTCGCGGCGGCGGGCCTGTCCGTCACCGCCGGGGCACCCGACCGGGCGGTCCGCACCGCCACCCCCCTCGACCGGGTGATCCCGGCGCCCGCCTCGGTCCAACCGGGCGGATCCCCGTACGAGATCACCCCCGCCACCCGCATCCGCGTGGACGACTCCGGCGCGGTCCGCCGCATCGGCGGCTACCTCGCCGACGTCCTGCGCCCCTCGACCGGCTACCGGCTACCGGTCACCACGCACGGCACCGGCGGCATCCGGCTCCGCCTCCAGGACGGCCCGTACGGCGCCGAGGGCTACCGCCTCGACAGCGGCCCCCGAGGCGTCACTCTGACCGCCCGCGAGCCCGCCGGCCTCTTCCACGGCGTGCAGACGCTGCGTCAGCTCCTGCCCGCGGCCGTCGAGAAGAAGACCGTGCAGCACGGCCCCTGGCCGGTCGCGGGCGGCACCATCACGGACACCCCGCGCTACGCCTACCGCGGCGCGATGCTCGACGTCGCCCGGCACTTCTTCACCGTCGCCCAGGTCAAGCGCTTCGTCGACGCCCTGGCCCCCTACAAGATCAACGAACTGCATCTGCACCTGAGCGACGACCAGGGCTGGCGCATCGCCATCGACTCCTGGCCGCGCCTGGCGGGCTACGGCGGCTCGACCCAGGTCGGCGGCGGCAAGGGAGGTTACTACACCAAGGCCGACTACCAGGAGATCGTCCGCTACGCGGCGTCGCGCTACGTCGAGGTCGTCCCCGAGATCGACATGCCCGGCCACACCAACGCCGCCCTGGCCTCGTACGCCGACCTGAACTGCGACGGCGTGGCGCCGCCGCTGTACACCGGCACCGACGTCGGCTTCAGCTCGCTGTGCGCTCCCAAGCAGGTGACGTACGACTTCGTGGACGACGTCATCCGTGAACTCGCCGCGCTCACACCGGGGCGCCACCTCCACATCGGCGGCGACGAGGCGCACTCCACCAGCCACGACGACTACGTGAAGTTCATGGACCGCGTGCAGCCGATCGTCGAGCGGTACGGCAAGACGGTGATCGGCTGGCACCAGGTGACCGGCGCGCACCCGGTCAAGGGCGCGCTCGCACAGTACTGGGGGCTCGACAGCACCAGCGCGGCCGAGAAGGCCCAGGTCGCCGAGGCCGCGCGCAACGGGACTCCGTTGATCCTGTCCCCGGCCGACCGGGTCTACCTGGACATGAAGTACACCGCGGACACACCGCTCGGGCAGGACTGGGCGGGGCTGGTCGAGGTGCGCCGCTCCTACGACTGGGACCCGGGCGCCTACCTCCCCGGCGCGCCCGCCTCCGCGATCGCCGGAGTCGAGGCACCGCTGTGGTCCGAGACGATCGTCACGGACCACGACATCGACTGGATGACCTTCCCGCGGCTGCCGGGCGTCGCCGAACTGGGCTGGTCACCGGCCGCCACGCACGACTGGAACACCTACCGGGTGCGGCTCGCGGCCCAGGCGCCGCGCTGGGAGGCACTCGGCATCGCCTACTACCGCTCGCCGCAGGTTCCCTGGCCCGCGCGGTAGCCGAAGCACGACGGGCACCCCGGCGGACCGTACACCGGGGTGCCCGCCCGTCTGCGACCGCTGATCACAGGCCCGCGATCGGGTTCTTCAGGGTCCCGGCCAGTTGCAGCGCCCCCGACGGGTCCGCCAGGTCCACCATCTGCTTGTTGTTCCGCAGTTGCAGCCGGTTGAGGCAGGACAGGGCGAACTCCGGGGCGAACAGGTCGTACCGGCGGAACCTGTGGGCGAGCTGCGGGTTCGCGTCCTGGTACTCGTGGGCGACCTCCGCGACCGTCCGCCAGAAGTTCTCCTCCTCGAGGATCCCCTCGGTGGCGAGGTGCGCCGCGACGAAGCGGAAGAAGCAGTCGAAGACGTCCGTGAAGACCGACAGCAGCTTCCTGTCCTCCGGGACCTCCACGCGGATCCGCGCCACCTCCGGCGGCAGCACCGCCTCCGGGTCCATGACCGCGATCTCCTCCGCTATGTCCTTGAAGATCGCGCGCTGTACGACGCCGTCCTTCAGGACGAGGATGACGTTCTCGCCGTGCGGCATGAACACCAGGTCGTAGGCGTAGAAACTGTGCAGCAGCGGAACGAGGTACGCCCGCAGGTACCGTCGCAGCCACTCCGTCGGTGGGAGTCCCGAGCGCTCGATCAGCGCCCCCGCGAAGGACGCGCCCTCGTGGTCGACATGGGCGAGGGACGCCATGGTCGCCAGGGTCTCGCCGTCCTGGAGCGAGGGCACCGGGCTCTCCCGCCACAGGGCCGCGAGCATCTTCCGGTAGGGGGAGTAGCGGTCGGTGGCCGCCTCGTACTCCAGGTGCCGGTAGCCGACGGCCGCGCGCTCCCGGATGATCGTCAGGCCCGTCGACTTCAGCACCGGGTCGTTCTCGACCAGCCGGGCCAGCCAGTCGTTGATCGCCGGGGTGGCCTCCATGTAGGCGGCCGACAGGCCCCGCATGAAGCCCATGTTGAGCACGGAGAGGGCCGTCTTGACGTAGTGCCTCTCCGGGTGCGAGGCGTTGAAGAACGTGCGTATGGACTGCTGCGCCAGGTACTCGTCGTCGCCCTCGCCGAGGCACACCAGGTTCCGGCGGGCGACCTCGGCGGCGAAGGTGACGGTGAGCTTGTTCCACCACTGCCAGGGGTGGACGGGTATGAGCAGGTAGTCGGCCGGGTCCAGGCCCTGGTCCGAGAGTGCGTCGCGGAAACGCTTCAGCGTTGCACTTCCCAGCTCCTCCCGCAGGAACGACTCGTACTCGATCCCCACGCCCGCCGTGAACGCCGCCCGTGAGCGATGCGCCGCCAGCCACACCAGCCGGACCGGGCTCGCGGTCTCGGGCGCGTACGACAAGTACTCGTGGATGCCGAAGCCGAGCCGCCCGTTGTTGGCGACGAAGCAGGGGTGGCCCTCCGTCATCCCGGTCTCGATCGCCTGGAAACCGGAGCGGGCCAGCTCCGCCGACGTGACCTGCGGCTTGGCGAGCTTGTAGCAGATGCCGGAGACGGTGGAGGAGATCTCCTCCAGGTAGACGGGCAGGATGTCGTCGCTCAGGCCCAGCGACCGCCTCAGCTCGATGAAGAAGTCCGGGGCGGCGAGCGGCAGTTCGGTGCCGTCGCGGTGACGGGTGATCGAGTCCGCGTCGACCTGCCAGTGGTCGAGGGCGCGCAGGGTGGCGGTGAAGCGGTAGCGGGTGAGCCCGTCGTCGCTGCGGACCGCGTACCGGCCGTCCTCCTCCCGCTCGGGGGTGATCAGCCGCTCATGGGCGAACTCGGCCAGGGCCTTGCGTATGAGGAGGCGGTTGGCCTTCTCCCAGCGCTCGGGGGACAGATGGGCCACGGCGTCGGCGAGGGTCATGCCGCCACCGCCTTCTCGAACCGCTCACGGGTGCAGAAACTCAACAGTGCCTTCTTCTCCGGCTTCTCGATCTCGCGTTCGGGTACGAACCCGACCGCCGCGTTCAGTGCGTGCACGGCCGTGTTGCGCACATCGGGCTCGACGACGACCCTGCGCGTGGCCGGGTCGGCGAACAGGTGCCGCATCACCGCGGTGATGACGGCCCGGGTGAACCCGTGCACGGGCGTGCCGGTCGGCGCCACGAGGAAGTGCATGCCCACGTCGCCCGGCTCCGGCTCGTACAGCCCGGCCAGCTCCCGGTGGGCCGGGTCGTACCTCTCCATCAGGAAGGCGGGTTCGCCGTCGTGCAGTCCGAGGAGCGCGTGGTGGTGCTCGTCGGCCGCGATCTCCCGGTAGGCGCGCTCCACGTCGCCGACCGTGGCGTCCTGCATCATCCAGAAGGCCGCCTTGGGGTGCGTGACCCAGGCGTGCAGCAGCTCGGCGTCGCCGCCCGGGTCGAGGGGGCGGAAGGTGAAGGTGCCGATGTCGGCGGTGCTCATACGGCGAACTCCTGGAAGGCGATCGTCTTCTCGACGGGGTAGTACTCGGCGCCGAGCAGCTCCCGGATGATGTACGCGTTCCGGTAGGCGCCCATGCCCAGGTCGGGTGAGGTGATCGAGTGGGTGTGGACGCCGGCGTTCTGCAGGAACACACCCCGGCCGGTGACGTCGATCGCGTAGTTGCGGGCCACGTCGAAGTTGCCGTGCCGGTCGTAGCGCAGACGGTCGCGGACGGGCCTGAGGAAGCCGGGTTCGACGTACTTGTATCCGGTGGCGAGGATCAGGGCCTGGGAGCGCAGCTCGTAGTCCTTCTCCTGCTCCTCCTGGCGGAAGGTGAGGGTGTAGGTGCCGTCCTCGTACGTGGCCCTCGTCAGCGAGGAGTTGGTGAGCAGGCGGGTCGGGACCGGGCCGTCGAGGTTCTTCTGGTACAGCAGGTCGAAGATCTCGTCGATCAGATCGCTGTCGATGCCCTTGAACAGGCCCTTCTGCTGTTCCGTGAGGCGGTAGCGGGTCCGCTCGGGCAGCGCGTGGAAGTAGTCGATGTACTCGGGGGAGGTCATCTCCAGCGTGAGCTTGGTGTACTCGAGGGGGAAGAAGCGCGGGGAGCGGGTCACCCAGTTCAGCCGGTAGCCGTGGACGTCGATCTCCCCGAGCAGGTCGCGGTAGATCTCGGCGGCGGACTGGCCGCTGCCTACCAGGGTGATCGACTCCTTGGCCTGGAGCCGGTGCTTGTGGTCCAGGTAGCGGGAGTTGTGGATGACGTCACCGCCGAGACCGCGGCAGGGCTCCGGGATGTGGGGAGGGGTGCCGGTGCCGAGGACCAGACGGCGGGCGCGGTAGGTGCCGCCGTTCTGCGTCCGTACGACATACACCTCGTCCTGGTCCGCGTACGTCACCTCGGTGACCGTCGTGCCGAAGCGGACGCTGGAGAGCTTCTCGGTGGCCCAGCGGCAGTAGTCGTCGTACTCGACACGGAGGGGGTAGAAGTTCTCGCGGATGTAGAACGAGTACAGCCTGCCCCGCTCCTTCAGGTAGTTGAGGAAGGAGTACGGGGAGGTGGGGTCGGCCAGGGTGACCAGGTCCGACAGGAACGGGGTCTGGAGGTGGGCCCCCTCCAGGAACATCCCCGAGTGCCACTCGAAGGTGGGCTTGGACTCCAGGAAGACACCGTCGAGGCCGTCGATCGGTTCGGTGAGGCAGGCGAGACCGAGGTTGAAGGGGCCGAGCCCGATCCCGACGAAGTCGTACGTCTTCCCGGTGGCTTCAGGACGCGCGGTCAAGGGACTCTCCCAGGTACTGCTCGGCGTGGCCGGCGATCAGGTCGAGGACGGTGGCGATGTCGTCCACCGTGGTCTCGGGGTTGAGCAGGGTGAACTTCAGGTAGTGGCGGCCGGCGACCTTGGTGCCCGCGACGACCGCGTCACCGGAGGCGAACAGGGCCTTGCGGGCGTGCAGGTTGGCGCGGTCGATGTCGGCCGGGTCGGTGACGGCGGAGGGGATGTAGCGGAAGACGAGCGTGGACAGCTGCGGCTCGACGACGACGTCGTAGCGCGGGTCGGCGGCGAGCAGTCTCCAGCCCTCGGCCGCCAGGTCGCAGACCTCGTCGAAGAGCTGCCCGATGCCGTCGGCGCCCATCACGCGCAGCGTCATCCACAGCTTGAGGGCGTCGAAGCGGCGGGTGGTCTGCAGCGACTTGTCGACCTGGTTGGGGATGCGCTCCCGCACCGCGCGGCGCGGGTTGAGGTACTCCGCGTGATAGGTGGCGTGCCGCAGCGTGGCGGCGTCGCGGACCAGGACGGCCGACGAACTCACCGGCTGGAAGAAGGACTTGTGGTAGTCGACCGTGACCGAGTCGGCGCGTTCGATGCCGTGGAGGAGACCGCGGCGACGGGGCGAGACCAGCAGTCCGCAGCCGTAGGCCGCGTCGACGTGCATCCAGGTGCCGTACTGCGCGCACAGCTCGGCGATCTCGGGCAGCGGGTCGATGGAGCCGAAGTCGGTGGTCCCGGCGGTGGCGACGACGGCCATCGGGATCAGGCCGTCCCGGGTGCAGCGCTCCAGCTCGTGGGCGAGGGCGACGGTCTGCATGCGCTTGTCGTGGCCGACGGGGACGGCGACGACGGACTCGGGGCCGAGGCCGAGGAGTTTCGCGGACTTCCTGACGCTGAAGTGGCTGACCTCGGAGGTGAGGACGCGCAGCCTGGCGAGCGTGTCCGATGCTTCCCACCCGGCCCGTCCTGGCTTGGCCTCCTCGCGGGCCAGCAGCAGGGCCTGGAGGTTGGACTGGGTGCCGCCGGAGGTGAACACGCCGTCGGCGGCCGGGCCGAGGCCGATCCGCTCGGCGGTCCAGTCGATGAGCCTGCGCTCGATCAGGGTGCCGCCCGCCGACTGGTCCCAGGTGTCGAGGGAGGAGTTGACGGCGGACAGGACGGCCTCGCCGAGCACGGCCGGGATGACGACCGGGCAGTTGAGGTGGGCGAGGTAGCGGGGGTGGTGGAAGTAGACCGCGTCGCGGAGGTAGAGCTCCTCCAACTCGTCCAGGGCCGCGGTGGTGTCGTGCAGCGGGCGGTCCAGGTCGATCCCGTCGATGCGGGGAGCGAGGGCGTCGACCGTGACGCCGGTGAACGGACGGTCGGTGGTGGCGAGTCGGTCGGCCACCCGCTCCACTCCTTCGGTCACGGAGCGGCGGTAGTGCTCCGCGGTGAGGTCATTGAGCAGGTGCGAGCGCATGTGGGTCCTCCGGTGGGGGAGTCCGGGCGGGACAGCAGAGGGGCGGAGTCGTCTCTGTCGGAACTTAGGTTAGCCTAACCTAAGTTGGATCTAGAGAAACTCCGCCCCGTCGTGACCGCCGTCACTGCTCCTCGCGCACCTGCTCCTCGCTCAGTCCGTGCCGCCAGTAGCCGACGAAGGTGACACGCCGCCGGTCGACACCGCGCTCGCCGACGAAGTGCCGACGCAGCTCCTTCACCCGGCCGGCCTCCCCCGCGATCCACACGTACGGGGCCTTCGTGGGCGGGAGTTCGGCGTCCCGCAGCGCGGCGAGAGTCATGGGGGACCTCTCGCCGTCGCGTACGAGCCAGGTGATCTCGGCGTCCGCCTGAGTCACCAGGTCCTGGATGTCACCGGCCTGCCCGACCTCCAGCCAGACCTGGGCGCGCGTTCCCGGGGGCAGCGACTCGAGGATCGCGGAGGCGGCGGGCACGGCGGTCTCGTCGGCCCAGATCACCACCAGGTCGGTGTCCTCGGGCGGACGGAAACGGATCGCGCGGTTGTCCTCGACGGCCGGACCGAGGAGGACGACCCGGTCGCCGGGGGTGGCCCGGGAGGCCCAACGGGAGGCGGGACCGGCGGGTGCCGCGGCGGCCGGTTCGATGCCGTGCAGCACGAAGTCGATGTCGATCTCGTCGGGGTCGCGGCGCAGGGAGCGCAGCGTGTACGAGCGCATCACCGCCCGTACGTCGTCGGGGAGTTCACGCCAGCCGTGCCACCATTCGTCGCCGAGGTGCAGGGGGATGACGGGCTCCGGCTGCCCGGGATGCGGCAGGAACAGGGACAGGCTCTGGTCCCGTCCGTCGGAGCGGAAGGCGTTCAGGTCGTCTCCGGCGAAGGTGACCCGGACGAGAGACGGGCCGAGCCGCCTCGTCCGTACGACCTGGAGGGAGAAGAAACGGAACGGGGCGGCTACGGCCGTCGTCATGAGTACTCCTGAACGATCGTCAGGGGAGGGCGGGGGAGGGGGTGGGGTTCAGCTGACCTTCTTGGCCGTCTCGATCGCCTTGGCGAGGTCCTCGAGCAGCGGGGCGCACTTGTCGTACGACAGGATGGGCTCGGGGTTGCGGGCGATGACCTGACCCGCCTTGACCGCGGGGAGCTTCTTCCAGGTCGCCTCGGTGATGTCGGCGGGCTGGATGGCCGAGGTGCGGTTGTCCATCATGATGACGTCGGCCTTGTACTTGTCGACGTTCTCCCAGCTGAGGTTCTCGAACCAGCCCCCGCTCGCCTTCAGCGCGGAGGCCGGCGGCTCGACGAAGTTCACGCCGAGGGCCTTGAAGTACTCGAGGTCGATCGAGAGGTTGGTTCCGGAGACGTAGAAGACGTCCTGGCTCGCGGAGCCCGCCAGTACCTTGATGTCCGGCTTGGCCTTGGCGGCGGCGCGCAGCCGGGCGGCGGCGTCCTCGAACCGCTTCTTCGCCTGGGCGGTCCTGGCGGAGGCGGTGTCCGCGCCGAGCGACTTGGCGAGGTCCAGCATGCGCTGCAGGGGCTCGGGCATCCGGCGGTCGTAGACGGAGATCCCGACGCTCGGGGCGCCCACGGCGAGGATCTTCTTCCTGGACTCCTCGGGCACGTACCAGAGCGTCCCGGCGCCGTCGAACATGGTGGTGACGAGAAGGTCGGGAGCGAGGGCCGCGTACTTCTCGATGTTGAACTGGCCCCATTCGTTGCCGAGAACGGTGACCTTGTCGACGTCCAGGTCGCCGGCCTGGACGTCGGCCTTGCCGTCCTTGGTCTTCGTCGGGCCGAAGACGCCCTTCACGTCGACGCCGTAGTCGTGCAGCGCGGCGGCGACACCGACGAACGCGACGATGCTCGACGGCGCCTTGTCGGCCTTGGCGGTCTGCCCGCGGTCGTCCTTGAACGACCAGGGACCGGACTTGCCGTCCGCGGCCCCGCTGCCCGAACCACCACTGTTCGCTTTCTCGTCCCCGCAGGCCGCGAGCAGGGCACCGAGGCCGAGGGCGCCGCCGGCGGTGAGGATGCCGCGGCGGGTGAGACGGGTGGCGGGAGCTTTGGACATGGGTGGTCTGCTTTCGTGCGTTGGGGCCGCTGAGCCTGATCGCAATTAGGTTAGCCTAACCTTACTCAATGTCCCAGGGGGCGGGGAGCGGGCGAGGCGGTGTCTGTCGGGCCCCCGCCGGAGTGCTGGGAAGTTGGCTGTGAAACGTCTGTGAAAGTCGTAGACTCCGCGTCAAGATCCTTCAGTTGGTCACGCCGAGCCGCTGACCGAAGGGTCCGTGACCTGGGTGCCTGATCGGCTCGTCATCGCGATCCGCACCCGTGCGGCATGCCCCCGAACTCTGCCTTCGGCGGCCTGCTGTCGTTGAGGAAACCTGCAGGGGGGAAGTTCGCGCATGGGTTTGTCGGGACCGTCGACAACGTCCGTGTTCAGCACCGGGCCGTGCCTGGGCTCCCAATCGGTGAGGACTCGGAATTGAAGTCTCGTATCAGACTTACGCTGCCATTGACATTGATAACGGCGCTGGCGACGGCCGTCGTGGCAGGCAGGTCAAACGACCCGTTCGCGGTGTCGCAGGCTGAGCAGGAAGTCCCTCTCCAGACGGCCGCCTTCGCCACCAAGGCGTCCTTCGGTCTGGACGAGAGTTCCGGTACGCGGCGTGTGCTGGGCGGTGCGCCCAAGGAGTTCGTCGCGACGGTGGCGGGGGGCGGTGCTCAGCTCGGTGTGGCGGGCAAGGTCGGCACCGGGTTGAAGTTGAACGGGTCGTCGGCGTATGCGGCCACGGCGGGGCCGGTGGTGGACACGACGAAGTCGTTCTCGGTGTCGGCGTGGGTGAAGTTGGACGACAAGAGCGCCAACCGCACGTTCTTGTCGCAGGCCGGTTCGCGGGCCAGTGGGTTCCAGCTGTACTACTCCAAGTGGTACGACCGGTGGGTGTTCAACCGGCACGTCAAGGACACCGACGACACGGGGATCGTCCGGTCGGTGAGTTCGACTGCGGCGCAGGCCGGGGTCTGGACGCATCTGGAGGGCGTGTACGACGCGTCGGCCAAGAAGATCCAGCTGTTCGTGAACGGGAAGCCTCAGGCGGCTGCGTCCTTCACCACTCCCTGGCGTGCCTCCGGTGGTCTGCAGATCGGCCGGGGGCGCTACAAGGGCGTCTTCCAGGAGTACTTCACCGGCACCGTCGATGATGTGCGGCTCGTGCAGTCGGTTGCCACGCAGACGGAGGTCGAGGCGATCGCGCGTGGTGGGCTGCCGGCCCGCCTGCAGGAGCTCGCGTCGTTCCCGCTGGACGAGGGCGCGGGAAGCACCCGTGTCAGCGGGGGCATGGGCGCCGGACCCGTCGCGACGGTGGCGGGGGGCGGTGCTCAGCTCGGTGTGGCGGGCAAGGTCGGGACCGGGTTGAAGTTGAACGGGTCGTCGGCGTATGCGGCCACGGCGGGGCCGGTGGTGGACACGACGAAGTCGTTCTCGGTGTCGGCGTGGATGAAGTTGGACGACAAGAGCGCCAACCGCACGTTCTTGTCGCAGGCCGGTTCGCGGGCCAGTGGGTTCCAGCTGTACTACTCCAAGTGGTACGACCGCTGGGTGTTCAACCGGCACGTCAAGGACACCGACGACACGGGGATCGTCCGGTCGATGAGTTCGACTGCGGCGCAGGCCGGGGTCTGGACGCATCTGGAGGGCGTGTATGACGCGTCGGCCAAGAAGATCCAGCTGTTCGTGAACGGGAAGCCTCAGGCGGCTGCGTCCTTCACCACTCCCTGGCGTGCCTCCGGTGGTCTGCAGATCGGACGGGTGCTCTACAAGGGCGCCTTCCAGGAGTACTTCGCCGGCACCCTTGACGACATCGTCGTCTCCGACGACAGCGCGGCCCTCGACTGCTCCCGCACCTACGGCATCGGCCATCGCGGCGCACCGCAGATCGCGCCGGAGAACACGATCGCTTCCATGGACGCGGCGGCCGACCGAGGCGCGGACTGGGTCGAGACCGATGTGCAGTTCACCAAGGACGGCCAGCCGGTCATCATGCACGACGACACCGTGGACAGAACGACCGACGGGACCGGACGCGTCGACGAGCTCACCGCCGAAGAGATCTCCAAGCTGACGGTGAAGGGCGGAGGGCACGTTCCCACCCTGGAGGAACTGCTGTCCTCGGTGAAGGCGAGGTCCACTCGGCTTCTGCTGGAACTGAAGGGTCCACAGACACCTGAAGCCGTCGACCACGCCCTCAGGCTGGTGTCCGAAGCCGGAATGACCGAGCGCACCGTTGTGCAGTCCTTCGACGAGAACATCGTGCGGGAGGCGAAGACCTCCCCGTACGGGATCAAGGTCGCGCTGCTCCGGGACGCACTCGACGCGGACCCGGTGGCCACGGCCCGCTCGTTCTCACTTGACACGTATGCGGTGAACTTCAACGGTCTCGCGGCCAGGCCCACCGCTTTGGCGGAGCTCCACGCGGCAGGCGTGAAGGTGTTCGTCTGGACGGTCGACACCGACACCAAGTGGAAGACCGCCACGTCCTGGGGCGTCGACGGTGTCATCACCAACCGGGTGGGCGACTTCGTCCAGTGGCGTAAAGACAACTGCGCCACGAGGTGACGGCGGGGGCGCCGTATCGCTGGACACGGCGCCCCGCTCTTCACGGCCGGGCTTCCCCGCAGGGCGGCTCAGCCCGCCAGCCCCAGCTCCCGGGCGATCAGCATCCGCTGTACCTCGCTCGTGCCCTCCCCGATCTCCAGGATCTTGGAGTCGCGCCACATACGGGCCACCGGGTACTCGTTCATGAAGCCGTAACCGCCGTGGATCTGGGTGGCGTCGCGGGCGTTGTCCACCGCGACCGTGGAGGAGTGGAGCTTCGCCAGGGCCGCCTCCTTCTTGAAGGGCTCGCCGCAGACCAGACGGGAGGCGGCGTCGCGCCAGGCCAGGCGGGCCGTGTGGGCCTTCATCTCCATGTCGGCGATCTTGAACTGGACGGCCTGGTTGGCGCCGATCGGGCGGCCGAAGGCGTGCCGTTCCTTCGCGTACTTCACCGACTCGTCCACACAGCCCTGCGCCAGGCCCGTCGCCAGGGCCGCGATCGCGATACGGCCCTCGTCCAGGATGCGCAGGAACTGGGCGTAGCCCCGGCCTTCCTCGCCCAGGAGGTTCTCCGCGGGGACACGGACGTCCGCGAAGGACAGCTCCCGGGTGTCGGAGGCGTTCCAACCGACCTTTGAGTAGGGGGCCGCGACCGTGAACCCGGGCGTGCCGGACGGGACGATGATCGAGGAGATGTTCGGGCGGCCGTGCTCCGTGCGGCCGGTGACCGCCGTGACGGTGACCAGGCCCGTGATGTCCGTGCCCGAGTTGGTGATGAAGCACTTGGTGCCGTTGATCACCCACTCGTTCGTCGACGTGTCCAGGCGGGCCGTCGTACGGGTCCCGCCCGCGTCCGAGCCGGCTTCCGGCTCCGTCAGGCCGAACGCACCCAGGATCTCGCCCGAACACAGGCGCGGGAGCCACTCCTGTTTCTGTGCCTCCGTGCCGAAGCGGTAGATCGGCATCGCGCCGAGGGAGACCCCTGCTTCGAGGGTGATGGCGACCGAGGAGTCCACTCGGGCCAGTTCCTCCAGCGCGATGCCCAGCGCCAGGTAGTCGCCGCCCATACCGCCGTACTCCTCGGGGAACGGCAGTCCGAACAGGCCCATCCGGCCCATCTCGCGGACGATCTCGTACGGGAACTCGTGCCGCTCGTAGAAGTCGCCGATCTTGGGCGCCACGACGTCGTGCGCGAACTCCTCGACCGTGCGCCGGAGTTCCTCCAGCTCGGGGGTGAGGTGGTGGTCCATCGGTTACTCCTTGTGGGAGAGGGCTCGGACGGTGCGGGAGGGGCTCGGCCGGTCCAGGTGTGCGGCCATCCACACGCTTGTGGCGGTGAGCCGGCCGAGGTCGACCCCGGTGTCGACGCCGAGGCCCTGGAGCATCCAGACGAGGTCTTCGGTGGCGAGGTTGCCGGTCGCCGACTTGGCGTAGGGGCAGCCGCCGAGGCCGCCCGCGGAGGCGTCGACGGTCGTCACGCCGTGCTGGAGCGCCGCCAGGGTGTTGGCGAGCGCCTGGCCGTAGGTGTCGTGGAAGTGCACGCCGATCGCGCTGGTCGGCACGCCCTCCTCGTTCAGCTGGGACAGGAGGGCCTGCACGTGGCCCGGGGTCGCCACCCCGATCGTGTCGCCCAGGCTGAGCTCGTCGCAGCCCATGTCCATGAGGGCCTTGCAGACGCGGACCACCTGATGGATGGGGACCGGGCCCTCCCAGGGGTCCCCGAAGCACATAGACAGATAGCCGCGGACGTGCACCTTCTGCGCTTTCGCGCGCACGACCACCGGTTCGAACATCGTCAGCGCCTCATCCACCGTGCGGTTGAGGTTGGCCTTCGCGAAGGACTCGGTGGCGCTGGCGAAGACGGCGATCCGGCGGGCGCCCAGCGCGAGGGCGCGGTCCAGGCCGCGTTCGTTCGGGACGAGGACCGGGAGCTCGGCGGGCAGTTCGCCGACCAGCGGGAACAGTTCCTCCGCGTCGGCGAGCTGGGGCACCCACTTGGGGTGGACGAAGCTCGTCGCCTCGATCGTCGTCAGGCCCGCGTCCGCGAGACGGCGGATGAAGTCCGCCTTCACCTCCGTCGGTACCGTGCGCTTCTCGTTCTGCAGGCCGTCGCGCGGACCGACCTCGTGGATCCTCACCCGGGCGGGCAGGCCCTGCGCCGGTTGCACCATGGGCAGTTCACGAACGGTCATCGCTCCGCCTCCGTGTCGTTCTCGGGGCCTTCCTCGTGCGCCGCGATCACGGCCAGCACCTGGTCCATGGCGACCGTGGTGCCGGGGGAGACGTCCAGTTCGGTGACGGTCCCGGCGTGCGGGGCGGAGATGACGTGCTCCATCTTCATCGCCTCCACCACCAGCAGGCTCTGCCCGGCCGTCACCTCGTCGCCGACGGCCACCTTGACCACCGTCACCGTGCCGGGCATGGGCGCGGTCAGCGAGTCGTTGCCGGAGCGGGCGGCGCCGGTGAGGGACGCGGCGACCGGGTCGTGGTCGCGCACGTGCCAGGCGTCGCCGTCGCGGCCCAGCCAGTCGCGGGCGCGGTGGAAGGTGTGGCGTACGCCGTCCACGACGACGGACACGTGGTCCTCGGTGACCGTGTGGGTGCCGCGGGGTGTGTACTGCACCGGCTCGTGCACCCGCAGCGGGAAGGTGACCGGCCTGGGCTCGCCCCCGAGCCGCCAGCCGCTCGGCACGGAGAACGGGTCGATCCAGCCCTCCCCGCGCGGTGTCAGCGCGTCCAGACGTACGGCGGTGGCTGCCTCGTAGACCTCGTCCGGCACCTCCGTCGGGATCAGCGAGTCGACCTCGCGCTCCACCAGTCCCGTGTCCAGCTCCCCCGCCACGACCGCCGGATGGGCCAGCAGTCGGCGCAGGAAACCGGCGTTGGTCTGCACGCCCAGGGTGACCGTCTGCGCGAGGGCCGCGCGGAGTTTGCGCAGCGCGGTCGCACGGTCCGGGCCGTAGGCGATGACCTTCGACAGCATCGGGTCGTAGAGGCTGCCGACCTCCGTGCCCTCGGACAGGCCCGAGTCGGTGCGGATGCCGTCGCCCTGCGGCTCGTGCAGCCTCAGCACCGTGCCGCCCGACGGGAGGAAGCCCCGTGCGGGGTCCTCGGCGCAGATACGGGCCTCGATCGCGTGCCCTGTGAGGGTGACGTCGTCCTGCTTGAAGGACAGCCGCTCGCCCGCCGCCACCCGCAGCTGGCACTCGACCAGGTCCAGGCCGGTGATCAGCTCGGTGACCGGGTGCTCCACCTGGAGGCGGGTGTTCATCTCCATGAAGAAGTACGAGGAGGGGTCGCCGCCCGGCACGATGAACTCCACCGTGCCCGCGCCTTCGTAGCCGCAGGAGCGGGCCGCCTGGACCGCCGCCTCGCCCATCGCCGCGCGTGTGGCCTCGTCGAGGAGCACGCTCGGCGCCTCCTCGATGATCTTCTGGTGGCGGCGCTGGAGGGAGCACTCGCGCTCGCCCAGGTGCACCACGTTCCCGTGGGCGTCCGCCAGGACCTGGATCTCGATGTGGCGGGGGCGGTCGATCCACCGTTCGACGAGAAGCGTGTCGTCGCCGAAGGCGGCGCGGGCCTCTCGGCGGGCGGCGGCGATCTCGTCGGCCAGCGCCGAGGTGTCCCGCACCAGCCGCATGCCCTTGCCGCCGCCGCCCGCGCTGGGCTTGAGCAGCACCGGCATGCCGATCTCGCGGGCGGCCTCGGCCAGCTCGGCGTCCGTCAGCCCGCTGCCGTTCGACCCCGGTACGACCGGCACTCCGGCCGCCCGTACCGTCTCCTTGGCCCGGATCTTGTCGCCCATGAGCGCGATCGCGTCCGCGGGCGGCCCGATGAACACCAGGCCGGCCTCGGCGCACGCACGCGCGAACGTCGCGTTCTCCGCGAGGAAGCCGTACCCGGGGTGCACCGCCTGGGCTCCGGTCCGGGCGGCGGCCTCCAGCAGGCGCTCCACGGACAGATAGCTCTCGGCCGCCGGCGCCGGTCCGATCCGTACCGCCGTGTCGGCCTCGCGCACGTGCCGGGCGTCGGCGTCGGCGTCGGAGAAGACGGCCACCGAGCGCACGCCCATCGACCGCAGCGTGCGGATGACGCGGACGGCGATCTCGCCCCGGTTGGCCACAAGCACTGTCTCGAACATGGTCGTCAAGCCCCCCTCACATCCGGAAGACGCCGAACTGGGGTTCACCCAGTGGCGCGTTGGCGCACGCGGTCAGGGCCAGGCCCAGTACCTGACGGGTCTCAAGCGGGTCGATCACGCCGTCGTCCCAGAGGCGGGCCGTGGCGTAGTAGGCGTTGCCCTGGCGCTCGTACTGGTCGCGGATCGGGGCCTTGAACGCCTCCTCTTCCTCCGCCGCCCAGGACTCCCCGCGTGCCTCCAGCTGGTCGCGCTTGACGGTCGCGAGGACCGAGGCGGCCTGCTCGCCGCCCATCACCGAGATCTTGGCGTTCGGCCACATCCACAGGAAGCGCGGTGAATAGGCCCGGCCGCACATCGAGTAGTTGCCCGCGCCGAAGGAGCCGCCGATCACCACCGTGAGCTTCGGTACGCGCGTGCAGGCGACCGCCGTCACCATCTTGGCGCCGTGCTTGGCGATGCCGCCCGCCTCGTAGTCGCGGCCCACCATGAAGCCGGAGATGTTCTGCAGGAACACCAGCGGGATGCCGCGCTGGTCGCACAGCTCGATGAAGTGGGCGCCCTTCTGGGCGGACTCGGAGAACAGGATGCCGTTGTTGGCGACGATCCCCACCGGGTGGCCGTGGATCCGGGCGAAGCCGGTGACCAGGGTCTGCCCGAACTCCGCCTTGAACTCCGCGAAGCGGGAGCCGTCCACCACGCGCGCGATGACCTCGCGGACGTCGTAGGGGGTGCGGGAGTCGGCCGGCACCGCCCCGTACAGCCCGTACGGATCCACCTTCGGCTCGACCGACGGGACGACCTCCCAGGGCAGCGCACCGCGCGCGGGAAGCGTGGCGACGATGTTCCGCACGATCCGCAGCGCGTGCGCGTCGTCCTCCGCCAGGTGGTCCGTCACGCCGGACACACGCGCGTGGACCTCGCCGCCGCCGAGCTCCTCGGCGGTGACGACCTCACCGGTGGCCGCCTTCACCAGGGGCGGGCCGCCCAGGAAGATCGTGCCCTGGTTGCGCACGATCACGGCCTCGTCGCTCATCGCCGGGACATACGCCCCGCCCGCCGTGCAGGAGCCGAGGACGGCCGCGATCTGCGGGATGCCGGCGCCGGACATCCGCGCCTGGTTGTAGAAGATCCGCCCGAAGTGCTCGCGGTCGGGGAAGACCTCGTCCTGCATGGGCAGGAAGGCGCCCCCGGAGTCGACCAGATAGACGCACGGCAGGCGGTTGTCGAGGGCCACCTCCTGCGCCCGCAGGTGCTTCTTCACCGTCATCGGGTAGTACGTGCCGCCCTTGACGGTGGCGTCGTTGGCGACGATCACGCACTCGCGGCCGTTGACCCGCCCGATCCCGGCGATCACCCCGGCGGCCGGCGCCTGACCGTCGTACATCCCCTCGGCGGCCAGCGGGGCCAGCTCCAGGAAGGGCGAGCCCGGATCCAGCAGGGTGTCCACGCGGTCGCGCGGCAGCAGCTTGCCGCGGGCGGTGTGGCGCGCGCGGGCCTTCTCGCCGCCGCCCAGCCGGGCCGCGGCCAGCTTGGCGTGCAACTCCTCCACCAGCGCGCGGTGCGCCGCCTCGTTGGCCCGCCAGGCCTCCGACGCGGGGTCTGCCGCGCTCGTCAGCTCCGGTGCCTCCTGCATCCTGCGGTCCCCTCACCTTGTTAATGAGCGTTAACGCATTTCCTTCAGGTTAACGACCGCTAACCTCCCTGTCTAGAATTGTTTTCATGGCCACGAGAACCGACGCCCCCACCCGTCGCGAGCAGATCCTCAAGGAGGCCGCGCGGCTGTTCGCCGAGCGCGGCTTCCATGGCGTCGGGGTCGACGAGATAGGGGCCGCGGTCGGCATCAGCGGACCCGGTCTGTACCGGCACTTCGCGGGCAAGGACGCGATGCTCGCCGAGCTGCTCGTGGGGATCAGCGGGCAGCTGCTGACCGGTGCCAGGCGGCGGGTCGCCGAGGCCGACGGAGGTCCCGACGGGCGGAACCCGGAGGCGGTCCTCGACTCGCTGATCGAGGGGCACATCGACTTCGCGCTCGACGACCGCCCCCTGATCACCCTGCACGACCGCGAGCTGGACCGCCTCCGGGACAGCGACCGCAAGCTCGTGCGCCAGCTGCAGCGGCAGTACGTCGAGCTGTGGGTGGAGGTCGTCCGTGAGGTGTATCCGGGCCTGGCCGAGCCGACCGCGCGCTCGGCGGTGCACTCGGTCTTCGGGCTGCTCAACTCGACCCCGCACCTCGGGCGGCCGGGTTCGCTCCCCGGCCGGGGGGCCACGGCGGAGCTGCTGCACCGGATGGCGCGGGGGGCGTTCGCGGCGGCGGACGGGGAATGAGCCGGGGTCCTGCTCCGCAAGCGTGACGAGCGTTACGGCTGGATGGCTCTGGACTGCCGTCCGTACTCGCCGGTACGGTGATGTCTGAGCAAGCGCTTAGACATGGCCGGAAGTATCCAGCTGGAGGTGGCGGCGGTGCGCCGTACTGTGTTCAACGAGGACCACGAGGCGTTCCGGGAGACCCTGCGCGCCTTCATCGAGGCCGAGGTCGTCCCGGTGTACGACGAGTGGTTCGCCGCCGGTCAGGCGCCGCGCAACTTCTACTACAAGCTCGGGGACCTGGGCATCTTCGGCATCAGCGTGCCCGAGGAGTTCGGCGGCGCGGGCCTGGACACCCACAAGTTCGAGGCCGTCCTCTACGAGGAGACCGCTCGCGCGGGCGTGCAGTTCGGCGGCTCCGGAGTGCACGTGCTGCTCGCCCTGCCGTACATCAAGATGCTCGCCACCGACGAGCAGAAGAAGCGGTACCTGCCGAAGTTCGTCACCGGCGAGGAGATGTGGGCCATCGCGATGACCGAGCCGGGCACCGGCTCCGACCTCGCGGGCATGAAGACCACCGCCAAGCTCTCCGAGGACGGCACGCACTACGTCCTCAACGGCGCCAAGACGTTCATCACCGGCGGCGTCCACGCCGACCGCGTCATCGTCTGCGCCCGCACCGCCGCCCCGCGCGAGGACGACCGCCGCTTCGGCATATCCCTGTTCGCCGTGGACACCAAGTCCGAGGGCTACTCCGTCGGCCGCAAGCTGGACAAGCTCGGCCTGAAGACCTCCGACACCGCCGAGCTGGCCTTCGTCGACGTCAAGGTGCCCGCCGAGGACCTGCTCGGCGAGGAGAACAAGGGCTTCTACTACCTCGGGCACAACCTGGCCTCCGAGCGCTGGGGCATCGCCTTCGGCGCCTACGCGCAGGCCAAGGCCGCCGTCCGGTTCGCCAAGCAGTACGTGCAGGAGCGCACCGTCTTCGGCAAGCCGGTCGCCCACTTCCAGAACACCAAGTTCGAGCTGGCCGCCTGCCAGGCCGAGGTGGACGCCGCGGAGGCCGTCGCCGACCGCGCGCTCGAGGCCCTGGACGCCGGCGAGCTGACCCCCGCCGAGGCCGCCTCCGCGAAGCTGTTCTGCACCGAGGTCGCCCACCGCGTGATCGACCGCTGCCTCCAGCTCCACGGCGGATACGGCTACATGAACGAGTACCCGATCGCCCGTCTGTACGCCGACAACCGCGTCAACCGCATCTACGGCGGCACCAGCGAGATCATGAAGACGATCATCGCCAAGGACATGGGTCTGTAAGGTCCCCGAAAAAAGTGCCGGATACAACTGACGCCATGAGTCAGGCACTGCAGTCCCTGCTCGATCTGCTCGACCTGGAGCGGATCGAGCGGGACATCTTCCGCGGCCAGTCCCGGTCGGCCGTGGTTCCGCGGGTCTTCGGCGGGCAGGTCGCGGCCCAGGCGCTGGTCGCCGCGGGGCGCACCGTCCCCGAGGAACGGCACGCGCACTCGCTGCACGCGTACTTCCTGCGCCCCGGCGATCCCGGCGCGCCCATCGTCTACAGCGTCGACCGCATCCGCGACGGCCGCTCCTTCACCACCCGCCGGGTGGTCGCGGTACAGCACGGGCAGCCGATCTTCCACCTCTCGGCGTCGTTCCAGACGTACGAGGAGGGCCTGGAGCACCAGGCGGCGATGCCGCCCGCGCCCGATCCGGCCGCACTGCCCACCTCCCAGGAGCGGCTGCGCGGCTATGACCACCTCGCCCCGGAGGTAGTGGAGAGGTTCCTCGAAGCCCGTGAGGCCGTGGACCTGCGGTACGTGGACGAGCCGCCCTACGGCAGATTCGGGGAGCCGCGCGAGCCGCACTCACAGGTGTGGTTCCGCACCAACGGCAAGCTCGACGACGACCCCCTGCTGCACGTCGTCCTCGCCACCTACGTCTCCGACATGACGCTCCTCGACTCCGTGCTGCTCGCGCACGGGCGCGGCGGCTGGGCCGTCGGTGACGTGGTCGGGGCCTCGCTGGACCACGCCATGTGGTTCCACCGGCCGTTCCGGGCCGACGAATGGCTGCTGTACGACCAGGAGTCGCCGTCCGCCTCCGGGGGACGCGGGCTGGGCCAGGCCCGCATCTACACCCAGGACGGGCGGCTGGCGATCACGGTGATTCAGGAGGGCGTGGTCCGCGTCCCCCGCTGAGGTGGCTCTGCCGGGGTGGCCGGGGGGACCGGCTGAGGGAGCTCAGTCGTCGTCGGTCAGGCCCGCCGCGTGCAGCAGGTACGCCGTCAGCGGGTCGTAGTGGCGAGGGCTCGTGACGTGGTCGTCGAGGGGGACCGTCACCTGCACGGTGCCCTCGGCCTCGGCGATGAAGAGCGCCGGGTCGTTGCAGTCGGCGTACCCCACCGAGTCGATGCCGAGTTGTCCCGCGCAGCCCGCCCAGCCGTGGTCGGCGACGACCAGGTCCGGCAGGGGGCGTCCCTCGGCCTCCAGGCCCTTCAGGATCGCCCGCATCGGCTCGCCCGAGTGCGTGTGCCACAGGGTCGCGCCGTGCTCCAGGACGGCCACGTCCGCGAACTGCATGACGTACCCCTCGTCCGTCCGCAGCCCGTCCGGGATCACGACGATCTCGCAGCCGGCGGTGCGCAGGGCGGCGGCGGTGGCGCGGTGCACGTCGAGGAGGCCGCCGGGGTGGCCGGTGGCGAACAGGACGCGCTGCCCGCCGTCGGCGGCCTTGCGCAGGCGGGCCGCGAGCCGTTCCAGTGCGTCGACCGTCAGTTCCGGGTCGATGGTGTCCTGGCCGTAGCGGTACTCGGGGTCGTCGTTGACGCCGCAGCGCTCCGCCATGACCGCGAGGACGTCCTGTTCGTCGGTCCAGCGGTCGCCGAGCTCCAGGCCGAGCCAGAAGTTCCGGTCGCCGTTCGCGAGCTTGCGGTAGTGGGAGAGGTTGTTCTCGCGGGGTGTGGCGACCTCGCCCGCGACACGGGTCCGGACGAGGTGGACGAGGAGCTCGGAGCGGCTGGGGATCCCGGGTATCGGCATGTGCTCCATTCTGCCGGGGCGCTCCGCCGGGGCCGCCGGTGTTTCGGTGCGTGGGACGCGCGTCACTCCCCGGCCGGGGACGCCCCGGGGTGTTGCGCGCGGGTGCCGTCCGGTTTCACCCACCCCCCGTCTGCTTCAGCGCGAACCACAGCTCCATCCGCACGTCCGGATCGTCCAGGTCCACCCCCAGCAGTGCCGTGCACCGTGCGATCCGTTGCCGGACCGTGTTGCGGTGGACCGACAGGGCGACCGCCGTGCGGTCCCAACTGCCGTGCAGGGACAGCCAGGTGCGCAGTGTCTCGGTGAGGGCGGTGCCCTGGGCCAGCGGCGCCAGCAGCGTGCGGGCGTGCAGTTCGGCCTCCGCGGACGGGACCAGGTCCGCCAGGCCCGTGCGCTCGCCGTGCCGGACCAGTGCGGTGCGGGTCGCGCGGGCGCGGGCCAGGGCGCGGGCGGCCTGGGTGTCGGCGGCGGCCCAGTCGCGCGGGGCGGCAGGGGCGCTGAGGCCCAGGGTCCAGCCGGGCTGCGGGGCCGGTGCGCGGTCGGCCGGGACCAGGACCCGTACGAACCCGTCCCCGAGATCGACCAGCGTGGATCCGAGCGCGGCGCCGAGCGCGGACGCGGCCACGGCGTCCGGCGCCGGTCCGTCCCGGGTGGGCCGGGCGTGCACCACCACCCACCGGTCGCCGCCCAGCAGGGGCGCGACCGCCTCCGGCGGGGCACCGAGCAGCAGCCGTACGAGCGCCGAGGAGCGGGCCGCACCGGTGCCGCTCTGGTGCTCCCCGGTGAGGAGCGTGAGGAGCACCGCCGCGACGGAGGCGATGGTGTGGTCGCCGGGGTCCCGACGCGCTGCCGCCACCCCGAGCACGAAGCCCTGCCCGGTGCCGAGGGCGTAGGCGGCGAGATGGGTCTCGGCGACGGTGTCGGTGGCGGAGGCGGGGGCGGAGCCCGCGGGGCCGGCCGGGCGGACCACTCCCGCCAGCTCGCCCAGCGCCCGGGCCGCCTCCTCGGGTGCTCGCCCCGCTGCCGCCAGTTCCGCGCCGTCCGGTCCGTACAGCACCGCCCGGCCGCCCACCCGCTGCGCCAGCTGCCGCAGCACCGACGGCACCGGGTCCGGGCGGGACGCCGCCGCGGCCAGGCTCTGCTGGGCCTCCGTGACGCGGCGCAGTTCCGCCAGCCGTGCCTGGGCCATCAGCTGCCACACCGCGCGGGCCACGCCGGAGAACGTCGTCTGCGGCGGGACCTCGAGCAGCGGCAGCCCGTAGTGGTCGCAGGCCGCCACCAGCGCCCGCGGCACCGTGTCGTGCACCGGCGCCAGGCCGAAACCGAGCGCCGCGCCACCCGCCGCCACGATCCGGGAGACATAGTCGTCGAAGTAGGTCCCCGAGCCCGCTGCCTCCGGGATGTGCACGCCCGCCGTCAGCAGCAGCTCGCCGCCCAGCAGGTAGGGGTAGGGGTCCGCCATCTCCGAGGTGTGCGCCCAGTGGATCGCCGTGTCGGAGTCCCCGGGCCCGGCGATCTGCCGCAGGGCCAGGTCCTCGCGGGCCAGCAGGGCGGAGAGCGGTACCGGTGGGGTCGGCGGTACCGCCGGCGCCGACGGGGTGTCCGGCATCGTGGACGGTTCCTCCATCCCGTTCGGTTCGGATGGATGAAACGTACACTTCGCAGTCGCTTTCCAGCCACCTAATGTCAGTCCAGACCGGCAGCCGCGGGTACGGGCGGATGTCCCCGCGAGCCCCTGCCGTCCCCGGTCGAGCCGAGTGGCCGACCGCGTCCCCGAGATCCATCTGCACGACACGCCACCGGGAAGTGCGCGAAGGAGGGCCCACACATGGCCGTCGACTACACAGTGATCGTCGTCTATCTGGCCGGCATGCTGGCCATGGGCTGGTGGGGCATGCGCCGCGCCCGCTCCAAGAGCGAGTTCCTGGTGGCAGGGCGCCGCCTCGGGCCCGCCATGTACTCCGGCACCATGGCTGCGATCGTCCTCGGCGGCGCGTCCACCATCGGCGGTGTCGGCCTCGGCTACCGGTACGGGCTGTCGGGCGCCTGGATGGTGTTCACCATCGGCCTCGGCCTGCTCGCCCTCTCGGTCTTCTTCTCCGCCCGCATCGCCCGTCTGAAGGTCTACACCGTCTCCGAGATGCTCGACCTCAGATACGGCGGCCGGGCCGGCGTGATCTCGGGCGTGGTCATGTGGGCGTACACCCTGATGCTCGCCGTCACCTCGACCATCGCCTACGCCACCATCTTCGACGTCCTCTTCGACATGAACCGGACGCTCGCGATCATCCTCGGCGGCTCCATCGTCGTCGCGTACTCCACGCTCGGCGGCATGTGGTCCATCACGCTGACGGACATGGTGCAGTTCGTCGTCAAGACGATCGGCGTGCTGCTGCTCCTGCTGCCCATCGCGGTCGTCAAGGCGGGCGGCTTCAGCGAGATGAAGGCCAAGCTGCCGACCTCGTACTTCGACCCGCTGGGCATCGGCGGCGAGACGATCTTCACCTACGTCCTGATCTACACGTTCGGCATGCTGATCGGGCAGGACATCTGGCAGCGCGTGTTCACCGCGCGCAGCGACACCACGGCCAAGTGGGGCGGCACGGTCGCCGGCACCTACTGCCTGGCCTACGCTCTCGCCGGCGCCGTCATCGGCACCGCCGCCAAGGTGCTGTTCCCCGAGCTGGGCAGCCCGGACGACGCGTTCGCGACCATCGTCAAGCAGGAACTCCCCGTCGGAATACGGGGGTTGGTGCTCGCCGCCGCCCTCGCCGCGGTGATGTCGACCTCTTCCGGCGCGCTCATCGCATGTGCGACCGTCGCCAACAACGACATCTGGTCGCGGCTGCGCGGTGTCGTGCGCCGCGACGAGGGGGCGCACGACGAGGTGAGGGGCAACCGCGTCTTCATCCTGATCATGGGGGTGGCGGTGATCGGCACGGCCATCGCGCTGAACAACGTGGTCGAGGCACTGACCGTCGCGTACAACCTGCTCGTCGGCGGTCTACTGGTCCCGATCCTGGGCGGCCTGCTGTGGAAGCGGGGCACCGTGCAGGGCGCGCTCGCCTCCGTGGTGGTCGGCGGTCTCGCCGTCATCGGCCTGATGGTGTCCTACGGCATCCTCGCCAACGAGCCCGTCTACTACGGGCTGCTCGCCTCGCTCGCCGCCTACGTCGTCGTGTCGCTGGCGACCAGGCCGACCGACGAGGCCGTCCTGGCCGCGTGGCGGGAGCGGCTCGCCGGACGCGGCACGGCGAGCGCGGAGGAGCCCGCGGCGGTGGGCGCCTGACCCTGTTGCTTCGGCCCGGCCGCCAGGGGGCGGCCGGGCCGTGCGGGGCCTGTCGGAGGGCTCCGCGACACTGGAAGAAACACGCATTTCCTGGAGGAGTCCGACGATGAGCAGCACCGAGATCCCCGCAGCAGGCGGCAGCCGGCCCCGCGGCCCCGTCGACTCGTCCCGCATCCCGCGGTACGCGGGCCCCGCGACCTTCGCCCGGCTGCCCCGCCTCGACGAGGTCGGCACCGCGGACGTCGCCGTGGTCGGCGTGCCGTTCGACTCGGGCGTCTCCTACCGCCCGGGCGCCCGCTTCGGCGGCAACGCGATCCGTGAGGCGTCCCGCCTGCTGCGCCCGTACAACCCGGCGCAGGACGCCTCCCCCTTCGCGCTCGCCCAGGTCGCGGACGGCGGCGACATCGCCGTGAACCCGTTCAACATCCACGAGGCGGTGGAGACCATCGAGGCCGCCGCCGACGAACTCCTCGGCACCGGCGCCCGCCTGATGACGCTCGGCGGCGACCACACCATCGCACTCCCGCTGCTCCGCTCGGTGGCCAGGAAGCACGGCCCGGTCGCGCTGCTCCACTTCGACGCCCACCTGGACACCTGGGACACCTACTTCGGCGCGGAGTACACGCACGGCACCCCCTTCCGCCGCGCCGTCGAGGAGGGCATCCTCGACACCTCCGCGCTCTCCCACGTCGGCACCCGCGGCCCGCTCTACGGCAAGCAGGACCTGACCGACGACGAGAAGATGGGCTTCGGCATCGTCACCTCCGCCGACATCTACCGGCGCGGCGCCGACGAGGTCGCCGACCAGCTGCGGCAGCGCATCGGCGACCGTCCGCTGTACATCTCCATCGACATCGACTGCCTCGACCCGGCGCACGCCCCCGGCACCGGCACCCCGGAGGCGGGCGGCATGACCTCCCGCGAACTCCTCGAGATCCTCCGGGGCCTCGCGTCCTGCAACCTGGTCTCGGCGGACGTCGTCGAGGTGGCGCCCGCCTACGACCACGCGGAGATCACGTCGGTGGCCGCGTCCCACACGGCGTACGAACTGACGACGATCATGACCCGCCAGATCGCGGCGGCCCGCACCGGTGAGGAGACCGAGAGCAAGTGACGCACGACCACGACCTGGTCCTCCGCCCCACGCCCGCCCAGCAGGAGGCCGCCCTCAATCCTCCCCCCGGCCGCAACGGCGGAGGCCTGGTCGTGGAGACCCTGGCCGGGCTGGGCGCGACGACGGTCTTCGGCCTGCCCGGCCAGCACGCGCTCGGCATGTTCGACGCGCTGCGCCGCTCCGACCTGCGGTACGTCGGGCTGCGGGTGGAGAACAACGCCGGGTTCGCCGCGGACGCGTACGGCCGGATCACGGGTGAGGCGGCACCGCTGCTGCTCTCCACCGGCCCCGGCGCGCTGACCTCCCTGGCGGCGCTCCAGGAGGCCGCGGCGGCCTCGGCGCCCGTGCTTGCCATCAGCAGCCAGGTCCCGACCGCGGGCCTGGGCGGTGGCCGCCACGGCTACCTGCACGAACTCCCCGACCAGGCGGCCTCGTTCCGGGGCGTGGTCAAGTCGGTCCACACGGTCCGTACGCAGTCGCAGATCCCGTCGGCGATCGCGCAGGCGTGGAAGTCGGCGCTGACGGTGCCGCACGGCCCGGTGTGGGTGGAGATCCCGCAGGACGTGCTGCTCGCCGAGACACGGCTGCCGGTGGTGACGGCGGTGGACGCGACCCCGGAGGAGCTGTCGCCGCGCCCCGAACTGACCGCGGTGGCCGCGCACCTGCTGTCGGGCGCCGAGCGTCCGGCGATCATCGCGGGCGGGGGAGTGGTCAGGTCGGACGCGTCAGGGAAGCTGCTGGCGCTCGCCGAGAAGCTGAACGCCCCCGTCGTCACCACCTTCGGCGGCAAGGGCGCCTTCCCCTGGGAGCACCCGCTGTCCCTCCAGTCCTGGCTGGAGGACCGCCACACCACGGACTTCCTCGAGGACGCGGACGTCCTGCTCGTGGTCGGCTCGGGCCTCGGCGAACTCTCCTCGAACTACCACACGTTCCAGCCGCGCGGCCGGGTCGTCCAGATCGAGGCGGACCTCGGCAAGCTGGAGTCCAACCACCCGGCCCTCGGCATCCACGCGGACGCCCGCCTGGCGCTGCAGGCGCTGCTGGAGACGGTGGAGGCCCGGGAGGACGAGGGGGCTCCGCGGCGCGTACGGACGCTGCTCGCGAAGGTGGCCGAGCGGATCGCGTCCCAGGACCTGACCCTGGAGCAGGAGGTGCTGGCGTCGGTGCGCCGCGCCCTGCCCGCCGACTCCCCGTCCTTCTGGGACATGACGATCCTGGCCTACTGGGCCTGGTCGGCCTTCGACGCGAAGGCTCCCAACACCATGCATTCCGCGCAGGGAGCGGGCGGTCTCGGCTACGGCTTCCCGGCGGCCCTCGGCGCGGCGGCGGCGGACCCCACGCGCCCCGTCCTGGCGGTGTCGGGCGACGGCGGCGCCCTGTACTCCATCGCGGAACTGGCGACGGCGCGGCAGTACGGCCTCGACGTCACCTGGCTGATCGTCGACGACGGCGGCTACGGCATTCTGCGCGAGTACATGACGGACGCCTTCGGTCAGGCCACGGCGACGGAACTGACCCGTCCCGACTACGTGGCCCTGGCGGAGTCCTTCGGCGTCCCGGGCGTGCGTACGACCCCCGAGACCCTGGAGGCCGACCTGGCGAAGGCCCTGGCCGAGCCGGGCCCGTCAGTGGTCGTGCTCCCCGCGGTCCTGCGCATGTTCGCGCCGACCCACCTGGGCACGGGCTGACCACCCGATCGGCTGGTCGCGGTGGCCCTCAAGGGATATGTTCCGTGAGGTCGCAGGCGTCCCGACCGGGCCGATGTCAGATGCGGCCACTACCCTGAGCCCGGAGAGGAGGACAGCGTGCTGCTGAGGTTCCGCGTCGCGAACGTACGGTCCCTGCGGGATGAGCAGGAGCTGTCCTTCGTCGTGCCTGGCGACGAGCAGGGCGGGTCGGCGAACCCGGTGGATCTTGCCGGCGGGGAATCCGTCTCCGTCTTTCCGCTGATCGGCATCTTCGGGGCCAACGCATCCGGTAAGTCGAACGTGCTGACGGCGATGACCGACATGCGTAACGCCGTCCTTAACTCCTACGCCCGCTGGGCCTCTTACGACGGCATCCCGCGCCAGGTCTTCGCTCTGGATCCCAAGAGCGAGAGCGAACCTGCCTTCTTCGAGGTCGACGTCGTCATCGACTCGGTCCGCTGGACGTACGGTTTCGAGCTCGGCGCCACCCGAGTCGAGTCCGAGTGGCTGCACAGCTACCCGCGCGGCCGCCGTCAGGAATGGCTCGACCGCGACGCCTCCCGGCCGGATGTCTTCAAGTGGCCCGGCGGGCGTGTCAGGGACCGGGCCCAGCTCGTACGGCGTACGCGGCCGAACGCACTGCTGCTCTCCACGGCCGGCACGGACAACCACCCGCAGCTCTCCGCGCTGTTCCACTGGTTCCGCCGTAACTTCTGGATGATCAGCCCCGAGGTCGAGCGGGACGAGCGCGCGCGGTACACCACGAAGGAACTGTCCGGCCCGAGGGCCACCAGGATCCAGGAGCTGTTGAGGGTCGCGGACCTCGGCATCACCGGAGCGACGGTCGTCCAGGAGGGCCCGGGGCAGGACGCGGTGAAGCTGACGCACCATTCGACTGCCGGGGATGTGGCCTTCGACTGGCACGAGGAGTCCTACGGCACCCGCTCCTGGTTCGCTCTCCTGGGCCCTTTGCTTCTCGCCCTCGATGAGGGCGCGGTCCTGCTCGTCGACGAGCTCGACGCCAGCCTGCACTCCCGTTTCGCGGCCGAGGTCGTCCGGCTCTTCCACGACCCGTACGCGAACCCCAAGGGCGCCCAGCTGGTCTTCACATCGCATGACGCGACGGTGCTCACCACCCCGAGCGGCGAGCGGCTCCTCGACCCCGGGCAGGTGTGGCTGACGGAAAAGGACAAGGACGGGGCGACCGCGCTGTATCCCCTCACCGACGTCGAGCCGGGCGAGGACGAGGACCTCACACAGTCGTACCTCGCGGGGGCTTTCGGCGGGGTTCCGGCCCTTCTGGAGGGCCAGATCGCGCGGCGACTGCTCGTGGCGCGTGAGGCCGGCACGTACGACGAGACAGGGGAGCGAGCAGACCGGGCGGGGCGCGACTGATGGGGCGGGCGCACAAGGGCAGGGACTCGTGGGAGCGTCCGGCCCGAGGGGGCGGACAACGCAGGCGTCAGGTCTTCATCTTCACCGAGGGCAAGGTGACCGAGCCCTCGTATCTCGACATCCTCAAGGACAAGGGCGTCCCGCACGCCGACAAGGTCCCGGTGGAGATGCACATCGCCAACCGCAAGGCGGACAGCGGGCGCAAGCCGCTGGACCTCGTGGAGCAGGCGATCAAGCTGAAGCGGGAAGAGGACCGCAAGGCCAAGCGGGCCAAGCTGGACGCGAAGTACCTGCCCGCGGTCTGGTGTCTCTTCGACCACGACAGATACAAGTACATTCGCGACGCGTTGGAGGAGGCGGAGAAGGCGGGAATCGGAGTCGCCTTCTCGCATCCGTGCTTCGAGGTCTGGCGGCTCGCCCACTACAAGCCGGTCAGCGGCTCGTTCGCCGGGGTCTGCGACGGGGCGGCCGAGCGGCTCCCGTTCCAGCGAGGGTCCCAGGACGCCAAGACCCCCAAGGTCATCCTGCCGCACCAGATCCTCGGCCGTTACGAGACGGCGCGGAAGAACGCCGAGCAGATGAACAGCCGGCATGCGGCACATGTGGCCAAGTGGGACAGGGACCCGTACACAGACGTGCACGAGTTCGTGGAGGAGGCGCTGCACATCGGCACGTACTGATCCCGGAGGCCGTCCGCGCACCGATTTCGATATGGCTCCGGCCGGGCAATAAGGTCTCTCCGTTGTCTCAGGTCGGGTTGTAGGGAGTCGTACGTGGCCAAGCTCACGCTCGCGCAGCTGGAACGCCATCTGTGGGCCGCCGCGGACATTCTGCGCGGCACGATGGACGCCTCCGAGTACAAGGACTACATCTTCGGGCTGCTCTTCCTGAAGCGCGCCAACGACGAGTTCGAGGCGGCCAGGGACAGGCTCCGGCAGTATGCCGTCGAGGAGCTGAAGCTCGGCGACGAGGACCTTCGCGGCTACCTTGAGCAGCCGGGCCCCTACCGCAAGCGCGATGTGCTGTACGTGCCCGAGCAGGCCCGTTGGCACAGGATCTCCGCTGTCCCCCACAACATCAACGAGAAGGCGCTGCGTCCCGCGCTACAAGCGCTCGAGAGTCAGAACGCGAAGCTCAAGGGCCTCTTCGATCACCTCGATTTCAACCGCATCGGTGGATCGGGGGCCGCGTCCGGCGCGGCCAAGCTCGCCGACCAGCGCCTGAAGCTTCTCATCGCGCACTTCGGGCGTATCCGGCTGCGCACGGACGACTTCGAGTTCCCTGACCTGATCGGTGCCGCGTACGAGTACCTGATCAAGGAGTTCGCGGACACGGCCGGACGCAAGGGCGGCGAGTTCTACACCCCGCGCGCCGTGGTCCGCATGATGGTCGAGCTCCTCGCCCCCACCGAGAACATGAGGATCTACGACCCGTGCGTCGGCTCGGGCGGCATGCTCATCCACGCGGCGGAGTACGTGGAGGAGCACGGCGGCGACACATCGTCGATGTTCTTCGCCGGACAGGACGCCAACTCCGGCTCTTGGATCATGTCGACGATGAACATGGTGCTGCACGGCGTACGTCGCTTCGACCTGGCCACCGGGGACACGCTGTCGCAGCCGGCGCACGTTCCGCGCTCGGACGAGGACCGGTTCGACGGGGTGCTCAGCAATCCCCCGTTCTCCCTGGACTACACCCTTGCAGACCTGGCGCACCCGGCCGAGCGTGCCAAGTACGGGGCGACGAGCGAGCGCGGCAAGGCCGACCTGATGTTCCTCCAGCACATGCTGTGGGAGGCCAGGCGGGAGGGCCCTCGCGGCGGCATGGTGATCACGGTCATGCCACACGGGGTGCTGTTCCGTGGCGGCGGTGAGAAGACGATCCGTACGGAACTGCTGGAGAAGGACACCATCGAGGCGGTCATCGGCCTCGCCCCGAACCTCTTCTACGGGACCGGCATCCCGGCCTGCATCCTGGTGCTCCGCCCGCCGGGCCGGAAGGACCGGGCGCGGGAGGGCAAGGTGCTGTTCATCAACGCCGACCGCGAGTTCCACGCGGAGCGGGCGCAGAACATTCTGCTCCCCGAGCACGCCGAGAAGATCGTCTCGACCTTCCACGCGTACGAGGAGGTACCCGGCTTCTCGCGGATCGTGACCCGCGAGGAACTCGCCGCCAACAACGACAACCTCAACATCCGCCGGTATGTGGACAACACGCCGCCGCCGGAGCCGCAGGACGTGCGGGCGCATCTGGTGGGCGGGGTGCCGCGCGCGGAGATCGAAGCGAAGAAGCCGCTGCTCGACTCGTACGGGATCGGGGTGACCGACCTGTTCGTGGAGCGGGAGCCGGCGGACCCGGCGTACGTCGACTTCCGGGACGAGGCGGCGGGCGGCCGTCCCGATCTGGGCGAGCTGGCCCGGCCCCGGGAGGAGGCGCTGCGGGCGGAGTTCGCCAAGTGGTGGGAGGAGGAGGCCGCCCTGCGGCTGGAGGCGGTGGCGGCCACGCCCGAAGTCCTCGCTTCCTCCACGTCCTCCGAGCGCAAGGCCGCATTGATGGCAGTGCGGGGGCAGTTGATGAAGTCGTTCGGGGAACGGCTGGGCCGGGTCGGGCTGCTGGACCGGTACGCGTTGGCGGGGGCGGTCGCGGGTTGGTGGTGGGACGCGAAATACGACCTGCTCGCGCTGTCGGAGAACGGGTTCGGCGGTGTTGTGGACGGATGGGTCGAGAACGTCGACACGATGCTCTCGCCCGAACAGGACGCACGGACGAAGAAGCTGCGGACGCGGACGGCGGCGGAGCGGCGCCAGGCGTACGGCCACAAGGTGGTGGCCGCCATTGCTCCCGGGTTCCTGGATGAGCTGGCGGAGGCGGACGCACGCAAGGCGGAGGCGGACGCGCGGTTCAAGGAGCTGAGTGCTCGGCTCTCCGGGGGCGGTGAGGAGCCGGAGGCTGACGGTGAGCCGTCCGACAGCGAGGCCGACTCGGAAGAAGTCGCGCTGAGTGTGGAGGAGTTGGCGGAGCTCACGGCTGAGCTGGCCCGGGTGAAGAAAGCACGCACGAAGGCGGGCGCAGACATCAAACGCCTTGAGGCGGACTTCCACCGGTATCCGTACCCGAGCGATCCGCCGACGCTGGGGGAGGAACCGCCGCGCTTGTTCCGGGCACGGGCGGAGCTGGACGCGGAGGGGGAGCGCCGGGTGGTGCTCGACCTGCTGCGGGACGACCTGGCGGCGAAGCTGGACGGGCATGTGGTGCGGCGGCAGCGGGAGCTGGCGGCTTCCTATGAGACGTGGGAGCAGAAGTACGCGGTTTCCTTGAGGGAGATTCGGGCGGGGCAGGGAGCGGTTGCGGCGAAGTTGGATGGGTTTCTTGAGGAGCTGGGCTATGCCAGGTGACGTTTGGTCGGAGTTGAAGCTTTCCGACGTCTTGGCTGAGCCGATCCGCAATGGCTATTCGCCGCCAGAGAGCCAGGCCTGGACCGGAGTTCAGATGTTGGGCCTTGGGTGCCTATCGGCTAAGGGCTTCAATCCTGTCCAGCTGAAGAACGCCCCTGGGTCGGTGTCGGTGATGCATCCTGCGATCCTTCAGGATGGCGACCTGCTGGTCAGCCGCGCGAACACTCGGACGTTGGTGGGGATGGTGGGGGTCTATCGCGATGTCGGAACCCCATGCATCTATCCCGATCTGATGATGCGCGTCCGTCCCTCTAAGCGTTACTTGGTTGAGTTCCTTGAGTTGGTGCTTCGTTCTCCGCGAACACGGCGACGTGTAATGGCTATGGCGCAGGGGACTTCGGAGAGCATGGTGAAGATTTCAGGCGATGTGCTGCGCCAACTTCCTGTGCCTGATTTTTCGGTTGATGAGCAGCGGCGGATCGTTGAGATAATCAACAGTTTCACTGAGCTGGAGCGGGGCATCGAGGCGTCGATTGCTAAGTTTGAGGCGTTGCGCTCCGGTTTGATAGAGGAGCTTGCCGAGCTGGAGTGCGGACTGTTCGATGCGGTGCTCAAGCAAGGGCCCCAGAATGGGATCTACAAGCCCGCAAACTCGTACGGTCTGCAAGGCACCCCTATCGTGCGCATTGACAGCTTCTCCAGGGGGAAGTCCGATTTTACTCGGGGTCTGTTGCGCGTCGCCGTTAGTGGTGACGAAGTTGCACGATATGGGCTGGAGGTAGGGGATATTGTAATCAATCGCGTGAATACGCTCGACCTCGTTGGCAAGTCAACATCAGTGCGGCGCTTGACTGAGCCAACGATTTTTGAGTCGAACATGATGCGATGCAAACTGCGTCGTTCCGCTGCCGAGCCTTTGTTCACTGAAACGTGGTTGGGGAGCTCGGTAGTCAAGCGGTACTTTCTGCAGCGTGCTAAGAGTGCCATCTCTCAAGCCAGCATTAATGCCGATGACGTGCGTAATTGTCCGTTCCCGAAAATGGGTTTGTTGGGGCAGTTGGCGTTTCTTGAGCGGCTCAATGCCGTAGACGATCAGAGGCTGGCAGAGGTGGCCGAGCTTGCGAAACTGCGTCAACTCAAGCAGGGGCTTGTGGACGACTTGCTGTCGGGACGGGTTGCGGTATCTGCTGTGGCGGCCTAAGAACCCCTATCGGAATGCGGTTCGGCCGAGGATCCTGCTGCCAGAGGTAGGTGTGGAGTTGCCATGGCAGGATCCGGCTGTGACGTGTGATGTGTGTGGACACGAGATGCGGCAGGCGCCGGTAGCGGAACCGCGAGCGGCGTGGGACTTGCCGGTGAAGGAGCGGTGGTTCTGCTCCTGGTGCTACGCGTGGACCGAGCTGGGACAAGATCCCCATGAGGTTTCACGGCCGCAGTACCAGCCCATGTACGGGCGCTGGGAGCGGGCAGAATCACCGAGCCTCCCGGAGAACGTGGCCCATGCCTATGACACGGCCTACGCCTACACAGGCTCCGGCGCGACCCTGTGCGGCATAGAACACGAGGGTCTCTCGGTCTCTCCGTACTGGTGGATGCCGGATCGGAGTAACGCGTGTGGCGCCTGCAAGGAGGCCGCGTCCGTCATTGACCAGCGCTGGCCATTGGAAATGCGTCGCGGGAATCGTGTTAATCCCGCGCCTCCCGCCGGTTCCTGCTGGCCCCCCTTCTAGGGTTGCCCGCCCAACGACCTGAGCCGCCTCCAGCAGATCAACGCGCACGCGAGTCTGAGGAAAGCTTCGTGGATGTCGTCGCGTATCTCCCAGCGGATGCGTAGACGGCGGAACCAGTGCAGGTGGGCGAACGTGCGCTCTACGACCCAGCGCTGAGTGCCCAGGCCGGAGCCGTGCTCGGTACCACGGCGAGCGATCACTGGCTTCACTCCGAGGTCCCAGACCAGGCGGCGGTACTTGTCGTGATCGTAACCCCGATCACCGAGCACCACGTCCGGGCGGCGCCGGGGCCGGCCGCGTTTGCCCCGCACTGGCGGCACGGCCTGCAGCAGCGGGATGAGCTGGGTGACGTCGTTGCGATTGCCGCCGGTCAGGGTGGCGGCGAGCGGGATGCCGGTGGCATCGGTGATCAGGTGGTGCTTGCTGCCCGCTCTGCCCCGGTCGACAGGGCTTCGTCCGGTCTTGGCTCCCCCTTTAACGCGCGGATGTGGGAGCCGTCGACGGCCGCCCGGGAGAAGTCCAGGGCGTTGGCGTTGCGGAGCTTGGCGAGGAGAACCTCGTGCAGCCGGGACCACACGCCAGCCTCGGTCCACTCGGCCAGGCGCCGCCAGCAGGTCATGCCTGACCCGAAGCCGAGTTCTTGCGGCAGGTGTTCCCAGGAGATCCCCGTGTGCAGCACGAACAGGATGCCCTGGAACACCAACCGGTCCGGATGCCGCTTGCGCCCAGGGTGCCGGGTCCGGCGCTCAACCTTGGGCAGTAGCGGCTCGATCACTGCCCACAGTTCGTCGTCGACTTCCCACGGCTTCGGCCGCGCCACCGCACACCTCCGGATCAGCAGTCCCGGGGTGATCCAACCACTTCGAAGATCATTTCGTTAGGGGTTCTAAGCGGGCGACGTCCGGCCCGCGCACTAAGGCGGGCCGGACGGATCGTGACGGTGAGCGGTCAGGCGGGCAGCAGGCCGTCCTTGACCGCTGCGACGAACGATGACCAGCCGGTCGACGAGAAGACCAGTGCGGGCCCCTGCGGGGCCTTCGAGTCGCGGACCGGGACACCGGTCGTGTAGCCGTCCAAAACCTCGATGCAGCTGCCGCCTTCGTTGCCGCTGTACGTCGACTTGCGCCAGCCGTGCAGGGAGGAGGCGTTGGGGATGATGGGTTCATTCACGGTGTTCGTAGTCCTTTGCTGTCGCCCTCATCAGGGTCAGTGACTCCTTGAGCGGCATTGCGTCGCCTAGCGCGAGATCGTAGGTGCCTTCAAGGCGGTCGACCATGGCGGGAGAGTCGTGAATCCTGCCTACCTGGATGCCTTCGGAGTACGCCACCGGAGGCTGATCCTCGAACTTGAGCAGGGTGAGCATGCTCTGCATGAGGGGGTGGACCCCCAGCGCGAAGGGCAACACGTGGACGCGTACGCGTCCTGATTCCGCCAGCTTCACGATGTGGCGGAGTTGTTCCGCCATGACGTCCGGCCCGCCCACCACCCGCCGCAGCACAGCCTCGTCAAGCAGTGCCCACACTACGGGTGTCACCGGGTCCTCCAGGATCTTCGCCCGCTCAAGGCGTGTGACAACGAGCCTGTCACATTCCGTTTCACCCACCGGAGGGAACGACGTACTCAGAACTGCACGTGCGTACCTTTCCGTCTGGAGGATGCCGGGGATGAACGACAGGGCGAACTCCCGGATCATCGTCGCCTGCTGTTCGAGCTGAAGGGCCGCCTCGAAGTACCCCGCGACAGCGGTGTCCTCGTCCGGCAGGAAGCTGCTCAGCACATCGCCCGTGTTCAGCGCCCTGTCGAGGCGTCTCGCGTCCTCCTTGGACGGGGTGCGCCGCCCCGCCTCAATGTGCGCGATGTGCGAACGCGTCATGACGGCGGCTGTCGCCAACTCCTGCTGTGTCATCCCGGCCGCCTCGCGCTGCGCCTTCAACCACTCCCCATAGATGTTGCTCACCGTGAACTCCCGTGTGACAGATGCGTTGTCACCTCTGACCCTCTGGCGAGCCTAGCCCGGCCCGTCTCACTCTGTGAGTGGATCGCTACACAGCGACGTCCATGCACGTCGACCTGCCCTTGGGCACGGAAGACCCCCGCGACCGCTACCGACGGCCCGGGGGCATGGCCCTCAACCGCACTGGAGTTGAAGACATGTTGCACCGTATCGCCTGCCTCGTCGAGCCGCTGCTGCGGCTCCTGTGGCCCGCCTCCGGGCGCCACCGGCACCGGAACCGGCACCGACACCGCGCCGGGGGAGCGGCGCGGCCCACCCCCGTGCCGGCCGCCCCCGTCTCGCCCGGCCGCCGCCCCTCCCCGCACGAAGCCCTCCTCTGCGGCGAGGACTCCCGGCTCGTCCGCCCCTACCTCCTCGCCCACGAACGACGTGCCCAGGCCAGGCAGCAGCGCGGCCGTCGCCGGACCCTCTGGCTCGCCGTGCACGGCATCGACGTAGGGCCACGGCGCATCCACGGCTTCGACGTCGGCTCGCGCCGGATCTGGGGCAACGAGGTGGCCGTCTCATGATCTACAAGAGTCACGACGCCGCCACCTCGTCAGGCCGGCCCCGCCTCCTCCCCTGGTCCAACCTCGACGGTAACCCCTGCTACCTCGTCACCGACGACACCGGAACCAGCCGTCTTTCGCGCCTTGCCGACGACGTCGAAGCCGTCCAGCTCGGCATGGCCGACGACCTCCTCGGCCACGCCGTCGATCTCCTGGGAGACGCCAAGGCCACCACGCCTCAACTCCGCTACCTCGCATCTCGTTTGGCCGAGGCGCTCCACGACGTACACCGCATCGCCCGCAGCAGAGGAGCGCGCCTCGCCGTGCCCCGCGACGACGAGGACTCACGCGCCGTCCCGGAAGAGGCCCCCGGCACCTGACCCACCCCCTCCGCCGAGCGTGTGGACGTACCGGCACAAAGCCCCGTGTGTCCGCGCGCTCAGCCGGGTCCTACGTCCCGTTCTCTTCCCCTCACCCCGCCCCCCGGGCGCAGAATGGATCTCCGGGGAACAGCGGGACGTACGGAGAGAGGCGCGGGGCTGTGGTGGTGCACGTCGAGCGGGACGAGGTGGAGCGGCCGTTAGTCGCGCAGTTGGAGGCCATGGGGTGGACGCACGTCCCGGGCGTGGAGCTGGACACGCTCGACGCGGCGGTGCCGCTGCTCGTCGACCAGCTCGGGCCCGCGCTGCGGCGGATCAACCTCCGGGGCAGTGACGGTCAGCCCTGGATGGGTGAGGACGACATCCGGCGGGCGGTCGGCGAGCTTGCCTCCCTCTCCCTGGGCAAGGGCGTCGTGCAGGCGAACCTCGCCGCCACCGACATGCTGCTCCACGGCTGGACGCTTCCCTCACCCTCCGCCGCGCACGGTGGTCCGTCCGCCACCGTCCAGTACGTCGAGTGGCATCCGGACCTCATCACGCGCAACACCTTCACCGTCGTCGACCAACTCCGTGTGCGCAGCCGCTCCGGCGAACTGTCCATACTCGACCTCGTCCTCTTCGTGAACGGCATCCCGCTCGTCGTCGTCGAGTGCAAGAGCCCCGATCTCGCCGAGCCCGTCCGCAGTGCCGTGCTCGATCTCCGGCACTACGCGGGGAATCCCGTCCTTGACCTCGACGCCACCGGTGCTCCGGTCCCCGCCGGCGTGCCGGAACTGTTCCGGACCGTGCAGCTCCTCGTCGCCGCGACCGGCGAGACCGCCCACCTGGGCACCGTCACCTCTGAGCCCGAGCACTTCCACCCGTGGCGCAGCGTCGAACCGGAGGAGGAGAGCACGCTGCGGCGGGAGCTGCGTACCGCCGGGCTGCTCGTGGACGGCGCCGGTTCGGCTGCGCCCGCGCCGCTCGGCGAGCAGCAGAAGCTTGTCGGTGTGGTCCTGCGGCCGGCCGCCCTGCTCAACGTCGTACGGCACTACGTGATCCCGATGACCGTCGAGTCGGATGCGGACGGCGGGGCCGTGCGGACCGTGAAGGCCGTCGCCCGGCACCAGCAGTACCGGGCCGCCGAGAAGGCCGTACGCAGACTGCTGACCGGGCGGGCCCGTGCCGGGCGTGACACCGAGGACGAGCGCGGCGGTGTCATCTGGCACACGCAGGGCTCCGGCAAGTCGCTGACCATGACGTTCCTGGTGCGACGGGTGCACCTGCACCCTCGGCTCAGTGAGTTCACGGTGGTCGTGGTCACCGACCGCACCCAGTTGCAGACCCAGCTCTCGCGGACACTGAAGCTCAGCGAGTCCGACGTCGAGACGGCGGAGACCCGGACGCAGATGGAAGGGCTGCTGCGCGACGGTGGGCGGCGCGTCGTCTTCGGCATGATCCAGAAGTACGGGACCGGGTTCACCTTCGCCGGGGACGCGGAAGGCAGCGCAGACGACCGGGATCTGACGGCAGAGGGAACAGGCCGCAGCGAGGACGAAAGCCCCGGCCCTGTCCCGGACTTCCCCGAGTGCAACACCTCACCGGACATCCTCGTCCTCGTCGACGAGGCACACCGCTCCCACACCAGCGTCCTGCACGCCGCGCTGCGCAAGGCGGTCCCGAATGCCGCCAAGATCGGGTTCACGGGTACGCCGATCATCACCGGGCGTGAGGAGGACACGCGCCGGATCTTCGGGCGGGGGGACTCGCCGCGAGGCTTCCTCGACGAGTACCGGATGGAGGACGCCGAGCACGACGGCGTCGTCGTGCGTATCCGCTACGAGGGGCGGACCGGGGAAGGCGAGGTCCGTGACGGGGAGGTCCTCGACAGAGGGTTCGACGACCTCGTCCGGGACCGCACCCCCGAGGAGCGGGCCGCGCTGCTCAAGCGGTGGCCCACCGAGCGGGACGTCGCCGAGTCCGTTCCCATGATCGAGGCGAAGGCCGAGGACATGCTGGAGCACTGGGTCACCACCGTGCTGCCCGGCGGCTTCAAGGCGCAGGTGGCTGCCGTCAGCCGGAAGGCGGCCGTGCAGTACCACCACGCCCTGCGCAAGGCGCGTGACGAACTGCTGGCCCGGCTGTCCGATTTCGACCCGGAGTCGGTGGCCGGGATTCCGCCGGAGAAGCTGTCCGGCAGGCTGCGCTACCTCCACCAGGCTTACCAATTCCGGGCGCTGCTGCGCCGGATCGACTTCGTCCCCATCATCTCACCGGGCTCAGGCCGCAAGCGGGGGGAGTGGCGGGAGTGGACCGACGCCGGCCGCCAGGAGGCGTACACCGAGCGCTTCCAGAAGGCGTTCCCCGAACTGGCGCCCGACGCGGAGTGGGTCGCCGTGACCCCCTTCAACCCACCGCAGGCCCCGATACCGCCGACCGACCAGGCCGACGGCTTGAACGCCCCGTGGTCCGAGGCCGCCAACAGCGAGCAGCCGCCGCTTCCCACCTCGGTGCCCGACCCCGTGCACCCCGACAGCCCCATCGCGTTTCTGATCGTGAAGTCCATGCTGCTCACGGGATTCGACGCGCCGCGCGAACAGGTGCTCTACCTGGACCGGCCGATCCGGGACGCCGAGCTGCTCCAAGCCGTCGCGCGTGTCAACCGGACCTCGCCCGGCAAGGAAGTCGGTTACGTCGTCGACTACTACGGCGTCTTCGAGCATCTGTCCAGCGCACTGGCCGGGTACCGGAACGCCGATGTCACCGACACCATGCGCGACCTGTCCTACGAGGTGAACGAACTCGGGCCCGCGGCCCAGAAGGTCCGGGACTTCCTGCGGCACAACGGAATCGACGACGCGGAGCTCGACCAGCTCGCCAAGCTGGGGCCCGCAGCTCTCGCACTGCAACCCGAAGACCTTCGGTTCGGCTTCGACGAGGTGCTGCACGCGTTCCTCGCCACCCTCGAGCGCGTTCTTCCGCACGAAGATGCCCTGAATTACGTCGGGGACGCCAGGCGTTGGAGCCTGCTCCAGAAGCGGGTGCGGCGCCTGTGCCGGGACGACGAGGGCGGCACGTTCACGATGCGCCGGTACGGCCGCAAGGTCCGAGCCATGATCGCCGACCACCTCGAAGGCCCGGAGATCGATCAGGTCATTCCACCGGTCTCGCTCACCGCGCTCACCTTCGACGACGCCGTGCGGCGGCTGCCGCCGCAGGAGGCCGCGGCGGAGATGGGCCACGCGCTCCGCTTCCACCTGGAGGAGCGGACGAAGAGGGAGGACCCCGCGAAGTACGAGCGGCTCTCCAAGCGCCTGGAAGAGATCCTGCGCACGATGCCGGGTCGCTTCGAGGAGCAGATCGAGGAGTTCGGCCCGCTCATCGAGGAGGCCAGGCAGGAACAGGAGGAGTCCCCGGAACTCGCCGGTCTGACGCCGCTCGAACAGAGGGTGTATCGGCTCGTGGAACAGATCCTGGAGGACACACCCGGGATCAGGCTCGCCGGTGGCGCAGACGTCCGGCAGCTCACGGGCAAGGTGTGCGACGTCGCCACCCAGGTCATGGCCAGGGCCTCGTACCAGGGACAGCACCAGGACATCAGCATGCTGGCCGGAGACCTTCACGAAGTCCTGCTCAGCAGCGGGGTCCGGCCGGTGGGTGCGGACTGGGCGCCGTTGGACAGCGCGGCCGAGCGCCTCGCCTCCTTCGCGCAGGACAACCTTCGGCAGTTCCGGGCCAGGGCGAGGGGAGAATGACTGGGTGACCGCGCCGGCCGATCCTTCGACATACTCCGTCCCCCCATCCCTGCTCACGGTGGACGGATTGGCTCTGCGTGTGTGCGTCAGTGCCCGCAGGAAACGGTTCGCACTGACCGTCGAGACCGACGCGACCCTCACCCTGCACACCCCTGCCGGGCGTTCGACAGCCGAAGCGAAGCAGTTCGTACGCGCGCACCGGAACTGGTTGCTGACCAAGCGGCACGAGCGGGAGCGCACACGCCCCCTCAGTCCCGTCAAACAGTTCGTCGACGGAGAGGTCTTCCGTTACCTGGGGCGTACGTACCGGCTGGCCGTGTCCGGTGAGGAGGGGGCGACCGGAGGAGTCCGGCTGATCGCGGGGCGCCTTGTCATGGGCCCGGATCTGGCGGCGGAGCCGCAGGCGGGTCGGGCGGCGCTGGTCGACTGGTACTGCCGGGCCGGCCGGAACTGGACGGGACACCGGCTTCAGCCCTGGGCGGCCCGCATGGGGGTGCCCGAGCCGGAAATCGACGTGCGGGACCTGGGAGACCGGTGGGGTTCGTACCGGCCGCCGCAGGCCGGGTCGGGCGCCAAGGGTCTGATGAGTCTCGGGTGGCCGCTCTTCCAGTTGCCCATGCACCTGATCGACTACGTCATCGCGCATGAACTGGCCCACGTGAAAGTGTCCGGGCACCGCGAGGACTTCTGGCGGCTGCTGCGGAGCGCGCTGCCCGAGTACGAAGAGCGGCGTGCGGACCTCGACGAGCTAGGGCGACGACTTTGGATGGGCGATATTCGGTAAGTCCTGGCGTGACTCCTCGCTTGTAGGGAGTTCAGTTACCGCAGTGCCACCAGACGCGTCCACCTACTCCGGCCTCGGCGGACCCGACGCGCCCGGTCCTGGCGGTGTCGGGCGACGGCGGAGCGCTCTACTCGATCGCCGAACTGGCCACGCCCGCCAGTACGACCTCCCGGTCACCTGGCTGATCGTCGACGACGGCGGCTACGGCATTCTGCGCGAGTACATGACGGACGCCTTCGGTCAGGCCACGGCGACGGAACTGACCCGTCCCGACTACGTGGCCCTGGCGGAGTCCTTCGGCGTCCCGGGCGTGCGTACGACCCCCGAGACCCTGGAGGCCGACCTGGCGAAGGCCCTGGCGGAACCAGGGCCTTCGGTGGTCGTCCTGCCGGCGCTCCTGCGGATGTTCGCGCCGACGCACCTCAGCTGACGTCGGACGGGTCCAGGCGGTAGAGCGTCGACTGGCTGGTCTGCGACGAGGAGTTCGCTGTCGTGGTCTTGCCGTAGGCGCTCTCCTTCACCGCCGTGCCGTGCTTCCGGACCCAGGACGTCACCTCGGAGCTGAGGTTGTTGTTGCCGCCGCCCGGGCCGCCTCCCATGCCCCCGCCGAGCTGGACGTAGTGGAGTTCGCCCTTCTTCACCAGCTCCTCCAGCTTCGCCACGGTCATCGCCCGATCGGTGCCGGTGAATCCCCACATGGAGATGACCGGCACGCCGCTGCTCAACTCGATCTGCGCCGCACCCTGCGAGTTGGAGACCGCGAGCAGCCACGTGGCCCCGTCCCGGTGCTTCTTCAGGTAGGCGATGAGCTCGCTGCTCGCCCCGCCCATGCGACCGGGGCCGCCGCCGAAGCCCCCGCGCGTGCGGTCGTCGCCGGTCGCACCGTCCTGGGTGCCGGGCTCGCCGCCGGTGCCGTTCGGGGGCGTACCGCCCGTCTCGGCGTTGCCGCCGCCCTGTTGGCCGCCGGGGAAGCCGCCGCCGGGGAAGCCGCCGCCGGGTGCGCCGCCGCCCGGGGCCCCACCGGCCTCGGCGTTCTGGCCTGAGCCCTGCTGGCCGCCGCCCGGCATCCCGCCGTTGCCGGGGCCGCCGTTGCCGCCGAAGGCGCCGCGGCCGCGGGCGGGCCCGCCGCCGAAGCCGCCGCCCGTGGAGGGGCCGGCGGTCGGGTTCGTGCCGCCCATGCCGCCGTCGCCCGAACGGGACGGCACCGACCAGGCGTACGCCGCCGGGCCCGCGAGCGCCGCGACGACCGCCGCGGTGACGGAGGCCGCCAGGAGCCGGACGCGGTCGTCCGAGCGGAAGACGAACAGGCCGACGACCGCCGCCGCCATGACCACACCGATGGCCGGCCACAGCCAGGTGTTCCAGCCGGAGGCCCGGCGCAGCAGCACGATCGCCCAGACGGCCGTCACGGCCAGTCCCGCCGGAAGCACCCACGCCCAGCGCCTGTCGGCGCGGAACGCGCGCAGCAGCATCGTGCCGCCGCCCCCGCACAGGGCCGCGATGCCGGGGGCGAGCGCGGTCGTGTAGTACGGGTGCATGGTGCCCTCGGCCATGGCGAAGGTCAGGTAGTGCAGCGCCGTCCAGCCGCCCCACAGCAGCAGTGCGGCCCGCGTCAGGTCGGTGCGCGGGGCGCGGCCGCACAGGATCAGGCCGCCGACGCAGGAGATGGCCGCGAAGGGGATCAGCCAGGAGATCTGGCCGCCCAGGATGTCGTTGAACATGCGGCCGATGCCCGCACTGCCGGAGAAGCCGCCGCCTCCGCCGCCTCCGCCGCCTCTGCCACCGCCGTTGCCCTCGCCGCCGAACACACGGCCGAGGCCGTTGTAGCCCATGATCAGGTTCCATGCGGTGCCGTCCGTCGAGCCGCCGATGTACGGCCGCTCGGAGGCGGGCACCAGCGACACGGCCACGGCCCACCAGAAGCTGGAGACGGCCAGGGCCACGCCGGCCACGAGCAGGTTCACAATCCTCTTCAGCACGCCGACGCGGGCCGCGAACAGGTAGACCGCGAACACGGCGGGCAGGGCGATGTAGCCCTGGAGCATCTTCGTGTTGAAGGCGAGTCCGAAGCACAGCGCCGAGCCGATCAGCGGCAGCAGCCGGCCGTTCGTCACCGCGCGCAGCGCGAGCGCCGCCGCGCCGACCATCAGCAGGACCAGCAGCGTGTCCGGGTTGTTGTCGCGGTTGATGGCGACCGTGATGGGCGTCAGCGCGAGCACCAGCGCCGCGACGGCCGCCGCCCCGTGGCCCCACACCCGCTTCACGGAGGAGTGCAGGATCCAGATGGTCGCCAGCGCGGCGACGATCATCGGCGCCATCATCTGCCAGGTGCCGAAGCCGAACACGCGGCACGACAGTCCCATGACCATCAGCGCGAGCGGCGGTTTGTCGACGGTGAGGAAGTTGCCCGCGTCCAACGAGCCGAAGAACCACGCCTTCCAGCTCTGGGTGCCGCTCAGCACGGCCGCGCTGTAGAAGCTGTTCAGGCTCGATCCGGACAGGTTCCAGGAGTACAGCACCGCGGCCAGCGCCAGGATGCCGAGCAACGCCGGCAGCGACCAGCGCGGCGCGGTGCCGTCGTCGGGGGACGGACCGTGGGGCGGCCCGGCGGCCGGTGAACCGGGGGCCGGGGGGCGGCCGGGGACTTCGGAGCGAGGATGTGTGGCAGAGGTCACCAGTGCACCGTGCAGGGACGCCTTGGGTACGGACTGTGGTCCGCCTGGGCGTGAGCTGTGGATGGGTGAGAGCCCGGTAAGCGGACGGCAAGTGAGAGGTTCCTCACGGGGGCGCCGCGATTGCGGGTGTGAACCGGCCTGCGAACGATTGTGTGACCGAACTCGCCTACAACTTTCGGACATTCCCGTGAGTCAATAGGGCACGAGCGCGCCCGGGGGGCGCGCTCTCGTCCATGTAAGAGGATGGTCAACCTCTATGACTCACCGGATATCCGGCATTTTCCCGGCACTGCAGAGAACTCGGGTCCTCGCAGCCGGGCTCGGCGTCGGCATGCTCGTACCGTTCGTGGCGGCCGCCGCGCCCGCTGCCGCCGCCACGCCCACCGTCAGCTGCACCTCGGGCAAGGCGGGCCTGGCCGCCAAGCTGCAGAACGACATCACCTCGGCCCTCGCCGGCCGCAAGGGCACCGTCGCGGTCGGCCTGTACGACCGCTCCACCAACACCACCTGCTCGCTGCGCGGCACGTCCGCCTACGACTCGGCCAGTGTGGTGAAGGTCACCGTGCTCGCCACCCTGTTGTGGGACGCGAAGAAGCACAACCGCTATCTGACGAGCCGTGAGAACAGCCTCGCCACGGCCATGATCACCAAGTCGGACAACAACGCCACCAGCGCGCTGTGGAAGCAGCTGGGCCTGACGAAGATCAAGGGCTTCCTCGCCGCCGCCGGCATGACCCAGACCAAGCCGGGCGCGAACGGCTACTGGGGCCTGACCCAGATCACCGCGCAGGACGAGCAGAAGCTGCTGAAGCTCCTCACCGCGAAGAACTCCGTGCTGAGCGACAACTCCCGCGCGTACGAGCTGAAGCTGATGGCGAACGTCATCTCCTCGCAGCGCTGGGGCACTCCGGCCGGCGCGCCCTCCGGCGTGGCCGTGCACGTCAAGAACGGCTGGCTGCAGCGCTCCACGCACGGCTGGCGGGTGCACAGCGTCGGCACGTTCAACGGCCGCGGCCACGACTACATGATCACCGTGCTGACCTGGGACAACAGCACGATGAACTACGGCGTCACCACCATCCAGAACGTGGCGAGGGCGATCCACCGGGACCTGGTGCCGACGACGTCCACCACCAGCACGTTCGTGCCCACGAGCACGCCGCAGGAGGCGTATCCGGCGGCTCCCGCGGGCTGACACGGCCGAACTCCCGATGACCGGGAATCCGGTCCGGATCACGCGGCTGCCCTACTCGCCGGTACGAGTCCGAATGTTGCGCAGGGATGAAATCCGCTGCTGACGGCGTTGGTGCCTTTCGGTAGACCAGGTCTGAAGGAGGGCACCGGCGTGGCAGAGCACGAGGGGGAGCTTCGCGGCTGGGCGCGGCGACTCGCGGGGTACGCCTGGCGGTACCCCAAGGACGTCGTACTCGCCCTGGGCTCCTCCCTCGCCGGCATGGCGCTCACGGCCCTGGTGCCGCTGATCACCAAGGTGATCATCGACGACGTCATCGGGAACCACAGCAGGCCCATGGCCCCCTGGGCGGGCGCCCTGATCGGCACGGCCGTTCTCGTCTACTTCCTCACCTACATCCGCCGCTACTACGGCGGGCGGCTCGCCCTGGACGTCCAGCACGACCTGCGCACGGACATGTACGGGACGATCACCCGGCTGGACGGGCGGCGTCAGGACGAACTGTCCACCGGCCAGGTGGTCGGCCGCGCCACCAGCGACCTCCAGCTGATCCAGGGCCTGCTCTTCATGCTGCCGATGACCATCGGGAACGTCCTGCTCTTCCTGGTCTCCCTGATGGTCATGGCCTGGCTGTCGCTGCCGCTGACCCTGGTCGCCCTGGCCGTCGCGCCCGCCCTGGGGTTCATCGCCAAGCGCAGCCGGTCCCGGCTGCACCCGGCGACCTGGTACGCCCAGGCCCAGGCCGCCGCCGTGGCGACCGTGGTCGACGGCGCCGTCAGCGGTGTTCGTGTGGTGAAGGGCTTCGGGCAGGAGGACCAGGAGACCGGCAAGCTCCGCGAGGTCGGGCGCCGGCTGTTCGCGGGGCGCCTGCGGACCATCCGGCTGAACGCCAAGTACACCCCGGCCCTCCAGGCCGTACCGGCTCTCGGCCAGGTCGCCATGCTGGCACTCGGCGGCTGGCTCGCGGTGCACGGGCACATCACGCTCGGCACATTCGTCGCGTTCTCCTCCTACCTCGCGCAGCTCGTCGGCCCGGTCCGCATGCTCGCCGTGGTCCTCACCGTCGGCCAGCAGGCCCGCGCGGGCGCGGAGCGGGTCCTGGAGCTGATCGACACCGAGCCGTCGCTGAAGGACGGCACCAAGGAACTGCCCGCCGACGCCCCCGCGACCGTTGAGTTCGACGACGTCTCCTTCGCCTACGAGGACGGGCGCCCGGTCCTCGACGGGCTCTCCTTCGAGATCCGCCCCGGCGAGACCCTCGCCGTCGTCGGCTCCTCCGGCTCCGGGAAGTCCACGGTCTCGCTGCTGCTGCCGCGCTTCTACGACGTCACGCACGGTGCCGTCCTCGTCGGCGGCCACGACGTGCGGGAGCTGACCCTGACGTCCCTGCGCGCCGCGATCGGGCTGGTCCCCGAGGACTCCTTCCTCTTCTCGGACACCGTCCGCAGCAACATCGCCTACGGCCGCCCCGACGCCACCGACGAGGAGATCGAGCGGGCCGCGCGCGCCGCCCAGGCGGACCGTTTCATCGCCGAGCTGCCCGACGGCTACGGCACCAAGGTCGGTGAGCACGGCCTGACCCTCTCCGGCGGCCAGCGCCAGCGCATCGCGCTCGCCCGCGCCATCCTCGCCGACCCCCGGCTGCTGGTCCTCGACGACGCGACCTCGGCGGTGGACGCCCGCGTCGAGCACGAGATCCATGAAGCCCTGAAGCAGGTCATGGAGGGCCGCACCACCCTTTTGATCGCCCACCGCCGCTCCACCCTCAACCTCGCCGACCGCATCGCGGTCCTCGACGGCGGCCGTCTCGCCGACATCGGCACCCACGAGGAGCTGCAGGAGCGCTCCGCCCTCTACCGTCGCCTCCTCACCGACCCCGACGAACTGGGCGGTGTCTCCCCCGGCCACGCCCGGCCGGCCCCGCCGGAGGAGGACACCAGTGTCCGGGACGAGCTGGACGCCGAGTTCGACGCCGAGCGCGGCGTCACCCCGCGGCTGTGGACCGGCGACCGCGAGCCCAAGGACCACGCCCTCGCCGGCACCCCGGCGACCCCCGAGCTGCTCGCCCAGGTGGAGAAGCTGCCCCCGGCCACCGACACCCCGGGTGTCGACGAGGCACGCGCCGTCCGGCCGGAGGAGTCCTACGGCCTCACCCGGCTGCTGCACGGCTTCGGGCTGCCCCTGCTGGTCAGCCTCGCCCTCGTCGCCGTCGACGCGGGCATGGGGCTGCTGCTGCCGATCCTGATCCGGCACGGCATCGACCAGGGCGTGTCCCGGATGGCCGTCGGCGCGGTCTGGTCCGCGTCCCTGCTGGCGCTGGTCACCGTCCTGATCCAGTGGGCGGCGCAGGTCGGCGAGACCCGGATGACCGGACGCACCGGCGAACGCGTCCTGTACTCCCTGCGGCTGAAGATCTTCGCCCAGCTCCAGCGGCTCGGGCTGGACTACTACGAGCGGGAGCTGACCGGCCGGATCATGACGCGGATGACGACCGACGTCGACGCGCTGTCGACGTTCCTGCAGACGGGGCTGGTGACGGCCTTCGTCTCCGTCGTCACCTTCTTCGGCATCATGGTCGCGCTGCTGGTGATCGACGTACAGCTCGCCCTCGTCGTGTTCGCCACGCTGCCGCCGCTGATCGCGGCGACCGTCTTCTTCCGCCGCGCCAGCGTGAAGGCGTACGAACTCGCCCGCGAGCGGGTCTCGGCGGTCAACGCGGACCTCCAGGAGTCGGTGTCCGGACTGCGGATCCTGCAGGCGTTCCGGCGCGAGCGGGACGGCGGGCGGCGGTTCGCCGAGGGCAGTGACTCCTACCGCCGGGCGCGCATCCGCGGCCAGTGGCTGATCTCCGTCTACTTCCCCTTCGTGCAGCTGCTGTCGTCGGTGGCCGCGGCGTCCGTGCTGATCGTGGGCGCGCACCGGGTCGGGGCGGGGACGTTGACGACGGGCGCCCTGGTCGCCTACCTCCTCTACATCGACCTGTTCTTCGCGCCGGTGCAGCAGCTCTCCCAGGTGTTCGACGGATACCAGCAGGCCACGGTGTCGCTGGGCCGCATCCAGGAACTCCTCCAGGAGCCCACCACCACGAAGGCCGCCGACGAGCCGCTCGAAGTGCTGTCGCTGCGCGGCGACATCACCTTCGACGGCGTCCACTTCGCCTACGGCGACGACGCGGAGGCGCTGACCGGCGTGGACCTGACGATCCCGGCCGGGCAGACCGTCGCGTTCGTCGGCGAGACCGGCGCGGGCAAGTCGACCCTGGTCAAGCTCGTCGCCCGGTTCTACGACCCCACGCGCGGCCGGGTGCTGGTCGACGGCACGGATCTGCGCTCGCTGGACCTGACCTCGTACCGGCACCGGCTCGGCGTGGTCCCGCAGGAGGCGTACCTGTTCCAGGGGACCGTCCGGGACGCCATCGCGTACGGGCGTCCGGACGCGACGGACGCCGAGGTGGAGGCCGCGGCCCGGGCGGTCGGCGCGCACGACATGATCGCCCGCCTCGAGGGCGGCTATCTGCACGAGGTCGCCGAGCGCGGCCGCAACCTGTCCGCCGGACAGCGGCAGTTGATCGCGCTGGCCCGCGCGGAGCTGGTGGACCCCGACGTCCTGCTGCTCGACGAGGCGACCGCCGCACTCGACCTGGCCACCGAGGCCCAGGTCAACCAGGCCACGGACCGCCTCGTCGGCCGCCGTACGACTCTGGTCGTGGCGCACCGCCTGACGACGGCGGCCCGCGCCGACCGGGTGGTGGTCATGGACCACGGCCGCATCGCGGAGGACGGCACCCATGAGGAGCTGCTGCGCCGCGGCGGGCGGTACGCCGAGCTGTGGCGGACGTTCGTGGGGGCGCCGGAACCGGGGCAGGAGGAGCCGGTCGGCTCCTCGGCCTGACGCTCCGTCGGATTTAGGAAATTCTGCGGAGGTTGCCCCAAACCTTCGAAAGTGTGTGCCTGTGTGCTCCACCGCGATGCAACCATCTGCCGTACGCCATGCGTCCGTACAGCAGTACGCTCATCGTCGCGGGGAGGGACCACAAAGGTGGACAAGAGTGCGATACGCCGGCGCCTGGCGCTCGGCATGACCGTACTGACGGCGTCCGGGCTGCTCGCACTGGCGAGCCCGGGACACGCGGAGGCGGCCGGCTACTGCTCGGGGCGCAACGTTCGTACGCTCTCGTTCTCCACCGGCTCCGTGCAGGTCTACAGGCGCGACGGCTATGTGTGCGCGGTGACCTTCGCCAAGCGGGTCTCCGGCAGGAAGACCATGTCGGTGAGCGTGCAGGCGCGCGGCAGCCGTCCCGCGGTCGACCTCGGGCAGTACACGCACCACGCCGGGCCCGTCACCGTGCACGCCGGTCACCGGTGCGTGTGGATCCGCGGCTCCGTCGGGTCCGGATCGGTCAGTTCCGGGTGGACCCTCTGCTGACGCGTCCCCGCGCTCACAGCCGCCTGGCGCACCCCACCGGTCTGCTGCCGCCCAGCTGGACGTAGAGCGCCGTCGACGGCGGACACTGCGAGCGGCGCGCGACCGCCGACGTCACCCTGTACTCGGGCGTGCGCCCACCCCTGCCGTCGCAGGCCGTCTCCCGGACCTCGCCCTTGCCCGCGCCGTACACGCAGTCCCCGACGATCGTGCGCGGGCCGCCCCCGCCGCCGGGGTCGCCCGGGTGCGGCGGCTCCAGGTTCCGCATGCACGCATAGCCGCGCCGCACCACCCCCGAGGGGCTGATGTGCAGCACGAAGTCCGTGGTCGCGGGGCACGCGGGGCCCTGCGCCGGGTCGCCGTCGTAGCGGGCGACCACCCGGGCGGCGGCCCGTTCGCTGGTGCACGGCACTTCCGTGAAGCTCGTCGTCCCGAAGGAACTGCACTCGTCCACGGCGAGGAACTCGGCGCCGAACCCGGACGGCGCCGCCGACGTGGCACGCCCGCTCGGCCGGTCCCTCGCCGCCCCCGACACCGTCTGGCACCCGGAGAGCCCGCCCACCACCAGCGCAGCGGCCAGCAGCGCACCCAGCAACGCTCGCGTCCCTCGCATCGCCAACCTGGTCCACCCCCGTCCAGCGTGACCCGCGGCCACGGGCCACGCCAGACGTCTCGGGTGTTTTGCGACATTTGGGGGCGGGGTGCCCGGTTCCCGGCGTACGGCTAGTACGACAGCCCGTACCCGATCGGGTACAGCACCTGCGCCGGGTCGTCCGCCCGTTGCACCGGCACCGGCAGCTTCCCGCGCGGCCTCACCCGGCCCGCGATCACCCGTGCCGCGGCGCGCAGTTCGACGTCCGTCCAGGAGTACGACGCCAGGAAGGCGCCGACGTCCGGGAGTTGGGCGACGTCGTAGGGATTCCGGACGGCGAGGGCGACCACCGGCTTCCCGGTGGCGGCCAGCCGGTTCACCAGCGTCCGCTGGGAACTGGTCGCGCTGACGTTGTACGTGGCCACGACCACCGCGTCCGCGTCCCCCGCCGCCGTCACCGCCTTCGCGATCGTCGCCGCCGAGGGGGCGGTGCCGGTGGACAGCGCGGTCGCCGTGAAGCCCAGCTCGGTCAGGGCGTTCGCCAGGACGGTGGTGGGCGGTCCGTCGGTGCCGGTCGGGGGCGCCGGGTCCGCGCCTGCCACCAGCAGCCGGGGGTGGGTTCGGCGCGAGAGCGGCAGCAGGTGCTCCTTGTTGACCAGCAGCGTGGTCGTACGGTCCGCGATGCGGTCGGCGGTGCGCAGATGCTCCGGGGTGCCCACGGTCCGCTCGACGCCGGCCCCGGTCACGAACGGCTGGTCCAGCAGCCCCAGCTTCGCCTTCAGGCGCAGGATGCGCAGCAGCGACTGGTCCAGCCGGGCCTCGGTCAGCTCGCCGCCCCGCACCGCGTCCAGCACCGCGTTCCAGGCGAGGTCCAGGTTCGGCGGGTTGAGCAGCTGGTCGACCCCTGCCTTGAGGGCCAGCACGGGCACACGGTCGTCGCCGTACTTCTGCCGTACGCCCTCCATGCCGAGCGAGTCGGTCACCACGACCCCGTCGTAGCCGAGCTCCTCGCGCAGGATGCCGGTGACGATGGGGCGGGAGAGGGTCGCGGGGTCGCCCGAGTCGTCGAGCGCGGGCACCATGATGTGCGCGGTCATGACGGCGTCGATCCCGGCCCGGACCGCAGCCCGGAACGGCACCGCGTCCAGCTTCTCCCACAGCTCGCGGCTGTGCGTGATGACCGGGAAGCCGTAGTGGCTGTCGACGGCGGTGTCGCCGTGGCCCGGGAAGTGCTTGGCGGTCGCGGCGACGCGGGAGGACTGATAGCCCCTCACCTCCGCGGCGACCAGGTCCGCCACCGCCTCCGGGTCGGCGCCGAAGGACCGTACGCCGATGACCGGGTTGGCCGGGTTGACGTTCACGTCGGCGTCGGGGGAGTAGTCCTGGCGGATGCCGAGGGCCCGCAGTTCGGCGCCGGCGATCCGGCCCAGGGTCTGCGCGTCCGCCCTGGAGCCACCGGCTCCGATCGCCATTGCGCCCGGGAACAGGGTCGCGGGCCTGCCCACGCGGGCGACGATCCCGTGCTCCTGGTCGGTGGCGATGAGCACGGGCAGTCCGCCGGGCCGGTCGAGCGACGCCTTCTGGATGCCGTTGGACAGTTCGGCGATCTGCCGGGGATCGCGGGTGTTGTGCGCCCAGGTGAAGTAGATGATGCCGCCGACGCGGTATTCGGCGATCAGCTCGGCGGCCGTGCGGACGCCGATCTCCTTGAGGTTGGCGTCGATGTCGGCCTGGTCGGGGGCGGTCGCCGAGTGGCCGTAGACCCGCATCACGAAGAGCTGGCCGGTCTTCTCCTCGAGCGACATGGAGGAGATCAGGCCCTTGAGTCGTTCGTCGTTGTGCCCGGCGGCCCGAGCGGCACCCGGGGTGAGGGCGAGGGCCGCCGTCAGGCCCGCGGTGGCGGTGAGGACCGTGCGTCTGGAGGGCTGTGCGGTGCTTCCCGTGCCGGAGTCGTGCACGTGCGCTCCTTCCGGAGGAGAACGCTGAAGGAAACTTCCGAGGAGTCACCAATATCCTGGAAGTTTCTGCCGGTCAAGGCGCCGCACACGACGCACCGCACACAAGGGGCCGCCATCGGCGCTGTTGGAGGGGGGCGCGCCGATGGCGGCGTGCTGCCGGCCGCGTGCGGCGGAGAGGGTGGTCAGCGATCGCAGCCAGCAGCGAGGGCCGACACCGCAGCGCGGAGACTCATCCGGCAGCCTGCCCATGGGACGAAGGCGCACCGGGTCGGGTTCCCCGGAAACGGCCGGCCGCCGGAAGTCGGTACCAGGGTGGTCAACGGGGCGTGTGCGCCGACACCGTGGGCCAGTGGTGCTGGAGAGTGCGTACGGTCTCGGCGATCGCCGGCCGCCGGGCCGCTCCCCTGCGCCACAGTGCGTACAGATGCCGTACGGGCATGGGGTCCAGGGGCACCTCGACGACCCCCTCGGGCAGCGGGCCCCGGCCCAGCCGCGGGATCAGGGCGATACCGAGCCCGGCGGCGACCAGGGCGACGAGGGTCGGGTTCTCGTCGGCCTGGTGGACCACCTCGGGCTCGTGCCCGGCCGCGCGCAGCGTCCGCACCAGCCACTCGTGGCAGACCCGGCCCGGCGGTTGGCAGATCCAGCGTTCGCCGCCCAGCTCCTCGCGGCGCACCGCCGTCCGCCCGGCGAAGCGGTGTCCTGTGGGCACGAGCAGATCGCACAGGTCGTCTCCGATGACCGCCTGTTCCACCCCCTCCGGGGCGGGCAGCGGCGCGATGTCCCAGTCGTGCGCCACGGCGACGTCCACCACGCCCTTCGCCACCAGGTCGACCGACAGATGCGGGTCCACCTCGGTCAGCCGGGTGTCCAGGGCCGGGTGCCGGCGCGCCAGATCCGCCAGCACTCCCGGCATCAGCCCGCGCGCTGCCGACGCGAACGCCGCCACCGTCAGCCGCCCGGCGGGCAGCCCCCGCCGCTCCTCCAGCTCGGTCTCGGCGCGCTCCACGATCGCCAGCAACTCCTGTGCGGTTGCGGCCAGTTGCAGCGCCTCGTCGGTGAGCCGCACACCGCGCCCCTCCCGTTCGAGCAGCACGGTCCTGGTCTCCCGCTCCAGCTTGGCGATCTGCTGGGAGACGGCGGACGGGGTGTAACCGAGCGCGGTGGCCGCGGCGCCGACGGTGCCGTGGACGGAGACGGCGTGCAGGGCGCGCAGGCGCTGAAGATCGAGCAAGAGGACCCCCTCGAGGATTAGAGGTGCTTCATCCAACCATGCAGCAATCATCGCTGGTGCTTCACGGTCGTGTGCCGTGATCATCGCCGTATGCGACCCGCACACCTCTGTCTCGCCGTTCTTGTCGCCGCCGTCTGGGGCGTCAACTTCACCGTCATCGAACTCGGCCTCGGCCACTTCCCGCCGCTGCTGTTCTCGGCCCTGCGCTTCCTGGCCGCGGCCGTCCCCGCCGTCTTCCTCGTGGGCCGCCCCAAGGTGGCGTGGAAGTGGATCGTGGCGGTGGGCCTGGTGCTGGGCGTGGCGAAGTTCGGGCTGCTGTTCCTCGGCATGGCCGCCGGGATGCCCGCCGGCCTGTCCTCCCTGGTCCTCCAGATCCAGGCCGTGTTCACGGCGCTCATGGCCTTCGCGCTCCTGGGCGAACGCCCCACGCGCCTGAGGGTGCTGGGCATGGCGGTGGCCCTCGGAGGCGTGGCGCTCGCGGCCGTCGACGAGGGAACGGCCGGTCCGCTCGGTGCGTTCGCCCTGGTCATCGTGGCGGCGGCCTGCTGGGGCCTGTCCAACGTCCTCACCCGCAAGGCGTCCCCGCCGGACCCGCTGAACTTCATGGTGTGGGTGAGCACGGTGCCGGTGCTGCCCCTGCTCGGCCTGTCCCTCCTCACCGAGGGCCCGACCCGCGACCTCTCCGCGCTGCGCGCCCTCGACTGGCAGGGCGCCGGCATCGTCCTCTACGTCGCCTGGATCACCACGGTCTTCGGCTTCGGCGCCTGGGGCTGGCTGCTGCGCCGTCACCCGGCGTCCACGGTGGCCCCCTTCTCCCTCCTGGTCCCGGTCTTCGGCATGTCGTCCGCGGCCCTGTTCCTCGGCGAACCGATCAGCCCCCTGCGCTGGGGTGCGGCGGCACTGCTGGTGGGCGGGGTGGCGCTGACCTCGCTGGCACCGGCGAAGAGGGTTCGGTCGAAGGAGGTCCAGTCGGCGGACGTGCCGGCGCGCGAGCCGATCACCGGGCCAGCATGATCCCATGCCCGTAGTCGAGATCCCCGGTTCGAAGTCCATCACCGCCCGCGCGCTCTTCCTGGCCGCCGCGGCCGACGGAGTCACCACGCTCGTACGTCCGCTGCGGTCGGACGACACCGAGGGCTTCGCCGAGGGCCTGCGCACCCTCGGCTACCGCGTCGGACAGACCCCCGAGGCCTGGCACGTGGACGGCCGCCCGCAGGGTCCCGCCGTCACGGAGGCGGACGTGTACTGCCGGGACGGCGCGACCACGGCCCGCTTCCTGCCGGCCCTGGCCGCCACGGGCCACGGCACCTACCGCTTCGACGCCTCGCCGCAGATGCGCCGCCGCCCCCTCGGCCCCCTGACCCGCGCCCTGCGCGACCTGGGCGTACGGCTGCGGCACGAGGAGGCGGAGGGCCGCCACCCGCTGACGGTCGAGGCGGCCGGGGTGGCGGGCGGCGAGGTGGTGCTGGACGCAGGCCAGTCCTCCCAGTACCTCACGGCCCTGCTCCTCCTCGGCCCGCTCACGGATCAGGGCCTGCGCATCACGGTGACGGACCTGGTGTCGGCGCCGTACGTCGACATCACGGTCGCGATGATGCGGGCGTTCGGGGCGGAGGTGCGGCGCGAAGGAGACGTCTTCGTGGTCCCGCCCGGGGGCTACCGCGCCACGACGTACGCGATCGAGCCGGACGCCTCCACCGCGAGCTACTTCTTCGCGGCGGCGGCCGTGACGGGCGGCGAGGTGACGGTGCCGGGGCTGGGGTCGGGCGCGCTCCAGGGAGACCTGGGGTTCGTGGACGTGCTGCGGCGGATGGGAGCGGAGGTGGAGGTGGCCGCGGACCGTACGACGGTGCGCGGGACGGGCGAGTCGAGGGGCCTGACGGTCACCATGCGGGACATCTCCGACACGATGCCCACCCTCGCGGCGATCGCCCCGTTCGCCTCCGGTCCGGTCCGTATCGAGGACGTCGCGAACACCCGGGTGAAGGAGTGCGACCGCCTGGAGGCCTGCGCCGAGAACCTGCGGCGGCTGGGGGTGGGGGTGGTCACGGGCCCGGACTGGATCGAGATCGCGCCGGGGGCGCCGGTGGGCACGGACATCAAGACCTACGGCGACCACCGCATCGCCATGTCCTTCGCGGTGACGGGCCTTCGGGTGCCCGGTATTTCGTTCGACGACCCCGGGTGCGTGCGGAAGACTTTCCCGGACTTCCACGAGGTGTTCGCGGAACTGCGGGCGGGGTTGCCGGACAGAGGGGCGGGAGAGCGTTGACGTTCGAGCTGGAAGGGCCGGTCCTGGAGGGGACGCTCGTACGCCTGGAGCCGCTGGAGCACCGGCACGCGGCCGACCTGGCGGTGGCGGCGGAGGAGGACCGGGACACGTACGCGTTCACGTGGGTGCCGAGGGCGGACGAGGTCGGGGCGTACATCGACGCCCAGCTCGGCCGTGCGGCGGCGGGCCGGCTCGCCCCGTACGCGCAGATCTCCCTCGCCACGGGGCGGGCGGTCGGTGCGACGGCGTACTGGGACCCGCGTTCCTGGCGTACGGAGGACCGGCTCGACGCCATCGAGGTCGGCGTCACCTGGCTCGCCCGCTCCGCCCAGGGAACGGGCGTCAACGCCGAGTCCAAACTCCTGCTGTTCCGCCACGCGTTCGAGGAGTGGGGCGTGGCCCGCGTCGACCTGAAGACCGACGCCCGCAACGACCGCTCCCGCGCGGCGATCCAGAGCGCGGGCGCCCGCTTCGAGGGCGTCCTGCGCAACTGGTCCCGTTCCTGGTCACCGGGCGAGGAGGGCCGGCTCCGGGACTCCGCGATCTACTCGATCACGGCGGAGGAGTGGCCGGAGTGCCGCTCGCTGCTGGAGGCGAGGGTGGCGAGGAAGTCGGCTCAGGCGGCGGGGGAGATGGCGAGGTAGGGGCGGTCCGGGCAGACGGCGGCTTCCAGCGTGCGGGGGATCGGTGGTTCCGGCCGGGTGCGGGGTGGGTGTGGGCTGTCAGTGCGACACAACTGGCGGATCCGTCGCACTTCGGGAGGCGGCAGGGCCCGGGCGGGCCGACGCGAGGTGCCGCTGAGTGGGGTGGTCTGACGAGCGACGTTCGAGAGCCGGACCTCTCAGTGCCGATCCGAGACGATCGCCGCATGAGAGCAACCTCGTCCTCCACAGCCGGCGGAGCCACCGCCCGAAGGACCAGCCGGCGGCGGGTCGCATGTCACGGGCACAGCGCCTGAGACGGGGGTCACCGGGCGGCGGCCACCGAACAACGGCGGCCGCCGGGCAGGGGCTCCCTGAGCCGATTCCTCGGAACCGGGTCCCTGAGCCGATTCCCCGGAGCTGGGGCTCCAAGCCGGCTCATCGAGCCGGGCTCTAAGCCGACTCGTTCAGCAGCCGCCCCAGGTGCTCCCGCCCCGCGCCCAGCAGCTCCGGCAGCGGTGTCGCCGACTCGTACCAGCGCTTCTCGTACTCCCAGCACAGCCAGCCGTCCCAGCCGTGGCGGGAGAGGACCTCCACGCACTCGGCGAGCGGGAGGACGCCGGAGCCCAGCGGCAGCGGTGTCTTGTCGTCGGCGGACGCGATGTCCTTGACCTGGACGTAGCCGAGGTACGGGGACAGCGCCGCGTACGTCTCCTGCGGCTGCTCGCCGCCCAGCCAGGTGTGCATCACGTCCCACAGCGCGCCCGCGTTCCGGTGGCCGACCGCGCCGAGGACACGCAGGGCGTCCGCGCCGGTGCGGTGCGAGTCGTGCGTCTCCAGCAGGATCCGTACACCGGCGTCGGCGGCGTGCTCGGCGGCGGTGCCCAGGCGCCGGGCGGCCGTCGCGTCGGCCTCCTCCGGGCTCTGCTCGGTGCCGCCGCCGGGGAAGACGCGGACGAAGGGAGCGCCCACGTCGTGGGCCAGGTCGAGGAGGTCGCGGATCTCCGCCAGGACCGGCGCGTCGTCACCGGGCGCGGCCACGCGTGCGTACCCTGCGAGCCCCAGGATCTCGACACCGGCCGCCTTGAACGCGGCGGCCGCGTCGGCCCGTTCGGCGGGGCCGATGCCCGGGTGCACGGGTTCGTCGGGATGCGCGCGCAGTTCGACACCGTGGTAGCCGTGGGTCGCCGCGAGGTGGACCACATCGGGTATGGGCAGGCCGGGGACACCGAGGGTGGAGAACGCGAGCTTCATGCTCATGGACCCTACTCGGCACGTGTGGGGAGCGCCCGTCGGCGACACTCGGGCGCGCCCCGGCCGCGCGGCGCGCCCGAGATCCCGTACGCGCCGTGCCCGCGCGACGCGCCCGAGGACCCCGTACGCGCCCCGGCCGCGCGACGCGCCCGAGGATCCCGTACGCGCCTACCCTCGCGGCACCCCCGTGGAACCCCGCACCATCAACTCGCCCCGCACCGTCGCGATCCCGCCCGGCGGCGGTTCCTCGCGTCCCATCGCGATACGGCCCGCGCGGGCCCCCGCCTCCGCGAGCGGAAGGCGGACCGTCGTCAGGGCCGGTACCGCGTCGATCGCGAACGGGAGGTCGTCGAAGCCGGCCACCGACACGTCGTCGGGGATGCGCAGCCCGGAGTCCCGCAGGGCCGCGCACGCGCCCAGCGCGACCGTGTCGTTCGCGGCCACGATCGCCGTGAGAGACGGGTCCCTGCGCAGGAGTTCGAGTGTCGCCTCGTAACCGGCCCGGCGGTCGTAGCGGCCGTGCACCGTCAGCTTCGGGTCGTCCTCGAGCCCGGCGGCGGCCAGTGCCTCCCGGTGGCCCTCCAGACGGTGCCGCGTCGTCGTGCGCTCCTCCGGGCCGGCGATATAGCCGAGCCGCCGGTGCCCGAGCCCGATCAGGTGCTCGGTGAGCTGCCGGCCGCCGCCGCGGTTGTCGAAGGTGAGGGCGATCGCCTCGGGCGCCGGCGGCCGGCCGCACAGCACCACTCGGGTCCCCGCCGCCGCGAGCTTGCGCAGCTTCGCGCCCACGGCCTCCACATGCGTGCTGACCTCCACCGCGCCACCGGTGAGCACCACGGCCGCCGCCCGCTGCCGTTGCAGCAGCGTCAGATACGTCAGCTCCCGCTCCGGCGAGCCGCCGGTGTTGCACACCACGGCGAGCCGTTCGCCGCCGGCCCGTCCGCCCGGGCCCCCGATCTCCGACTGGATCGCGCTCGCCATGATCCCGAAGAAGGGGTCGGCGATGTCGTTGACCAGGATCCCGACCAGGTCGGAGGTGGCCGCGGCCAGCGAGCTCGCCGGGCCGTTGAGGACGTAGTCCAGCTCGTCCACCGCGCGCAGCACCCGTTCCCGGGTCGACGCCGCCACGGGATAGTTCCCGTTCAGCACGCGCGACACGGTGGCGGGCGACACCTGTGCGCGCGCCGCCACGTCCGCCAGGGTCACCGTCATCGTCGTCCTCCGGTCGCGTGTCTCGTCGTACCCGTCGTGCTCGGCGGCGTCCGTCGTGTCCGTCCACCGACATCCACCGACATCCGCCGAGATCCATCTACAGCTCTACGGACACCCATGTACAGGCCCGCGGTTCACCGTGTTCGACGGATCGACCAACTTCACGCTCCCGGACCGGCCGACTTCACGGCACCGTGTCCGTCGTGTCACCTCCTGTGACGCTGTATGCGGACACGTGCATCTCGTCGGCTCCGCGGTCTTGTCCGAGCCGCCGCACAGAGGCTAGCGTCTTCGTGCATAGAAAGCGCTTGCTGTCACGCTCACCCCGGAGCGTACGAGGCGCCGGACGCGTACGAAGGGATCGACGTGACACGCAAGACGGTGCGAATCGCCATGAACGGCGTGACGGGGCGCATGGGCTACCGCCAGCACCTCGTCCGTTCCATCCTGGCCCTCCGCGAGCAGGGCGGCCTCGACCTGGGCGACGGCGCCGTGCTGTGGCCCGAGCCGGTGCTCGTCGGCCGCCGCGAGCACGCCCTGAAGGCGCTCGCCGAGCAGCACGGCCTGGAGCACTGGTCGACGGACGTGGACGCGGTCCTCGCCGACCCGGCCGTCGAGATCTACTTCGACGCGCAGGTCACCTCCGCACGCGAGGAGTCGATCAAGAAGGCGATCGCGGCGGGCAAGCACATCTACACCGAGAAGCCGACGGCGACGAGCCTTCAGGGCGCCCTGGAACTGGCCCGCCTCGCCCATGAGACGGGCGTCAAGCACGGCGTCGTCCAGGACAAGCTCTTCCTGCCCGGCCTGCTGAAGCTGAAGCGGCTCATCGACGGCGGCTTCTTCGGCCGGATCCTTTCGGTGCGCGGCGAGTTCGGCTACTGGGTGTTCGAGGGCGACTGGCAGCCCGCCCAGCGTCCCTCCTGGAACTACCGTGCCGAGGACGGCGGTGGCATCGTTGTCGACATGTTCCCGCACTGGGAGTACGTGCTGCACGAGCTGTTCGGCCGTGTGAGGTCCGTACAGGCCCTGGCGACCACCCACATCCCGCAGCGCTGGGACGAGAACGGCAAGCCGTACGACGCGACGGCGGACGACGCCGCGTACGGCATCTTCGAACTCGAAGGCGGCGCGATCGCGCAGATCAACTCCTCCTGGTCGGTGCGCGTCAACCGCGACGAACTGGTGGAGTTCCAGGTGGACGGCACGGAGGGCTCGGCGGTCGCGGGACTGCGCAAGTGCCGCGTGCAGCACCGCTCGGCGACCCCGAAGCCCGTGTGGAACCCGGACATACCCGCCACCGAGGTCTTCCGCGACCAGTGGCAGGAGGTCCCGGACAACGGCGAGTTCGACAACGGCTTCAAGGCCCAGTGGGAGCTGTTCCTCAAGCACGTCTACGCCGACGCGCCCTACCACTGGGACCTGCTGGCCGGCGCCCGCGGCGTGCAGCTCGCCGAGCTGGGCCTGAAGTCCTCGGCCGAGGGCCGCCGCCTCGACGTACCGGAGATCTCCCTGTGACCATCCATCTCCCCGACGCGAGCGGGCGGCTCAGGGTCTACGAGCCGCGCCGCGAGCCCCTCGCCCTCACCTCCGGCACGCCGTTCACCTCCCGTACGGTCCTCTCGGCAGCACACGTCGTCGCCGACCCGTACGCGGACGTGTCCCCCGACTCGCCCGCCGCCGTCGACTGGGACGCCACGCTCGCCTTCCGCCGCCATCTGTGGTCGCACGGCCTCGGTGTCGCCGAGGCCATGGACACCGCACAGCGCGGAATGGGCCTGGACTGGGCGGGCGCGGCCGAGCTGATCCGCCGCTCCGCCGCCGAGGCGAAGGCGGTCGGCGGGCGCATCGCCTGCGGGGTCGGCACCGACCAGCTCACCGCCGGCTCCCTGGAGGAGATCCGCAAGGCGTACGAGGAGCAGCTCGCCGTGGTGGAGGAGGCGGGTGCACAGGCGATCCTCATGGCGTCCCGCGCCCTGGCCGCCACGGCGAAGGGTCCCGAGGACTACCTGGAGATCTACGGCCACCTGCTGCGCCAGGCCGCCGAACCCGTCGTCCTGCACTGGCTCGGCCCGATGTTCGACCCGGCACTGGAGGGCTACTGGGGCTCGAGCGACCTGGACGCCGCCACGGACGTGTTCCTCGAGGTCATCGCCGCCCACCCGGACAAGGTGGACGGCGTCAAGATCTCCCTGCTCGACGCCCAGCGCGAGATCGACCTGCGTCGGCGCCTCCCGCAGGGCGTGCGCTGCTACACGGGTGACGACTTCAACTACCCGGAGCTGATCGCCGGCGACGAGCACGGCTTCAGCCATGCCCTGCTCGGCATCTTCGACCCGCTCGGCCCGCTGGCGGCCGAGGCGGTACGGGTCCTGGACACCGGTGACGTGAAGGGTTTCCGGGAACTCCTCGACCCCACGGTGGAGCTGTCCCGCCACCTGTTCCAGGCGCCCACCCGCTTCTACAAGACGGGTGTGGTCTTCCTGGCCTGGCTCGCGGGCCACCAGGAGCACTTCACGATGGTCGGCGGCCTGCAGTCGGCGCGCTCGCTGCCGCACTTCGCCAAGGCGTACGAACTCGCCGACGGCCTCGGCCTGTTCCCCGACCTCGAGCTGGCCGAGACGCGGATGAAGACGCTGCTGTCCCTGTACGGAGTGGCCCAGTGAGCACGGCACCGGAGCGGTTCTCCATCAACCAGATGACGGTGAAGCAGCTCGGCATGCCCGAACTGGTGGACGCCTGCCTGGAGTTGGACGTCCGGGGGGTGGGCCTGTGGCGGGAGCCCGTCCAGTCCTACGGCGTGGAGGCCACCGCGAAGCTGGTCCGTGACGCCGGGCTGACGGTGACGACCCTGTGCCGGGGCGGCTTCTTCACCGCGATCGACCCCGACGAGCGGGCGCGCGCCCTCGAAGACAACCGCCGGGCGGTCGACGAGGCGGCCACGCTGGGCACGGACACACTGGTCCTGGTCTCGGGCGGGTTGCCGGCCGGCTCCAGGGACCTGCGCGGGGCGCGCGAGCGGATCGCGGACGCGCTCGCCGAACTGGGCCCGTACGCGGCCGAGCGCGGTGTGCGACTGGCCATCGAGCCGCTCCACCCGATGTACGCCTCGGACCGCTGTGTGGTCTCGACCCTGGCCCAGGCCCTCGACCTGGCCGAGCGCTTCCCGGCGGAGCAGGTGGGCGTCACGGTGGACACGTACCACATCTGGTGGGACGACACGGCCCCCGAGCAGATCGCCCGTGCGGGCGCCGGTGGCCGGATCCACACCTTCCAGCTCGCCGACTGGACCACCCCGCTGCCGGAGGGCGTCCTCAACGGCCGCGGGCAGATCGGCGACGGCGCGGTCGACATGCGCGAGTGGAAGGGATACGTGGAGGCTGCCGGCTACACCGGTCCCATCGAGGTCGAGCTGTTCAACGACGGGCTGTGGGCACGGGACGGGCGGGAGGTCCTCGCGGAGACGGTGGAGCGGTTCGTGGAGCACGTGATCCGGTGACGCCCCTCGGGCGGGCCCGGTCCGCGCGGCCCGGCTCGCGCGGCCCGGCTCGCCCAGGGGCTCACAGGCTGTCAGGGTGGAAGCAGCGTGCCCAGCGGGCCCAGGTCGATGTTGAGGTCGGCCATGGTCAGGCCGTACTGGTCGCACAGGTCGGCCATCCGGTCGTGCAGCAGCATCAGGGTCAGTCCGAGCCGTTCCTCCTGCTCCTCGGTGAGACCGCCCTCGTCGACGCGGTGCAGGGCCTGCCGCTCCATCAGCTGGCGCAGCAACTCGACGATGGTGAGGACCAGTTTGACCAGGTCCCGCTCCACCGTCTCCGGGTCGGCGTGCAGACGGCGCGCGACGGCGCCCCGGCCGGCGGACGGCGAGGGGACCTCGTCCGGGCGGGCGGGCAGCAGCGAGAACGCCCGGGTCGCGGCCTCGGCCACCTCCCGCAGCCGGTCCGCGCCCGGGCCGTCAGCCGGGCCCGTCACCGTGGCTCCCGTAGACCGGAAGCGCGGAGTGGCCCGGGGGCAGGAACGTCTCCCACCCCTCGTCCAGCTCCTCACGGATCGCGACGATCACCGCCCGCAGCGAGATCCGCACCAGGTCCACGTCGGCGATGGACAGCACGAGATCGCCGGTGAGCACCACACCGCCGCTCAGCAGCCGGTCCAGCAGGTCGATCAACGCCACCTGCGGCTGAGCGACCGGGCGGTCGTCGTACGGGCCGTACTCGCTCACCGCTGCCCGGCCCCTTCCCGCTCGTCGGGCGCGAGCGGCGCGGTGAAGGAGTACGGCGCCCACGGCCCGGTGACGTCCACGCGGACCCCGGGCAGGCCGTCGGCGGCGTGCAGCATCCGGTCGCGGAACTCCTCGGACAGCCTGCGCGGGACCAGATAGGCGTCGTTGGCGACGTTCTCGCCCGGCACCTGCGCGAGGCCCCCCTGCTGCGGCCGGTGCCGGGTGCGTTCCACCGCCAGGCCCCTGGCCTCCTGCTCGGTCCGCCGAACGGCCTCCTCGGCGAGCCGCCAGGCGTCCTCGCGCGCCTGCCGCTGGTGCCGACGGCTGCGCAGATACGCCCGCCCCGGGTTCTCCCCGCCCGCCGGGGCGCCGGTGGGCGCCTGGGCGGGCGGGGGCTCGGGCGGCGCCTCGACGTAGACCTTCACGCCCCACTCCACGTGCGCGGCGAGCCGGTCGAGGAGCGCGGCGAACTCCGCCTCCCGCCCGGCCAGCATCTCCCCCACCCGGCTCTCGTCCAGGTAGACGGTGGCCAGCCGCAGCGGAAGGACCGTGGTGTGCCCGGCCAGGGTCTCGATCACGAAGTGGTGCGCCCGGGCCGTCGCCTCCAGCCACCGCAGGTCCTCGAGACCGGCCTTCAGGGCCGCCTCCGAGAACTCGGCCGCGGGCACCGCACTCACCGCGGCCGCCACCTGGCCGTGGCGGACCAGGGTGACGGGGGCGTCCGCCACGCCCCGGACAGCCGCGAGCGCCGTCTCGTCCAGGGCGGACGCCCCCAGCACGGCATACGCGTAGCACAGCTGCTCGTCCACCGTCCTCAGCTCCGGTCCTCGTCCTCATCGACCCTGCGCCGGGCCCGCCGGGACTCGGTGCGCGGTTCTCGTTCGGTGTCGCGGTCCCGTCGCGGTTCTCGTTCGGTGTCGCGGTCCCGTCGCGGTTCTCGTTCGGTGTCGCGGTCCCGTCGCGGTTCTCGTTCGGTGTCGCGGTCCTCCCGCGGCCGGCTGCGGCGGCCGGACCTGCCCTCGGACAGCTCGGGCGGTGGGGACGACGCGAGCTGTTCGCGCAGCTCCTCCAGTTCGGCCCGCAGCCGCTCGTTCTGTTCCCGGAGGCTGCGTCGGCCGTCGGCGCGGGAGGACAGCGCCGGGTCGTGCTCCCACCAGTCGATGCCGATCTCCCGGGCCTTGTCCACGGAGGCCACCAGGAGCCGGAGTTTGATGGTGAGCAACTCGATGTCGAGCAGGTTGATCTTGATGTCGCCGACGATCACGATGCCCTTGTCGAGCACGCGTTCAAGGATGTCGGCCAGGTTCGCGCCGGAGGATCCCTGACTGTAGGGGGTCAGGGGCCGCGACGCGGGGACGGCGGGCTCGGACACGGCACACTCGACCTCGTTCCCTTGAGCACCCGGCGCCGGCGACGCGAAGACCGGCGGGCTCGCGCACCTCGGCGCCCGCGGCTATCCGCGGCGCCGACGCCCTCCGGATGCTTCCCTCTCGTCGTAGCGGTCGTCGGGTTGCTCGTCTTCGTCCTCCTCCCACTCGTCGTCCTCCTCGGAGGTGGGGTTGTCGTCGCGTTCCCGGTGCTCTTCCTCTTCCTCCTCGTCCTTGTCGTACTCGTCCTCTTCCTCGTCCCGGCGTCGCCCGCGGTCCTCTTCCTCTTCCTCTTCTTCTTCCTCGCCCTCGCGGCGCTCCTCGGGTTCTTCTTCGCGTTCCTCGCGGCCCTCTGCCTTCTCTTTCTCCGCTTCCTCGCGCTCCTCGCGCTCCACCTCCTCCGAGCTGCGGACCACCTCCCCGTCGCGGACCTCGCCGCGCCAGGCGCCGGTGGCCTCGCCGCGGGACATGACGAACGAGCGGTAGAGCTTGAGATCGAGCCGCACCCGCCGCCCCTGGGCGCGCCACAGGCTGCCCGTCTTCTCGAACAGGCCCTTGGGGTAGTACCGCAGGACGAGAAGCACCTTGGTGAGGTTGTCGCCGAGCGGGTGGAAGGTGACGACGCCCTTGTTCGTGCCCTTGGGGCCCTCGGTGGTCCAGGCGATGCGCTCGTCGGGCACCTGCTCGGTCACGACGCCCCGCCATTGGCGACGTGACTTGGCGATCTTCGCCTGCCAGTGGGTCGTGGTCTCGTCGTCCTGCCGGACGTCCTCGACACCCTTGGCGAACTTTTCGAAGTCCGGGAACTGCGTCCACTGGTTGTAGGCCTCGCGCACGGGCACGCCCACGTCGACGTCCTCGATGATGGTCAGTCCCCGCTGCGGTCCGCCGGGCTTGTTCTTCTTGCCTCCTACGCCCGCCGCCTCCTTGACCTTGCCGAGCAGCGTGTCCTTCGCCTGGGACAGCATTCCGCCCGCCCCCGCCCCCGCGCCTCCCCCTCCGAGGAGCTTCTTGCCGCCCTTCAGGGCGAGCTTGCCCAGCATGCCGGGACCGACATGCGTCTCCGCCAGCCGGCGGGCACCCTCACCCAGCCGCTCGCCCATGCCCTCGAGCATCACCTGGAGCCGGGCCTGCAGGTACTCCTCAAGCTCTTGCTTCAGCCGCTCCGCGCCAGGGTTTCCCTGCACCTGACCACGAACCTTGTTGAGGGTGCCCTCAACCATCGTCCGGCCTCCTCGATCGTGCGGACCCGCTCTTCGCCTTCTTTCCGCCCCCCTCGCCCCGGCGATCCGACTCCTCCCCCGCTCCGCTGCGACGCTCTCTCCGGCTTGCGTCGTCCCGGTCGTCCTCCCGGTCGTCCTCCCGGTCCTCCTCGTCCGCGCCTTCCTCGTCGCGGGCCTCCTCGTCCCGGCCGCGCCCGCCCTCGCCGTGCGCCTTCTCCTTCAGCCCCACGGTGCGTTCGTGCAGGGCGTCGGCCAGGCTCTCGGCCTTCGCCGACAGCACGGTGGTCGCCGCGGCCCTGCCCGCGCTCGCCAGCTCACCGCGCACCTGCTTGCTGACGTTGCCGAGGACGGGGGAGTCCTGGAGCAGCTTGCCGACCTGCCCGGGCCTCATCCGCGACCCGGCCAGCGCCGCCCCCACGCTCAGGGCGAGCCTGCCCTTCTTCGTCCGGCCCAGCAGATAGCCGCCGAGGACAGCCGCACCGATCTTGGCGTTGTTCATGGTCCGTCTCTTTTCTTTCCTGCGCCGATCGTCACGCCCCGCCCTGCGCCCGCCGCAGGTGGTAGGCCCTGATCTCCTCCAGGCGGTGCAGCAGCGCCTCCTCGCGCCGCGCGAACTCCTCCTCGCCGATACGGCCCTCGGTCCGCGCCTGCTCCAGGTTGATCAGCTCCTCCTGGATGGGAGCCGGGTCGTAGTACTCCTGCTCCGCGGTCTGGACGACCTTGTCGAGCACCCAGCCGATGCCCTTGAAGGGGGCTAGCGGCAGCCCCAGGATCCCCGTGACCAGTCCTCCCACAGCGCCTCCTCATGCCATTGGGCCGGTCGGCCAGGACGGTCAGGCGAAGCTGTACGGCGGCAGTGGCCCCCGTACCCGCAGCTCGATGCCCTCGCCGAGGCGCTCGGCCAGTTCCCGTCCGGCCTGCGTGAACTCCTCCGCCCGCTCCCCGTCCACCAGGAAGGACGCGTTCACGAAGTACTGCTTGGACGGCGGCGAGACCTTCTCGGACAGTGCGAGCGGCCGCAGAGCGGCCAGGACCTCCTCGGCCTGCGCCTCCTGACGGTTCTGCACCTCCTGCGCCACGAGCTGACCGAGCGCCAGCCGGTCCTCGTAGCTCCCGCCCTCGCGGGTCCGCGCGTTCAGCGCCGCGACCTGCTCGGACTCCTCGAGGATGGTGCGCAGCAGATCGTCCTCGCTCTGCACGCCCTTGACGTTGTACTCCGCCCGCCCGGTCAGCTCGTCCAGACGCTGGGCGAACTCCTCCGCCCGCGACTCCAGCACCGCGCGTACGGCGTCCTCGTTCTCGGCGACGTAGCCGAAGCCGAGCGGCAGGATGCTGCCGCCGGCCCACAGACGTCCCTGGACCTCGTTGTGTGCCTCCAGGTCCCGGCGTGCGACCGACAGGTCCTCGGGGGCGTCACTGACGACGGCGCACAGCGAACCGCTGTGGACGGCGCGCAGCTCGGCGGGCGCCTCGCCCACGCCCTTGACCCCGTCCAGATCCAGCGGATGCGAGTCCTTGGTGATCGCGTACACGTACAGCGCCATCGGCTCGCTCACTCCTCCCGGTCCTTCGAGGAACGGTGGCTCGAGCCGCGTTCGATGTGCTCGTGTTCCTTCTCGCGCTCCTTGCTCCCCTTCTGGAGCGATTCCGTGAACGCCTCCACCGCGCCGGTCAGCGCGCCCTTGCTCTTGCCCCGGGCACCACCCTCGGTGATGCTCTGGGTGATATCGGTCAGCGTGGCGGGGGCCTTGCGGCCCGACTCCAGATCCAGTCGGTTGCAAGCCTCGGCGAAGCGCAGATAGGTGTCCACGCTCGCCACGACGACGCGTGCGTCGATCTTCAGGATCTCGATGCCGATGAGGGACAACCGTACGAACGCGTCGATGACCAGGCCCCGGTCGAGGACCAGTTCCAGTACGTCGTAGAGGTTGCCCGAACCTCCGCCGCCCCCGCCGGCCGGCAGACCACCGCCCTGCGGCACTACAGTCACAATCTTCCCCTTCGAGCGAAGGGCGTCGGCCGCTGTCAGCGGCCCTCTTTGTCGACCTGCGCGCGGGTGTAGCGGCGTACGCGTTCGTAGCCCATCAGATTGCCCGCGGGGTCCAGAACGACCCTGTAGCTGGCCATGACGCTGCTCGTGTCCGGAACGCGCTCCAGCTCGAGGACCTCGATGAGGGCCTCCCAGCCCTGATCCGTCGGCCTCAGCGCCGAAACGGACTGAGGAGCCCGCCCGAGCAGCTCGGTCAGCTGCGCGGCCGCGCTCCGCATGGCCTCGGGGGCCGACGTTCGCTCCGGAGCGGACGCCTTCGGCGAGGGGGAGTCTGCCTTGTCCGGCTCACGGTCGTTCGTGATCCATCACCTTCTTCTCTCCATCCATCATCGCCCCTGTCCAAAGCCCGTGCCAGTCAGGCCTGCGCCGCCCGCGCCGGGCCCCGCGGCAAATTTCTCGGCGAACGGTGCAACCCTTGCCGCTCTCCGCGTGTCGTAAGGGGAGTCAGGACTCCCCGGGGGGATCTGGGGGGATCACGGGGGTTCTGGCGGGGTGGGGGAAACCGAGGGGCCCGGGCAGTGACCGGGCCCCTCGAAGTGTCTCGGGCGCAGCGGCCGGTTCACTCGGGCGCAGCGGCCGGTTCAGAAGAAGACGCCGCAGCGCAGGAGTACGTTCGCGTACGGGCGGGCCTCGCCGGTGCGGACCACCAGGTGGGCGTCGGCCGTGAGCCGCTTCAGCTTCTCGTGCGGGACCAGCTCGAGGTCCGGGAAGCGGGCCTCCAGCAGCGCCGTGGCCTGCGGGTTGGCGTCCCGCACCTCGTGCGCGGCCGTGGCGCCCTCCACCACCAGCTCCTGAAGCAGACCGTCCAGGACCTCCGCGAAGGACGGCACCCCGGCGCGGAACGCCAGGTCCACGACCCGCGGGCCCGCCGGGATCGGCATGCCCGCGTCGCATATCAGGACCCCGTGACCGTGCCCCAACTCGGCCAGGGCACCCGCGAGATGACGGTTCAGGATTCCGGCCTTCTTCACAGGGACCCACCTCGCAGGGACGCTCCCGGCTCGCCGTCCCGGCCGGGGGTCTCGGAGCTGTCCCCCGGGCCGGCACAGCACAGGGCGCCGACCTCCTCGGCGGTGGGGTAGGACTCCTGGGCGCCGGGGCGCGTGACCGCCGCCGCCCCCACCTGCGCCGCGTACGCCGCCGCCTCCGGCAGCGCCTCACCCGTGCCCAGCCGCCAGGCCAGCGCCGCCGTGAACGCGTCGCCCGCGCCCGTCGTGTCGACGGCGTCCACTTTCACGGAGGGGATGCGCGTCATGACGCCGTCGGCCGCCACCAGCGCCCCCTCCGCGCCCAGCGTCACCACCACCGAGCGGGGGCCGAGCGCCAGCAGCGCCCGCGCCCACTCCTCGGGCGCCCCGCCCAGTTCGTCGCCCGCGATGACCCGTGCCTCGTGCTCGTTCACGATCAGCGGGTCACAGGCCGCCAGCACCTCGGCGGGCAGTGGCCTCGGCGGCGACGGGTTCAGCACGAACCGGGTGCCGGACGGCAGGTTCCGTACGACCTCCTCCACCGTGTCCAGCGGGATCTCCAGCTGCGCCGACACCACCCGGGAGATGTGCAGCAGGCTCCGCGCGGCCCGTACGTCCTCGGGGGCGAGCCGCCCGTTGGCGCCCGGGGAGACCACGATGCTGTTGTCCCCCGACGGGTCCACCGTGATCAGCGCGACCCCCGTGGGCGCCCCGCCGACCAGGACCCCCGCCGTGTCGACGCCCGCCTCGCGCTGCGCGTCCAGCAGCAGCCGTCCGTGCGCGTCGTCGCCGACCCGGGCCAGCAGCGCCGTACGGGCGCCGAGGCGGGCGGCGGCCACCGCCTGGTTCGCCCCCTTGCCGCCCGGGTGGACGGCCAGGTCGGAGCCGAGCACGGTCTCCCCGGCCGCGGGCCGCCGCTCGACCCCGATCACCAGGTCGGCGTTGGCCGATCCCACGACCAGGAGGTCGTAGTCGTACATGAACTGTCTCCCAACGGATCCCAACGGACCCAACGGATCCCAACGGATCCCCGTGGATGCGACAAAGCGGTCGATCCGGTGCCACGGCCGCGGGGGGCGGGGGGGGGGGGGGGCCCCCCCCGGGGGGGCCGCCCGGGGCGGGGGGGGGGGGGGGCCCCGCCCCGAAGGCGAGGTGGAGCCCCGCCCCCCCCCCCC